>CAVJHI010000001.1:0-134368 GCA_963649415.1 bacterium
ATCTTGTCGATGGTGATGTCAGTCTTGTTGAACATCTCCGGGATGATGGTCATCGGGCAGTGGGTAGCCTCGCCGATACCGAGTGCAAGGTGGCCTGCAGAGCGTCCCATTGCGGAAATCAGCAGCCAGTTGCCGGAAGTGCGGGCGTCCTCATAGACGGTGGAAGCGATGTGAGCGCCCTCGTTCTTGGCGGAATTGAAGCCGAAGGTCGGAGCGTTGTCCGGCAGAGGGAGGTCGTTGTCGATGGTCTTAGGGACGTGGATGTTGCGGATAGGATATTTCTTCCTCTCGAGGAAGAGAGCGATGCGGTTGGCCGTGGAAGCGGTGTCATCTCCGCCTACGGTCACGAGCAGCTTGATGTTGTTGTCCTTGAAGAGGTCGAGGTTGAAGTTCTTCTCGAAATCCTCGTCGGTAGGCTTGAAACGGCTCATCTGAAGATGCGAGCCGCCGCGCTTGAAGTAGTAGTCCGCCTTGAGGAAGTCGATGTCCTCGGTGCGGGGGTTCTTGGAGAAAAGGCCGCTGTAACCGCCGTGGAGGCCGATTACCCTGAAGCCGTTGCTCAAAAAGGTCTTGGCGACAGAACAAACGACAGTGTTCATTCCCGGTGCAGGGCCGCCGCCGCAGAGAATAATAATTGAATCTTTCATATTTGTAATAATAACCTTCTAAAACAAATCTCGCAAATTTACTGATTATCCGCCAAATTCACAACGCCGGAGATGTTTTTTGACAGGCTTTTCGCCGCGGTCCGGCACTCCTCCGCCGGAACTCCCCCGCAAGCAAGGAAATATCCAAAAGATTGACTAAATTTGTAGTTTATTAGCACAAAAGCCTCCCGGGGCATATACACAATATGGACAAAAGCGCCGCAGCAGAAAGGATACAGGAGCTCAGAGAAATTCTGAGAGAGAACAGCCGTCGATACTATGTCGATAACGCCCCTACAATGAGCGACTTCGACTTCGATGCGCTGATGCACGAGCTGGAGGCGCTGGAAGCGGAATGGCCGGAGCTGGACAACCCCGACTCCCCCACCCACAGGGTCGGCTCCGACCTCGGCACGCCGGACTCCGGCAGTCCCGACGCCGAACAGCACGGAGGCTTCGTCCAGAGGCTGCACCGCTACCCTATGCTCTCGCTCGGCAATACCTACTCCATCGGCGAAATCGAGGAGTTCGTGCAGAGGGCCGAAAGGGCGCTCGGCGGCGGCACGTTCAGCTACAGCTGCGAACTTAAGTTCGACGGCACCGCCATCTGCCTGACTTACAGAAAGGGAGAGCTCTACCGTGCGCTCACCCGAGGCGACGGAGTAAAGGGCGACGACATCACCGCCAACGCGCTCCGCATCTCCAACATACCCCACCGCCTGCACGGGGATTTCCCGGAAGAATTAGAAATCCGCGGCGAGGTGCTGATGCCCTACAAGGCCTTTGATAGCCTTAACGAAGAGCGCGAAGAGAACGAAGAGGCGCCTTTCGCCAACCCGCGCAACGCCGCTTCCGGCTCGCTCAAGCTCAATGACCCAGAAGAAGTTGCGCACAGGGGCCTGTGGTGCACCCTCTACCACCTCCCGGCCGAGTCCGTGACCTTCGCCTCGCACGCCGAAGCTTTGGACGCAGCCGCATCCTGGGGGCTGCCGGTTTCCGACAAGCGGCGCATCTGCCACAACATCGGCGAGATAGAAGAATATATCCAATACTGGGACAAGGAGCGCAAATACCTCCCCTATGCCACCGACGGCATAGTCATCAAGATAAATGAACTCGCCAGCCAGCGTGCGCTGGGAGCCACCGCCAAGTCTCCGCGCTGGGCCGTAGCCTTTAAATTCAAGGCCGAGCAGGCCTGCACCCGTCTGCTGAGCATCGACTACCAGGTCGGCCGCACCGGGGCTGTCACTCCGGTGGCGAACCTCGATCCGGTGCAGCTCGGAGGCACTGTAGTGAAGCGCGCGACTCTCAACAACGCCGAGCAGATGCTTCAGATGGATATCCGCGTCGGGGACTGGGTTTTGGTCGAGAAAGGCGGAGAAATCATCCCGAAAATCACCGGCATAGACTTCTCCAGGAGGCAGAAGGATGCTCCTGTGCCGGAGTTCCCGAAAGTCTGCCCGGACTGCGGGACTCCCCTCGTGAGGGCTGAGGACGAAGCCAAGTGGTTCTGTCCCAACTCCGACGGCTGCCCTATGCAGATTAAGGGCCGTATGCTGCACTTCGTCTCCCGCAAGGCGATGAATATCCTCGCCGGCGAAGCCACGATAGAGCAGTTCTACGACAGCGGCCTCGCGCTCAGCCCGGCCGATTTATACAAAATAAGCAAGCTCCAGCTTGTCTCCCTCGAGGGCTGGCAGGACAAGTCCGCACAGAATTTCGTGGACAGCGTCGCGGCATCGCGGGAAGTACCGTTCGGCCGCGTGCTCTTCGCCCTCGGCATACGCTATGTCGGAGAGAGCACCGCCAAGAGCCTCGCCCGCCATTTCGGGGACATCGATTCGCTCACGGCCGCAAGCAGGGAGCAGCTGCTCGAGGTGGAGGATGTGGGTGACGTTATAGCCGGAAGCGTCTATGATTTCCTCCATAACCAGATACATATCAAAGAGATAGAAAGGCTTCGCGAGGCGGGGCTCCGCTTCGGCGGCGAGACTGCCGGCGCCGCGCTCTCGGAAAGTCTCAAGGGGATGACCGTGGTGGTTTCGGGCAACTTCAGCCTCAGCCGCGACCGTATCAAGGAAATAATAGCCGAGCACGGAGGCAAGGCCGCCTCTTCGGTCAGCAGGAGCACCTCCTTCCTGCTCGCCGGCACCAAGCCGGGCCCGGAGAAGCTCAAGAAGTGCACGGAACTCGGCATAGAGATAAAGTCGGAGGAAGAATTTTTCGCGATGCTCCCCGCAGGGGCGAGGGGCGGCACGCAGGAAACGGTAAACGAACTCAGCCTGTTCTGACAAGGATGGCGGAGACAATAATATAAGGAATGAGTTTTTCAGAATTCACAAAGGACGATTACAGGCTGATTGAAAAGGAACACGCTTCCCTGATGGAGGTGGCACGCACGCGCTGCCGAAACGAGGAGCAGGTGGAGACGGTGCAGAAGGCGTTTGAATTCGCCAACCAGGCCCACAAGAACGTGCGTCGCCGCTCCGGCGAGCCGTACATAATCCACCCGATCGAGGTGGCGAAGATAGTGGTGTCGGAAATCGGCCTGGGATGCAAATCCATCTGCGCGGCGCTGCTGCACGATGTCGTGGAGGACACCAGCTATACCGTAGAGGACATACGCAACCTCTTCGGCGACAAGATAGCCTCGATTGTGGACGGTCTGACCAAGATCAAGACAGTGCTCGACAACGAGGACCGCAAGGGCGAAGCCATCAGCACGGAGAGCCTCCAGGCGGAGAACTTCAAGCGCATCCTGCTGACTCTCAACGACGATGTGCGCGTGGTGCTCATCAAACTCGCCGACCGCCTGCACAACTGCCGCACCATAGAATATATGCCGGAGCACAAGCGGGACAAAATCCTCTCCGAGACCATGTTCATATTCATCCCTCTCGCCCACAGGCTCGGACTCTACGCCGTCAAGTCAGAGATGGAGAACATCTGGCTCAAGTACAAGGAACCCGAAGACTACCAGAGCATTACAGAGAAAATCAACAGCAACGCAGCCGCCCGCGAAAAGGACATAGACGAGTTCATAGCCCCGATAGACAAGGCGCTCAGGGACGCAGGCTACAACTTCACCATCAAGAAGCGCATCAAAACCCCGTATTCGATATGGTACAAGATGCACAACAAGCATGTAGGCTTCGAGCAGATATTCGACCTATACGCCGTGCGCATCATATTCACCCCTAAACTTGACGGGCCTCAGAGCGAGCGCGATCAGGCCTACCTTATATTCTCCGCCATCACCAACCTCTACCGCGAGAACGTCAGCCGCCGCCGCGACTGGATTTCCCAGCCCAAGAACAACGGCTACGAAGCCCTGCACTGTACCCTGATGAGCCACGCCGGCTTCTGGGTGGAGGTACAGATCCGCTCACGCAGGATGGACGACATCGCCGAGAAGGGCATCGCAGCCCACTGGGCCTACAAAAAGGACGGATACATCTCCGAGAACGACTCCGAGATGGACAAATGGCTCAAGCAGGTGCAGGACATTCTGCTGAGCGACGACGTGAGCGCGCTGGAGCTGCTCGACATAATACACAAGGACCTGGTCAGCTCGGTGATAGTCGTGTTCACCCCTAAGGGCGAGCAGCGCTCCATACTCAACGGCGCCACCGCCCTCGACTTCGCCTATATGATTCACACCCACATCGGCAACTCCGCGATTGCCGCCAAGGTCAACATGAAGCTCGTCCCGCTCTCCCAGACGCTCAAGTCCGGAGATCAGGTCGAGATTATCACCGCCGCCAGCGCCTCGCCGAAGAAGGAGTGGCTGCAGTTCCTCCAGACCCGCTCCGCCCGCAGCAAGGTGATTGAGTATTTCCGCTCCGAAAAGGAGGCCATCGCCGCCGAAGGCAAGAAGCTCTATGAGGAGCGAATCCACCTGATGGGATTCAAAAACACCCACGCCCTGCTCAAGAAGTTCCTGGACTTCAACCAGATACGCGATGTGGAGGAGCTCTGGTTCAGAGTGGGGCTCGGCATCCTCGGGCCGGAGCAGTTCAAGGCCGTCATCGACGAAAACAGCCTCTCCTCCGGCGACTCCAAGCGAAAAAAGGAATTCGTCATCAAGTCCGGCGGCGACAATGTCCGCTACAGGATGGCGGAATGCTGCAACCCTATCCCGGGCGACCCTGTGGTCGGCTTCCTGACCGACGACAACACCGTCATCGTGCACAAGAAGTCCTGCGAGGAGGCCCAGAGGCTCGCCAGCCGCTACGGCAACAGGCTAATCGCCCCGCAGTGGACTTCCAACGAGCAGGAATACCCGATACACATTTCCCTCAAGGGGCTGGACCGCATAGGTCTGCTCAACGACATCTCCGGCTTCATCTCCAAGACCCTGGGCATTAATATGCGCAAGCTGGTGCTCAATGTGGACGGGGGGCTCTTCGAAGGCACTATCGAGCTGCTGGTCAAGGACAAGAAGATTCTGGAAGACATGGTCGAGGGACTCAAAAAAATCGACGGCATCCAGGATGTCGTCCGCACAGACATTTGACGCGATGAAAAGATTTATACCGCTCTGCCTGGCCGTGCTCGCCGTATTCGTTCCGATGATGTTCACGCACTCCTGCGCCAACACCACCCAGTCCCCTACCGGCGGCGACAAGGACACCATTCCCCCATATATTGTGGACATCTATCCGCTTCCGGGCGCCGTGGGAGTGCCTCTGGAGGGTGCGAAATTCGTGTTCAAATTCAACGAATATGTCACCATCAAGCAGAGCAACAACATCTTCCTCTCCCCTCCCCAGAAAAAGCCGCTCAAGTCCCGACTCAGAGGCAAGAATTTGATAGTCAGCGCCGAAGAGCCTCTGGAGCCGAACACCACCTACACCATCAGCTTCACCGACGCCATCGCCGACGCCAACGAGGGCAATATGTTTGCGGGCTACACCTATGTATTCTCCACCGGAGAAAGGATTGACTCAATGATGATTACGGGTACGGTGCAGGACTGCAACACCCTCGCCCCGGTCAAGGGGGCCACTGTGCTTCTGCACACCGACCTCGCAGACTCCGCCATCTACCGCAGCCGTCCGTATGCCGCAGTCAAGACCGATGACTGGGGCTTCTTCGCCCTGCCGTTCATCAAGGATACGACCTACAGGATCTACGCCATCACCGACAAGGACAACGACAACATCTTCAACCCGGAAACCGAGCTGGTGGGTTTCATAGATTCGCTGATAAAGCCGGTGCTGACCGCCAACGACAGCGTCAAGGAAATCCTCCGCTACGATATGAAGGACACCCTCGCCTGCCTTGCAAGGCGCAGCGAGCACGAGCTCAACCTCTTCAGGGAGAAGCCGTCCAAGCAGTATATGGTCAACAAGGAGCGCACCTCCGAGCGTTCGGCCTACCTCACCTTCATGGCCCACGACGCGGTCATCGACTCCATCACCATCAACGACTACCGCCAGTCTCAGATAATCAGCCAGTTCAACATCGAGCGGGACAGCCTGGAGCTCTGGATCAACTCCCGCCGCGCCGCGCCGGACACGATGAAGATATCGGTCACCTATCTCAAGACCGACTCCCTCGGCGTGTTGAAGAGCGAAACCGAGCAGGTCAGGCTGGCTCTCGCCAACGAAAAGCGCACCTATTCCAAGCGCTCCCGCAAGTCCATCAAACAGGAGGACACCACCTGCGTACTCAGCCTCAAAGCCGACCCCAAGACAGTGGAGCAGAACGGCTTCGAGCTGGAATTCCGCAACCCTATTATCCGCGAGGAATTCGACTCCGTCAAGTTTACGGCCATCACCCCGAGGCAGACCGAGCAGAAGATGGAGTTCAGCGTGGAAAGGGACAGCACCAATCTACGGAAATATGTAATCCGGCAGAAAGAAAAGCTCCTCCCGGGATACGAATACATAGTCAAGCTGCCATACCGCGCTTTCCGCGACATCAACGGATTCTGGTCCGACAGTCTGGAAGTCAAGTGCAAGCTCCCTGCCGACGACAAGCTCAGCACCCTTGAAACGGTATTGACCGGCGTGGACGGTAAGTACATCGTGGACCTTCTCAATGAGAAGAGGGACAAGGTGCTGCGCTCCTATGTGATTGATTCAGACAGGACTCTGTCTTTCCCGTACCTTAGCGAAGGCAAATACTGCATCCGCATCACGATGGACAGCAACCGCAACTCCATAGTGGATTCGGGCTCAGTGCTGGGCCACAGGCAGCCGGAGAAGGTACGCTTCTACGAGCAGGACGGCAATAAATTCCTCGACATCCCGTCCGGAGCCGAACTCAGCCAGACCATCAACCTCAGCGAACTCTTCAGATGAAAGCGAAAAGACTCTGCATATTGCTTCTCGGCCTGATGGCCACAGCTCTCGCGGCTTCGGCCCAGGACAGCTCCACGGGCGACCCGGCGCTCTCCCTAGACACTACCGTCGTGGTCAAGAAGCGCCTCATCAACGACTACTCCCTAATCGGAGTCAACTACGGCGTGACTTTCTCCAACACCTACTTCAGCCCGAGCAAGCACAACCGCGGCTATGTCTTCGCACCGAACTATATCTCCGTCACCTACACCAAGTTCAGCAAGCTCTTCGACAACCTGCCGTACTTCGCCCTGGTACTCGGTGCTGCGATGGGCAACGAAGGATACACTTTCCGCGCCGACAAGGAGACCGGCAATTCCGCCGATGTGGACGGCGCTACCTGGTGCTCCATGCAGGTGGTGGAAGTCCCCGCCATGATGCAGATACACGCGGACTTCGACCCGGGCAAGATAATGGCAAACGCCGGAGTATATGGAGGTTACAGGCGCAGCATCAAGCGCTCCGGTCCGAATCTCAACCCAGAATGGACCGACAAATTCCGCACTTACGAGCACCGGCTCGACTACGGATTCCAGGGCGGAGTGGGCTTCGCGCTGATGTTCGACCCGGTGGAGATACACTTCAACTGCCTGCTTCGCTGGTCCTGGTCCAACCTCTACGACCCGGACTACAACAGCAGCTACTACTACCGCTACGCCTACCCTCTGGACATCATCGCCACCGTGGGGCTGCATTTCCAGCTCTCCAAGCGTAACGGCAAGACGCGCAAAGAAATCAAACAGGAAGCATACAATATAGTATATGGAAAGGCTCAGGACGATTCCGGTAAAGGTAGGTGATTCCCTCGTCATCGGGGGCGGCAAGCCGATTGTGATACAGACAATGTGCAACACCCACACCTCCGATGTGGAGGCGACGGTGGCGCAGTGCCTGGAACTCGCCGCGGCGGGCTCCCAGCTGATACGCATCACAGTGCCGGGACTGCAGGACATCCCCCATCTCAAGGAAATCAAGGCCAGGCTCCGCGCTGCGGGATGCAGCACTCCCCTAGTAGCCGACATACATTTCTCCTCCCAGACTGCGATTGCCGCTGCAGAGGTAGTGGAGAAGGTCCGCATCAATCCGGGCAACTTTCATCCTGACCACGCCAAGGCCCGCGAGGAATTCGCCCGCTTCATAGAAGTATGCCGCGCCCACGGCACCGCAATCCGCATCGGCCTAAACCACGGTTCGCTGGGCTCCTACATCACCAATCTCTACGGCAACACCCCGCACGCGATGGCTCAGGCCGCGATGGAATGGGTGACGATGTGCACTGATGCCAAGTTCTACAATGTAGTGGTTTCGCTAAAAGCGAGCAACACCATAGTGATGACCGAGGCCTACCGGGAGCTCGTCGAGATGATGCAGAGCGCCGGCACGGTATTCCCTCTGCATCTGGGAGTTACGGAGGCAGGCAACGGCGACAGCGGGCGCATCAAATCCTGCGTCGGGATTGCCGCGCTGCTCCAGGAGGGCATAGGCGACACTATCCGCGTATCCCTCACCGAGCCGCCAGTGGCCGAGCTTCCGGTGGCCCGCTTCCTTGCTAGCGGCGAGGGCGGAGACGAGACCCTCAAAGCCGCAGTGCAGTGGGGCCCGAAACTGCTTGGCAGGGAAATCGATACCATCCCTGACAGCGCCGGACTCTCCGAATATCTCAAGGACGAGATAATGCAGGCTGCACGCCGCCGCTTTTACAAGCCGGAATACATAGCCTGCCCGGGCTGCGGCCGCACGATGTACGACCTCCAGAAAACTTTCGAGGAAGTCAAGGCGCGCACATCCCATCTCAAGGGAATGGTTATAGCCGTGATGGGCTGCATAGTCAACGGCCCCGGCGAGATGGCCGATGCCGACTGGGGCTATGTGGGCGAAGGCGGAGGCAGGGTCTCCATCTACAGAAAGGGAGAACCAGTGCTCAGACATGTGCCCGACAGCGAGGCGATTGACCGCCTGCTGGAGCTTATAAACGAGGAGCAGTAAGCCTACTCCACGTAGAGCAGAAGTCCTTTAAGATATTCTCCTTCAGGATGATAGATGCTGACAGGGTGATCTGAACCCTGGCAGAAGCGGTCTATTATGCGCACGCGGCGTCCGGTCTGCGCTGCGGCTGAGAATACCGTGTTGGCGAAAGTAATCTTGTCCACCACCTGCGAGCAGCTGAAAGTGAATACCAGCCCACCGGGAGCGACCTTGGAGATGGCGGCGGCGTTGAGCCTCTGGTAGGCACGGAGAGCGTTGCGGAGCGCATCGCGGTGCTTAGCGAATGCAGGCGGATCCACTATCATAAGGTCGTACTTCCCCTCCTCGCATTTGCCGAGGAACTCTATGGCGTCAGTGCAGTGGTTGTGCCAGAGGGCGCTGTCGCAGCCGTTGAGAGCGAGGTTTCTATCGGCGAGTGCGATGGCCTTGGCGGAGGAATCCACCGAATCCACACTCTTCGCGCCGCCAGTCAGGGCATAGACGCTGAAGCCTCCGGTATAACAGAAAAGGTTGAGCACGCTACGTCCTGCGGCATATTTGCCCACGAGGGCGCGGTTGTCCCTCTGGTCGAGGAAGAAGCCGGTCTTCTGCCCCTCCTCCCAATTGACTATAAACTTCCTGCCGTTCTCGCAGACTGCAGTCTCGGACGCTTCAAAACCCTCCCTGCGGTAGAGGTAACCATCCACCAGCTCAAGCCCGGCCTTGAACGGAGCCGTAGCTGAACTCTTGTCATATACTGCCTTGAGAGCATCTCCAAGCACTTCCTTGAGGGCGGAGCATATCTGCGCCTTGGAGCGGAACATCCCGACTGAATGTGCCTGAAGCACGCAGACTCCGTCATACCAGTCGATTATCAGGCCGGGCAGTCCGTCGCCCTCCCCGTGCACGAGGCGGAAGCAGTTGGTGTCGGACTCCGCAAAGCAGTCCAGCCCCACTGCGCGGCGCATCTCCACGGCCTTGGCGAGAGAATTTTTCCAGAAATCGGGAGCGGTAGGGTCTTCATCGAAGGAGAGTATCCTCACTGCAATTGAGCCTATCTGGTAGTGGCCTGCGGCAAGGAACTGTCCCTCGGCGCTATACACGGCTACTACATCCCCTTCGGCGGGACTGCCCTGGATGGTGGCCACGGCACCGCTGAATACCCAGGGATGGAAGCGGCGGAGCGACTCGTCCCTACCTCTTTTCAGTATTACTCTTATCATTTTTCGGAGGGTTTTGTATAGGGTTCATCTGTTCCGGGGTCAGAGGATTTTTTTCGGACTGTAGGAGTTTGAGGTACATCTCACGGCATATCCACGCATCGGTGGCGGCATACATCTGCTGCGCTGCGGATAGTTCTGAGGCCTCCCAGTTGGAGAGCTGCTGGGTCTTGGAGATGCGACAGCCGAGTATGATGGCGGACATCTTCTTGACGCTCTTGTCGCGGATGCCCCACTCGAAGCCTATCTTCTGGAGATCGACGAAGTTGCGGCCCTCGAACTGGGCGTAGTGCTGGAGTCCGCGCACATCGTCCTTGACAGCGGCACCGACCTTGATTATATTCGGGTTGGAGAGCACTGCGCACATCAGACGGCGCATACCCAATTTATTGACTCTGAAGAGAAAAGCCTTGTCTGCCCCAGAGAGTTGAAGCAGCGCCACATGGTGGTGCGGCATATTGGCCGAGAAGACCGGACGGGTCTCGGTATCGAAACCGATGACCTTCTGCGTCATAAGGTAGGCTATCGCCTTGGCATATTCCAGCCCTGTCTTTTCTATTATATGTATTTCGCCCGGGAATGACCCTGCAGGCAGTTTCTCTATTTCTTCCGGAAGTATGCTAATTTTGAACATAAGAACCTGGTATCAGGATAATTGAAGCGTCCCCCGCTTCCGGCTTCGCCACCGGTTTGCAGGTCACGACCTGAGGTTTTGCTATATTGTGAGTGAAAAGGTTGCGCTTTCTGAGCATTTCATAAACCGCCACGGCAGTCTCGTCAAAGGAGTCCACAAGCTTGAAGTCCTTGGAAATCAGACGGCCGTAGGTCATTGAGCTTTCGTTCATTATGGAGACCATCCCTGCGAGCTCGTTCTTGAGCGCTTCGACATCGATGGCCAGGTCATCCACTATCACTGCATCGAGCGCTCCGCCGTGTCCGGACTCGAGATAGGAACTGACCAGCGAATGCATCAGGCTATCGCAGCCTGCGGATGGGAACGCATAGCAGAGCGAGCCGGCGTGTCCGGTCTCGGCCGCTCTGAGCTCGAATATCTCCCGGTAAACCTCCTCCGAAGAAACTGAACTGTCGTAGATTACGCCCACATTGAGGAGCCTGCGCTCCGAAGCGAAGACCTTGTCGAGTGCGAGATTCAGCGGCGAGAAAAGGGGGATGCCGCAAGCGCTGCTTCTTAAAAGAGTGTCCGCATCGAAGAGGCCGTAGCGGCTTATGTTGGCTCCCGCGAGCACTATCATCTTGGATGACTTCTTGGAGCTGAGCCCCTCCAGGTCATACGGGCTGATATGCAGGGCGGTATCAAGGGCGCAGAGCACCTCCCTGACAGTCTTCTCGCGAAGATTGGCTATGCCCGCGCTGTCGGAAGGGACGGTCGCGAGCACATCATCCTCTATGCAGACGAGGCTCTCCCCCGCGAAATCGGGCAGTCCGTCGGAGCTATACCTGCCGTCAACATTGTCCCTGCGGTCGTAGAGGGCGAACCTCTCAGAGAAGCGGTTGCAGACCCCGGAAGGGCCTATGACGGAGATGTCATCGGTGACGCAAGGCGCGGCACAACGCTTCAGCATGGAGAGTTCGGGGCCGTTCTTCGAAGCGAGTATCGTGCGCACATAAGGGATGGTCGGCCTGCGCTCCACTGCCGTCCTGCGGCAGGAGACCAGCAGCGCCGCTCCCAGACAGACAAGCGTCAAACTCAGATGCGCAGCCCTCATACCCTTGCTATTGCGTAAACTATATTCTTGAGAATGTAGCAGATGAAGCTCAGCAGCACCGCGAGCGACCAGTGCAGACGGCAGAGGACGCAGACGAGGACGGCCGCAATCACGATGAATACGAAAGCGAGCCTCTTGCTGCGGAGCGTCTGTGGGTCATCCTTGTGGAACTTGAAGGAGAACATCGGTATCCTGCTCAGCATCAGCGCGCTAAGGCAGAGCGAAAGCAGCGGGACAAAGATCGGGCCGGCGGCCCAGGTCGCAAGGAAGCAGGCCGGGTCGTGGCAGACATAGCAGCACATCGCCCCGCAGAGCAGCGCACTTGCAGGCACGGGCAGTCCGAGGAACGAATCCGACTGGGCAGCATCCACATTGAATTTGGCGAGCCTAAGCGCGGCTGCGAGCGTCATCACCAGCGGAATCCAACAGAAGACATTCTCCCCGAAAGCGAGGGCTTTCATCAGGGTGTAGAACATCACGGACGGAAGCACTCCGAAGCTGACCAGGTCGCAGAGCGAATCGAGCTCCTTGCCGAAGTCGGAATAGGCACCGAGCGCCCTGGCGAAGAGCCCGTCGAGAAAATCGAAGACGGCCGCGGCAATCATCATCCAGAATGCCGGCTCAAGCCTGCCCTTGAACGCGAATACCACCCCGATGATACCGCATACGATATTCAACGAGGTGATAAAGTCGGGAATATATTTCCTGATGGCCATTATTTGCCGAGTTTCTTGCGGAGATCCTTAGGCAGCGCGGACTTGTGGATCATATAGTCCATGCTCTGGTTCTTGACGAACGCCTCGGTTACATACCAGATGCCCTTGTATTTGCCGGTCTCGCCCCAGGAATTCTTTACCATATAATATTTTTTGCCGTCCTGGTCCCTGGCGATACCGAAAATCTGCATTCCGTGGTCGTCGGTAATGGTCTTGTTGTCGAACTCCGCCTGACGGCTCTCCTGAGTCGGCACGCTCTCCACGATGGTGACAGGAGCAGGTTTGCCCTCCTCCTTGCCTACCCAGTGCTCCTGGTCGGAGCCGGCGGTGCTTGCCTTGACATCCACGAGGATGCCGAGCCCGTTGCGGGTAAATCCGGCGTGGCTTACATCAGCGCCCCAGGCAACGGTATATCCGTCCATTATGGCTTTGTCGAGGATGGACATGAATTCGTCGATAGGCACATTGAATACCTGATCCCAGCGCCAGTTGTCGCAGACTTCGATCGGGAACCAGGTGTAGAACGGGTGGTGTGTGAAGGAGCTGAGGGTCACATAGTCCTCAGGCACGATTTTCATCGCGTCGCGGTAGCTCTCCGGGGTGTATTCCTTTCCATCCACGGTGAATTTCTCCGGCCATGGTCCGAGGTAGGTGTCAAGTATGGCCTTGAAGCCCGGCTTCCACGCAGTGGTGAGGGTCCTGTTGGGGTTCTTCGCAACGGCTGAGATGTATCCGTAGAGCACTGCGTCGAGCTCGCTCTGGCGAGGGAGCGGAGTGCCGTAGTTCATGCCTGTCATCTCCTCGTTCGGCACGATGCCGTAGTCCCTGATCACATCCAGCACGTCATCGGCCTCAGAGCCTGCGCTGAAGGTGAGGTTGCCGTCGAGCTGCACATATTTCACCGCCCTGTCCATATAGGAGTGGGAAACCACGAAGAACTCGGAGAAATCAGGATACTTGAGCGTGTCCTTGATATTGCCGAGACGGATGGCCTCAGACTCGAAGAAACTGATGGTCGAGAAAGCCCAGCAGGTGCCGCTGGAAGCCTGGTTCTTGACTGAGGTGATAGGGTTGGCCTTGACGGTGGTGAAGGTGTAGTCGAGGTCCGCTACCGGGGACTTGACCTGAGCGAAAGCACTCAAGTTGGCGCAAAGTATTGCCGCCGCAATGATAATCTTCTTCATATATAGTACTTTATCTGACAGATAACGGCGCAGCCCGCTCGGGCCGCAGTTACAAATATAGTGATTTAGTCTTTAACAATCGTCATTTTTCTCGTATATTTGCGTAACACAAATAATAATTACCATGGCACTTGAAGCACAGATTCAAAAAGACATTATGGCCGCTATGAAGGCCAAGGACACAGTCCGTCTGAACGCAGTCCGCTCCATCAAGTCAGCTATCCTGCTGGCCAAGACCTCTGAAGGCGGGAGCAAGGAGCTCACTGACGGCGATATAGTAAAGCTTATCCAGAAACTCGCCAAGCAGCGCAAGGAAGCCGCCGAGCAGTATGTGGCGGCAGGCAGGCAGGAGCTTGCGGACAATGAGCTGAGCGAGGCCGCAGTGCTCGACACCTATCTGCCGAAGCAGCTCAGCGAGGCCGAGGTAGAGGCCAAGGTCCGCGAAATCATCACCCGCGTGGGCGCGTCCAAGCCGTCCGATATGGGCAAGGTGATGGGCGTGGCGAGCAAGGAGCTCGCAGGGCTGGCCGAGGGCCGCGTCATCTCGGGCATAGTAAAGAATCTTCTCAATCAGTAATATGAAAGCCAAAACATTCATCCTTTTTGCAACCGCGCTGGCTGCCCTGTCCGCATGCAAAAGCGAGACAGCCGAACTCAAGCAAATGATTGACAGCTCTTTCGAGAGAGCCCGCGGGCAGTACCTTATCCTTGCCAAGGATGCTCTCCCTGTGGAGGGCAGGCTTCCGCGCACCTACGAAGGCGGAGAGCTCAAGACCGCCGACTACCACTCCTGGATTTGCGGGTTCGTCCCGGGCACGCTTTGGGAGCTCAGCGAATATTTTCCTGAGGATCAGCAGCTTCGCAGCTACGCGGAGCAGTTTACGCAGAGGGCTGCCCCGGCCCAGTGGCTCACGAGCACACACGACCTCGGATTTATGGTGTTCTGTAGTGCCGGCAACGCCTACAGGATTACCGGGGACGAGAAATACAAGACGATAGTGGAGAACGCTTCGCACTCCCTCGCCACCCGCTTCAACGAAAAGACGGGCACGATAATGTCCTGGAACCCCCGCGGCAACTGGAAGTATCCGGTCATCATCGACAATATGATGAATCTCGAGATGCTGATGTGGGCAGGGCAGCAGACTCAGGACAGCACTCTCATCAATATCTGCCTCAGCCACGCCGAGACAACTATACGCAACCATTTCCGCCCGGACTACAGCACCTATCACGTTGTATCCTACAATCCGGAGACGGGAGAAGTGGAATACCGCCAGACCCTTCAAGGCTACTCCGACGACTCCGCCTGGGCCCGCGGACAGGCCTGGGGCCTCTACGGCTACACTATGATGTACAGGATGACGGGCAAAGAAGAGTTCCTTGAGCAGGCTAAGCATATCGCCGCTTTCATTGCTAACCATCCTAATCTCCCCGAGGACGGAGTCCCTTACTGGGATTTCGATGATCCTGACATTCCGAATGTGCCGCGCGATGCTTCAGCCGCCGCCATCATGGCTTCCGGACTTCTGGAGCTCAGCACCTTGGACAAGGGAGAGGACGCAGAGCGCTGGAAGGCTCTTGCCATCCGCCAGCTGCGCACCCTCGCCAGCCCTGAATATATGGCTGAGCCGGGCACCAACGGAGGTTTCCTTCTTAAGCATAGCGTCGGCTACCTCAAGAACAACTACGAGGTCGATGTACCTCTCACCTACGCCGACTACTACTTCCTCGAGGCCCTCGCAAGGCTGAAGAAGATGCTGTAAATCCTGCTGCAGGAGCATAAAGGAAGAGGGTGGCCAAAAGGGTCATCCTCTTTTTTGTGCCGCAGCGAAGAGCGAATACAAAAAAGAGTCGGCTGAATCCAGCCGGCTCTTTAAATTGTCGCTCTGAAGCGGAAATTACTTCATGATGACCTTTGCCATCTCGAGGACCTTGTTTGAGTAGCCCCACTCGTTGTCGTACCAAGCGCAAACCTTTACGAAGGTAGGGTCGAGCTGGATACCGGCCTTTACGTCGAAGATGGAAGTGTGGGAGTCGTTGCGGAAATCGGTAGAAACGACAGCCTCGTCGGTGTATCCGAGAACGCCCTTGAGCTCGCCCTCAGAAGCCTTCTTCATGGCTGCGCAGATCTCCTCGTAGGTGCAAGGCTTCTCGAGCTCTGCGGTGAGGTCAACGAAGCTGACATCGGAAGTAGGCACGCGGAGTGACATACCGGTGAGCTTGCCGTTGAGAACAGGGAGAACCTTACCTACAGCCTTTGCAGCGCCGGTAGATGAAGGGATGATGTTCTCGAGGATACCGCGGCCGCCTCTCCAGTCCTTCTTGGAAGGTCCGTCAACGGTCTTCTGGGTAGCTGTAGCAGCGTGTACGGTGGTCATGAGGCCCCTCTTGATTCCGAAGGTGTCGTTGAGAACCTTGGAGATAGGAGCGAGGCAGTTGGTGGTGCAGGAAGCGTTGGAGATGATGTCCTGGCCAGCGTAGGTCTCGTGGTTAACACCATAGACGAACATTGGGGTAGCGTCCTTTGAAGGAGCTGACATGATGACCTTCTTTGCGCCGGCGGTGATGTGCTTGCGAGCGGTCTCGTCGGTGAGGAAGAAACCGGTAGACTCTACTACTACATCTGCGCCTACCTCGTTCCACTTGAGGTTTGCAGGATCCATCTCAGCCGTGATGCGGATCTTCTTTCCGTTGACTACGAGAGCGCCGTTGTCAACTGAAACCTCACCCTGGAAGTGTCCATGAACTGAATCATACTTCAGCATGTAAGCAAGATACTCAGGATCGAGAAGGTCGTTGATACCTACAACCTCGATGTCATTTGAGAAGTTCTCGACTGCTGCACGGAAAACCATACGTCCGATACGGCCAAATCCGTTAATACCAAGTTTTACCATTGTTTTTTAATTATAAAAGTTGTTATATCGTTATTCTAAACTTCCTAACCGTAAGCTTCCTTTCAAAAAGCGGTGCAAATTTATCAAAAATTCTCTTGAAAATCAATTATCTTTGTAAAAAATAACTCAGATACTTCAATATGCGAATAATCATAACCAACGATGACGGCTTCGAGGCCCGCGGACTGCACTCTCTGGTAAAAGTAATGCGCCGTTTCGGCACACTTACGGTGGTCGCACCCAAGAAGCCGCAGAGCGGAATGTCGATGGCCGTGACGATGGGCTATAAGCCGATTGCAGTCAAGCATCTCTCCGCCTCCGACGCCGAGAGCTGGTGGTACCTCGACGGCACCCCGGCCAGCTGCGTAAAGTATGCAGTGGACAATATCCTCTGGCCGGAGAAGGCCGACCTTGTAATCAGCGGGGTCAACCACGGCAGCAACGCCGCCACTGCGGCAGTGTATTCCGGGACCATCGGAGCGGCGATGGAGGGCGCGGTCAACGGCATCCCGTCTATCGGCGTAAGCCTCGACAGCTTCAATCCGGAAGCCGACTTCTCCGCAGTGGAGACAATGCTCCCCGGCATCGTGGAGAAATTGCTCGGCAGCGAGTGGCATTACGGACTCTTCTACAACATCAACTTCCCCGCCGTCCCGGCAAATGAAATCAAGGGCGCCAAGTTCTGCCATATGGGCTACGGGCACTGGGAGCGGGAATACAAGGTTTACAGTGAGTTCCTTGACGAGAAGGGCCGCACACCCGACAGCGAGGCGCAGGCCTACCTTGACAATATCCAGCCGGGAGAAGAGGTCTATGTGATGGCAGGCGACTTCACCGACAACGGGGACAATGTCTATCCGGCCGACCACCGTCTGCTGGAGGAGGGCTACATCACCGTGACCCCGCAGAACATCGACAACACCGACAGGCAAGCGCTCAAGGGCTTATGCGATACTATCTTATAGCTGGAGAAGCCTCCGGCGACCTGCACGGCAGCAATCTGATGCGCGGCCTGTCCGCCGAAGACCCGGAAGCGGAGTTCCGCTTCTGGGGAGGCGGGATGATGTCCGCGGCCGCAGAGGAGTCCCACTCCCCTGCCACCCTGGTGCAGGACTACCGCGACGGCGCCGTGATGGGGCTCACCGAAGTCCTCTCCAAAGGCTCCAAACTTCTAGGCAACATCCGCCGCTGCAAGGAAGACATCCTCGACTGGAAGCCGGATGTGGTAATCCTCATCGACTACCCGGGCTTCAATATGAAGATTGCGGAGTTCTGCCACGCTCACCATATCAAGGTATTCTACTACATCGCCCCCAAAACCTGGGCCTCACGCGAGGGGCGCAACCGCAAGCTCAAGGCCTGGGTGGACAAGCTCTTCATAGTCTTCCCGTTCGAAATCCCATATTTCACGGAAAAGGGCATACCGTTCATATATGAGGGCAACCCTCTCGTGGATGCAGTCGATTCGCACGAGTTCAGCCGCCCGGTCGAAGGGAAGTACATCGCCCTGCTCGCAGGTTCGCGCAAGGCTGAGATTTCCCGGATGATGCCGGTGCTCACCGCCCTCGCGGACAACCTCTCCGCTCTGCCGCAATACAAAGACTATCAGTTCGTTATTGCCGGCGCTCCGGCCCGCTCAGAGAGCGACTACAGCGCTTTCCTCGCTGGCCGCAGCAATATGAAGCTCATCTTCGGGCGCACCTACGACATTCTCAAGTATGCCGAAGCCGCCGTCATCAATTCCGGCACCGCCTCCCTTGAAGCGGCCCTTATCGGCACCCCGCAGGTGGTGGGCTGGAACACCTCCCGCCTGACCTACCTCGCGGCCAAATATGTGCTCAGGGTGATGAACCACATTTCCTACATCTCGCTGGGCAACCTGTGCCTGGGCAAAATGGCATTCAGAGAGATGATTCAGGACGACTTCAACCCGACCGACCTAACCGCCGAAGTAAGGCGCCTGATCGAAGACGAAGCCTACCGCAGCCGGATGCTCTCCGACTACGCCCGCATCCGCGAGTCCCTCGGCGGCCGCGGCGCCTCCCGCAAAGTCGCCTCCGCGATGATTAAGGAGCTGAAAGGCTGACAATCCGTTCATTCAGAAAAATTCTGACCTATAGGGCAAAATTTCAGTACTCCCGCGGGCCGAAGATGGCGCTGCCGATGCGGACAATGGTGGCGCCGTATTCTACGGCGATGCGCCAGTCCCCGGACATGCCGATGGAGAGTTCGCGGAAGTCCTCTTTCTCAGGGAAAAGGTCGCGGAGATAATCGTAGAACGCCTTGATGCGTCCGAAGTCGGCACGGATATCCTCCTCGTTGTCGGTGTGGGTCGCCATACCCATCAGCCCGCAAAAGCGGACATTGCGAAATGAATCCGCCCGGAAGAGCAGGTCGAGGATTTCCTCCTCCACGAAGCCCTGCTTAGTCTCCTCCGCGCCTATGTGGAGTTCCAACAGGATGTTGATAATCTTTTCGTTAGCTTTGCCCCAGGCATCTATAGCATCGAGAAGATGCTGGCTGTCAACTGACTGAACCAGGTCGGCATAGGGCAGAACTTGTTTAAGCTTATTGGTCTGGAGATGCCCGATGAAATGCCACTCTATCTCCGAGCGCGGCACGCCCATCTCGGCGTGTAGGGTCTCGAATTTCTTCGCAAACTCCTGCGGGCGGTTCTCCCCGAAGCGGTGCTGCCCTCCCCGGTAGGCCTCAAGGATGGATTCTAGGGGGTGGAATTTGGAAACTGCCACCAGTTTTACCTCCGGTGGCAGTTCACATAAAATTTTATCTATATTCTCCTTAATCATAGAATTAGCGACGCTTCTGCTGCTGGCGCATCTGCTGCTCCTGAAGCTTCTGCGCTTCCTCGAGACGCTGCTGCCACTTGCTCTTAGGTAGAGGCTTGCCCTCGGAGGCGCGCACCTTCTCGAGAATCGCGTCCTTGTTGATGGACTTGCGGATCAGCCAGGTCTGGAGTATGGAGATCAGCTGGGAGAGCAGGTAGTAGTAGCTGAGGGCTGCGGAGAGGCTGTTGCAGATGAAGAACATCATTATAGGCATCATCCACAGGGACATAAACCTCATCGAAGCCGCGCTCGGGTCGTTGGCATTCGGCTGGGAGGCCATCGTAATCTTGGAGTAGATCCACATCGTCACCGCCATAAGCAGGGCGAAGAGGGAGAGGTGATCTCCGAAGATTGGAATCCTCGTGCCGTAGTCGATGATGGAATCGTAGGCGGAGAGGTCGTGGCACCAAAGGAAGGACTGCTGACGCAGCTCGATGGACGCAGGGAAGAAGCGGAACATCGCCCAAAGTATAGGGAAGGTCAGCAGCATAGGCAGACATCCGCCCATCGGGCTGACTCCCGCCCTCTTGTAGAGGTCCATCGTGGCCTGCTGCTTCTTGAGCATCTCCTGCTGATTGTCGGCGTGAGGGTACTTGGCGTTGAGCTTGTCCAGCTCAGGCTTCAGCGCGCTCATCTTGGCCGACGAAGCGTAGGACTTGTAGGTCAACGGGAACACCACCAGCTTTATGACGAGTGTCATCAGGAGGATGATGATGCCGAAGTTGCTGATGAAGCGGTTGAAGAAGTTGAACATCGGGATGATGGCATACTTCGTAAACCAGCCCACGAGCCAACCTCCCAGAGGGATAATCTTCTCGTATTTCTGACCGTAGCTTTTGAGCGTCTGGAAGTGGTTCGGGCCGAAGTAGAACTCCAGCGGAATCACGGTGTCACCCCTGCCCAGCTCGGCGCGCATCAGGGCGCTGCAGGTCATAAGATTGCGCTCCGGGTCGTCCTGCTTGAAGAAATCGACGCTGACCTCGCCGGATGAGAACTGCTGCGGAGCGCGCACGATAGCGGAGAAGAACTGCTGCTGGAATGCGAACCAGCTGAGCTTCGACTCTACCCTCTTGGATGCGCTGCGGCCGCGGCCTATCTCGACAGGCTTCTTGTCACCATCGAAATAATAGTTAAGCTTGGAATACTGGATCTCGTTCTTGTAGCCCTTCTCCATGCGCGGCATGGTCATCCCGAAATCGATGTCCACCGAGCTCACATTGCGCGGAATGACGCCCTGCATCCCCACGAAAGAAAGCTGGTTGTCAACTCGATAGCTGTCTGCAAGCAAGGTATATTTCTGCTCGATATATCCGCCGCCCGCGAACGGAAGCCTCATCACCACGGAAGAGTCAGTCAGAGATGCGACCTCGAAGTTGAAGTCCTTGGTCTGGATGTATTCACCCGTATATACGCTTACGGAATAGTCCGACTTGCCCGGTCTGAAGATATAGAGGTCGGTGCTGTCGTAGTTGCGATAGTCCTTGAGTCTCACGGAGTAAGGCTGTGCACCGCGAGTCGTGAGCTTAAGCTCGAGCACATCGTTCTCGAGAGTCACGATACTGCCCTCGGACTTGGAGGCCGCCTCGAGGAGAGAATCCTTATAGATTGCCTGAGAGGCGGAAAGGGCGTCTGTCGCCGGAGAAGCCTCAAGCGCATTGAGAGAATCCACAGCATCCTTAATCTGCTGCGGCATCTGGGCGAGCGCTATCGAGTCCTGCTGGGCCTGAAGCTCCGCATATTTGCGTGCACGGTTGGACTGGAATGCAGTGAAACCTATGAATATCAGGGCAATGAGAATAAATCCGATAACCGAATTCTTGTCCATTATTTCTCTTCCTCCTCTGCTTTACGAATCTTGGCCTCAAGCTCACGAAGCTCCTCCTTCGCCTGCTCAATCTTCTCCTGCATCTGCTTTATGAGCGGTTCACTGTTCTTGGAAGCAGAGAAAAATCCTATATTGTTCTCGTAGGTAGTAATGTTCTGCTGCAGAGCGCGATACTTGCTGATGAGCGAGTCCTTGGCGCTTGCCGGCGCGCCGCTCCAGCCCTGGCCTGAGCCTCTCTGCCTCGTGGCGAAGAGAGGGAACTTCTGCTGCATCGCCTCGCGGTACTCGGCGTTGAGCTTGTCTTTCTCCTTGAACGGCACGTGGCCTATGCCCTGCCAGCGCTCGCTGAATCCGCGCATTGAAGCGGCATTTGCGGTCTCGTCGTCACCCGGCTCGAAGGCGAGGATATCCTCGATGAGCTTCTTCTTCGCCTTGAGGTTGGAGTAGAAGTCGTTCTCAGGGGCGGCGTTGGCGTCGCGCTTGGCAAAGAACTCGTCGCAGGCTGCGCGGAACTTCTTCCAGAGCTGGTCCGACTTCTTGCGAGGCACCGCCCCAATCTCCTTCCACTGCTTCTGCAGGGCGATGAACTGGTCGGTGGTCTTCTTCCACTCGGTGCTGTCCTTGAGAGCCTCGGCCTGCTCGATGAGAGCCTGCTTCTTCTCGAGGTTAGCGGTCATATTGTCCTTTATTGAAGAATAGAACTCCCTCTTCTTGCCGAAGAACGCGTCGCACGCGGCACGGAAGCGGTCGTATATCTTCTGGTTCTCCTTCTTGGTGGCGAAACCGATCTTGCGCCATTCAGCCTGCAGGTCCTCAATCTCCTTGGAGAGGGCATTCCACTCGGCGGAGGAAGTGACCTCCTTGGCGGCAATCTCCTCAAGTTTCTCGCAGAGGGCCTTCTTCTTCTCGAGATTCTCCTCCTGCTGCTCCTTGAGGCCCTCGAAGTGAGCCTGGTATTTCTTGTTAATCACAGCCGTGGCCGCCTTGAAGCGGTTCCAGATGTCATCCCTCTTCTCCTTGGCCACCGGTCCGTACTCCTTCCACTGCTCGTGCAGCTTCTGGAGCTCGTGGAACGCGGCTACGACATTGTCGTTCTCGGCCAGCTTCTCCGCAGCCTCGCAGAAAGCCTCCTTGGCCTCTAGGTTCTTGCGGAAGTCAAGGTCGCGCAGATCGCGGTTGATCTTGACCAGATCGTAGAACTTCTCGACATAGAGCTGATATCTGTCGTTGATGTCGCGGTAGTCCTTGACAGGCACCGGACCTGCCTCTCTCCAGCGGTTCTGGATATCTCTGAACAGAGGGAAACGGGCGCTGACATCCTCCTGGCCCTCGACGAGGGTCTTGAGCTCCTCGATAATGGCCTCTTTTTTCTGCTTATTGGCCTCTCGCTGCTCATCCTGCTGCCTGTTGAACTCGGCACGCTCCTTCTTGTAGTCGGCATACATTGCCTTGAAGTTCTGCTCCACAGCCTCGAACGGGTTGTCGATGCTGCTCTCGGACTCGGCTCCGCTCTCCCCCTTAAGCTTGGTAAGGAGCTTATAGAAAGCCGACTTGATGGCTTCGGCCTCCTTGGAGCGCGTCATGCTATCCGCGCCGGACTTCAGTTTGACAAAGAGGTCGGAAAGCTCGGCCAGCGACTTGTCCGACAGGTCCTCCGCCTTATCGGAGAGGTCCTCAGCCTTGTCGCCCAGTTTGTCGCTGAGTTCCTCGGCCTTGTCGCTGATTGCGTCGGAGATTTCTTCGACCTTATCGCTAAGCTTGTCAGCGAGCTCTTCGGCCTTGCCGGAGAGTTCGTCCACCTTGTCGGCAAGCTTTTCGGCTACATCTGAAACGACCTCTTGGATCTTTTCAGGAATGATGTTTTCGCTCATAATATCAGAGTTAATGGTTTGTTATAACTCACAAATATACTAATTTTTAATTGGAAAAACCCCGAATCAGTCACTATCTTTGCGGAAAATATACTTTTTATGAGAATTGACATACTTACGGTAGTGCCGGAGCTTCTCGACAGCCCGCTTTCCCACTCCATCGTGGGACGCGCGATTAAGAAAGGACTCGTGGAGATCGAGGTGCACGATCTGCGCAAATACGGGCTCGGCCCGAGGAGAAACGTGGACGACTACAGCTACGGCGGGGACGCAGGGATGGTAATGACCATCGAGCCGGTCTTCAGGATGATGGAGGAGCTCAAGGCGGAGCGGGACTACGACGAGATAATATACATGTCGCCCGACGGCGAGAGGCTGGACCAGGGCATCTCCAACTCGCTCTCCCTCAAGGAGAACATAATGATACTCTGCGGCCACTATAAAGGCATCGACCACCGCATCCGCGAGCACCTCATCACCCGCGAAATCTCAGTCGGGGACTATGTCGTGAGCGGCGGCGAAATCCCGGCGGCACTGCTCGCAGACTCCATCGTACGCCTGATTCCGGGGGCCCTCACCGACGAGACATCCGCGCTATCCGACAGTTTCCAGGACAACCTGCTCTCCCCTCCCGTCTACACGAGGCCGGCGGAGTTCAACGGATGGAAGGTGCCGGAAGTGCTGCTCAGCGGCAACCCCAAGCTGATTCGCGCCTGGCAGGACGAGCAGGCTCTGGAGCGCACCCGACAGCTCAGACCGGAATTGCTCAAAAACACGGACAAACAGGCCTAGGAAGCCGTTTTGCTACTTTTTCGCGCTTTGAGTTATTAAATAATTTTAATAACAAGACAAAATTCTTTGAAAAAATTTTGAAAAAGTATTGCATATCCAAAAATAGTGCGTACCTTTGTCATCGGAAATGAAACAACTCTAGCTCCGGTTTCAACTGGAGCCATCTAACCAACAATAATTAACCTTCTATAAGGTAATACACTACTAACTAACCGTAAATCCCCGCTGAGACAGCGGGGATTTGTCGTATAAATATGTCGGTTGTACTCTTACGCCTTGGCTTTGCGCTCCATCGCCGCCTTGACGAAGGCGGTGAAGATAGGCTGCGGGTGCTCTGGGGTGCTCTTGAACTCAGGATGGAACTGCACACCGATGAAGAACGGATGCTTAGGCAGTTCCACCACTTCCACGAGTCCGGTCTGAGGGTTGCGTCCGGTGGCTAGCAGACCCGCCTTCTCGAAGTCCTCAAGGAACTCGGAGTTGAATTCGTAGCGGTGACGGTGCCTCTCGGAGATAAGGGTGCTGCCGTAGATACTGTGGGCGAGCGACCCCTCCTTGAGTTCGCAGTCATAGGCCCCGAGCCTCATAGTGCCTCCCTTGATGGTCGTGGACTTCTGGTCCTCCATAAGGGCGATGACGGCGTGGGTGGACTTGGGATTGACCTCCGCTGAGGCGGCATCCTTGAATCCCAGCACATTGCGGGCGAACTCCACGACGCACATCTGCATTCCGAGGCAGATGCCGAAGAACGGTACATTGTGCTCGCGGGCGTATTTGATGGCGACTATCTTGCCCTCCAGTCCCCTCTCGCCAAAGCCCGGGGCCACAAGGATGCCGTCCATCTTGCCGAGTATCTCCTCTGCGTTGCTCTCGTCGATGTGCTCGCTATGGACTGTATGCACCTTGACCTTGCACTCGTTGGCCGCGCCGGCGTGCACGAAAGACTCGAGGATGGACTTGTAGGCGTCCTGGAGCTCGACATATTTACCCACAAGGGCTATGTCGACCTCGGATTTAGGATGCTTGAGGCGGCTCAGGAAGGCGTTCCAGTCGGAGAGGTCAGGCTGGGTGAAGTTCTCAATCTGCAGATGGCGCACCACCAGCTCGTCGAGATGCTCCTCGTGCATATTGAGCGGCACCTGATAGATGCTCCACGCGTCGATGGACTGGATGACGTGGCCGGGCTTGACATTGCAGAAGAGGGCGACCTTCTTGCGGAGCTCGGCGGTAAGCGGGTGCTCGGTGCGGCAGACTATCACGTCCGGCTGAACTCCGGCCTGCTGGAGCATCTGCACGGAGTGCTGCGTAGGCTTGGTCTTGAGCTCCTTGGCAGCGCTCAGATAAGGCACAAGGGTGAGGTGGATGGACATGCAGTCCTCCTCAGGGAGCTCCCACTGGAGCTGGCGCACGGCCTCCACGAAAGGCTGGGACTCCATATCGCCGACGGTGCCTCCGATCTCTGTGATGATTACATCATACTTGCCGGTCTTGCCGAGCAGGAGCATGCGGCGCTTGATTTCATCGGTGATGTGAGGGACAATCTGCACGGTTTTGCCCAGATATGCGCCCTCCCTCTCCTTGGTGATGACGGTGTAGTATATCTTGCCGGTAGTGACATTGTTGGCCTTGGAGGTGTGGACTCCGAGGAAGCGTTCGTAGTGTCCGAGGTCGAGATCGGTCTCGGCGCCGTCTTCCGTGACGTAACACTCTCCGTGCTCGTAGGGATTGAGCGTCCCGGGGTCTATGTTAATATAGGGGTCAAACTTCTGGATTGTGACTCTTAATCCTCTGGCTTGCAGGAGCTTAGCCAGCGAAGCGGCGATAATGCCTTTACCGAGTGATGATGCCACTCCTCCCGTTACAAAAATATACTTTGTGTTCATAACGGGATACAAAAGTAACAATAAGTTTATAAATTTGCGGCCATGAAACGCTCAATTTTGTCATTTTTTCTGCTTTCGGCCCTCTCCTGCCTTGCCTGCGCGGGATGCAAGGCCGGCGTCACGCAATATAAAGTCAAGATAATCAAGGAGTACCCTCACGACCCCCAAGCCTACACCCAGGGACTCTTCTACAAAGACGGCAAGCTGGTCGAGACGACCGGCCAGTTCGGGGAATCGACTCTCAGGCTCGTGGACATCGCGAGCGGCAAGCCCGAGCGCAAGCTGAGCTTCGCGCGAAAGTACTTCGGCGAGGGTTCCGTGGCTCTCGAAGGCAAGATTTACATCCTGACCTGGACCAACAAGGTCGCTTTCGTCTATGACGCCGAAACCCTCGCCTACGAGAAGAGCTATTCCTACCCGCGCGAGGGCTGGGGCATAACTACCGACGGCAAGTCGCTGATTACCTCCGACGGCTCATCGAAGCTATACTTTCTCAGCACCGACTTCAAACTGCAGAAGTCGCTGAATGTCAAGATGAACGGACGCCCGCTGCGCTACCTCAACGAGCTCGAGTGGATAGACGGGAAAATCTGGGCAAATGTCTATCTTACCGATATGATAGTGATTATCAACCCGGAGAACGGAAATGTGGAGGCCCAGATCGACTGCAGCGGCCTGCTCCCGAGGAAGCTCCGCAAACCGGACACCGATGTGCTCAACGGCATAGCCTGCGACCCGGCCACCGGACGCATCTGGCTCACCGGCAAAAACTGGCCGCGGCTCTACGAAATTCAGCTCGTAAAGGCAAAATAGCTCGAATTACAATTCTTCAGTATTGTACCGGATCACATCCTCAATCGCGCGGGTGCAGACCGGGCAGAAGTCCGGCGCCGCGTTTGTGCGCATCCGGCAGTTCTCGCAAGGCCTCCAGACCCCCTTGGTCTGATATCCGCCGCCCTCCACGAGACCGACTCCGTCCTTGCCCATCATATCCTGCCACTTGGAGGCGAAATCCGCCTTGGTGGTGATGTTCCGCTCCCAAGGCTCCAGGTCCGGATAATAATATTCTACATACTGGTCGTCGTAGGCATACTCGTCGGCAAGGCCGGCGAAGCTGTGTCCGAACTCGTGCACCACCACAGGCCCGAACATAGCGTGGTGAGAGGCCGTGAGGGTGTAGGCATTATATATGCCGCCACCGCCGTAAGTCTCCGTGTTTGCGAGAACTATTATATGCTCATACGGCACTCCCGCGAGGATGTCGTGCATCTGGAAAACATGCGTGGTGGTAAGATACCTGTCCATATAGAAGGTGTCAAAATTGGAATCCACCACGGTCTTTTTCCACACTCCCTCGCGCGGCACGCTGACTCCGCTGCCCTCCGACGGTGCATCCACGGCAATGATATTGAAGCGGTCCTTCATCGCGGCGAAGGCCTTGTGGGAGAAGAGGTTATCCACTACAGCCTGCGCATCGCGCCAAAAAGTTTCCATATCGGCAGCGGCATAGCCTTCCGGAACTATCACCACATCAATCTTGTCCTTCGGATCGCCGCTGCGGTAAAGCACACGGTATGCAGGGCCGGAGACGCTGCACTCTAGGGGCTTTATCAAAATGTCGGAAGGGTCCACGGGGTGCGTAAGGGAAGCCACCACATTATTATGAAAATCAAAGAGTTGCACACAGATTTCCGCGGGGGCTGCAGGCATAGGGACCAGCACCGTATTCTCGAAGCTCCTGCGAACGCGCGTAGCTTCCTCTGTGGCCTGCCACTCCTGAAACAGGGTATTAAACGACAGCCTGTAGAGAGTGTCGCCGCTAGCCTTGTCGGTCATGGTCACCTGGGTATTGCCGCGCAGTGCGAGAGACTTCAGATTGACTCTCCTTCCCACCCAGAAATCGGCCTTGTGCAGGCCCGCCACGGCGATGTCGCAGCTATGGTCCGTGCCGGAGAAGATGTAGTCCAGCCTCAGCGTCTGCTCCAGCAGGCGCCCCTCGGAGAAGGGGTCGGCCCTGAGTGTCGTGCCCAGCGCGAGCAGAGCGGCAGCAAGCAATAATGCAAGTCTCTTCATATCAATATACATTTGTGTAAATCTTTCCGTTGTGGGCAGGCGGCACCGTTCCCCTGACTTTGTCGAAAATCTCCGGGACGGTCACGAACTCGAATCCCCTGCGCTTGAGCTCCGGAATCACGGTCTTGAGCGCCTCGATGGTGGCCTCGTTGCCCTCGAAGTCGTGCAGCAGAAGTATGTCTCCGTCACGCACATTGTCCAGAATGCTCTGCGCACGGGCCTCGGCGGAGACTGAAGCCTCCCAGTCAAGGCAGCCGCGGCCGCAGATAAATGTAAGGTCTATAGTCTTGTGCATCAAGTCATTGTGGTCAATGTACGGAGGGCGGAAGAAGCGCGGGGCCTCCCCCACCGCTTTCTCCACGAGGGCGCTGGTCTTGGAGAGTTCCTCTCGGATCTGCGACTCATCGAGGCCGGACATATGCGAATGGGTATATGAGTGATTCTCGATGTCGCAGCCAAGCGAGTGCGCACGCTTCATCACCTTGACGGAAGCCTTATTGATATTGTTTCCAATCACGAAGAACGAAGCCCTCACACCCTGCTCCTCCAGCAGGTCCAGAAGTTTCGGAGTAGTGGTGGTATTGGGGCCGTCGTCGAAGCTGAGAGCCACATATTTAGGGAAGTATGCAGGATAGCCGAGCAGCTGATATGCAAGCGCATACGCCATCCTCAGCTGGCCCGGGGTATTCGGGTGCAGACGGTCGGTGTCCAGCTTGCGGTAGTAATGGGCCTGCTCGTCGAGCATCGGGTAGAGCCCGCTGATACTGTTGAGATCAATCACCGGCACTCCCCATACATTGGCCATCTCTTTTATCGCCTGGACATACTCCTCGATGAAGCTGCCGCGGGCGTTGGCAAACGATTCGTCGGGCTGCACATTTTTCGCCCCGAAAGTGGCATATCCGCGGTGCAGCGGGGTCAGGAATATTATCTGCTTATCTGGATAATGGGTCTTGAGCCAGCGCATCGTCACATTGGCCCTGCCGCGGAAGGTAGAGTCGGCATAAACCAGCTCCCTGTGCCGGCGCTCTACCTCTATTCCGTTGTCCTCCAGCGTCTTGCCGGTGGAATAGGTAAACCACTCCCCGAGAGGGATGCCTCCGTTGTAGTCATTCGTACCCACGAATACTATTATGGCGTCCACGCCCTGACCGTGCTCGGCTTCCAGCTTCTCGCCCTGCCCGATAATCTGGTTCATCCTGTGGCCGCTGATGCCATAGACATAAGGCTCGATGCCCAGTATGTCCTTGAGGTTGTTCCAGAAAATGTTGTTGGTGCTCCCGATCTGGCGAGCGTCGGTGATGGAGTCGCCGAGGAAGGCGACCCTGCGCCCCTCCCACTGGCTGCGGATCAGAGGCTGCGCAAGAAGCCCGGTACAAAGCAGCAGCAGTGTCGCCGCCGCCGCGAGATGTTTCAAATAAGATTTGCTGTGTATCATAATAAATGTGCGTTATCGCAAATTTACTAAAAATAGACTAAATTTGACTCACTAAAAACCAATTCATCATCATGAAAAAAGCTCTTACCATCCTAATCGCCGCGCTGATAGCGCTTTGCGCCAATGCAGGCAACTACCCGGACAGGGTCGACTACCTCTGGGTCACCGTTCCCGACCACGCCGACTGGCTCTACAGGACAGGCGAAAACGCCAGCGTGGAGATACAGTTCTACAAATACGGCATTCCGCGCGACTGCACGGTGGAATACAGGCTCGCCGACGATATGCTCGAGCCCGACAAGAGCGGCACCATAGTCCTCAAGGGCGGCAGGGGCAAGCTCAATATGGGCAGCCGCAAAACGCCCGGCTTCCGCGACCTGCAGCTCAGCACCGAGGTGGACGGGGTGAAATACGAGCACCACATCAAGCTCGGCTTCTCCGTGGACAAAATCGAGCCGTTCACCCGCGAGCCGAAAGACTTCAGCGAATACTGGGACAATGCGATAAAGGAAGCGGAGCAGTTCCCTCTCACCTACACCCGCGAACTCGCCCAGGAATACTGCACCGACAAGATTGACTGCTGGCTGGTGAGGCTGATGCTCAACCGCAGCCAGTCCATATACGCCTACCTCTTCTTTCCGAAGAACGCTCAGAAAGGCAGCTGCCCTGCTGTGCTCTGCCCTCCGGGGGCCGGCATCAAGACCATCAAGGAGCCGCTGCGCCACAAGTACTACGCCGAGGCGGGGTGCATCCGGATGGAAATGGAAATCCACGGACTCGACCCGCGCATCCCTTCCGAAACCTTCTCCGAAATCACCGCCGCCTTCAACGGCAAGGAGAACGGCTACCTCTCCAACGGCATCGAAGACCGCGACAGATATTATATGAGGAGGGTGTATATCAGCCTTGTGCGCGCCATCGACCTGCTCACCTCGCTCCCGGAATGGGACGGGAAGAATGTGGTAGTGCAGGGCGGCAGCCAGGGCGGAGCTCTGTCCCTTGTGGCCGCAGGACTCGACCCGCGCGTCACCCTCTGCATCGCCAACCACCCCGCCCTCTCCGATATGGCCGGCTATAGCGAGAAGGGCCGCACCGGAGGATACCCTCACTTCAACCGCATACCAGGCTTCTTCACCGACAACATAATCCGCAATCTGGCGTATTACGATGTGGTGAACTTCGCCCGCCACATAAGCTGCAAGGTCCGCATGACCTGGGGCTACAACGACAATGTCTGCCCTCCGACCACCTCCTATGCGGTCTGGAACACCCTCAGCTGCCCTAAGGAGGCCCTCATCACTCCGGTCAACGAGCACTGGACTTCCGAGGCGACGGAGCGCGAACATCTCGACTGGATGCTAAACAATCTCAAATAACGATGAATTCACTCTTACTTACCCTGACGCTCGCCGCCGTCACGGCGGTCAGCAGCCCCGACTCCAGGCTCAAGCTGTCGATTGACACCGCCGAAGACCGGAGCATCAGCTACACCGTCAGCTACGACGGCACGACCTTCCTCACGCCCTCGAAACTGGGGCTGGTGACAAACAGCACCGACTACACCCGTCTCGAATTTCTCGGCGCGGAGGCCTCCGTCATCACCGTGGACTACAGCCTCGACCGCATCAAGACGAGCCATGTCCGTCACGACGCCACCCGCTCCCTGATGCACTTCAAGACTCCCGAGGGCCGTCCGATCGACATCGAGTGGAGGGTCAGCGACCACGACATAGCTTTCCGCTACTGCATCCCTCACGACAGCGCGGAAGGCAGCGTGAGGGTAATGAAAGAGGAGACTTGGTTCAATTTCCCTGAATACACCACCACCTACCTCTGTCCTCAGAGCGACGCTATGGTGGGATGGAAGCGCAGCAAGCCGAGCTATGAGGAATACTATGTCCCGGGAGCCCTGCTCAGCACTCAGTCCCAGTTCGGGCACGGATTCACCTTCCCCTGCCTCTTCAAGATAGGCGGCGATGGCTGGGTGCTGGTCAGCGAGACCGGCGTGGACAGCCGCTACTGCGCCTCCCGCTTGGGCGACTACAGGCACGGCGAGGGTTACAGGATTGAATTCCCGATGGCCGAGGAGAACAACGGCAACGGCACCGTCGAGCCGGCCTTCGCCCTGCCGGGAAGCACCCCGTGGAGGACGATTACCGTGGGAGAGGACCTCGCTCCGATAGTCGAGACCACGGTGGCGTTCGATGTGGTGGAGCCGCTCTACGAGAGCAAGCACGAATACAAGTTCGGCAAGAGCAGCTGGAGCTGGATAGTATGGCAGGACCCGAGCATCAACGACAGCGACCTCAGGCAGTATGTGGACCTCTCCGCGGCTATGGGCTGGCCTTACAGCCTCGTGGACGCCGGATGGGACAAGAATCTCGGCCGTGAAGGCACGGCGGCGCTCGCGGAATACGCCCGCAGCAAGGGCGTGGAGCTCTTCCTCTGGTACTCTTCCAGCGGCTGGTGGAACGACATAGTCCAGAGCCCGACCAATGTGATGTGCGAGCCTATCGCCCGCAAGCGCGAGATGCGCTGGCTGCAGAGCATCGGCGTCAAGGGCATCAAGGTGGACTTCTTCGGGGGCGACAAGCAGGAGACGATGAGAATCTACGAGGGTATCCTCAGCGACGCGGACGACTTCGGCCTGATGGTCATCTTCCACGGCTGCACCATCCCGCGCGGCTGGGAGAGGATGTACCCCAACTATGTGGGCAGCGAGGCTGTGAGGGCTTCCGAGAATTTGGTCTTCATGCAGCACGAGTGCGACCTCGAGTCACAGAACGCCACCTTCCACCCGTTCATCCGCAACTCTCTGGGCTGCATGGAGTTCGGCGGCACCTTCCTCAACACCCGTCTGGAGCGCAACAACGGCAAGCCTTATCCTGACGGCTCAGTGCGCGGCACGCAGAGGCGCACCAGCGACGCTTTCGAGCTCGCCACGGCGGTGCTCTTCCAGAACCCTATACAGAACTTCGCGCTGGCTCCCAACAACCTCACCGACGCTCCGGCGCTGGCCCTGGACTTCCTCCGCGAAGTGCCTACCACCTGGGACGAGACCAGATACATCGACGGCGAGCCCGGCTACAACGCAGTCATCGCCCGCCGCAAAGGCAGCACTTGGTATGTGGGTGCAGTCAACGCCGCGGAGACTTCCCTCAAACTGGATGTCAATGCGATAGCCGCAAAGCTCGGCGGAGGCAGCCCTGAAGTGCTCGGAAGCGAGAAGGGCGGACTCGCGCGCATAACCAAATACAAAAGACCGCTCCTCATTCCGAAGGACGACGGAGCGGTCATAATCATCAGGTAAGCGCAGCATCGCGCTCTGCGTTCAGGAAGGCTACTTCTTATTTGGCGGGATTGCCCTTGCGCTCAAAGAGAGCGAGGTCTATACAGTCCCCCATCCGGAGGTAGCCTTCTGCATTCGGATGCAGGTAGTCATTCTCGAAGAGGTACTTGGGGTTCAGCTGGGCAGGATCGTCCGGATTTGCCATCGCGGCATCGAAGTCAATCACGCCGTCAAAACATCCGCTGCCGCGGATCCAGCCGTTGAGTTTTTGTCTTCCCGACTCGTGATTGTCGCTATAGTAGTGATTGCCCTTGAACTGCATTACGGTAGCGCCGTACACATAGATTCCCCGCTCGTGGGCCTCCTCGATTATCTGCTTATAGACTTCGATTATCTCATCAGCCTTAGCAACGGCATCTCCGAATCCTCCGAAGTCATTGACTCCCTCGAAAAGTATGATGTACTTCACGCCCTCCTGACCGAAGAGGTCGCGTTCATAACGGCTCCTGCCGGTAGGGCCGAGTCCACCGCGGAGTACGCAGTTGCCGCCAAGGCCCATATTGAGGACAGCTACGCGCCTGCTTGCCTTGTTGGCGAGCAGGCGACGGGAAAGATTGTCCGTCCAACGGTTCTGACCATTGGTAGTCGAGCCGCGGCCGTCAGTTATAGAGTCGCCAAGAATCGCGACGGCGCAGGCATTCTTCTCGGCGAGGACTTCGATGGCGTTGATGATGTACCAGTGCGCCGTCTTGACCGCATTGCTAAAATCGGAGCCCTGACCCTCAATCAGATACGAGTCAGTACGCGAGCCGGGGTGACCGGTTACGCTGGTGGAGGACGCCTCTCCGATGTGCATAGTTATCGCCACATTCTGTCTCTCGTCCATCGGGAACTTTACAGGGTCGGACACCACAAGCTGACCCGGCTCTATCGTAACAGACTTTCCGCCTCCGAAACTGAGGCAGACTTCCGTGCCGTCCACTATGTCGCTGCTTGCGCCGGCAGAAGCGGCGAGGGCGATTTCGGCCGCATTAATTGTGACGGGGCCTTCGCTGAACTCATTTGAGAACTTGACCCTGATTTGATTGCCACTGATGGAAGTCTGCACTATCTGACGGATTGAATTACCGCCGAGTCCCGGAGCGGGAGGGCAGTTATGTGGTTCCACGACCTGCTCGGCGGTAGCCCAGGTAGCCACCCAATGCATATCTGCCGACTTCGGCGAGCACGCCGCCAGCGACAGAGCTGCACCAATCAACAATACTTTGATTTTCATTTCTTTATTATCTCCTTTTGCGCATATATGAAACGAACTTAGACTCGTTGTTGAGCTCGTCTTCCTTGGTAGAAGCGGCCACTACGCGGGTACTAATCTCCGAAGTCGGCTTAGAGATGATGCGGACCATATTCTCCGTCTTCTCCATTTTGGCGAACTTCCACGGGTTAAAGCGCATACCGGCTCCGAGCGGAGACGGGTCCTTGGATACGTCTGCCGGGTGCACGCCCCAGACGGCAATCCAGTTGCGCCCGTACTGCACGCTCTCCCCTTTCTGGTAGTTGACGCCGGTAAGGAACTGCACTTTCTTCCCGTTAAGCTCCCTGGCGATGATTTTCGCCACGCGGCTGTCGTCCCGCATCTCGATGCGGATGAGCACATCCACGCTTTCGCCCATATATTCCACTCCGTAGGCAATCATCTCGGCATAGGAGCCACCCCTGATCTGCCCCACGCGGGCGGTACGGCCCCCGGTGGCCTTGAGCTTGACTTCATTCTCTCCGTCCCAAAGGGCTATGCCTCCGAGTCCGACGGTGCGGCCGACGAGGTACTCGTCACAGCCGGCGCCCTCCTCCTTCTGCTGCCGCTCGGTCGGGTACCATAGATATTTGGCGAGCTCCATCTGACGGCCGCTCTTGGAATAGACATCGATGGAGCCGCTGTCGTTGAAATAGATGCGCAGGGCGCAGTGAGAGTTCTCAATTGCCGGTCCGTGATGCCCTACGAAGCTGTACTGCACAGCCTTCTCGGAGACTATCTCACCCACTTCCAGGCTGTCCGAGCGCCAAAAAAGGCTGGTGGCGGTCTGTGCTGCGGCGTTGAAGCCGAGCGAAACGGCAATGGCTGCCGCTATGATAATTCTTCTGTTCATATCTTTTTATGGCATTGGTTTCAATCCTTCCCAGCGCACTTTCCAGCGGCCGTCCTTAGGGAAGCCCGGATTCTGCACCGTGCAGCCGTCCCAGCCGGCGCACATCAGAGCCACCGCGCTAAGCAGGCCTCCGTTGCCCGGGAGGTAGATGCGCAGTCTAGAGTCCTGGTAATTGTGGCCGTTCGGCAGGTAGGTATTGGTCCTCTGGTCCATCAGGAGTGCGTTTATAGCCTTCTCCGGCTCCCCTACCCGCACGGCGTTCATACAGGTGGTCGGGAAGTCCCAGCCCCAGGTCTTGTCCCAGTTCCAGTTGTCATATACCCAGTCGAAGGTGTTCTTCATCAGCTCCGGGTCCACCTGCTCAGTCTGCGGGAGCACTCCCACGGCGGCGAGCACCGCCATATGGTCGGAGTACATCTTTATGTCGGAATATGTGTCGGGCTCGCTCTCGGCGGCGAGATAAAGTCCGTCCCGGGAGGCGAGGTGCGAGAGTTTGGAGATGATTTCATCCCACTGCGGATTGCGCTCCAGGCCGCGGCGCTCCCTCCAGAGCTGCGCGGTGCTGAGGCCGAAGTGCCAGTAGGACAGTTCGAAAGGCGGATTGATGGTCTTGGAGGCCTGCAGGGTCTCCTGAGCCGGGATGCAGCCCTTAAGTATGTATCTGTCGTTTTCGGCGTCATAGCTGACGAAGTCCGCCATAAACTCGGCCGTGCCCTCGATGAGCTCTCCGTAGCGGTCGAGCACCTCCTGAGAAGGATCGGCCCTGTAGAGGAGCTCCGCAAGGTAGATCAGGTGCGGCTGCTGCCAGATGAGGAAGGAGCCCACATTCGACGGGGCCTCAAGCCCGGAAGGGTCGGTCATCTTCATCCAGCGCAGGCCCTTGAAGCCCTGGCGGGAGGCGATCTCGCGGGCCACGGGCTCGACCTTGCCGTACCACGGAAGGGTCCTCGCGAGCAGGTCCTCGTGCCCCCAGAGAGCGAAATGCGCCTGATGCCACCAGATCATCTCCATATGGTGCTTGCCGAACCAGGAATTGTAGGTGAGGCCGGTCTCCTGCGGAGGCACATCGCCGCAGCACTGTATGGCGAGCAGGTACTGGCTCAGCACCACTCTGCGCTCCAGTTCGGCGGCACGCGGGTCGGTGCAGCGGCTGAAGTCCACCGCGCCCCCGTTCTGCCAATATGAGTGCCAGTACTCCGCGGAAGCCTTCCTGGACTGCACCGCAGCGCGGTATTCGGAGGACGGAGTAATCTCGGAGAACTCGGCAGTGAAGCTCCACTCGTCTTCTGTAGGGCTGAGCATCACGGAGTTGCGTCCCGTGCAGGAGAACTCTGCCGAATCGAAGCAGAGCTTGATGCAATAGGAAGTATAGCCTATGGTATGACGGAGAACGGCGACGCTGTCCACCACGCCCACTACATCTATGCAGTGCAGCCCGTCCTTGCTCCAGTCGCAGGCGTCATCGGAATGTCCGCCGGTCGGATAAGGGAAGCGCAACTCCACCGGGAGCTGTCCTTCCGACTTTATGGACACTGCCACCCTGTCGGCATACGGGTCACAGGAAGTGAGCACCTTGACCCCGATGCCTTGCACCTTGAAGGAGGAACGGATCACGCCGTCCCACATGTCGAGGGTTTGGTCAATGTCGGAAATGTCCTCCGGCTTCAGGCCGGCGAAGCCTATAACTCCTAGATGCAGACGGTGCGGGTTGACCCTGTACCAGTCGGAAGCCGCCTTGCCGCGGCCCTCCTTGAGCTGGCAGGAATACAGTTCCTCGTGCCCGCGGCCAAAGTCGTAGGCCCTGAGGGTCTCGTCGAAGCGGAGGTTGTCCGGATTGCCGAACGAGTGCCAGCCCCACTGGCTCTGGGTCCCTAGAGGCACGCCGGCGGAATAGAGTTCCGGGAAAGTCTGCAGTCCGGTCACATCGACCGTAAAAGCAAAACGGCCGTTGCCCACCGAGAGGGAGGCAAGGCTGTCGATAGCGCTCAAATGCGGATTGTTGCGCTCCACAAGAGCGTGTCTGTCTATCTTCTGCCCGCAGGAAGCGGCCAGGATGACTGTCGCGAGAAGTACGGGTAACTTCTTCATATTTACGGTATAATTAGTTATCAGTTTTGCGCCAGAAGCGGGAGGTTATGTCCACGCCCCGGCGGTAGAGCCTCTGGTTGGTCGTGCGTTCGTTGAGAGGCCCGCGCTCCGCAATATAAGGACCGATTTTGACATAATCAAACATTTCCGTGATTTCTTTCTCCACGGAGCTGCGGCCCGAGTAGAGAGCAAGCTCGAGTCCGGGACGGCCGGCCCGCACATGGGCGGCGAGGCGGAGCAACGCGTCGCGGTCGTTGCCCTCCCCGAGGAAGAGCAGGCAGTTCACGCCGAAATTGTCGTCCAGCATGGCGTCCAGAGCCTTTTCCGTCAGTTCCTCCCCTATGTCCTTGCGCAGGAAAGGAGAGTGGCATCCGGGACAAGAACCCTGGCAGTTCGTGATTTCGACTGCCAGGGTTACTCTGTCGGGTATTTCTTCGAGGACTATGTCGGTAAGTCCCGGCAAGTACTTAATCATCTGCTAGATTTCCTTCTCGCCATCGTAGTACCTGTGATGGGCTTCGATCTGGCGCGGCTCGGCGAAGGAGGAAACCCTCTTGAGGTAGCCGATGACGCGCGTGAGGTAGTCGATGTTGGCGCTGCCGCACTTAGGGCACTTGGTCAGCGTGTCCTTGCTGATGAAGCCGCAGTCGTTGCAGACGGTGTTGCGCACATTGAAGGTGAAGTAGTTGGTCCCGTAGTGCGCGGCCACATTTAGAAGCTGGCGGTACTGCTCCTTGGAGAGGTGCTCCGCAAGATTCATATGGAGAGCGGAGCCTCCGTCGAGATACTTCACGAAGTCTTCGCCGTGCAGCTTGAACTTGTCGATCATAGAAACCTCGGTGTCCTCAGGGTTATAGAAGTATGAGCTGTAGAGGTTGTGCTTGGAGGAGACAAAGTAGCCGTCCTTCTTGTCCCACTTGTAGTTCTTGGCGGCGAGGTTCTCGGCCGGCACGAACTCGGTGTTGAACATAGCCTCCGGAGTGCGGTCCTTGCGGTTGGAGATATTGATGGTCTCGAGCACGGTGTTGACGAAGTCGCCGTATTCAGGGTTAGGGGACACCTTGAGTCCGAGGAACTCGGCGGCCTCGGTGAGTCCGTTGACGCCCACGGTGAGGTACTGCTTGCGCATATCGATGAAGCCTGCCTTATAGACATCGAGCATGTCGGCCTTGAGGAAGTCCTTGATAATCTCGTTGAAGGCAATCTGATACTTGTGGACGCGCTCCGTCATCTCGGTGAGGTCCTTGTCGATGAAATTGGTGAAAAGGTCGTCCTTGTCGTAGAAATTGGATACCGGGTCGAGCGGCTTGCCCTCCGGGAGGACGACTCCCCTGCGCTCCAGGAAGTAGCGGCGCACGGAGTCCTGGATGAGTCGGTTGAGATTGATGGTCATCACGGACTTGGAGCCGGTGGCTACTGATGCCGTACCCATCGAGTACTGGTGCGTGGTGTGGTTGTGGGCCTTGTCCTCCCTGTCCTCGAGGTCGGTGAGGCTGTTGCGCAGACGGCAGCAGCTGGCGAGCGAGTCAGGGCTGTTGGAAATGTAGCAGAAGAAGCTGTGCCCCTTGGCCCACATCTCGGAGGTAAAGTCGGCGTAGTCCTTGTCGAGATAGTCGTCGCCGCCGTCGGTCAGCAGGGCCATGGTCTCCACCGGGAAGGTGAGGACATAGCGGGTGCGCTCCTCGTTGAACCAGTTCATGAAGTGCTTCTGCAGCCAGTCGAGGGTCTCCCACTTCGGGGCGCTGCCGTCAGGGAAGCGGAACTCCCCGAAGACGCCGTCGAAGTAGTTGCGGTCGAAGTAGCTGATATTCCAGAATACGGTCTGGTAGCCGCGGTTGCCGGCAGGCATGTTCATGGAGTGGACCACCTGCTGGAAGTAGTTGTCTATCACCTTGACGAGGGTGCGCTTCTTGGAGTTGAGCTCCACGACCTCGTCGAGCCTGCTGAGGTAGTCCTCGCCGTAGTCCTTGCGGATGAAGTAGTCGAGGTACATCAGGAACTCCGGAGTCGCCACCGCGCCCATGAACTGCGAAGACACGGAATACACGAGGTTGATGAACTCTCCGCAGAAGGACTTGAGGTCGGTCGGGGCTATGGACACTCCGCCCAACTCGCGCAGACCGCTCACCAGGAACGGGTACATCGAGATGGCCACGCAGTAAGGGAAGCCCGGAGTGCCGCTCTCGTCGTGCTTGTAGAGCACGTGGGAATTGAGGTCCTTAAGGTACTGGTCGGCAAGAGACTTTCCGTAGAGAGTCTTGATCTTGTCGCACATTATGTAGCGGTTCTGCTTGATGTTGTTCTCCTTGTAGAGCTCGTTGCCGAGGGTCACAATGTTCTTGCGCGTCACATTGGCGTTGGCGTCGAACTTGGAGCCCGTCGCCGCGTTGGAGGCGGCGATGTAGTCCTTGATGAAGTCGCGCTTGCGCCTCAGGTCCACATCGGCGTCGAACTTCTCGATATATGCCAGGGCCACCCGCTTGTTGATGGACATGAGGGAATCCACCACCTGACGGCGGATTTCCGAACTGGCTATGCCTTCATAGACATAGAGATTGTTTATTATGGATACAACTATGGCATCGTCGCAGTACTCCTTGGCCGACTTGTATGCCTGATGTATTCCGCGTGCAAGCTTGGCCTTGTCAAACTCCTCAAACGATCCGTTGGTTTTACGTACATCCATAGCGTTATTATTTAAATTAAAATCATTCAATAAGTTAAGAGAGAATTCACCCGAGCGCCGCTCCCTTTCGCAGAGGGCGATTCCCTCGGGCGACTTTCGTCCTGCGGACAAATTTAGGAATATTGCATAACGCTCCCCCGGCCGGGCTGTGCAAGTTATCAACAAAGTTATCAACAATCAGAGCAGTCACCCTGAGTATGAATATTTTTGCTAAATTCGCGGCGGATTTATGGCAGCATCGCGCAAGGACATACTTCTCGGCAGGCTCCGCAGCGGCGAGCCGATGAGCGGACGGGAGCAGCTCACGCTGACCCTGCTTCTCTCGCTGCCCGCCATCCTGGCCCAGCTCTCGATGTGCCTGATGAGCTATATCGACGCCTCCATGGTAGGAAGGCTCGGCTCCGCGCAGGCGGCCGCCGTCGGGCTCGTCAGCACCTCAACCTGGATTCTGGGCGGCTTCTGCTACGCCAACAACTCCGGCTTCAGCGTCCAGATAGCCCACCGCTGCGGTGCACGCGATTTCGAGGGGGCGAGGCGGATTTTCCGCAAGGGCCTGAGCACCGTCCTGCTGCTCAGCGTGCTGATTGCCGCTCTGGGATTCTCCATCGGCGATGTACTCCCCCGCTGGCTGGGCGGCACGGCGGAAATCCTGGAGGATGCGGCCGCATATTTCAAAATTTACGCTTTCCTGCTTCCGGGGCTGCAGCTCGCGGTGTTCTGCGAGTCGGCGCTCATCGCCAGCGGCAACCTCAAGGTGCCGAGCATCACTAGCATGGCGATGTGCCTTCTGGATGTGGGCTTCAACTACATTTTCATATATGTGCTGGGGCTCGGGGTCAAGGGCGCCGCGATAGGCACCGGCCTGGCCACCATCTGCGCCGGAGTCTTTCTGCTCATATACATATTCACGGCGTCGCCGGAGCTCAAACTCACGGGACGCAGGCCCCGCATAGGCAGGGAGGAGAGCCGGGAAATCTATAGCAGCGCGCTGGGCATCAGCTGGCCGCTCTGGCTGCAGAACCTCGTCACGAGAGGAGCCTATATCGCTGCAACCGTGATAGTTGCGCCGCTCGGCACCGTGGCCATAGCAGCCAACTCTTTCGCCGTCATTGCCGAGGGCTTCTGCTATCTGCCGGGCTACGGCATGCAGGACGCGGCGAGCAGCCTCGTTGGCCAGAGCCTCGGCGCAGGGCGCAGAGACATGGCCCGCAGCTTCGCCAAGGTCACTATAATTACCGGAGCGTCGATGATGACCTTCCTCGCCATCTTCATGGCCTGGTTCGCCCCCGGAATAATGCAGCTGATGAGCACCGACCCTGAGGTCATCTCGCTGGGAGCGGCGTGCCTGAGAATCGAGGCGGGCGCGGAACTGCTCTACGGGGTCAGCATCGTTGCCTACGGCTGCTGCGTCGGAGCCGGCGACACACTCGTCCCGTCGGCCATCAACCTGCTCAGCATGTGGGTGATACGCCTCGGGCTCGCGCTGCTGCTGATACCTCATCTGGGGCTGCAGGGCTACTGGATTGCGATGGCTACGGAGCTGAGCATCAAGGGAATAATCTTCGCATTCAGAATCCGCGGCGACCGCTGGATGCGCACCCGCCTCACGGCTTCCGACAAGGGAGGGCTTTGCCAATCCGAATAATTATTCTTACATTTACAATTCGGAATTTTCATATAAATTTTTTCTACTATAATGAAGAAACTTGATGTTGTGCTCGGGCTCCAGTGGGGCGACGAGGGGAAGGGTAAGGTCGTGGACGTACTTACCCCTGACTATCAGGTGATTGCCCGCTTCCAGGGCGGTCCCAATGCCGGCCATTCGCTCCATTTTTCGGGGAAGGAATTCGTGCTCAGGTCCATCCCGTCCGGGATTTTCAGGGAAGGGACGACCAATATTATAGGCAACGGCGTGGTCTTCGACCCGATAGCTTTCCGCACCGAATGCGGCGAACTCTCACAGGCCGGGGTACCGGTGCATGAAAGGATTGTGATTTCCCGCAAGGCGCACCTAATTCTCCCGACGCACAGGCTTCTGGACGCCGCCAACGAGCTGGCCGCCGGCAAGGGCAAGATAGGCTCGACACTCAAGGGCATCGGACCGTGCTACACCGACAAAATCAGCCGCCACGGGCTCCGCATCGGAGACATCCTCTCTGCCGGTTTCGAGCAGAAGTACGAGGCTCTCAAAGCCCGCCATATCAAGGAGCTGGAGCGGCTCGACTTCGATTGGAAAGCAAGCCCCGTCAAGCCGTTCATCGGCAGTCTCGCGGATGAGGAGAAGAAGTTCTTCGAGGCCGTCGAGTTCGTAAGGTCTTTCAAGTCAGTCAACTGCGAATACTATATCAACGATGCCCTCAAGTCCTGCAGCATACTCGCCGAAGGCGCCCAGGGCACGATGCTCGATGTAGACTACGGCTCATATCCTTTCGTCACCTCCTCCACGACCTCCTGCTCCGGAGTCTGCTCCGGCCTGGGAGTCGCTCCGCAGATGGTAGGCAGGGTATTCGGCATCTTCAAGGCCTACTGCACCCGCGTGGGCAGCGGCCCCTTCCCTACCGAACTACTTGACGAGACGGGAGAGAAGCTCCGCGCCATAGGGCACGAATTCGGAGCCGTCACTGGCCGTCCGCGCCGCTGCGGCTGGCTTGACCTCGTGGCTCTCAGGTACGCGGTAATCATCGACGGAGTCACCGACCTTATAATGATGAAGTCCGACTGCCTCGACAGCTTCGATAGCATCAAGGCCTGCACCTCCTACAAGGTGGACGGAGTCGAGACCTCGGAGCTGCCGTTCGACATCTCCGCTCCGGTGGAGCCGGTCTATACCGAGTTCAAGGGATGGAAGACCGACCTCAGCGGCATCCGCAGGGAGGAAGACCTGCCGCAGAACTTCAAGGATTATGTGAAGTTCATCGAGGAATACCTCGGCGTGCCGGTCAGGATCATCTCCGTGGGCCCGGACCGCGAAGCAACGATTTTCAGATAATATTTAGGGCGGCCCCGCGGGACCGCCCTAAATTAAACTTACAGGCCGACCCGGCCGAAAATGTAATCCACATTTTTGAAGTAGTACTCGAGGGTGAAGCAGCTCTCGAGTTCTTCTTTTGTGAGCAGGCCGCAGACCTTCTCATTGTCCTTGAGAAGGGTCAGATAGTCAAGTCCCTCGGTCCAGGCCTTCATCGCCACGGGCTGTACGGTGTCGTAGGCCTCCTCGCGAGAGAGCCCCTTGCCGATGAGGGCGTTCATCACCCTCTGTGCGAAGATGACCCCTTTGGTCTGGTAGATGTTGTAAATCATTCTCTCAGGATAGACGACGAGGTTGTCGAGTATGCCCATGAAGCGGTTGAGCATATAGTCGAGCAGCTCGGTCGCGTCCGGCAGGATGATGCGCTCCGTAGAAGAGTGGGAGATGTCCCTCTCGTGCCAGAGGGCCACATTCTCGCTGGAAGCGGCCATATAACCCCTCATCACGCGGGCGCAGCCGCAGATGTTCTCGCTGCTGATAGGATTGCGCTTGTGCGGCATCGCGCTGGAGCCCTTCTGCCCCTTGCGGAACGCCTCCTCGACCTCGCGGACCTCGGTGCGCTGCAGGTTGCGTACCTCGAAGGCCATCTGCTCGAGCGTGGATGCGATAATCGCCAGAGTTGCAATGTAATAGGCGTGTCTGTCGCGCTGGAGCACCTGGGTGGAGATGTTGGCCGAATCTATGCCCAGCCTGTCGCAGACATAGTCCTGGATGAACGGCGGGATGTTGGCGAAATTGCCCACTGCGCCGCTCATCTTGCCGGCCTCGACCCCCTTGCAGGCGAACTTGAAACGCTCGATATTGCGCTTCATTTCCTCGTACCACAGCGCCCATTTCAGGCCGAAGGAGGTGATGTCGGCGTGAATGCCGTGAGTGCGGCCGATGCACGGAGTCTGTTTGAACTCGTGCGCGCGCCTCTTGAGCACTTCCTGGAAGGCTTCCAGATCCTTGAGCAGTATTGCGTTGGCCTGCTTGAGCAGGTAGCCGTTGGCGGTATCAACCACATCGGTGGAGGTCAGCCCGTAGTGCACCCATTTCTTCTCCTCGCCGAGGCTCTCGCTCACCGCGCGGGTAAATGCCACCACATCGTGCCGGGTCTGCTCCTCGATTTCGCGTATGCGGGAGACCTCGAATTTCGCAGAAGCGCGGATTTTCGCCACATCCTCCTCCGGGATGATTCCGAGTTTGCTCCAGGCCTCGCAGGAGAGGATCTCCACTTCGAGATATGCGCTGAACTTGTTCTCCTCGGTCCAGACATCCCTCATCACTTTGCGGGAATACCTCTCTATCATAGCTTTACATTTTTGTCGATGAACGCGCGGATATTGCCCTCGATGCGCGCAAGCGGGTCATCGGACTCGGCCGGGATGAACTTCTCGCCGGTGATGTGCTCGTAGAGCTCGATGTACCTGTCGGTGATGCCGCTGACGACCTCCGGGGTCATCTCGGGCACCTTCTGGCCCTCCTGTCCGCTGAATCCATTATCCATCAGCCATTCGCGCACGAATTCTTTGGAGAGCTGGCGCTGCTTCTCCCCCTTGGCGAGCCTCTCTTCGTAGCCCTCGGAGTAGAAGTAGCGTGAGGAGTCCGGAGTGTGGATTTCGTCCATCAGGATAATCTGCCCGTCGCGGCGGCCGAACTCATACTTGGTGTCCACAAGGATGAGGCCCTTGCCGGCAGCCATCTCGCAGCCTCTGCGGTAGAGGGCGCGGGTGTAGCGCTCAAGCTGCACCAGGTCTTCCTCGGAGATGACCCCGCGCGCTACCAGCTCCTCGTGGCTGATGTCCTCGTCGTGGCCTTCGGCTGCCTTGGTGGTCGGAGTGATGATAGGCTCCGGGAATTTCTGGTTCTCCACCATCCCGTCCGGCATCGCTACACCGCAGAGCGTGCGCTTGCCCGCCTTGTACTCGCGCCAGGCGTGGCCGGTGAGGTAGCCGCGGATTACCATCTCCACCTTGAACGGCTCGCACTTCCAGCCTGCGGTGACCATCGGGTCCACCTCGGCTATCTTCCAGTTGGGGATGATGTCGGCGGTCGCGTCCAGGAAGCGGGATGCTATCTGGTTGAGTACCTGACCTTTGTAGGGGATTCCCTCGGGAAGCACCACATCAAACGCGGAGATGCGGTCGGTCGCCACCATCACGAGATAATCGTTTCCGATGCTGTACACATCGCGGACCTTGCCTTGATACTTGGCTTGGCGGCCCGGAAAATTGAAGTCTGTGCCTGTTATCGCTTTCATATTATTTGGAGTTGTTGAAGCTACGAAGTTAGGAGTTTTTTCGCAGTATCTGAAAATATATTTGTACTTTTGTCATCATGAATTTTCCAGGTCAAGAGATACACGAAGAGTGCGGGGTTTTCGGCATATACGGGGTTCCCGATGCCGCAAACCTGGTCTATTACGGTCTGCACGCCCTCCAGCACAGGGGGCAGGAAGGCTGCGGAATAGTGGCAAGGGGCGATGACGGGGTGCTGCGCCGCGTCAAGGGCCAGGGCCTCGTCTCCGAGGTCTTCAACGAGGCGAACATAGCCTCCCTCCCCGGCGACATGGCCATCGGGCACGTGCGCTACTCCACTACGGGAGGCAACTCCAGCGAGAATGTGCAGCCCTTCCTCTTCCACCACAACACCGGCGACTTCGCCCTCGCGCACAACGGCAACCTGGTCAATTCAGCCCAGCTGCGCCGCTACCTCGAGGACCGCGGGAGCATCTTCCAGTCCACCTCGGACAGCGAAATCCTCGCCCACCTCATCCGCAAGGATACCAAGGACCGCAAGCGCCCGCGCATAGTGGCGATCAAGGACGCCCTCAACATGATGGAGGGCGCGTTCGCCTTCCTCGTGATGACCGCGAACCGCATCTACATCTGCCGCGACAAGCACGGACTGCGACCGCTGTCGCTTGCCAAGCTGGGCAGCGGCTATGCAGTGAGCAGCGAGACCTGCGCCTTCGATGTAATCGGGGCGGAGTACATTAGGGACATAGAGCCGGGCGAAATCGTCACCATCGACCACAACGGCATCCGTTCCAACCGCTACTCCGACTTTCGCCACAACTATATGTGCGCGATGGAGTATATCTACTTCTCCCGCCCCGACAGCGACATCGAGGGCTGCAATGTACACAATTTCAGAAAGTTGAGCGGACGGCTCCTCTACCGCGAGGCGCCTGCCGACGCGGACATAGTGGTGGGCGTGCCGGACTCCAGCCTCAGCGCCGCGATGGGCTACGCCGAAGCATCCGGGCTGCCTTATGAGATGGGGCTGATCAAGAGCAAATATGTGGGCCGCACCTTCATCCAGCCGTCGCAGGAACTGCGCGAGAAGGGCGTGAGGATGAAGGTCTCCGCCGTCAAGACCATAGTCAAGGACAAGAGGGTCGTGCTGATAGACGATTCGCTCGTGAGAGGCACCACCTCCAGGAGAATAGTGAAGATGCTCCGCGAGGCGGGAGCGAAGGAGGTGCACATCCGCATCGCCAGCCCTCCGATCAAGAGTCCGTGCTTCTACGGCGTGGACATCTCCACCTATGATGAACTTATCTGCGCGCACAAGAGCATCGAGGAAGTACGGCAGCTGCTGAATGCCGACTCGCTCGCCTTCCTTTCCGAGCAGGCGCTCTACGAAGCCGGGCACCGCACTGAACTCTGCCTCGCCTGCTTCAGCGGAAACTACCCTACCTACCTCTACCAGAGCATAGAGGAGGCCAACAAGGACGGAAAATTCTAGATATGGTGCCCTCCGGGCCGGTCTTTTAAGGATTAAGTGATATGCTTCGCGAAGAAACCGTTTTCGGACCAATATACAGCCGCCGTCTGGGGTCCTCCCTCGGGATCAATCTCCTGCCGGAGAAGGGAAAAATCTGCAATTTCGACTGCATCTACTGCGAGTGCGGCTGGAACCGCGACGGCCTGGAAGACAAGAAGATACCTTCCGCGGCCGAGGTGCGGGAGGCGCTGGAAGCGAAGCTCGCGCAGTGCGCTGCGAAGTCCGTGGCAATAGACTCGATAACATTCTCCGGCGACGGCGAACCTACACTCAATCCGGAGTTCCCGCAGATTATCGACGACACCATTGCCCTGCGCGACCGCTACTACCCGGGCACCAAGGTCTCAGTGCTCTCCAACGCCACCCGCGCCCATATCCCGGCCGTGTTCGCGGCGCTGCGCAAAGTGGACAATCCTATAATGAAAATCGACGCCCCGAGCGATGAGCTCATCGCGCGCATCAACCATCCCGCCCCTGGCTACAGACTCTCCCGCGTGGTGGAGGCGCTCAAGGGATTTCAGGGGGATTTCGTGCTGCAGACTATGTTTCTTCGCAGCGGGGACTTCGACTCCTCCAGTCCAGAGGTCCTGGGCGGCTGGATGAAGATAGTCCGCGAGCTGCGTCCCCGCGAGCTAATGGTCTATACCATCGCCCGTCCGACCCCCGAGCAGGGTCTGGAGAAATTCACCCCCGAGCAGATGCGATCCCTCGTCGCCCCGCTTCTTGAAGAAGGGTTCAATATCAGCATCCGGGGATAGCCGCCTTATGCCTGCCCGCAGCCCTCGGGCCTGCGGTCACCGAGCCTGTCGAGGGGTGGGTGCCGAACTGGCCTAGGGGCGGTTGCTAAGAGGGTCGAAGCATCGAAGGGCCGTGCCGGGCAAAACATCGCGAGGCCTCCGGGCGGAACTCACGAAGAGAGAACATAGACAACGACCTCCTGGACGCCTGTGGCCGGTCCGGCTCTGCACTACCTTGATTTTAAAAGAGGGTAACGCAGAGCGGAATGCCCTGCACAGCCCTCTGCTTCATGCAAGAATGTCGCCTCTTCGTGAATCCGGCCCCCGGGACTGCGGTTGATGAGCCTGTAGAAGCATTGAAGGGCCGCAAAACCCGTTCAGGGCACATGCCATCAGACAGCGCTCTAGCGAGGTTAAGACTGAATATCGGCCGCCTTTAAGTCTTCGGCATTCAGTCCAACCCCGATTCTACGGCCCTGCGGGGCACTATGGGCTGAATGAAATCAATTAAAAACGCAAAGGAGCCACTTGCTCTACTCACGAATTGTAAAAAATTACATAAATTTGCCCAGTCATCGGTATATCGGCACGAACAAACGCCGCGAACACCGGCGATAATGTTTAAATATACGATTTAACTATTTATTTATGAGGACTTTAACCAGATTTTCCATCCTTCTTTGCGCCGCGCTGGTACTGGCGGCACCAATCCAAACTTCCGCACAGGACAAGACCATCAAGAGAAAAGTGGCCATCGGGCGTTTCACCAACGAAACCCAGTACGCCAAGGGACTCTTCTACGACAAGGAGAACGACCCTATGCGCAAGCAGGCCCTCGACATTCTCTCTTCCAAGCTGGCGGCAAGCGAGAAATTCATCCTTCTTGAGAGGGACGACCTCGATGTGCTGGTAGCCGAAGCCGGGGAAGGAATGAACAAGATTGGCGCCGACTACATCATCCTCGGGTCCATCACCGAATTCGGACGCAAAGCCGAAGGCCAGCAGAAAATATTCTCCTCCACCAAGACACAGACAGTAGAAGCTGGTGTCAGCATCCGCCTGGTCGAAACCGCTACCGGCCTGATTATCTACTCTGACGAGGCCAAGGGCTACGCCGAGACCACCACGAAGCAGACGATGGGTGTTGGCGGCACTGCCGGATATGATGCAACTCTCAGTGACAAAGCCATTTCTGCAGCTCTCGGACAGCTAGTCGAAAACATAATCAACAAATGTATGGACAAACCTTGGAGGTCCTACATCCTTTCCGTCGAGGACGGTTCATACATCATATCGGGCGGCGCATCCCAGGGACTTGCAGCCGGGGACAACTTTACCGTTTACAAGAAGGGAAAGACCGTGAAGAATCCTCAGACCGGGCTCAATATCGAACTGCCGGGCCAGAATATCGGCACCGTGAGCGTTCTGAGCACTTACGGCGACACCCCGGAAACTGAAATCTCTTTCTGCTCATACAGCGGCGAAAACATTGACACGGAGAATCTTGGCAACTATTATATTTCCAACAAGTAATATGAAAAAGTTGATTATAGCCCTTTTTGGGGCATTGATGCTCTGCAGCTGCGGAGTCGGCTCATATTCAATCTCTTCCGGCAAGGCCGACGAAGGGATGGTCTCATTTGTCAGCGAGTCCAAGATTCCTATCACTGTGGGCGTTGACGGCAATTCCTATGATATTTCTACCGTAAAGACGAAGGCCTGGCGCAAAGACAGGAACATCAAGAAGACTGCGCAGAATACCATCTTCATGACTCCTGGCACGCACGAAATCACCGTCAAGGTGGACGGGAACGAGGTTTACGCCAAAAAGGTGTTCATCTCAGCCCAGGAGCACAAAATCATTGAGTTATGAAGAGGCTGCTATTTGCGGCCTTAGCCGTGGCGATGCTCTCCTCCTGCGGCGTCACGACCAATTCGCTATATTATTGGGGCGGCACGCAGAACGGGACTACGGCATACGAAAACCTTGCCTATCAGTCCTACGACAAGCAGACTCCCAAGAGCATCTGCAACCTCGTGGCCGTCTATGAGAATATGGTCACTAACGCATGCGGAAGCCGTCAGGTGCCTCCTCCGGGCATCTGCGCCGAATACGGATATCTGCTGCTCCAGCCTGATACCGCCGCCACATTTACGGACAACGCCACCGCTGCCCAGAAGAAGCTGTTTGACACGGCGGACTACAGCGCCCTCTTCGCCGAAAGGGGTAAGGAGATGCTGCAGAAAGAGATAGAGCTTTATCCCGAATCCACCAAATTCATCGAACCCTTAATCAAGAAACTTGCGAGGTAATATGAAAAGAATATTTCCCTTAATCGCGCTGGCGGCTTTCGTAAGTTCCTGCGGAACGATGAATCAAGTGACAAGGGAGTCCCAGTACGCAGCGATGTACAATGAGATGCCGGTGACCATACTGGTCATGCCGCCTATCAACAATACTTCCAATGTTGAGGCGAAAGACCTGCTTTACACCTCCATCAGCCGCCCGCTGGCGGAAGCCGGATATTATGTGATTTCGCCGCTGCTGGCGATGGACATACTCAAAGCCGAAAGTGCCTACGATGCCGAACTGTTTATAGACAAGCCGCTTACGATGTTCAAAGACTATTTCGGAGCGGACGCGGTGGTATTCTCCCAGATTGATGACTGGGCCAAGAAAGGCTTCGGAATTGAAACCAAAATCCGCTACATCATCAAATCCACAGCTTCCGGAGAAATCCTCTTCGACCGAAGCTGCGACCTGTATCTTGACCTCCAGAAGAGCTCCGGAGGGGACTCCCTGCTCTCCACTCTGGTTGACCTCGCCGTATCTTCAATCTCGACGGCCACCACCGACCATATCGTCGCGGCCCGCAAAGCAAATTACTTCATTTTCCGCGACATACCTCGCGGCAAATACAACCCTATGTATCTGCAGGACAAGGAAGTGATAGCCGAGAGCAAAGATGTACATGCGCGTGTGCAATAAGGCATAACCCGTATTGCTATAAATCAAAAGCGGCCCCCGAAACTGGGAGCCGCTTTAACTATTATAGGCAGCAGCGCTAGCTGATGAAAAGCAGCTCGCGGTACTTAGGCAGAGGCCAGGTACGGTTATCCACAATCTCTTCGAGCTTGTCGATAGGCTTGCGCAGCTCGTAGAGATCATCGGCAATCCTGTGGTAGGCAACAGCCTTTTCGTACTCGTCGGTAAGGGAATTGGCCTGCTTGCGGGCCTCCTTCATCGCCGCGCACTTCACGCGGATGTCCTCCACATAAGCGGAAATCTTGCTGATGAGTTCCAGCTCGGTCGCGCAGTTGTCGGTGCTTCCGAAGACTTCCTTGCAGAGCGCCACTTCCTTGAGCAGGGAGGACTTGTAGTCCAGCACGGCCGGGATGATGTGGTTCGTCGCCATTCTCACGAGCACCCTAGACTCGATCTGCACCTTCTTGGAATAGGTCTCCCACTTCACCTCGTTGCGGGCTTCGAGTTCCTTCTCGGTATAGATTCCCGTCTTGGTAAACATTTTGACGGACTCCGGACGGGTGAATACCTTGATCATCTCAGGCACGCTGGTCTCCACGTCGAGACCGCGCCTGATTGCCTCCTGCTTCCATTCTTCAGTGTAGCCGTTGCCGTCGAAGCAGACGACTCCGAGCACTGAGGCGATGATCGGCTTGAGGGTATCCATCACTGCCACATTCACGGCTTTGCCCTTGGCGAGCTCTTTGTCAACATCTTTTCTAAAGATGGTAAGCTGCTCTGCCACAGCGGCATTGAGGGTGGTCATGGCACCGGCGCAGTTGGCGGATGAGCCGACGGCGCGGAACTCGAAACGGTTGCCGGTGAATGCGAACGGCGAGGTTCGGTTGCGGTCGGTGTTGTCCACGAAAATTTCCGGAATCTCGACCAGCCCGACGCTCTTGCCCTTCTTGCCTGCGATTTCGATAGGCGTATCTGACGGTACCTCAAGCAGTTTGTGCAGGATATTGGTCATCGTGGTGCCGAGGAACGCGCTGACGATTGCCGGAGGTGCCTCGTTGGCGCCGAGCCTGTGGGCGTTGGTCGCGGAGGCTATGGAAGCCTTGAGCAGGGCGTTGTGCTTCTGCACTGCGGCCAGCACATTGACGAAGAAGGTTACGAACTGCAGGTTGCCGTTGGCATCCTTTCCCGGCGCGAAGAGCATTGTGCCGGTGTCGGTGCCAAGCGACCAGTTGTTGTGCTTGCCGGAACCGTTGACCCCGTCGAACGGCTTCTCGTGGAAGAGAACGACGAAGCCGTGCCTGCGGGCGATTTTGTGCATCAGGTTCATCACGATCTGGTTCTGGTCGTTGGCGAGATTGGTCTCACCGAAAATCGGGGCGAGCTCGAACTGGTTAGGCGCCACCTCGTTGTGGCGGGTTTTGAGAGGAATGCCGAGCTTGTGCCCCTCGATCTCGAGGTCGCGCATAAACGCTGCGACGCGGCTCGGGATGGCTCCGAAATAATGGTCGTCGAGCTGCTGGTTCTTGGATGAATTGTGGCCCATCAGCGTGCGGCCGGTAATCATCAGGTCCGGGCGGGCTGAATAGAGGGACTCGTCCACGAGGAAATATTCCTGCTCCCATCCGAGGTAGGAGTAAACCTTGTTAACTGAAGGGTCGAAGAGCCGGCAGACCGGCACTGCAGCGTCGGAAACGGCCTTCAGCGCACGTTTGAGCGGGGTTTTGTAGTCGAGGGCCTCTCCGGTATAGGAAATGAAAACTGTAGGGATGCAGAGAGTATCGCCCTGGATGAATACCGGGGAAGTCGGGTCCCAGGCAGTGTAGCCCCTGGCCTCGAAGGTGGCGCGGATGCCGCCGCTAGGAAACGAAGATGCGTCAGGCTCCTGCTGGGCGAGGGATTTACCGTCGAAAGTCTCGATTACACCGCCCTTGCCGTCGTAGTCGATGAGCGAGTCGTGCTTCTCGGCCGTGCCTTCGGTGAGAGGCTGGAACCAGTGGGTGATGTGGGTGACTTTGTGCTCCATCGCCCATTCCTTCATTCCGCGGGCCACTCCGTCCGCGGTCTTGCGGTCGAGGGCGACACCCTTGTCGATGCACTCCAGGAGGGCCTTGAGGGTGTCCGCATCGAGATACTTGTGCATCTTGCTGCGGTCGAAGACGAGCTCTCCGTAGTAGTCGGAAGTCTTGCCCGATGGCACTTCCACTTCTACCGCCTTCTTTTCGAATGACTCCTTTACGAGGTCAAATCTGTCGATACTCATGATTCTATAAGGTTAATAACTGTTTATCTTTCAAAATAAAAGAGGCCGAACCCCCAAAGGTCCGGCCTCCTGTTTAATACTTAATTATCTCTGTAAAAACTTGTCTCCAAAAATGTGCCTTACGGCCGGACAGCGGCACACACGGAAATAGGCAGGACCTGTGACTGGGCCTGCTGCTGCTGGAACTGCTGCTGCGCGTTCAATGGAATCGAGTAAAGCACTGTAGTAATCTTTAAAAATTTCGGGCCGCAATTTACGGATAATTTTCGGAAAAGCAAGAGTCGGGCGGGAAAATTTTGCCGGGTAGTGAGAGTCGGAACTATATCGAAGCGATTTTACTACGCCCCCGCCAAAGGCAGGACAGTAGGAAAGAGGCGGTAATCGGGCCGAGAAAAAAATAAAGGGCCTCCTTGACGGGAGACCCTTTCAGTACTGCACCGGGCAGTCGATTCTGCGGAAAGACAGGGATTCGAACCCTGGAACCGCTTTGGGCGGTCACACGCTTTCCAGACGTGCCTCTTCAGCCACTCGAGCATCTTTCCGAATTGGATTGCAAATATACAAATAATTCTGGAAATTCAAATCCGGCCCGGAATTTTCCAAGCTTCATCCCTCGACAGGCTCGGGGGCCGGAATTCAATTCAGCTCCGAGAATGCATCGCCGCCGAGGTCCTGCACCTCGCCGCGGTATTCGAACTCGAACGAGCGTCCGTCAGCCACCAGAGTCGCGCGGATATAAAACCCGCCATCTTCAGCGGCAATGCTGACGCTCCCCTGTTTGAGCGCATAGAACTTTGTCACATCGCGCTCCGGCAGCCTCTCGGCCACAAAGGAGCCGACCAGATTGCCTTCAGCATCCCTGGAGCCCATCATCATCAGCGGGCTGTCGTCCCCGGCGGCCAAGTCGTAGGTACCGGCGGGAAGCATTTCCGTGCCGCCGGCCGGGGCATACATCATAAGCGAAGCCACGACTCCGGAAGAACTCAAGTTGAGATCGTCATCCATCCGACCCTGCACCAGCATCAGCCCAATGCCCCTGTACTGCCCGTCGGGAAGCGGATACTCATAAGCCGCAGCCCAGTCAGGCTCGTAGCGCACCGCATCCTGTCGAATGCCGTCCTTGGAGCACGAAAGCGCAGCCAGAGACAGCAGAAAGGGCATCAATATTCTCCAAATCTTCATCATTCACTAACTTAGCACCGGAATGGGCTCGCGCCGACATTCCCGAATGCTTTGTATAGATGCAGGGAAGGCCGAAATTATTGCAAAAAAGTAAAAAAAAATTTGGCGAATAAAATATTTGTAGTACCTTTGTGCTGCCCAAACGAAACGGGGCTACATAATCGCTCGGGAGCTTAGCTCAGTTGGTTCAGAGCGTCTGCCTTACAAGCAGAGGGTCGGGGGTTCGACTCCCTCAGCTCCCACAAAGAGATTGCGAAAGCAATCTCTTTTTTTTGTACCGGGTGATTCCTAAGAAATAACTTGGTACGTTTGTTTGTCTTTCTGGTCTGATATCCTCATAAATCCTGTACAAACTACACCAACTTATTTTTTCATCATTACTAAAAAGCGATATCTTTGTCCCAAAAAGAACAGCGACAATGCTCCGACTCAGACATATACTCGTCACTACAGTTGCCCTACTGCTGACAGCAGCGGCAGCCTCGGCGCAGACTGGAACGTGGAGCGGCAACCTCAACGTCTCCGGGATGGAACTCACACTCATATTCCACCTCAGCGAAGAGAGCGACAGCACCGCGACCCTCGATGTGCCCGACCAGGGCGCCAGCGACATCCCGGTCAACGTCACCCGCACTGCCATAGGCGGCATCACGCTGGACATCCCCGGCATCGGAGCCTCATATAAGGGCCTCTGGACCGGGAAACTCATCACCGGAAATTTCACGCAGATGGGCACCAGCCTGCCGCTCAGCCTCAAGAGAGGGACGCCAGTACTGAAGCGGCCGCAAACCCCAGCGGGGCCGTTCCCGTACAGCAGCGAAGAAGTTTCATTCACCAATGGAAGCGCGACCCTCCGCGGCACCCTGACCCTTCCGGAAGGCTATTCGAAGCAGACCCCGGCACTGATAATGGTCACCGGCAGCGGCCTGCAGAACCGAGACGAGGAAATCTTCTCTCACAAGCCCTTCGCGGTCATTGCCGATGCACTCTCCCGCGCCGGTATCGCCACTCTGAGATACGACGACCGCGGCTTCGGTGAATCGACGGGCGATGTGGTCAATTGCACGACCGGGGACTTCAAGAACGATGCTCTGGCGGGGATTGAACTCCTGCGACAGAGATTCAGCAAGGTCGGCGTACTGGGCCATAGCGAAGGCGGAAGCATAGCCCTGATGCTGGCAGCCGAGGGCAAGGCGGACTTCGCCGTAAGCCTGGCGGGGATGGTCGTTTCCGGAGCCGAAACCCTGCTCTGGCAGAACCGCCGCGCACTGGAACAGGCTGGCATTGACAAGTTGGACACTGACTCCTACTGCCGTCTGCTGAGCGAGGCATATACATCGGTGACAGACGGTCTGCCGCTGCCGTCCCCCGACAAATACGGTCTGCCCGACAACCTGAAGCAGAACTATATGGCAGCTTCAGCGCAGCTCAACACTCCGTACCTAAAGTACTTCCTGGCGCTGAATGTCAGCAGCATCCTAGATCAAATCAAAGTCCCGGTGATGGCCCTGAACGGCAACAGGGACACCCAGGTGGAGTGCACGCGCAACCTCGGCGCGCTCCGAGCCGGGCTCCCGGACGGGAGAGACAATGTCATTGAGGAGAAAGCGGGCCTCAACCATCTCTTCCAGCACTGCCGGACCGGTGAGGCCTCCGAGTACAAAACCATCGAGGAGACATTCTCTCCGGAGGTCCTCGCCCAGATTGCCGGGTGGGTCGCCGAGACCTTGCAGCGTCCAGGCAGGAATTAAATCAGCCTCAAACCTCCCCACCTTCTCGGAGCGCCCCCTCGACAAGCTCAGACCGCCAATCACATTGCTCGGGATAGTCGTAGGCTCGATGAGCGGATTGGTCTCATAGCCGAAAGTCTCACAGGAATTGATGGCCCTGAAATAGGTATAGGCATCGAAAGAAATCGACTGCAGGCGCACCCGTGCGCAGGACGGACATCCGCCTCAAATGAGCCGCGAACTCAAAATTTTTCTCTCCCGGCACATCCTTGAGGCCGAGAACGAACTGAAGGATACGGTCGCTGCCGGAATAGTAATCAGACATATCGGCCCTCGGACACCTCAGGGTATCAACGGACACAATCTCCGCCCTCTGAGGCACCTCCACCTCGGCATAAGCGAATTCGTCCCTGTAGCCGGTCTCAATCAGCACGACATCACCGGGCTTAAGTTCCGCGTCGAAGACATAGGCTTTACAACAGCTGCCGTCAGTCCGGCTCGCCGCCGCGCACATAGAGACCCGCGAAGCCCTCATTGCCGCCCTGCACGCCCGGCAGAAGCTGCAGCGACTTGAGCACATCGTGTTCGCCGATCAGTGTCTCCCCCGTGACAGAGTCGTGGACGTGACCGCTGACCGTAATTCTGGCCGGAGCGGCCGGGAGCGAGAGAGGCAGCGCAAGCGCGAGCAGTATCAGAAGTTTCTTCATAGCGGCAAAGATAAGTATAATAACTTATCCCGCATAAGAGTGCATACCGCCGAGGAAGAAATTGACTCCGAAATAAGTTATGAGCACCGCAAGGAAAGCGAGCACGGTAAAGAGGTGGAAAGTCTTCGGCGAACTGAGCCGAGGAAGGCTGGAGGTATGGATACCTGCAGCATAAATCATCAGCGTGATGAGTGCCCAGGTCTCCTTAGGGTCCCAGCTCCAGTAGGTACCCCACGATACATTGGCCCAGATGGCCCCCGCAAAGATGCCGAGCGCCAGGAAGAATACTCCCGGCAGGATAAGGGCGTGGGAGAGGTCCGCCATACGGGAAACCATATCCAGTCTGCGCGCGTCCTGCCTGCCTGCGGAAAGAATCAGAGCCGCGGCTCCGTTGAGCATCATCAGTGCAAAAATCGTGTAGGACAGCATCACGAGCGAGACGTGGATGCTGAGAAGCGGCGAGGAGAGCACCGGCACGAGCTGAGTCACTGCCGGGTTGGCGCTGCCCATCCCGGAAACCGCCATTGCAAGTCCGCCAGCGATAAGGGAGAACGGTCTCAGCGCGGCAATCCTGTCTCCGAGCACAAGGCCCAGCAACAACGCTGTCCAGGCTATCGCCATCATCGTCTCGGGACCATTGGAAAGCGGAATGTGTGCGGCTGCAATCCAGTTGGTCACCATCATAGCGCTGAGATAGAGGAAGAGCAGGGCGCATACCAGCAGCGCACCTCCCCTGACCCGCACATCGGGCGCCGAACCCTTGAGCGAGGAGGCAAATACCAGGGCGAGCAGCAACACACCGGAGAGGAGGCTTATCCCCGCCATCGGGAAGAGAGGCGGAAAAGAATTGTAGAGCCGCTCCGCGGAAATCCTTAAGTCGGAAGGCAGCCCATCTCCTGCCACCTTGCGCTGATATTGGCGAATCTTGGCGAGGTCATCGGAGAGCTGAGCGTATTCCCCGTTCATCACAAGTTCGAAGATGTAGTCCCAGGATTTGCGGATAAAGAGCCACTGTTCATTGGGAATTCCCTCAGGCAGATTGTCGCTCTGCGAATACCACTGCACCACCCCGAGCGAGTCGGCACAAGGGTATAGCTTAAGCAGAGCTCCGTTGTATAAAGAATTGATAGTGCGTGACTTGTCCGTAGCATCAGAAACATTGCGGCGGCTATGCTGGGGCTGGGAAGCCCAGCTGGAGTGGTAGAACATCCATCCGGTCAGCACCTGCTCGTCGCTATAGCCCTGTACCCCGAAGCTGCCGTAGAGCTTGGTGGTGAAGTCCTTCGCTACGGTCTGCAGCGGGCAGACCCGGCCCTGATAGCAGACATACAGCTCGCCGAACTCCTCCGCCACTTCTCGAGGCAGGGTCTTGGGAGCGCTTTCAGCTGAAGCGCCGAAAGCAAATACACACACCGCAGCGGCCGTAGCGAATGCCTTGCGGAAGACCTGACGGAAATGCCTGTCAGTGAAGCAGTAAAGCAGGATGGAAAGCAACAGCAGCGCGTAGCCGCAATAGCTGACTCCGGTCCCCCAGGGGTCGTGGGACACGGAGAAGCTGGCGCCCAGCGAGTCGCTGTCGTAGCCGGCTTGATAGACGCGGTAGCCGCTCCTGGAAAGGATATGGTTCATGCTTATAGTCGCCGGCGTGCTCACGGAGCCGTCCGTGACTGAAACGCGCGAACTATAGTCCGACGGCAGTACATTGCCGGAATAATATGAGACCTCGAAGTCATCGAGCCTTAGAGTAAACGGCAGCGCAGCCTGTTTCCCGTCGGAGAGCTCGAAAGCGGCAGTCTCCTCCCCTGTCCTGAGGTGAATGGTCCCCTTCTCGGCGAAAAGAAAGGTAAGCAGCCCGCCGGCGAGTATCACTACGAGCGAGCAGTGCAGCAGGAAAGTTGCCGGACGGCGGTAGAGCCGCGAGCGCAGGGCATAGCAGCAGGCGCCGAGTGCGGCAAGGGTCCATAGGACCACAAACCACCAGCTGCCGTATATCAGGCTATGAGCCTGAGCCGTGCCCGTGAGCTTCTCGACGACGGTGGCGGCGATAAGCGCGAGCACGACCAGGCTGCATAAACCTAATGTAGTGTATTTAAGAATTTTAGATTGCATTGATAAACTTTACGACGGCCTCGCGGTCTGAGGCGGACAAAGCCCTGAACTTCTCGACAGATTCGCGCGCGTCGCTCTGGGCTGAGCCGTGCCACATGATGGCTTCGATCACTGTCCTTGCGCGGCAGTCGTGCAGCCTGTCAACTCCTCCGCTCACGACCTCACTGAGTCCGCGGCCCCAGAGAGGGGTGGTGCGGCACCAGCCGGTGCGGATGTCGTTCTTCATATAGAGCCTGTGCTGAACCATATCTGTATATGGCCAGATGGTCTGGTGAGGGTAGCGCGGCAGGCGGGAGTCACCGTCCTTGAAGAATCCGTTAGGGTCGGTGAAGTTGTCGTCGCCGGTAGTCCAGCTCGGTCTGTGGCAGTACTGGCAGCCTATCTCGGAGAAGAGAGCCTTGCCCCTCTGCACATCGGCATCGTCAAGGTCGCGCGCTGCAGGCACGGCGAGTCCGCGGTGCCAAATCATGAAGTCGGTATATTCGCTGTCGCTCATTTCCGGCTCCAGGTCCTTGGCAGTGAGGTAATTGTAGATATCTTTCTCCACATCGCCGGTCTTGTTCTCCTCCGGGAAGTATTTATAGAACTCCGCCTGCACCTCAGGGTCCTGGGAAGCCACGCGTGCATAAGTAGTGGTCATATAGTTGTAGCGGCGGTCGCTGCGGGTCACATTGGTAATGTTCCAGATAGCGTTGGCGCCGGCTGCATCCTGCAGAGGTCCGCGGGAGAGCGCGTAGGTGTAGCGGAGAGGGTGTGCGGTGGAGCCATAGGTCTTGACCCACTCGCCGTTTGCGAAGATGCTCGGGTTAAGCTGGGCTCCGGCCTTCTCTTCAGAGGCGTACTGCGCTTTGAGGTCCTCGTCGGTGATGGCGTCGAGCAGGCCTACTCCATAGACTCCGATGGTGGATTCAAGCCTTACGCGCACATTCTCGTAAGGAACGGTGGTGGTAACCTTGTTCTTCGTCACTTCAAGCGGCACATAGTATGCGTCCTCCGGGATTGTGACTTCAGGGTAGATGAGGCTGTATGAAGTCCCGTCAGGGAATTTGTTGCCCCATTCATCGGTATATTCCAGCCAGTTGATCCGGATCTTGCTCTCATCGAGCGGTGCCTTGAACGGCTCCACCGCGAGGGTCTGCGGCATACCGGTCAGAGAGCTGAGGTAAGTATCTGTGTCGTCGGTGATTACGAGCAGGTAGCCATTACCCATATTGTCGGCCTTGTAGCTGGTCTGGCGCTTGCCGTGACCGTAGTTCGGGTGGCAGTAGAGGCAGCCGCGGCGGACCATCAGAGGCCCGAGGCCGTGAAATGCGCCCTCCTTGTTCTGGTTGTAGTCCCTCTCGAAGAGCTGCTCGCCGTTCTTGAAGGCCTGGATCATCCCTTCGCTCTCGACCACCGGGGTCGGCTGCTCATAGGCGGATGAGCTCTGGTTGAATGCAGTTCCCAGCTTGCCGCCGGCGTACCACTCCTCGCTCAGAGGCTGAGGAGCGGGATTTTCCTTGCTTCCTTCGCGGGAGCAGGCGGCAAGCGTGAGGGCTGCGGCTATGATAACAATATAATAATATGGCTTGTACATTTTGTTTATTCGTTTACGAGTACCTGCCTTGCGGCTTCAAGAGCGTCATTGAGCGCGTTGCAGGCGTCAATAGCCTCCTTGACCTTGGCATCTTTGTAGTTCTTTACGAACGGTCTTGGCATAGCGTCAATCTTGCTGAGGCAAGTCTTGAGGGCGTCCTGTACGTCCTGGTCGGCCTTCTCGTCGGCACTTCTCACGAAGGCGCTGACCGAGTGGCTCTGGGCAGACTCAGCACCGAACTTGCCGAAGTAGGCGTTGCGGATGCTGACCACATTGTCATAGAAATCGGTGATGGAGTTCCAGGAGTGAGGGGACTCGATGTAGTTTTCGTCTTCTCCGGTGTAAGGCTTGCCGATCTTGGAGTTGCCGACCTCATCGATGATGTCTTTGCAGCCCTCAAGAATCTGCTCGCTGCCGGCGGTCACTGATTTCCAGACGCTTCCGGCCTGTCCGCAGAGCAGCATCTGCTCGCCGAAGTTGTCTTCCGGCTCCAGCTCGGCCTCCTCGATGAGCTCAGCCTTGCGCTCGCTGACCTCGTCCATTCCGGCCCAGGCCGCCTCGAGGCGGGCGCAGCTGAGCGCGAGATCCTTGGCCACTGCAGCGGCATACTTGAGTTCGTCGTCGCTAATCTGCGCGGCAGGCCTGTTCTCACCATTGCGGAAGATGATGTATTCCAGGCCGTGGAAGCCCACGAGGCCGTTGTTGAGATTTGCAACCACATTCTCGATGTCGCCCATCATCTTCTCGCTGCCGAGGAGGTTGTCAAGAGCGACCTTGTCGAGCGGCCAGGTATCGATGTGCGGGTCGATATAGTACTTGGAAGCGGCTCCGAAGAGGAAAGCCTCGCTCCACTCCCAGTACTGGCGGGCGTCCTTCCAGAGTCCGCAGGCTGTACCCACATTTGCATCGGTCTTGGAGCTCTGCAGGGCGGTCACTGCATCATAGAGGGAGAGGGACTTGTCGGCGAGCGCGGTATAGGTAGGAAGTACCACATCATTCACGAACTGCTCGTTGACGGCCTGGAGTTCCTTATCCTTAGAGTTGTCAACTCCGGCGGATTTTTCGCAGGAAGCGAGTACGGTGGCAGCCATTGCTATGCAGAGGGCTGCAGGGGAAATAAATTTGTTCATCATTGTGTATTGAATTTCAATTGTTTATCTTTCAAACCAGCCGCTAAACACTATGCCAAGGCTTAGGGACGGCTCGTCGTTGTACGGGGAGACATAGTAACGCTTTGACCATTCGGCCTTTATGGCAATCTGCTCGATCGGGTACCAGTTGATGCCGGCGGCTACGCGATGCTTGCCGCACCAGGTGTAGTCAAGCACGCCGTCAGCCACCTTGAACATCGAGTCGTAATATTCGTAATGCGCAAATACATAGAGTCTTTCGCGACCCGCAGGACGATGGTTGAGAAGCGAGAATACATCATATCCCATTTCGAAGCTTCCCACGATGGCATCGGAACCCACAGCATTGTGCGGGGACGGAGATGCCGTGGACATATTGTTTTTGTTGAACGCCGTAATCTCGGCTGAATTGTTGAGATGCGCCCAGTCGAACACGCCCTGGGCGATGAAGTCGCGCGTGTCGTAGCGGAAATCCACGGAGCCTATCATCACATCGCCGCGGCAGTCGGAATATTTGCTGTTCTTGGTGAGCGAATTGCTAAACGAAGCGCCGTAGTAGCCGCTGAGCCCGAGCCTAAGGCCCTTGACGGAGCGGTTGTCCAGCCTGAACGCGCCGGCATAGCCGTTGGCGATGTTGAACTCGTAAGGCGAGCCGGCACCGCCCTGGATGAAGTTTTCAGTACCGAAACGGTCGGCATCGAGGCCGGGAAGGAACATCAGTTCATAAGACCAGCTGCCCGCAGTACCGAGAATCTCCACGCCCGGCTCGTGCCAGGTGCAGGGAAATACCGTGTTCTCGCCTTCCTGGCGGTAGGCGGTGAAATATTCGTTCGGGAGATGGTGACCATTGGTAAGGCCCACCGGGACTATTATCATACCGGCGCGGACATTGAAAGCGGGGCTGAAGCTCTTCTGGAGCCAGAACTGCTCGAGGGCGACCTCGCCGCCCATTTCGATTTCGGTCTCATATTCGCCGGTTTCGTCGGCCTCCAGCTCCACGGAACTGCCGGTGCCGCCGTGCTCGAACTCAATCTCGGAGCCGAGGGTCCAGCCGGAGCCGAAATCGTAGCCGATATTTATAACGAAATGGGGGATGTCAAAGCGCCCGTGACTCTTGTCTGAGGCGTATTTGTCCGGGAAAGTGTAGCGCTGCCAGGCGTCTGAATAAAAGTTGCGGGTCATCACTGCCTCACCGTAGCCGCCTATGGTAAGCCTTTGCTGCGCCTGGGCGCCGACTCCGGCTGCCAGGGCGAGGGACACTACCAACAAAGTTCTATAATTCATAATCCTTCAAATTTGAGCGCAAAATTATAGCTCAGCCTCCTCATCATCAATCGCAAGAATTTGTGAAATTGCCGCCTGCGCATCACCATTTATGGGGATTTTGCACCCGGGCGGCGGGGAGTTTTAGGAAGTATTGCTATTTTTGCCGTTCAAATCCAGCAATATGAATTTCACAGGTCTCATCATAGGTATAGTTTCCTTCCTCTCGATAGGGATGTTCCACCCGATAGTAATTAAGGCCGAATACCATTTCGGCACGGGCTGCTGGTGGGTTTTCCTGCTGGTGGGGCTCGCCTCCGCGACGGCTTCGGCGCTGATTCCGAACTACATAGCCTCCACGGCGCTGGGCGTGTTTGCATTCTCCTGCTTCTGGAGCATTCTAGAGATATTCGAGCAGAAGGAAAGGGTCCGCAAGGGATGGTTCCCGGAGAACCCGAAACGCAAGGGCAAAAACTAGTATTCCAGTTTCATATCGTCCACCCAGAGGATGGAATCCTTGCTGCCGGTGAAATAGTCGCCGAGCATGCTGGCCGCGCAGGAAACGATGATGTGCGTAGGCACGCGGGAGGTGGATGTGTATTCCAGAGGTATCTCCACCTTGGTCCACTCGCCTATCGTCTCTTCCGCGATGTATCGCCCATAGGCTATTACATTCTCCCCCTCAGGGTTGAAGAAAGTCGATTTGTCGGTGGTATTGATGCCCACAGGGCAGTCGGCGGTGCCGCCGTATTTGCGGTAATCCCAGTCGCCGAGGGCCACCCAGACTGATGCGCGGTCGTTGTCGCCGACCTTGACCTCCTCGCCGTCAGGCACGCCGCCGAGGGTCTTGTCTTCGATTTTGCCGCACTGGTATTTAAGCCATAGCGTAAGTTTGCGCGGCCTGAGCGTGAACGGACGGCCCATATTGACCACGCCGCCGCTGGTGCCGATAGTGTGGCTGAATTCACCCGAGAACACATTGCCCGCGGCAAATTTGACCACGACATAGCGGGACATCATCTTCAGGGACCTCTCCCCTTCCACCTTGTCGCTCTCGTCCGGCATGGTGATGGCGTAGCTGGAGCCGACGGTGGTTGAGCCCTTGTTGCCGCTCCCCCACCATTTGGTCCGGAGCTCAGGAGAGGATGAGTCAGGGTCGAAGAACGAGCAGTATTTACTTGATTCGCAATTGCTTACGCTTTCAAAGCCAGAGTTAGGCAGCTGGGCTTCCGCCTCGGTGGTGAAGCTCTGCACTGAAGTGGTCTCGTCGCCGCAGTAGGCGCAGCACTCGTACTGCGTGAGAGGCTCGAGAGAGTCGGCCGCGGCGCTGAAGGAGGTACCGCTGAAGCTTACACCCCCGACTTCCGTCCACTCTGACTCCCCCGCCTTGCGGATGCGGAATCCGCACGCGCGGCCCTCGACTCCGGAGGCCTTGAACCACGCCACCCTAGTCCAGGCGTCAAGCGACTCGAAGCTGACGCTCTGCTCCACCTGCCCCACGATGAGGGTCCATTCCTCGACCTTGTCACCGTAGAGCACTCCCACTTTGAGAGGCTCGGTGAAATCCTTGAGATAGTCAAGCGAAGGGTTGTAGGTCGAGATGTCGCGCGGGCCGAGCTTGAGGGCGGAGACCGCCACCTTGCTGAGGTCGGTGCCCTGAGGCACATTGGCGATGGCTCTGAAGTTGCGCGCATCGATCACGGAAGAGCCCACCTGGCCGGTGACGGCGAACTCCCTTTCAATCGGCTGCTCTGCCCTGACGGTCCAGTAGAACTCGGTGTAGATGCTGAGGGTCACGCTGACGGGGCGTGTGAGGTCGTGCGTGCCCACGAGGTTCTCGGAGGCGGTGACGCGGCTGTCGTTGTAGCCTACGCCGGTAATCTTGACATTCTTAAGGTCATAGGTCTCGTCCAGGGTGATGAGGACTTCCTGCGCTTCGGTATCGATGGTGACATCCGTAGCGCCCTCCGCGCTGAGCTCCGAGATAGCCGCAAAGACATAGGGGTAAGGTATGTCGTTGCGGATGCAGGAGGCAAGCGCAAGGGTCATCAGAAGTATGGCGGAAATCCTTTTCATATCCTAGAAATGCAGGCAGAGACCGTATGAGATGTCGAGAATGTCGATCATGAAATTGACCTTGGAACTGTAGCGGCGGCCCTTGACTTCCCCCTCCTCGATGTAGTCGGTGCGGGTATAGTTAGCTCCCCCGATGCCGATGGAGACATGCGTGCTGAGGTTGTTGAGCACGAATATCATCAGGCCCGGGTGCACGGCAAGGCGGAACTTGTCGCTGACCGTGCGGGTGTCGAGCGTCTCGGCGTTGTAGGAGAACGAAGTGTTGGTGCGGGACCAGGACAGGGCGAGGTCTGTAAAGACGCCGAACCTGCCTTTCTCGTCTAGAGGGGCGTAGGTGCGGTGGTAGAGCTCGGACTGGATGGTCCGGGAATTGGCGCTGAGGTCCTGGAGCGACATCTCCAGCCCGTCGCTGAGCAGGGAAAGGTCCACATTGGAGACGCTTCCCGAGGCGGCGATATATTTGGAGCGGATGCCCACGGACCTGTTGTCCCTATAGGCATAGTCGAAATACGGGGATATGCTGGTCACGGAGCCTCCGGCGTTGAGATGCTGTAGCAGCATGAGGATTTCGCTGTTGCTGCTGGCAAGGTCAAGGTAGAAAAACTGTATTCCCACGGAAATGTCGCCCTTGGGCATAAATACTCGGTTAGGGCCTCGTCTTCCGGCCCAGACGGAGAGGCTGTCGGCACGCTGCCGCCCCTCGAGCGGAAGCAGGCCGAGAAGCAGCATTGCGAATATGAGCAGGCGGCGTTTCATCATAGATAATAATACAGGCTAAAGCCTATTGCAAGGAGATTGATGCGGAAATTGATGAAACTGCTGCGGCGCGAACCGGCCTCCACCTGATTATGGGTCTGGTCGGTCCAGTCGAACTGCAGCCCGAGCATATTGACGTTGACATCGATGGCGAGCCGCTCCGTGATGAAGGCGATGAAGCCCGGGCAGACATTGACTCCGAGAGAATTCTCGATGCCGTAACTGCCGTTGACTGCATTCTCGCGACCGTCAAGTATCTTGCTCTGTCCGAATGAATATCCGAGCTGCACCTCGTTGAAGAGGCCCACCCTCTTGAGGGAGCCGATCGGGATGTAGTACCTGCCGATGGCCTGGATTTCGAACGACTGGCTAAGCCTGTGGTAGTTGGAAAACTGAAAGTCCGCCAGCTCGCCGAGGCTCAGCTCCGCGCTGTCGAGCAGGAACATGCTCCGCTTGTAGCCCAGACGCGCCCCGACTCCGAGATTGTCTCGGAGCATATAGCAGACCGCCGGGCTCAGCGAAAGTGAGTAGCCGGAGGAATTGATGCCGCTGAGTATCAGGAAATCGGCATTTTCGCTATCCTGCAGGCTGTATCTCGCCCCACCGCCCACCATCCAGGTCCCCTGAGGGATGAATACGGGCTGGGAGGACATGTCAATGCCCCTGTCCATCTTCTGCCCCTGTGCCGGGAGGCAGAGGAGCAGGAGAAGGGCGGCGGATGCGATATGCAGTCCGGACTTCATCAGCTATTCGTAGAGGAGTTCCATACCGTCCAGCCAGAGCTTGCTCTCGTCGTAGCCGGCGAAGTAGTCGCCGTACATACTTGAGGCGCAGCTGAGGATGATATGGGTCGGATACTTGTTGGTGTCGCGGTACTCGAGAGGCAGGGTCACCTGGATCCAGTCCGTAGCCGGGTTGGTGGAGTCGGATGAGACTATCTTCTCAGCGTAGGCTATGGTGGAAGCGTCGGTAGTATAATCCACGAAAGTGCTTGTATCCGTTGTGTTTACGAGCACAGGGCTATCAGCGTCTCCGCCGTATTTGCGGTAGTCCCAGGTGCCGAGGGCGATGCGGATGGAGGCCTTGTCGTAGTTGCCCTTCTTGCCGTCTTCAGGCACATTGTCGTTGGCACGGTTGATGATTCCTCCGGTATATTTCATCCAGAAGCGGAGCCCGGTAGGGCGCGCAGTGAACGGACGTCCGAAGTAAACGGTACCGCCGCTCGTGCCTATCAGATCGCCGAAGCGGCCGCTGAAGAAGTTGCCCGCCGCGAACTTCACCACCACATAGCGGGACTCCAGACAGACAGACTGGCTGCCGTCCTTGTAATCGCCTGTTTCAGGGTAGCAGATTACAGCGCTTGAGCCGACCAGGGTGGAGCCGGAATTTCCGCTGTCCCACCATTTGGTCTGCAGGCTTGTGTCCGAAGATGACGGGTCGTAGAATGACTTGTATTTGCTGCTCTCGTCGTTGGAAGTGGTCTCGAAACTGCCGTTAGGGATAGCCGGGGCCGCTTCGGTAGTAATGGTGGAAGGAGCGTCCATATACTCCTCCTCGCTGCTTTCGAGCGAGGTAACGGCAAGCCTGTACTCGTACTCGGTCTCAGGGTTCAGGCCCTTGATCTCGGCACTGTATGCGCCCTCGGATTCACGGGTGGCGGAAACTCTGGTCCAGGTCTCGCTGCCCTTTGCACGGACTTCGAAGCAAACCTTGTCCTTGTCGTACTGAGCCTCGTCCACATCGGCGTGCGCGGTGAAGTGGCCGGCCCATACCTCGAACTTGGTGGAGCTTGAGATGCCGGTGGAAGAAGCCACGAAGATGATGTTGTCGTAGATATTGTTGGTAGAGTCGTCCACAAGCAGCTCGAATCCGAGCGTACCGTCCTTCTCGATGTACTTGAGGCCGAGCTTGTAGCGCTTGCCGCCCTCGACGGCACTGATGGTGCCTGTCTTGGTGAAGGCGGAGCCGTCCTTGAGCAGGGTTCCGGAGAAGGTCCAGCTGAGGGACGGTTCGAAGCCGCCGGCGATGAAGTAGCCGTCGGCACCGCTCTTGTCGGCGGTATAGACGAGATTGCTGGCGTCATCTATGGCCACGGTGCAGCTATAGCCCTCGGCGAAGAAGTCCCCGAGGTCATCGGCGAAAGTCACATTGGAGATGACATTGCTGATCTTGGCTGTCACCTTGGCAGTGCTGGCACTGCCTGCAGTGACGGTGAAGCTCTCGGAGCCGGAGTAGCTCTTCTGCTCCCAGGAGGCGGCGGAAGGATTAGTCTTGACGACCTCTCCGGCAGTCACGTCAACCCTGTATTCGCCTGCAGGGATGTAAATCTGGGACGGCATCTCGGAATAGACGTATTCGCGGACCTTTCCGGAGAAGTCGGCCTTGTATATCTTGACGACTGCGCTGGAGAGCAGTTCGTCACTTGTCATAGCCGCCTTGGTGGCAGGGCTTTCCACGCTCACTGAGAGTGAGAACGCGCCCTCCCCCGCCTGCTCGGATGTGCAGGCGGCAAGCAGCGGCAGAAGTATCAGACTATAATATATGTTCTTCTTCATAGCTTATTCTACCTTAAGACTGATTTCAATGCTCTTTTTGCAGCCCTTCTGGTCAACTACATTCATAGTGAAGGTGTGGGTACCCTGGAATGCGAGCAGAGGGGTCTGCGCTCCGGAGAGGTCGAAGTCGATCTCCGTCTTGCCCTTGAGGTCGCTGCCGTGCGGGAACGGTACGATGTCGAAAATGCCGAGGGCCGCTTCGGAAGGATTGATAAGGTCGAGGGTGGTACCGCCGACAGAATTAACAGATCCGATAAAGTCTGCGTTGGTGGAAGCGATGTCCACCGTGAACTTGAGGGCTCCGTTAGGAATCTTCGCCGTCATTGTGAGCGGGAAGCTGCCGGTCGCAGGGACTGTCACAGGCTGGGTGATGTCGTAGTCGCAGGTGCTGACAAGCTCGATGCCGCCGTCACCCGCCGGTGCGTTAGGGTCTTCGCCGTCGCCGTCCTCTTCAGCTGTGACATCGTTGCTGAGTTCCACATCCTCCACGAGGCCGTCGATTGATACTGAGAAGCTTGCGTTGCCGTCGGCGTCAACCTTCTTCATAAAGGTGATGATGTGCCAGTCGCGGGCCTTGACGCCAGTGATGGTGGCTGTCATCTTCTGGGTCTTGCCCTCGATGGAGCCCTTGAAGGTCACGGTAACGGTAGCCTCGCTCTCGTTGAGCGCGAAGTAGCCGGGTCTCATCTCATATTTAGGGTCACCCTCGTTGTAGCTGAGGGCGTAGTCGAGAGGATAGCCGCTCTGGAGTTCGACGCTTGCCTTGCCGTCACCGGTCACGGTGCCGAGGAAGGCCTCGTTGTAGCTTACGGAGACGATGGCCTGGAGCAGGGTGCAGGTGATGCTGCCCAGCGAGGTGGTCTCGCCCGCCTTGATGCTGAAGCTGCTTGAAGCTCCATACATAGGAGAGTTGAACTTGGCTTCAGGGATATTGGATGAGCTGGAGCGCACCTGCATGGTGTAGTCGCCGGCAGGGAGCTGCATAGTACCGGTTTCGCGGATTTCGGACCAGGTTTTCTTCTGGCCGACGAGCTGACCGTCGCTGCCGTAGATGGAGATTACATATTCGTCACCTGCGGCTTCGGCCTTGGTGGCAGGATTGACATCCTCGGATACCACAAGCTGCATGGTGGCAAACGAGAGCGTGCCCGTCTTGGCGCTGCCGTAGTTGAAGATGTCCTTGGAGCAGGATGAGAGCACAATCGCCGCACCCAGCATAATTATGGATAACTTTCTCATTTTCATAACTTAGTCGTTTAAATCAACCTCGTCGAGCTGCACATCGGTGACGCTGTCGTCGAAACTGATGGAGATTGTGCCGTTGCCGACATTGGATGCGTCGAACTTGAGGGTATAGCACTTCTTGGCCTCGAGGCCCTTCTTGCTGAATTCTACCGTCTGAGTTTTGCCGCCCTGAGAGGTCAAGGTGCCAGTGAGGGTGAATGAGTACGCGTCCATAAAGACGGCGCGGGTCTCCCCCTTTGCATAGGCGATCTCGGTGCCGGCTCCGGTCTTGACGGTGAAGCTGTAGTCGGTGAAATAGGAGGTGAATGTGTCGGTGAACGCGAGCTTCACCATGGAGTTGGCAAGGCTTACCGGGATGCTCACCGTGCTGGTAGTGCCCTGCGCGACGGTGAAATCCGCGCTACCGCTGAAGTATGGCTTGCTGAAGCCCTCGTCGGAGCTGGAGCCGTAGCTTGCGGTGGCGGTGTAGGAGCCGACCTTGATGGCGGTGGAGCTATCGTAGTTCTTGAGCAGTCCGTTATAGACTTCGTCGCCCGAGGCGTTACTCAGCACGAGGGTGAACTCGTCAGAGGACGGAAGTGTCGCATAATCCGAGACATTGCTCTTCGTGACATCCGTGACGAAGTCGTCGGAGTCCACCGCGAAGCGGATGAATCCGACCTCCCCGTCGGGCTGTCTGGTGCAGGAGACCGCAGCAAGCAGCAGCAGTCCCGCCAGAGTGATTGATTGTTTCAACTTTTTCATTTTGATATTTTTACTTTAATATTGTCTATGTAGAGCCAGCAGGTGCTGTTGGTGGTTTTTGATGAAGTAGGAGTGATTGTGCGCCAACTCAGTCTCAACGGAGCCTTGACTTCCGTCAGGGTAGTCTGGGACAGGTGATTGATATAGTCGTATGAGCCGGTAGTTTCATTGAGCTCGAAGTTGTTTGTCCAGTTGCCGGTATCATCGCCGCTCTTGAGATTATCACTGGTAGTAATATAGCCTAGATAGACAGTCTGCGATGAATTGGTTCCAGAACCTGCACCACCTTCCTCTCTTCCCATAGAGTAGTTGAACTGAATGTCAAGGTTTACAGTTTTACCTTCCTTCAGGCCGCTAAGGAACGGAGAGTCACATCTTGCAGGATAGTTTACAAACCACTCGCGGTGGGCGGCAAGCCTGATTGCCTTGCCGGCTTCGGCGCCTGCCCTCGCCACGCTCCAGCCGTTGAATACCTTAGGGTCCTTGCTACCGGTATTTGAACCGGAATGTTTGTCGCCTGAATTGAAACTTTCCACCGTCGAGAAGTCCTCATAGAAGAGGTACGGGCAGTCGAGGCTGACGATTGCTTGCGTGGCGCTGCCGAGGTCCGGGAGGGTGATGCTCTTGCTGAGAAGGGCACTCTCGGATTCGTAGCTTACGGTGACGCTCTGCCCAGAGATGGCGGTATATTCGGATTGATCCAGAGTTTCGAGGAAGAATGAGTCGCCGACCGTGATAAGCGAGCCGTCAGACTTGGTGTAAGTATATGTATTCGAGCTTGTCCCCGGCCAGTTGACGCCCGCCGGGAGAGTCAGTGTAATGTTCTGCAGGTCTTCTCCCAGATTGTTGGATGCAAGGGAGAAGTAAATGCTGTATCTGTTCTTGACCGTCTCGGGCTTCAGGGCCACGGCAGTCACGTGTCCGGCCGCGAAACTCCGCCCGCTGAGGCTGTAGATGATGTCGGAATATTTGTTCGCAGAAAGGATTCTTACCTGCATCCGGTCGGCGGCGGTGTAGGCCGTTGCCGGCGGGAAGAAGACCGCTGAGGCGTATTGCTTCGAGTCGCCCGTGGACTCGGAAAGGTTCTGTTTGAGTCTTACTTTGACGCTGGTGGTGCCGCTGGAGAGAGATGCCCAGGAAGCATCGGTGACATCTACGCTGAGGGTGCCGGCAATTGCCTGAGGCATAGTGAATTCGATTCGCTCTACAGGCTCGCCGAGAAGGTTGTACCCTTCCGGAATGTAGAATCTCAGGAAGTGCAGAAGATGTTTCATCTGCACGGTGAAGCCCTGCTCCAAGATTACATTATCCCCTATCGGCTGGAGCGCTCCGCCCTGCGAAGGCACTGATATGATTATGTCCTCGCCGCCGGAGAGGTCGCCGTCCTGCTCTGAAGGGACGGAGAACGTGGCGGTGGTGCCGCTAACTGACTGCGGCAGAGGATAGCACATATAATAAGTATAGCTGCCGTCGGCCATAGCCGCGCTGAGGGTCGAGCTGAACCAGGCGAGAGGGCTCGGGGATTCGGTGCTTGCGTAGAAGTTGAAAGGCTGGTTTTCAAGGGCATAGCTGCCGTCTTCAGCCTTGGCCCAGACAGCTATCCTGTCGCCCTCGTCCCAGTGGAAGCGCTTGAAGTCCGCATCGGGGCTGGTCCTGGTGGCGGGAGCATCGCCGACGCCGAGAGCGACCTCAAAGGGCCTCTCCTGCGGACTGAGATCCAGACCGCACGACTGACAGAGCAGCAGGGCTGCAAGTGTCGGGATTATCAAGCTTTGCGCTAGCCTTTTCACTACTAACTCAGTTTCCTTTAAGCTCGATTAGGAACCATATAATACGCTTCTTTTGCTTCAATTTTCATTACAAAAAGCCCGCAAAGTTAATAAATATTAGTCATATCAGCAAAAAGTCGCTCTTCCACGCTTTTTCTCGTGTTCCGCGAAGTTGCGCCGAGGCCCCGAAGCACGAAACACCAACGGCTGCTATTCAGAGACTACCGCTCGGCCCTCTCTGCCGTCTGCGCAGACGAGCAGGTCCTCCGCGAAGCGGACGTGGCGGACAAACTCGCTCTCGTATTCGGCCGGCATGGCGTCGAGGCGGCCGGTATCACAGATTTCGTCCTGCCGGGCGTAAGGGTTGACATTGACATAACCAGCGTTAAAGGAGGTCATGTTCTGGAAGAAATGCGTACCCTGGCTCGGGTCTATGCGGAAATTCTCAAGACAGCATTCCACTATCAGCTTGGCCTCGGAGATGTCGCTCCAGTGCACCGGCACTCCCAGCGAAGGGATGCTGGAGCCCCAGCGGCCGTAGCCGACGAGGATGTAGTTGCGACCTTCGGTGCGGAGGCGGGCGTTGAGAGCGGTGACCTCGGCTGCCATCTCGCGCGTCTTGAGCACATCGAAGGCATCACGGCGCAGATAGACTATGTCGCGGATTCCGCCGATTTTGCCCGGACCGATCGCGCAGCCCGAGCGCAGCAGGGCGTTGCTGTCATCCACTTCGTCCCAGTCCACCGCGCTGCTCAGTCCGTCGGCAGAAATAGGCCTGATCTGCAGCACATTAAAGCTGTCAAAACTGCGCTTGCCATTGCGGTCGAGGTCGGCGGCAAACTCCAGCTCGACCCCGCACTTAACCTCCTTCTGAGTGATTTCGAGCAGTTCACCGAGGATGTCCGCGAGCGGGAAAGTCCCGTATTTGAGTATGTGCGAGAATGTTACGAACTTAGGGCCCTCCGGCAGCGGCGAATCGACTATGCGCTGGTTCTCGTAGTCCCAGGTGGAAACCACCTTGGAGAAGGTCCTGAAACGGCCGCAGTCGGAGACCGGAATCCGCTCCAGGTTGACGGCGTCATCGACGGAAGTCTTGAACTTGTCCGGCTGCAGATTCAGCGCATACATCGCCTGCTGGGTCTCCCGCATCGTGAGGTCAGGAGTAGAGGTCTGCAGCACATTGCGCGGATATTTCGGAGAGAAGCGCAGCACCTGGTCGCCATCCACCACCGCCTTGCCGAGGCCGAAGGCGAGCTTTGCCACCCCGTCCTCAGGCCGCTCGTAGCCAATCGGGTAGAAATTGACGGAGCGCGCCACGCCGGAGAAGGTCGGGAAATAGTAGCCGCCATCCTCGCTGCCGCAGATTTCCTGCACTACGATGGCCATCTTCTCCTCCGAAATGACATTGGAGGTGGAGACAATATATCCCCTCGACGAAGCGAAATACACCGAAGCATAGACGCTCTTAATGGCCTTGGAGAGCAGGCGCAACTCCTGGTCCTCATTCTCGGTGTGGGGGATCATATAGGTAGAATATACTCCGGCAAACGGCTGATAATAAGAGTCTTCCAGCTTAGAGGAAGACCTTACCGCGAGCGGCTTGCGCACATTGCGTATAAACACCCTCAAGTCCTCGGTGAGCTCCGCCGGGAGGGTGGAAGCCACGAATTCGGAGAGTATTTCCGAGTCCGAAATGTCGGAGTTTATCACATACTGCAGTCCGTTCTCGATGATGAAACGGTCGAAATATTCGGTCGTTATGACCAGCGTGCGCGGCACGAGCACCCGCACGTCCTCCCATTTGTCGTAGAGCTCGTATTTCTGGAGAATGTGGTTAAGGAACGCCAGTCCGCGGGCCTTGCCACCGAGCGAGCCGTTACCCACGCGAGAGAACCAGATCGCATCGTTGTAGGTATTGCGATCGAACTTCGCCACCACGCCAAGTCCTTGATTGATACGGTAATCGTGGATTTTGCGGAGGTTCATCTCACGCACCGCCGACACATCGCTGTCGGAGCCGATGCGTATCGGGCGGAAAAGGTCGGCTATCGAGAAGAGGCCGCGCCCGTAAAGCCAGCGGGAGATGTAGTTCTTGGCTGCGAAGTACTTGAGGGCGTCGTCCGACATCGTTGCAATGACCTTCTCGAACTCGTAGAGGTTGCGCGCGCGCGCGATTTCCTGCCCGGTCTCGGGATCGGTGACGATGAAGTCGCCGAAGCCGAATTCGCGCCCGATGTACTCGCTCACCTCGTGGGTGAGGGTCTTGGAGGTCTTCTGCACGAATCCCACCCCGAGTTCCTCGGCCACGCTGCGCATGCTCGCCTGCGATGACTGCATCAGGAAAGGCATCGTTGGATTGTCCTCCCTGATGAGTTTGCACAGGCTCACGCCGGCGTCGCTTTTCTCGTCCTCGGGACGGTCGCCCTTGTGGACCACGAAACCCACGTCGGAAATGACTCCGATGATGTTGGACTTGTATTTGCCGTAGAGCGCGACGGCCTCGTCGTAGTTGGTCGCCATCAGGATCTTCGGCCTGGAGCGCTTGCGCATCACCTGCTGCTCCTCGTTGAGAGCGTCCTTGACGGACTCGATATTCTGCTGAAGCACAAGCTTGTAGAGCAGAGGCAGGTAGGTAGAGTAGTAGCGCACCGAGTCCTCGACCAGCAGGATTGCCCTCACTCCCATCTTGAGGATGTCGTGCTCGGCGTTGAGACTGTCCTCGAGGAGCTTGATGATGGCGATGATAATGTCGGTACTGTTGTTCCAGCAGAAGACATAGTCGATGTCGGAGCGGTCGCTGGTCTCGATGGTGCGGTAGATTTCGCGGGAAAAAGCGCTCAGCAGGACTATCGGGGTCTCGGGGTGGATTTGCTTGGCCTGCCGGGAGAAGCCGAACACGTCGAGCTCGCCGACATTGTACATCGTGATGATCAGGTCGAATTTTCCGTTCTTCCCCTTGAGCGTCTCGATGGCCTCGATGGTCGATTCGGCCCTCACTATGGCCGGCGGATTGCTCAGGTTGAGTTCGGAATACTCCTGACTGATAAGTTCTTCGATGTGCCCGTCCTCCTCGAGGGAGAAACTGTCGTAATTGTTGCAGACGAGGAGGATCCTGCGGATCTTCGTCGTCATCAGTTTGGTATAGTCCTGCTGAACGTTCATAAGCATTTACACGAGTCCCTGGTCAGCCATCGCGTTGGCCACCTTGATGAAGCCTGCGATATTGGCGCCCTTGACATAGTTGATGTATCCGTCCTCCTCGCGGCCGTACTTGAGGCAGGCGGCGTGGATGTCGGACATGATTCTGTGCAGATGGCTGTCCACCTCCTCGGCCGTCCACTTCTGGCGGATGGAGTTCTGGGTCATCTCCAGACCGGAAGTGGCGACTCCGCCGGCGTTGGAAGCCTTGCCCGGAGAATAGAGAATCCTTGCCTTCTGGAAGAGGGCGATGGCGTCAGGGGTGGTAGGCATGTTGGCACCCTCCACCACGCACCAGCAGCCGCCGGCGAGAAGAGCCTCGGCATCCTTGGCCTCGATTTCGTTCTGCGTTGCGCAAGGCAGGGCTATGTCGCACTTGATCTTCCACGGCCTCTCGCCCGGGAAATACTGCGCCTGCGGGTACTGCTTTGCGTATTCGCTGATACGGCCGCGCTTTACATTCTTGAGAGTCAGCACATAATTGAGCTTCTCCTCGTCGAGGCCCTCGGGGTCATAGACAAAACCGTCTGAGTCTGAGAGGGTTACCACCTTGGCGCCGAGCCTCATAGCCTTCTGCGCGGCATACTGGGCCACATTGCCGGAGCCGGACACGAGCACGGTCTGGCCCTCGAATGACTTGCCCTGCAGGGCGAGCATCTCCTGTGCGAAATAGCATACGCCGTAACCGGTGGCCTCAGGACGCAGCAGACTGCCGCCCCAGCCGAGTCCCTTGCCGGTCAGAGTGCCGGTAAACTCGTCGCGCAGGCGCTTGTACTGTCCGAAGAGGTAGCCGATTTCGCGTCCGCCCACTCCGATATCGCCGGCAGGCACATCGGTGTCGGCGCCGATATGGCGGGACAACTCGGTCATGAAGCTCTGGCAGAAGCGCATCACCTCGGCGTCGCTCTTGCCGCGCGGGCTGAAGTCGGAACCGCCCTTGGCTCCACCCATCGGGAGGGTCGTGAGGGAGTTCTTGAAGACCTGCTCGAAAGCGAGGAACTTCATGATGCTGAGGTTGACGCTGGAGTGGAAGCGGATACCGCCCTTGTACGGGCCGAGGGCGCTGTTCATCTGCACGCGGAAGCCGCGGTTGATGTGGATTTCCCCGCGGTCGTCAGTCCACGGCACGCGGAAGATGATGACTCTCTCGGGCTCGGTCATGCGCTCGAGAATCTTGAGATCGATGAAGTGCGGGTAGGCCGTCACGTAGGAGGCCACGCTCTCAACCACTTCCCTAACCGCCTGGTGGAACTCCTTCTCACCGGGGTTGCGTGCGATCAGCTCCGCCATGAAGCGATCGACATAATTGGCTGTAAACTTGTCCATTTGGTAAAAGGTAATTAACTACATCGGCAAACTTACAAAAAAATCGGGACTATCCCCATAAATGAGTAAAGAAAGACGCAAAAAAATATCTACCTTTGCCCCGATGGCACGGAGCAAGACCATATCGGCAATATTCTGCATCCTGGCGTTTACGATTGTATTCGCCCACTCCGTCATCCCCCACGAGCACCACTGCAACGAGCTCAGCGAGAAGCACATACACCATTTCCAGCACTGCGAGGAGCTTGGGACATACATAATAAAGTATGACAGTGCCGGGAGCGCCGCGCATCTCCTGTTGGCCGCGGCATTGCTTCCCGCAACGGCGGAAATGCCCGCTACAGAAGAGCGCAGCGCCGAATCCCTGCAGGATTTCTCCGACCCTTTCCGGGTCAAACTCTCCCCGCGAATCCCCCACGGCGCTCTCCGTGGCCCGCCTGTACTTATATTATTATTGGGGTAACCCCAAACCCCGCGCCCTTAAAGGCCTTTCCGACTTTGCTAGCGCAAAGTCCCGGCCCCGGGCGGTCCGCTGATGCGGACTTGTTAAGCAAACCCGGCAACAACCGTGCTGTTTCGCTTGTGCCTCTGAAGGCCGTGGGCACCCGCGCTTGATAGCGGGAGGGGCCCACGAAGTGGGAGGGAGGAGCGAAGCGACGGTCTCCAGATTGGGAGCCCTGAAGCAAGCGAAAACAAAATCAAAAAGTAATTTAACGCAAAATTCAATGAAAAGAATATTGGCCATAGCGGCAATCTGTGGAGTACTGTGCACAGGCTGCCACAATGCCGAAAACCACGGCGAACACGCCCACGGGCACGAAACCGCCGAAAAGCACGGACACGCTCACGAACACGAGCATGAGCACGCCCAGCACATAACGCTCTACAGCGCCGATTATGAAATATATGCCGAGTCAGAGCCGCTCATAAAGGGCGAAACCGCCACCCTGCTCACCCACATAACGGTTCTCAGCGACTTCAAGCCGCTCAAAGCCGCCGCGGTAAGCGCCAGCCTCAAACTTAAAGGCAGCGAATATACTGCCGAAGCCATCCCTGCGGCGACCGACGGAATCTACAAACTCAGCTTCACCCCCGAAGAAGCCGGTGAAGCAGAACTGAGCCTCAAGATAAACGGCACACAGCTGCACACTGAACTCAGCGTCTATGAAGACGACCACGAAGCCGATGAAGCCCTCGAAGGAGAAGAGTCCGCGGGCGCCAACCGCGTCAGCTTCACCAAGGAGCAAAGCTGGAAAATAGACTTCGCCACCGAGCCCGTGCGGGCAGAAGCCGTAGGAGAGGTCATCAGCTGCGTCGGGCAGATACTTCCAGCGCAGAGCGGCCGGCAGACCATAGTCGCCAAAGCCTCCGGCATCGTCACCATCGCAGGCGGCAGACTGCTCTCCGGAAGCCCCGTACGCAAAGGCGCAGCCCTGCTCTTCATCGGCAGCAACGGTCTAGCCGACTCCAATATGGATGTGCGCTACATCGAAGCCAAGAGCGAATATGAGCGCGCCGAGGGCGAATACACCCGCAAGCAGGCCCTGGTAGAAAAGAAAATCGTAAGCCAGAGCGAGCTCAGCCGCGCCAAAGCCGAGTATGAGAGCGCCCGCGCCGCCTACGAAAACCTCGAGAGCAACTACCGCGAAGGCCGCTTCTCCGCCACCTCCGACATCGACGGCTACATCGCCGAAGTCTATGTTGACAACGGAGAATATGTCGAGGCCGGACAGCCCCTCGCTACCGTCTGCAGCAGCCGCAAACTCCTGATTGAAGCCAAGTTGCAGGCAAAATACCACAGCGACCTCAACAAGGGTGTAGCAGGCGCAAACTTCCGCTTCAGCGGCAGCGGCAAAGTCTGGTCGCTCGAAGAGCTGGACGGCCGCCTCGCATCCGTAGGCCAGAGCGTCTCCGCCGGCAGCCCGATGCTCCCTGTAAGCTTCGAAATCAGCAACAGGGCAGGCCTTCTTCCGGGGACCTTCGCCGACATATACATCAAGACGAAAGGCAGCTCCGACGCCCTCACGGTAGCCAGCGGAGCCATCGTCGAGGAAATGGGCAACTACTTCGTTTACAAGCAGATAAACCCTGAACTCTTCGAGAAGGTACAGGTCGGCACCGGCGTCAGCGACGGAGTCCGCACCGAGATTACCTCCGGCCTCGACGGCAGCGAAAGAGTAGTTACCAAGGGCGCAGTCATCGTCAAGCTGGCTCAGGCTGCCGGCGGGCTCGACGCACACGCGGGACACGTTCATTAGCAGGCTATGAACTGGCTAAACGGAATCATACGGTTTTCCTTGAAAAACCGTCTGCTGGTGCTGCTGGGTGCGGCACTGGTAATAGCAGGAGGCCTCTGGAGCGCCAACCGGACCGACGTTGACGTTTTCCCGGACCTCACCGCCCCGACCGTCGTGATAATGTCCGATGCCCACGGAATGTCCGCCGAAGAGGTCGAGAGGCTGGTCACCTTCCCGGTGGAAACGGCCGTCAACGGCGCCACCAATGTACGCCGCGTGCGTTCCTCCTCAATGTACGGATATTCATTCGTCTGGGTAGAATTCGACTGGGGAATGGACATCTTCCGCGCCCGGCAGATCGTCTCCGAAAAGATGGTCTCCCTCGGCGAATCGCTCCCGGCCGATGTAACCCCCGTGCTGGCACCGCAGTCCAGCGTGATGGGTGAAATCATATTCCTCGGGCTCCAGTCCGAGGGCGGAGAGACCTCGATGATGGAACTCCGCGACCTTGCGGACTGGGTAGTCAAACCCGCCATTCTCGCCACCGGCGGCGTATCGCAGGTGACGGTGGTCGGAGGCGAAGAGAAACAGTACCAGATCATCGCCGACCAGTCCAGGATGGAAGCCTACGGAGTCACGATGGCAGAGCTGGAGGCGGTGGGCCGCTCGCTGAGCGTCAACACCGAAGGCGGCATCGTGCGCGACTGGGGCAATGAATACGCCCTCCGCGGCATCGCGCGCAGCACCGACCTCGAAGAGCTCGGACAGTCGCTCGTGAAGATGGGTCCGGAGGGTCCGATAACCCTCTCCGATGTGGCTGAGCTGAAAATCGGCGCCGCCGTAAAACTTGGCACCGCCTCCCAGAACGGCAAGCCCGCCGTCATCATCTCCATCAGCAAACAGCCGAACATCAACACCCTCAAGGTCACGCACGCCATCGAGGCCAACCTCAAGAGCGTGGCCGAATCCCTGCCTCACGATGTCAAGATGGACACCCACATCTTCCAGCAGGCCGACTTCATCCAGGCCTCAGTTGGCAATGTGGGGCGCTCTCTGCTTGAAGGCGCAATCTTCGTAGTAATCATTCTCTTTCTCTTCCTCGGCAACTTCAGGACCACGGTCATCTCGGTTGTGGCGATACCTATCTCGCTGCTGGCCACCCTCATAGTCCTCTACGCCCTCGGTATGGACATCAACACTATGACCCTGGGAGGAATGTGCATCGCCATCGGCTCGCTGGTGGACGATGCCATCATAGATGTAGAGAATGTGTATAAACGCCTTAGGCAGAACCACCGCAAAGCGGCTGCCGAGCGGGAAAAGGTATTCGATGTGGTATTCGAGGGCTCGCGGGAAATCCGCTCCTCAGTAATCAACGCCACCCTTATAATCATGGTGGCTTTCACCCCTCTCTTCTTCCTCAGCGGAATGGAGGGCAGACTGCTCAAGCCTCTGGGAATCACCTACATAATCTCCCTCTTTATGTCGCTCATCGTGGCGATGACCCTTACTCCCCTGCTATGCAAGGACCTGCTCACCAATGAAAAATACCTCACCCGCAACGACCGCGAGAGCTGGCTCAGCCGCCACCTCAACGCCGCCTACGGCAAGGCGCTCGACTGGGTACTGCACCACAAGAAGCCCGTACTGATAGGCACCGGCACCCTGCTCGCTGCAGCAGTGATAGTATTCACGCAGATGGGCAGCAGTTTCCTCCCGGACTTCAACGAGGGTTCTATGACCATCGCGGCGGTCACCCAGCAGGGCGCGTCGCTCGAAGTCAGCGACGAACTCGGAGCTCTGATGGAGAAGGAACTGCTCAGCATACCTGAAGTCACCAGCACCTCCCGCCGCACCGGCCGAGGCGACCTCGACGAACATTCCCAGGCCACCAACGGCGCGGAGATGGATGTCAACTTCAAGTTGAAGGACCGTCCTAGAGAGGTGGTATTCAACGAAGTGCGGAGCAAGCTCAACGCCATCCCAGGAGTCGCCGTCAGTGTCGGGCAGCCGCTCGGCCACCGCATCGACCATATGCTCTCAGGCACCAAGGCCGCGATTGCCATCAAGATATTCGGCACCGACCTCAGCACGATGCAGATGATGGGCAATACCATCAAGAGCCGCATTTCAAGCATCGAGGGGCTCGTGGACGCGTCCATAGAGCAGCAGGCCTCCACCCCGCAGATACAGATCCGTGCCAAGCGGGCCGCCCTCGCGCAGTACGGCATCAGCATGGAGGATTTCAACAACTTCGTGGAGCTGGCCTTCTCCGGCGAGAAGCTCTCCGACATCTACGAGGGACAGCGCCGCTACGATGTAGTGCTCCGCCTCGGCGACGATAGCGCAAGGACCCTGGAAGGGGTGCGCAACGCCCTGATAGACACCGGCACAGGCAGCAAGGTGGCGCTCGAGCAGGTAGCGGACATCATCTCCACCTCCGGGCCTAACGCCATCTCCCGCGAGAATGTGCAGCGCAAGCTCGTGGTCTCAGCCAATGTCAGCGGCCGCGATGTGGGCAGCGTGGTGGAAGATGTGCAGAGAGTCGTGGCGGAATCTGTGCAGCTGCCTGAAGGCTACCGCATCGAATACGGCGGACAGTTCGAGAGCGCCCGCAGCGCCTCCCGTACCCTCGCCCTCGCCACCATACTCGCGCTCTTCGTAATATTCCTTCTTCTCTACCTCGAGTTCAAGGATGTAACTCTCTCCGGTATCGTGCTCGCGAGCCTGCCTCTGGCGCTCGTAGGCGGCGTATTTGCAGTGTGGATCAGTTCCGCAGTGGTGAGCATCCCTTCCATCATCGGCTTCATCACCCTCTTCGGCATCGCCACTCGCAACGGCGTGCTCCTCATCAACCGCTACCAGCATCTACGCCTCGACGAGGGCGAGAGTCTGCGCGAGAGCGTAATCGACGGCTCGGTGGACAGGCTCAACCCTATTCTTATGACGGCGCTGACTTCCGCGCTGGCACTTATCCCGCTGATTTTCAACGGCGACAAGACCGGCAACGAAATCCAGAGCCCGATGGCGGTGGTAGTGCTCGGCGGTCTGCTGACCAGCACCCTGCTCAACATCTTCATCATCCCGATAATGTACGAATGGTACGCAAAAAGGAGGAAAAACAAATGAAAATCAAATACATAAATCTAAGCCTGGCGCTCCTCCTCTGCACCCTTGCCGGTGCCCAGGACTACAGCGCCGTGCTCGCCTCCATCGAGCAGAACAGCACGACGCTCCGCACTCTGCGCTCCGAGGCCGAAGCCGACAGGATGACGGCCCGCACGGGTCTTACCCCGGAGGACCCCGAGGTCGAATTCGGCTACCTCTGGGAAACCGCAGACTCGGAGGGCGGCCACAGAATTGACCTCAGCGCCACCCAAAGCTTCGCCTTCCCGACCGTATATTATTGGAAGAAAAAGATTTCCGACGGGGAATGTGCAGCCGCGGACTACCGCTACGCCGTAGCGCGCAAGAAAGTCCTGCTCGAAGCTAAACAGCTCTGCATCGAGCTCACCTACCGCAACGCCCTCCAGAAGGAACTGGACAAATGTCAGAGCAACGCAGAGACCATCCTCGGCAGCTGGCAAGAGAAGTTCGACTCCGGCTCCGCAGGGGTCATCGACCTCAACAGGGCACGCTTCGCCCTGCTCTCCGCCTCCCGCGCCGCAAAGACCAACTCCCTTGAGCGGGAAGCTCTGCTCGCCGAACTCCGCACCCTAAACGGAGGGCAGCCGCTCGACTTCGGCTTCGAAGAATTCGCCGCTCCCCTGCTCCCCTCTGATTTCGAAAGCTGGTACGGGCAGACCGTGGGCAGCAGCAGCGAGCTGCAGGCCGTGGAGAACGACAGGCGGCTCGCCGAGTCTGCGAAGAAACTCGCCGCCTCGGAATGGCTGCCTAAATTCTCAATAGGCTATGTCTCAGAGCGCGTCAGCGGAAGCACCCTGCAGGGCGTTGCAGCCGGGATTTCCATACCTCTCTGGGAGAACCGCGGCAAGCTGCGCGCTGCCAAGGCCCGCTACGAGGCCGCCGAGGCCAAGCTGCAGGACGAGTATCTGCAGTTCCACAATTCTCTCAAGACCAAGTACGGCAAAGCGCAGGGGCTGATTGAGCTCTGCGCGGAGTATCACCGGACCCTGTCTTCCCTCAGCGCCGCCGACCTGCTCTACGAGGCCCTGCAGGGCGGCGAGATTGCCCTGGAGGATTATGTATATGGGATTGAACTCTGGAACGATGCCCTCACGGCAGTGCTGGAGAGCGAACGCGACTGCCACAGCCTCATCGCCGAGCTGGAGAGCTTCGGGGAGTAAGATACACAAAACTATATTTCAGACCGGCCAGATAGCAATATTTGGCCGGTTATGTTTGTTATTGCAATAAATTCTCCTAACTTTATGGCGAATTACCACGTGCTCACTCACGGCAGTGAGTACCACAGTTTAATCAAAGTAGTGTATATGCTAAAAAATCCTTTCAGAGGAAGGTTGGCCCGTATCTGCGCCACCTTCGCAGCGGCAGTGCTGATCCTGGGTCAGTTGCCATCCGCCGCCCAAAGTTCCAAATCCAGCGGAACTGTGACCGACAGCGAGACCGGTGAGGCTCTCGCGGGAGTTGTCGTACGCGTGCGAGACTCCAAGAACTACACCATCACCGATGAGCAGGGAAGATGGTCTCTCCCGACTGAGCGCGGGAGCGTGATCATATTCAGCATGACCGGCATGAAGACCGTCGAAGTACCTGCAAGTCAAGCCTCCAATGTCAAACTGGACATCGACACCTACGCCCTCGACGAAGTGGTGGTGACAGGCTTCCAGACTCTCTCCAAGGAGAGGGCCACGGGATCTTTCGTCAAGGTCGGCAGCGAAGAACTCTCCAAGTTCGCCAGCCCCGACCTTGCCAGCAAGCTCGAGTCTTCCACCAACGGCCTGCTCCTCAAGTCCGACGGAAGTTTCGAGATTCGCGGACAATCCACCATCAACACCGGGGAATCCTACAAGTCAGGTCCGCTCCTCGTAGTGGACGGATTTCCTGTCGAGGGCTCGCTCTCAGACATCAACCCGGAGGAGATCGAGAGTGTCACGGTGCTCCGTGATGCGGCCGCTGCTTCCATCTACGGCATCAAGTCCGCCAACGGCGTACTCGTCGTAACCCGCAAGGCAGCGGCCAGAGGCAAGGTCAAGGTGCAGGCCAGCGCCAACTATGCCATCAGCGCCAAGCCCGACCTCTCCTATGTCAAGAAGATGACTGCGGCTCAGGCCGTCGATTATCAGTGGGAAGCCATTGAGAAGGGCCACTTCGACACATTCATCGCCGACAACACCCTCTCATCTTCCGAACTCGTCTATGCCTACAAGCTACACACTGCCGGCCGCACCGATGAGGCCAATGCCATCAAGAGCAGGCTCTCCTCCTACGGCGACACAATGTACCGGCAATACGAGGACTACCTCTACACCAACAACAAGGTAGGCCAGTACAACATTTCCCTCTCCGGAGGCAGCGATGCCCTGGACTACTACATCTCCGGACGCATCGAGGATGAAGACTCGATGTACAAGGGCGTAGGCTCCACGGTCTATTCCATCGACGCCAGAGCCAAGGCGAAGATTACCGACAGGCTGAGTTTCACCGCCAACACGACTTCGCGCTTCACGCAGTCTTCCGGCTACGCTCCGGTCGGCATCTACAGCTATGACCGCAGCGCCAACCCGTTCGAGCCGCTGATGGTGGACGGCAAGCTCAACGCCCTCTCCGGCAAGTCCACAAACATCGAGTGGAGGGATACCGCCGAGCGGATCGGCCTGCTCTCCAACGGCGTCTACTACAACCCGATCAATGATATGAACAATGTCGAGAACGGCTCCACCGACAAGTACGGCCGCTACCAGTTCGCCCTCGACTACAAGTTCGACTTCGGCCTGAACCTCAATGTCAAGTACCAGTACGAGACCAGAGTATCCGACGGGCAGACCGTTTACTCCCCGGAGACCACTACGGGAGCACAGTTCATCAACCAGTTCGTGCAGTACGACGGCAGTCAGACCACCTGGAATGTAGGACGCGACAAGAGCAAGTATAGCGGCAGCCACTCCAAGCTCGAATCACATCTCGTACGCGCCACCGCCCAGTATGAGAAGAGCTTCGACGGCGGACACTATCTCAACCTGCTCGGAGGCGCCGAAATCCAGAACTCCACCAGCTGCTACGAGGGCAATAGCTTCGCCTCCTACGACAGCATCACCGGATTCACCCTTCCGTCTTTCGTCAATATCTCCAAGAACATCACCAACTGGAGCGGAACCCGCACTGCAGTGACTGCCAGCAACTTCGCAAGCTACAGCAACTCTCAGTCCTACAAGAGATTCTTTGCCGTGTTCCTCAACGGAGGCTATTCTTTCCAGGACAAGTACAACCTCACCGGGAGCTTCCGCATAGACCAGTCCAACATCTTCGGCACCGACACCAAGAACCGCTACAAGCCGATGTGGTCCGTCGGAGCGAGCTGGAACATCTACAAGGAAGACTGGATGCGCAATGTCGACTGGGTCAACAATCTTACCCTCAGGGCCACCTACGGTCTGACCGGTATGATAGACAAGTCTACCTCTCCGTATGTAATCATCGCCAAGCACAAGAGTTCATTCGGACTTGGAGACTACGCTTCCCTGGACAACGCTCCAAACAAGAATCTCTCCTGGGAGGAGACCCGCAACTTCAACACCGGCCTCGACTTCAGCGTCCTCAGCAACAGGATCAGCGGCTTCTTCGACTACTACTACAAATACACCAACGACGTGATTGCCCCGACCCAGGCCGACCCGACCAACGGATTCGCCACCGTCACCGCCAACACCGCCGAGATCAGCAATACCGGCTTTGACTTCAATGTCCGCTCCGTCAACATCGACAGCGAGTTCAAGTGGATTTCCACCCTCAACATCAGCCACAACCGCAACCGTCTCGAGAAGCTCTATGTCAACTACGGCCTCGACGCGTCCTACTACTGCGCCGGCACCTACACTGCACAGGAGCTGGTCGAGGGCAAGGCAATAGATCAGATGTGGTCCTACAAGTGGGCCGGGCTCGACAACGAGGGCTACGCCCAGGTTTATGACAGGGACGGAAAGATTGTCTCGGCCTCAGAGTCTTCCAGCCTCAAGGTAGAAGACCTCGTGGACGACGGCAGGACCCAGCCTAACGTGTTCGGCAACTTTACCAATACCTTCTCCTGGAAGGGCCTCAGCCTTACCTTCAACATCACCTACAAGCTCGGCTACAACACCCGCGCATACTCCTATCGCGACGGCTATAGCGACCGCTTCCAGGCAGTGATGGCCGGCAGATGGAGGCAGGCAGGCGACGAGAATACCACCGATGTCCCTGGTCTGCACGAATCAGGCGCCACGGACTACAGCTACCTCTTCGCCACCTACGGGACGCAGAACACCATCAGCGCTTCCCATATCAGGCTGAAGTACATCAACCTCTCATACTCCCTCCCGGAGAACATAGTCAGGAAGGCCAAGCTGAGCGATGTCACATTCTTCGCCCAGGGCGAGAATCTCGGCATCATCTGGAGAGCCAACAAAGAGGGCATCGATCCCGATGTCCACTCACTGTCCGGCGAATATGAGGGACTTCCTGCGGCAAGGCTCTTCTCATTGGGTGTTAACATTAAATTCTAAAGGAATATGAAAACAATATACAGATTGATGATAGCGGCGGCTGCGCTCTCAGCTGTACTGTCCTGCTCCAAGCTGGACAGTTTCCTCGACAAGGCTCCGGAATCCAACCAGAGTTATGTCTCCACAATCTCCGACTGCGACCTGCTGATGAATAACGGCGACCTCATCCACGGAGCCATCAATGTGGTCTTCCAGGACGACGGAATCGAGTTCGGCAGCATTACCGACCTCTACTACGAAACATCGGAGGAATACAGGACCTACACCTACTGGACCGACCCCAAGTACATCTACGAGCCGAGTGCAGACGACAACGGCTGGAGCATGCTCTACAAGAACATCTATACCTGCAATGTCGTGCTCAATTACATCGACAATGTCAGCGGTGACGACGAGACTCTCCGGAGCCAGCTCAAGGGAGAGGCGCTGCTCGGAAGGGCGTTCTACCACTTCTCGCTCGTGAATATGTATGCCAGGCAGTACAGCGCCGCCACAGCGGCGGAGGATGCCGGAGTGCCGTATGTGACCGACATAGACGCATCAGCAGTCCGCAGCAGAAACAGCGTGCAGGAGGTGTACGACAACATTGCGGCAGACCTTGAGGAGGCGCTCAAATACCTCAAGGACGCCACGCCGGAGAGCGGCAAAAACTACAGGGGCAACCTCGCCGCGGCCAACTCTCTGCTCGCTAGAGTCTATCTCCACGAAGGCAACTGGGCCGAAGCCCAGAAGTATGCCGAGGCATCGCTCGCCCTGGACTCATTCCTCTACGACTACAACGATTACGACCAGTACTCCGAAGATGCCACCGACAGTTCTGTAAAGGCCTACGAAAACAGCGAAGCCTACGGGTCTTTTACCGACCGCGAAATCACATACCTTAGGGAGCCTTTCGACGAATTCGGTGGTGTAAGTTATTATATGTCAATAGATTTAGGCCTATTCTTCGGAGGTCTCAAGCTCACTGACGATGCAGCTTTCCTCTTCAAGTCCGGCGACAAGAGATACGATCTCTTCTTCGGTATGGACTTCTTCACAGGCAACACGACCATTCAGCACCTGAAGCACTACGACACCGGCTTCTACGGTCAGGGAAATGTCGGCACAAGCGTACCTGAGACCTATCTGATACTTGCAGAGGCCCAGGCCCGTCAGGGAGACACTTCAGGCGCCTGCTCTACCCTCGACAAGTTCCGCACCAAGCGCTACGACAAGGCAAGCTACAGCAAGTTCGAGAGCTCCGACAAGTCCGCCGTCCTCAAGGAAATCCTCGACGACAAGAGCATCGAATTCATCTATCAGGGTGCCAGATGGTTCGAGATGCGCCGCCTCTACGCTCTCGGAGAATACAGCAAGACTATTGTCCGCAAGGACAGCGAAGGCAATGAGATCGGCCGGCTGGTGCCGTCCGCCGACAGAATGGTACTTCCGATTGGCGAGAAAGTCACCGACATCAACCCCAACATCACTCAGAACCCCTACGAATAGGGACTGAGTACTCTTAATGTGTTATGTTTTGACCTTGTCGGGCAGATGTTTCCTAGCGAAAGTCTGCCGGATGGGGTCAAAACAATTTTTATTGCTACCTTTGCATCGTACTAAAATTGAAAGTATGGCTCTGAACATATCCGAAAAAGCGCGGACAATGCCCGCTTCCGCCATCAGGAAGCTGGTTCCGCTCGCCGACGCAGCCAAGGCCGACGGCGTCAAGGTATATCATCTCAATGTGGGCGCCCCGGACATCAAGTCCCCGGACTGCGCAGTCAAGGCGGTGATGGACAGATGCGAGCATCTGCACCATCTCTCCTACACCAACTCCGCCGGACTGATGGAGCTGCGGGAAGGTCTCGTAAACAAATACTACAAGAAGATCGGCATCGATATCGAGGTGAGTGAAATGCTCGTCGAGGTGGCGGGCAGCGAAGCTTTCTCCTGCGCGATGCAGATTGCGGCAGGCCAGGGCGACGAGATCATAGTGGTGGAGCCTTACTACACCAACTACCAGACTTTCGCCTTCCTCAACGGCATCACCCTCAAGGCGGTCCATAGCGACATCCGTGACGGCTTCGCGATTCCGGACATTTCCGAATTCGAGAAGGTGCTCACGCCGCGCACCCGCGCAGTGCTCATCAGCAACCCTTGCAACCCGTCCGGCAAACTCTTCGACAAAGCCGAAATGCTGGTACTGGGAGAGTTCTGCCGCAAGCACGACCTCTTCCTCATCAGCGACGAGGTTTACCGCGAATTCTGCTACACCGACGAGCCGCACTTCTCCGCGATGAACATCCCGGGCTGCGAGCAGAATGTTATCCTTGTGGACTCAGTGTCAAAGAGATACAACCTTTGCGGCGCGCGCATCGGCATCATCGCCTCACACAACAAGGAGGTGATGGCGGCAGCGATGAAGTTCGCCCAGTCCCGCCTCTGCCCTCCGGTATTCGGGCAGTACGCCGCCATCGGCGCGCTCGACACCCCGCAGAGCTACTTCGACGAAGTAAGGCAGGAATATATCCGCCGCCGCGACTGCGCCGTCAAAATGCTCAACGAGATTCCGGGCGTATATGCCCCGCTCCCGATGGGCGCGTTCTATACCGTGGCGGAGCTTCCGGTCGAGAATGCCGAGGACTTCACCAGGTGGATGCTGACCGATTTCCGACTCGACGGAGAGACCACCATGGTCACCCCGGCCGCGTCTTTCTACAAGACTCCGGGCGTTGGTCTCAACCACGTCCGCATCGCCTATGTACTGGAAGTGCCCGAGCTTGAGAAGGCTCTGCACATCCTTGCGGAGGGTCTCCGCCAATACCAAGCCACTAAATGAAGCCTCAATTCAGCACTCTTGCTGAACTCTACGAGCACTCGGTGACCGCCTTCGCAGGAAGGACGGCCGCTGAGTTCGTGGGTGGAGGTCAGCGCTATACATACGCGCAGTTCAGGGACTGCTGCGACAACATTTCCAGGATACTCTCCAACTTCGGCATCGGAGCCGGAGACAAGGTGGCGATACTCTCGGAGAACTCCCCGCACTGGAGCGCCGCCTTCTTCGCGACCACCGTCTATGGCCGCATCGCCGTGCCTATGCTGCCGGAGCTCTCCCCGGATGAGGTAGAGAACATCCTCGCCCACTCCGAAGCTAAAGCCATATTCATCTCGAAAAAACAGCTTCCCAAGCTGAGCGAAGCGGCGATGAAGCGGCTCACGCTCGTCATCGCAATCGGCGACCTGAGTTTCATCAAGGCCGAGGGCACCTCCTACACCTGCGACGGCAAGGTAAGCCGCCCTACTGCCATCGACATCGCGGCCATCCTCTACACCTCCGGCACCACCGGCAAGGCCAAGGGAGTGATGCTCTGCCACAGGAACTTCTGCACCAATGTCCTCAACTCCTGGTACAGTTTCAAGACCAACAAGAGAGATGTATTCCTCTCCGTCCTTCCTATGGCGCACACCTACGAGATGAGCATCGGAATGCTTTACCCATTCGCGACCGGAGCCAAAGTGGAATATCTGCAGAAGGCCCCTACCCCGAGCATACTCATCTCCACCCTCGCCAAGCTGAAGCCTAGCGTGATGCTCACGGTGCCTCTCATCATAGAGAAGATTTATCGCAGCAGCATAGTACCGACTGTAAGGAAGAGCAAGTTCCTCAGCCATCTGGACAAGCACGCGCCGCGGATGCTCTACGCTTTTGTCGGGATGAAGCTCAAGAAAACCTTGGGCGGACACATCCGCTTCTTCGGCATCGGCGGAGCCAAGCTGGACCCGGAGGTAGAGAGATTCCTCAAACGCGCGAACTTCCCGTATTCAATAGGTTACGGCCTTACTGAAACGGCGCCGCTCATCTGTACCGCACCGCCGTTCAAGACTGCCGTGGGCAGCACCGGCCGTCCTGTCAGGGGCTGCGAGGTAAAGCTTGAAAATATCAACCCTGCCACCGGCGAGGGCGAAATCTGCGTCAAGGGCTCCAATGTGATGCTGGGCTACTATAAGGACTACGAGCGCACCCGCTCGGTAATGACCCAGGACGGCTGGTTCCGCACCGGCGACCTCGCCTGCATCGACAAGCGGGGCAGGTACTCCATCAAGGGGCGGCTCGGCAGCGTAATCATCGGAGCCTCAGGCGAAAACATCTACCCCGAGGAGATCGAGAACGTCATCAACAGCATCAACGGCATCGGCGAGTCGCTAGTCGTCGAGAGGGACGGCAAACTCGTGGCTCTAGTGCAGCTCAACGACAATATAATAGACTGGAATCTCGAGGGACAGGACAAGTTCATCGAGGACCTCGAAGCGCGGCAGAAAGCCATCATGGACTTCGTCAACGCCAGGGTCAGCAAATTCTCCAACATCAAGTCGGTGGAAATACAGCGCGAGCCGTTCATCAAGACGGCGACACACAAAATCAAGCGTTTCCTCTACGAGAAGAAAAAGGAATCCTAGCGGAGATAATCCGTACCGAAGCGGAGCGCGAGAGCATCGCAGATCACAACGGCAGTCATAGAAGTGACCACCGGGCAGACGCGGCGCACTATAGCCGGGTCGTGACGGCCCCTGACTTCAAGCGTCACTTCGCTCCCGCTGCGGAAATCCACGCTCTTCTGAGGCTTCGCTATGGACGGAGTCGGGCGCACTGCCATATTGAATGTCAGCGGCATACCGTTGCTCAGGCCGCCGTTGATGCCGCCGCTTCTGTTGCTCTCCGTTACCACCCGGCCATCCTTGAGGCGGAAAGGGTCATTGGCCTGCGAGCCGCGCATCCCCGCGAGGGCGAAGCCGGCCCCGAATTCTATTCCCTTGATGCCGCCGATGGCGAATATCGCCTTTGAAATCATCCCCTCCAGCGAGTCGAAGCACGGCTCCCCGACACCTGCCGGCATGCCGCAGACTGCGGTCTGGAGCACTCCTCCGACGGAATCTCCGTCCTGCTTCGCTGCCAGTATCGCCTTGCGCATCGCCTCCCCGGCCTGCTCGTCAAGCACAGGGAAATCGCGGGCAGCCAGAAGCGCAATCTCCCCAGACGGGTCGAGGCTAAACTCCCGGTCCGGGACTCCGGCGCAGCCGAGTATATGTGTACCTATGCTTATGCCCTTGGATTCCAGCGCCTTGAGACATATTGCGCCGGCGGCGACTATTCCCGCGGTAATCCTCCCGGAGAAATGTCCCCCGCCCCGGGGGTCCTCAAAGCCGTGATACTTCATCTCCGCGGCATAGTCCGCATGCGAAGGACGCGCGACACCGACCTGGTAGTCGGCGCTGTGCACATCCTCGTTAGGTATCATTATCGTAAGAGGCGAGCCGGTGGTGAATCCGTTATAGACCCCGCTGAGTATTCTGAACCGGTCTTTCTCCTGCCTTGCCGTATCGAGAGGTCCGGAAGGGCGGCGGCGCGAGAGCTGCTCCGCGATGAAGTCCTCATCAACCCTGAGTCCCGGCGCAAGCCCGTCAAGCACAACCCCTGTCGCGGGGCCGTGGCTCTCGCCGAAAAGGGTGAGTATCACGCTTGTGCCTATGGAATTTTTCACCTTTGTACCCCCTAGGCGAATCGAACGCCTATCGTAGGAACCGGAATCCTAAATTTTATCCATTAAACTAAGGGGGCAGTTCCGAAATGCAAATATAATTATTTTTCCGTACTTTTGTGGCAGTAATTAAAACCGAATCAGCATGAAGACTGCTTATGTATTCCCCGGACAGGGGGCCCAGTTCTCCGGAATGGGAAAAGATCTATATGACAACAGTCCCAAGGCCCGCGAAATGATGGAGAGGGCCAATGAAATCCTGGGATTCAGAATCACGGATATAATGTTCTCCGGCAGCGACGAGGAGCTGCGCGCCACGCGCGTCACCCAGCCTGCCATATTCCTACACTCAGTATGCCTTGCCCTCTGCAGCGAGGGCCTTTCCGAGCCGGATATGGTCGGAGGACATTCGCTCGGCGAATTTTCGGCTCTGGTGGCCTGCGGCGCCGTGGACTTCGAGGACGCGCTGAAGCTCGTGGCCGTGCGCGCCAATGAGATGCAGAAGTGCTGCGAGGCCCATCCAGGCGGGATGGCCGCGGTAATAGGCCTGGACAACGCCACCGTGGAGAAGGTCTGCTCAGAAATCGAAGGCACCGTAATCCCGGCCAACTACAACTGCAACGGTCAGGTGGTCATCTCCGGCGAGAAGGAAGCCATAGCCAAGGCCTGCGAGGCGATGAAGGCCGCAGGAGCGAAGCGCGCGCTACCGCTCAGCGTGGGCGGGGCGTTCCACTCCCCTCTTATGGAGGCCGCCCGCGTGGAGCTCGGCAAAGCAATCGAGCGCACGGAAGTCAGGGCTCCGCGCTGCCCTATCTATCAGAATGTCACCGCACTCCCTGAAACTGACCCGCAGCGCATCAAGGCCAACCTCCTCCTGCAGCTCACCTCCCCTGTAAAGTGGACCCAGAGTGTGGAGAATATGCTCGGGGACGGGGCTACCGCATTTAAAGAATTAGGCCCCGGAGCGGTGCTCCAAGGCCTAATCAAAAGGATTGCAGCTTCGGCGGGTGCCGAAGTCAGCATCGGCTAGACACCTCCAAACGCGCTATATCCGCCGTCCACAGGGATGACGATACCGGTGACGAAGGAAGAAATGTCACTGAGAAGATAGAGCATCGTTCCTACCAGATCCTCCGGCTCACCGAACTTGTGGGTCGGAGTATTTGCTATAATCTTCTCCCCGCGCGGCTTCAGAGCACCGGTCTGCTCGTCGGTGAGCAGGAAGCGGTTCTGGTCGGTGAGGAAGAATCCTGGAGCGATGGCGTTGCAGCGGATGCCGAGCTGGGCTACATGCACCGCATACCACTGGGTGAAGTTGTTGATTGAACCCTTCGCTGCGGAATATGCAGGAATCTTGGTAAGAGGGCGGAAAGCGTTCATCGAAGAGATGTTGAGCACATTTCCCTTGCCCGCCTCGATCATATCGGTGGTAAACACCATAGTGGCGAGGAGAGTACCCTTGAAATTGAGGTCATAGACCTGCTGGAAGCCTTCCAGGCCGAGTCCGTAGAAGGTGTCGGCGAGGTCGTCGTCCTTGCTCATCTGCTCCACCTTGCAGGTAGCCTTCGGAGAGTTGCCTCCGGCGCAGTTGATGAGGATGTCTATCTTGCCGAGCTTCTCGTGGATAAGGTCGCGGGCGGCGAGCAGGGCCTCCTTGTCGAGGGTGCTGGCGGAAATGCCGAGGCACTTAATCCCGAACTCCTTGGCGATGGCTTCGCCCTTGGCAGGGTTGTCGGCGCTGCGGCTGATTACGGCGAGGTTGACTCCGGCTTCGGCGAGGCCTCTGGTGAGGGCCATGCCGAGGATTCCGAAGCCTCCGGTGATGACGCAATTACGTCCCTTGAGATCGTCAAATGACCATTTTGCCATATCGCTTCCCTCCTATTTGCTGAAAAGTCTCTTGATATGGCGCTCGCAGATGTTCTCGATAACCTGCTCGCCTATCACATCGGTATGCTTCTCAAGTGCCGGGTAGTACTCGTCTCCGAGCTCGGCGGCAATTTTGTAGCTGACATGGATGAGCTGGCGGAATGACGGGTTGTAGAGAGGGTCTGCCTGGTTGTGGCGCATCGTGCGCGCATAGGTCTCGGCATCCCACTTCTCCACCTCTTCCGGTGAAGGCAGCGCGTTGACATCGACGTCGATGACGGTAGCATAAGGCACGGTGAGCTCGGCCATGCGCCCGAGGGCGTTGACATAGATCTTCTTGGCGAGCTTGAGAGCCTCAGGGTCGGCCACTGCGAGGCCGATGTTCTCCTCGAGCCAGGTGGTGCCGGCGGTCTTGATATGTATGCCTTTGTCGTACTTGCGGATGAGGCGGCCCATTATCGGGTAGATTGAGAACTTGTCGGAGCCTGAGTGGATGGAGAGCTTGAGGTTGTCCATCAGACCGAACTCCTTGACTGCATAGTCGATGACGAGCAGGTCCTCCTCGAACTCCTTCTCGAACTGCTTGACATCTCCGCGGTAGTCCACGCCCTTGTTGAAGCGGCCGGTGAACTTAGGCGCGATGGTCTGTGCAGGCACCTTCTCCTGTGCGAGGGCGCTGAGGATGAAGAGGATCTCGACCGGAGTCTGAGGGTCGTTGACCTCGTCCATAGAAACTTCGGTCACGAAATTGTCCACTCCCTTCTTCTCGGCGATGTGGCGGTAGATACGTCCTGCCTCCTGGGCCGCATAGAGATAGCGGTCAGCGATGGCGCGCACCTGGGCCTCGGACACCTCGATCGGCTCGGCGATGCCGGGGATTGAAAGGGTGCCGATGAAGCGCGAGTTTGCCTTCACGAAAGCCTCCACGTCCTTAGGGTCTGCAGGCTTGCCGATATAGTCGGCCACGTCGATGGTGAAGAAGTCCGAAGCTTCGATGAACCTGTCCACATTGTTGAGATTGATGTGGTCGGCATCCACGAAGTACTGTCCGGTGTAGCCGAGAGCCTTGACGGCGGCATCCGCCTCGCGGCGGGTCTCCATTGGCTCGGTGTGCACGATCTGGTGCTCACGGTTGGACTTGTTCCATACAGGGACGAAGCTAACGCCGAACTCCTTCTCAGCCTTGAGAAGGGCCTTGAGCTGGGACACGCCCTCGTGAGAGAAGCGGTCACCGACTCCGAAAGAATATTTTCCTATTTTCATGATTGGTTAATTAGTTGTTGCTATGCAATATAAGTACCTGCTACGGTGTCTCCGCCGTGGCCTGTCCAGTTGGTGTGGAAGAACTCTCCGCGAGGACAGTCGGTGCGCTCATAGGTGTGGGCTCCGAAGTAGTCGCGCTGAGCCTGGAGGAGGTTGGCAGGGAGACGGTCGCAACGGTAGCCGTCGTAGTACTCGAGGGCCGCGCTGAGGGTCGGTGCTGGCACGCCGTTCACGATGGCCTGGGCGAGCACATTTCTCCAGCCCTGCTGAGCCTCGGCGAGCTTGCCGCTGAAGTAAGGGTCGAGCAGGATGTTTGCGATGTCAGGGTTCTTGTCAAAGGCTTCCTTGATCTTGCCGAGGAAGACACTGCGGATGATGCAGCCGCCCCTCCACATCAGGGCGATTCCACCGTAGTTGAGGTTCCAGCCGTACTCCTTGGCAGCGGCGCGCATCAGGGTGTAGCCCTGGGCGTAGGAAACCACCTTAGCTGCGAAGAGAGCCTTGCGGAGGTCTTCGAGGAAGGCCTTGCGGTCACCCGTAAACTTCACTGCCTTAGGGCCTTCGAGAATTTTGGAAGCGGCCACCCTCTCCTCCTTCTGGGCTGAGAGGCAGCGTGCAAACACGGCCTCGCCGATCAGGGTAAGAGGCACTCCGGCGTCGAGGGCAGAGATTGCGGTCCACTTGCCGGTGCCCTTCTGGCCCGCGGTGTCAAGGATGTAGTCGAGCACATATTTGCCGTCCTCGTCCTTCTTGGCGAGGATGTCGCGGGTGATTTCGATGAGGTAGCTGTCGAGGTCGCCCTTGTTCCACTCGGCGAAAGTCTCGTGCATCTCCTCGTTGGTCATGCCGAGGATGTCCTTCATTATCTGGTAGCACTCGCAGATGAGCTGGATGTCACCGTACTCGATACCGTTGTGGACCATCTTTACGAAGTGGCCCGCACCGCCTTCGCCCACCCAGTCGCAGCACGGGGTGCCGTCGCTGACCTTGGCGCAGATGCCCTGGAAGATAGGCTTGACATAAGGCCAGGCTGCAGGCGATCCGCCAGGCATCATTGAAGGACCCTTGAGAGCGCCTTCCTCGCCGCCGGAGACTCCTGTGCCCACATAGAGCAGGCCCTTGCTCTCCACATAAGCGGTGCGGCGTGCGGTGTCAGGGAAATGGGTATTGCCGCCGTCGATGATGATGTCGCCCTTGTCGAGCACGGGGATGAGCTTCTCGATGAAGTCATCCACTGCCTGTCCGGCCTTGACCATAAGGAACACCTTGCGCGGGCTCTTGAGAGAAGACACGAAGTCCTCGAGGCTGTGAGCGCCGTAGATGTTCTTGCCCTTGCCGCGGCCTTCCATAAACTTGTCAACCTTCTCGACCGTGCGGTTGAAAACACTTACATGGAAGCCCTTGCTCTCCATGTTCAGGACCAGATTCTCGCCCATTACGGCGAGTCCGATCAGTCCGATGTCTGAAACTGGTTTCATATTGTTGCTATAATTTTAAAGTCTAATATTTCGAGCGACTCCCTCATCTGCGGAGTGCCGCCCTTGAGATGCAAAGTAAATGCCGAAGGCTCCCTGCGGACAGGGTAATCTCCGCGCAGTTTTTCGAAAAGTTCCGGTCTCCCGCGCAGGGCGTCGCTGTCGGAGAGCACATCGTAGGCGTGCAGTATCGCCTCGCCCAGGACCTCCTGGCGGCTCTTGAGCGCAGCGTCGATGCTGAATTCGAGGCTCTGCGCCGGAGCGGGAATCTCCTCCGGAGCCCAGTTCACAAGAGGCAGTCCGAGAATTTCGGATACCGTGCGCACGCTGGCAGCGGTGCCGTTGGCCTTGCCGTCGGCGCTGTAGCCCGCGATATGAGGAGTCGTTATGTCCAGCAGGTCAATCAGCTCCTTGTCGAGATCCGGCTCCCCTTCCCATACGTCCAGCACGCCTGCGAGTATGGATCGGGACTTAAGAGCCTGCTTGAGGGCAGGGTTGTCCACCACAGGTCCGCGGGATGAATTGATGAGTATCTGGGACGGACGCATCGAAGCAATCCGTTCACTGTCAAAGAGGTGCCAGGTAGCATCCTCCCCCTCGCGGGAGAGAGGCACATGCAGGGTGATGATGTCGCTCTTAGCGACTATCTCGTCGAGGCTGACAAAGCCTTCCGGACCTTCCTTGCGTGCGCGGGGAGGGTCGTTGAGCAGCACCTTCATGCCGAGCGCCCTGCCGACCCGGGCCACTTTCGAGCCCACATTGCCGACTCCGACCACTCCGAGAGTCATCCCCTCCAGACTGAGGCCGTGCTTCTGCGCGAGCCTTACCAGCACGGAGCCGATGTACTGCTTTACCGACCAGGAATTGCAGCCCGGAGCGTTGCGCCAGACAATGCCGTTACGCTCGCACCACGCGGTGTCTATATGGTCGAAGCCTATTGTCGCTGTCGCTATCACCTTGACTGAAGAGCCCTTGAGCAGGGCCTCGTTGCAGATGGTGCGGGTGCGGGTAATCAGCGCATCGGCATCCCTGACCACTTCAGCGGTAGTCTCCTTGCCCGGGAGATAAACCACCTCCGCGTAAGGCTCGAGCACCCCGCGGAGGAAAGGTATCTTGTTGTCGCAGACTATTTTCATTGTCTAGTCTTTAAACCTGTCAGGATAAGCCCAGAGGCCGAGGGCCGGGTTGGAGATGTAGTAAATCTCCTCGCCGTCCGGCATAGTGTTCCAGCCGTCCTTGAGGGTCTCCGGATGGTAGTGCGCCATTATTTCCTTGAGGTCGCCGTACTTGAATCCCACGCTCTCTATTTCCTCGCGGCTCATGTCCGGGCCCGGGCAATAGGTGATGGTGAAGCGGCCCTCGGAAGAACCGTGGATGAGGTGCGAAGACGCGCCCAGATTGTCCTGGAGTTCCTGGTTCTTATCCGTGGCCTCAAGCGTATGAGGCGTGCCCTTGTAGCCGTATTTGCGGATGAGCCCGTCGATGATCTTGTCTTCGCCGAACTCCTTGAGCGCCGGAGCCATCACTACCAGCTCCGCCCCGTCGGCAAGCGCCATCCTGGTACGGTACACGCTCTTGTTGCCGAGCCAGGTGCTCTTGAATTCTTCCGGGTCCAGCCAGACGAGGCACTTCTTGATTTCGTGGTCCACCATTATGAAATTGGTCTCCAGCGAGAGGTCGGAAGCCTTCTGGAAGCACTCGAAATCGTCGCCGATGAAGAGGCCCTTGAGCTCCATTTCGCCAGTTTCCTCGTTCTTGGCGCGCACGGTGAGCACATATACTATAGGCACATTCTGGAGGAAATGCGTCCTCGCATACTCCATCACATCGCGCACCGGCGACTTGGCCCTGCCCATAATGCGCTCCAGACCGTAGGTCGCGCCGATGAAGTGGCTCTTGTTGATGCCCTCGGAGCCGCCCACGCCCACGAAGATGTTCTTGGTGTAGTTGGCCATTCCGATCACCTCGTGAGGCACGACCTGCCCTATCGAGAGGATGAGATCGAAGGAAGGGTCGAGCAGGAGCTTATTGACCTGGGCCGGCCAGCTGTAATTGAGCCTGCCCTCGGACACCTCGTGCACATATTCGGCCGGCACCTGTCCCACGGTGACGACATCGTTGCGCCAGTCGTGCACGCGGAAACGGTCTGCCGGGATGTGCCCGAACATTGCCTTTATCTGCTCCGGGGTCATCGGGGAGTGGGTGCCGAGCGCCGGCATCACATCGGTAAGCGCGTCGCCGTAGTAGTCATAGACCATCTCCGTAATCGGGCCGGCGTAGGAGTTGAAACGGGTGAAATCAGGCGGAAGGGCGAGAACTCTGTGTTTCTTGCCCATTCCGTCGAATACTTCCTTCAATATCGCGCGTACCTCGTCCGGAGTGATGTTGTCGGTCTTGGAACCTCTTGCGTAGTAAAGCATAGACTATCTCTTGACTCTTGCGTTGCCCTGCCAGATGCTCCATACCTGCTCTTCGTCGGCAGGCTGGCCGTAGTCGGTGAGGAAAGTGGTAGCAAGCGCGCCGCTGGCCCAGCCGAACTGTATCCACTTCTCAGGCTCCCAGCCCTTGAGGATGGCATAGAGGAGACCGCCCACGAAGCCGTCGCCTCCGCCGATGCGGTCGAGGACATGGATTTCGCGCGGCTCAACCACATGCCAGTTCTCGCCTTCGAGCATAATCGCGCCCCAGTTGTGGCTGTTGGTATTGTTGACCTGACGCAGGGTGGTCGCGAAGACCTGTGCGGCAGGGTACTGCTTCTTGACGCGGCGGATCATCTCCTTGAAGCCGTCAATCTTGGCTGCGATGTCCTTGCCGCCGGCCTCAGGCCCCTCAATGCCGAGGCAGAGCTGGAAGTCCTCCTCGTTGCCGATGAGGATGTCGGCTATGCTGCAGATCTCGGAGAATATGTCGTGGAGCTCCTGCTCGCGGCCCTTCCAGAAGGAGGCGCGGTAGTTGAGGTCGAAGCTGATGCGGGTGCCGTACTTCTTGGCGGCGCGGGCTATCTCGAGGCAGAATTTGCTGGTGTCCGGACTGAGCGCCGCGATGAGGCCTGAGAGATGCACGATCTGCACGCCCTCCTGCCCGAAGATGCGGTCGAGGTCGAAGTCCTTGACATTGAGGGTGCGGCCCACCTCACCGGCGCGGTCATTCCACACGCGCGGTCCGCGGGAGCCGTAGCCGCTGTCCGCTATATTGATCTGATGTCTGTATCCCCAAGGGCCGCCCTGAGGCACTTCCGGGCCTTCGAAATCCATCCCCCTCGCACGGAGGTTGGACTTGATGAAAGCCGCGAACGGGCTGTCTTTTACGAATGCTGTGAGCACCTTGACGGGGAGTCCGAGATAGGACGATACGCTCGCCACATTGGTCTCGGCGCTGGTAGCCTGAAGATGAAGTACATCGCTGCTCTGTACCGGCTGTCCGTTCTCCGGAGTGATGCGAAGTCCCATGCTGGTCGGGACAAGGAGGGCATATCTGCACCCCTGCTTGAGTGTTATGTTCATTTAAAAAGAATGGTTTTGGTCAATACCACAAAGGTAATCATTTTCTCCGTTTTTCTTATTATTTTTGTAACGCACACTCAAACAAATGATCATTATGGACAATATTGTACTTGAAGCCATCAGGACGCGCCGCAGCATCCGCAAATACACTCCCGAGCAGGTCAGCGAAGAGCAGCTGAGCTCCGTGCTCGAAGCCGGCAGCTTCGCCGCCACCGGGCACAATAGCCAGGACCCGCTCATCGTGGCGGTGCAGAACCCGGAAATCAACGCCAGGCTAAGGAAGATGAACGCGGAGATAATGGGTATGGGCGGCGACCCGTACTACGGAGCCCCGACCATCGTGCTGGTCTTCGTGCCCAGGCCGGAAGTCAACCCCAACTCCATCCAGGACGGCTCGCTCGTGCTGGGCAATATGATGCTCGCCGCACACTCCCTCGGGCTCGCATCCTGCTGGATCAACCGCGAGAAAGAGATGTTCGCCACCCCGGAGGGCCGCAAGCTCAAAGCGGAACTCGGTGTACCTGAGGAATATATGGGCATCGGGGCTCTCTCGCTCGGACACCCTGCCATCGCCAACCCCAAAGCTCTCCCGCGCAAAGAAAATTACTGGAAAATCATAAAATGAGACTCCGCACGCTTATAGCCGCGGCCGCGCTCGCTTCCTCGCTGAGCCTCGCCGCACAGACCACCGTCACGGCCCCTGAAGCCCCTTTCAGCTTCGAACCTCTGCAGATGTATGACTTCCCGCAGAAGGATTTCCCCATCACGAAATACGGGGCGAAGCAGGGCAATATAAAAACTACCACCGAGGCTTTCGCCAAGGCGATGAAGGCCTGCAGCAAGGCCGGCGGCGGCAGGGTCACCGTGCCCGCGGGCGAGTGGAACTGCGGCCCGATCCACTTCAGCAGCAACTGCCTGCTGTATCTGAGCGAAGGCGCGAAGCTCGTATTCGAGGACGACCCGGAGCTCTATCTCCCGGCCGTCAGGACCTCCTGGGAGGGTACAGAGTGCATGAACTACTCCCCTCTCATCTACGCATACGAATGTGAGAACATAGGCATCGCGGGCCCGGGCACCCTGGCCCCGAAGATGGATTTCTGGAAGACCTGGTTCAACCGTCCGGACTCCCACATCCAGGCCACCCGCCAGCTCTACGCGATGTGCTCCACCGGCGTGCCTGTCGAGCACCGCAGGATGGAGGAGGGCGAGGCCCATATGAGGCCGCACCTCATCCAGTTCAACCGCTGCACCAATGTCCGCCTGGAAGACTTCAGCATACGCGAAAGCCCGTTCTGGACCATCCACCTCTACCTCTGCCGCGATGCCTGGGTACACGGGCTGGATGTCTATGCCCACGGCCACAACAATGACGGCATCGACCTGGAGATGACCTCCCACGCCGTCGTGGAGGACTGCAGCTTCGACCAGGGCGACGACGCCGTGGTGCTCAAGGCCGGGCGCAACCAGGACGCGTGGAGGCTCGCCACCCCGACCGAGAAGATTGTGGTGCGCAACTGCGAAGTGGTGCAGGGGCACTGCCTGCTCGGCATCGGAAGCGAGATGTCCGGAGGAATACGGGACATCTATATGCACGACTGCCACTCCAGCGATGCGGTGTACAGGCTCTTCTACATCAAGACCAACCACCGCCGCGGCGGCTTCATCGAGAATGTGACAGTGGAAAATGTGTCTGCCACCAGGATGCAGCGCGTCTTCGAAATCGACGCCGACGTGATGTACCAGTGGCGCACCATCGTGCCGACCTTCGAGACCGCCGTCACCCGCATCCGCAACATCACCCTCCGCGGGGCGAAGTGCGAGGAAACCGACGCCATCTACGAGATTCGCGGCGATAGCCGCGACCCGGTGCTGGGCGTACTGCTTGAGAATATCAAAGTCGGCAAGGTCCGCAAGTTCATCAACAACGCCGAGTATGTGCGCGACCTCATCACCCGCGACATCAGCTGGGACAGCTTCGAAGCGGGTGAGAGTGAATTGAAGATAGGCGGATTCGCGCCGGCGAGGTAGCTCTACTGCTTCTCGCCGTTGATATAGGTCTCGATCAGCTTAAGATTGCTGATGGCGGAGCTGTTCCACTCCGGCTGCGGGGTGGTCACCTTTACATTTTCCAATGTAATGTCGTCGAGCGTGAACTCGTCCGGCTTGGGCGTGATGTTGGCGAAGCTCTTGCACTCCAGATTGAGATTGCGAAAGATAATGTGCTCCCCGTAGGAGTGTGGGATGTCCTTGCGGTCCTTGAGGTCGAAGAACTGCCTCCACGGAGCCGCGCTGAGCACGCAGCGGCAGCTTCCCTCTATGCCGTCTATCGTGATGAACTCATAGTGCTGAGGGGTGTCGGGACGCATCTTGAGCTGAAGCAGGGACTGTCCGCGGTCCACCTTGCAGTTGCGCACGAGGATATTGTGGGTCCGGATGCACTCGCTTCCGCAGGTCAGGCAGCTGCCGGTGGTGCGGTCGAAGAAGCAGTCCTCCACGAGGATGTTGCAGTTCGGGCCGTTGTTCTCGTCCTTGTCGGCCCAAGGACCCTTTCCGCCCTTGAAGCAGACCGCGTCGTCGTTGACCGTGATGCGGCAGCCTTTGACTAGCACATTGGAGCAGACATCGAGGTCGATGCCGTCGGCGCTGGCGGAGCGTATAGGAGCCACAGGCGAGAAGAGCCTGAGATTTATCAGCTTGACATATTCGCTCTTATAGACGTGGCAGGTCCAGAACGGGGAGTTCTGCAGGGAGGCGTCGGCTACGGTAACATTCTTGGAATACGAGATGTGCAGCAGGCGCGGACGCTGCTCGTCCTTGTTGGTGCATTTGGGATTCCACTGCCTGCGGATGCGGAACGCCTTCCAGTACGGACTGCCGTTGCCGTCCACGGTCCCGGGACCGCAGAGGGTGAAGCCGTCGATATGGTCAATGTTGATCAGCGCCGGGAAGTATTTGCACACCTCGCCCTCGATGCGGGTGGTGATGACCGGGAAGTCGCTGATGGATTCGCTGCCGAGCAGCACCGCTCCCCTCGAAAGGTAGAGATTAGTGCCCTGGCGGAAGAAGAGCGCCCCGCTCTTGTAGATGCCTTCAGGTATGACGACGACTCCCCCGCCATCTTCGGCAGCCTTGTCTATCACGCTCTGTATCAGCTCGGTCTGCACTCTGTTCGGGTCGCTTATTGCGCCGTAGTCGGCGATGTTGTACTCCTTGCCCAGACTCTCCTTCGCCGGCACGGAACTGTCCTTGTACCAGTCGGACACCACTGTCCCGTCAGGGAAAGTAAGGGGTTGGGGCTTAACCTTCTTCGCGCCGGCAGGCACTATCGCTGCCAGGGCGAGCATTGTCAGAAGAATTCGTTTCATTGATTGGTAATTTATGGTGTTATTTGAATTTCTGCACAAATTTAACAATCCTATTTTAATTATCCGCTTTATTCCTTAACTTTGAGCGAAACTGCGCAACGCAGCATATAATAAAACCACTTACCGCTACCTTTATTTAATATGAATTCCGGAAACAGCTTGATCTCCGTGCTCACAGCACTCTGTGCCACGGTTCCTCTCTGTGCACAGGGCACGGACTGGTACACCCCTTCAGTAGAGAACAAACCCTTCGTCCGCTGGTGGTGGCACGGCAGTGCAGTTGACAAGGAAGGCTTGACCTACAATCTCGAAGAGTTCGCCCGCGCCGGCATCGGCGGCTACGAAGTTACCCCTATCTACGGTGTGCAGGGCAACGAGGCCAACGACATAGACTATCTCTCCCCCGAGTGGATGGAGATGTACAAATACCTGATATCCGAATCGGAGAGGCTCGGGCTGGAGTGCGACCTCAACAACGGCACCGGCTGGCCTTTCGGCGGGCCGCAGATTACTCCGGAGCTCGCGGCGCAGAAGATGGACCTCAGCAGCGGCGGCATCAAGTCCGTCCAGACCAGGCAGAAAGTCAAAAGAGCCGCTCCGGGAGGCGAAGGCTGGGTGATGGACCACTACAATCCGGAGGCCCTGAAGGTCTATCTGGAGAGGTTCGACAAGGCCTTTGCCGAGAGCGGTGCAAAGTGGCCTCACACCTGGTTCAACGACTCCTACGAAGTTTACGGGGCGGACTGGACTCCGGGCTTCCCGGCCATATTCAAGGAGAGATACGGCTACGACATCGAGCCGTACCTGCTGCAGAAGGAGACTTCAGACGAGCGCGTCAGGGCCCTCGCCGACTACCGCGAGTGCCTGGGTGAGCTCCTGATGGAGAATTTCATCACCCCGTGGACGGAGTGGTGCCACTCCCGCGGAGCGCTCGCGCGCAACCAGGCGCACGGCTCCCCGGCCAATCTGCTGGATGTCTATGCGAGCGTCGATATCCCGGAGTGCGAGACCTACGGGCGCACTTCCTTCGATATTCCGGGGCTGCGTCGGGACCCGATAAAACGGCCTAACGACGGCGACCCGACCGTGCTCAAATTCGCCTCCTCAGCTGCCCATACCGCCGGGCGGAAATATGTCTCCTGCGAGGCTCTGACCTGGATGACGGAGCATTTCCGCACCTCGCTCAGCCAGTGCAAGCCCGAGCTTGACCAGGCCTTCGCCGCAGGTGTCAATCATGTCTATTTTCACGGCGCTCCTTATTCCCCCAAGGGAGCGGAGTTCCCGGGATGGCTGTTCTACGCCTCGATAAATATGTCCCCTACCGGCGGGATGTGGAGAGATGCGCCGGCCCTGTTTAAATATATCGAGCGCTGCCAGGCCTTCCTCACCGCGGGCAGCCCGGACTCCGATTTTCTGCTATACTTCCCAGTTTACGATGCCTGGAGCAAGGACACGGGCAAAGCCTATATGATGTTCACCATCCACGACATGGACAAGAAACTTCCTGAGTTCAAGGCGATTATGGACAGAATTACGGCCTCCGGCTACGATGCCGACTACATCTCCGACTCGCAGCTGCTTGCGGCCGTGCCGGACAAGCCGGTAATCGTGCCGCCGTGCGGCTATATGCCGGTCGAGACGGCCCGCAGACTGGTCGAGCTCAAGAAAGCCGGAGTGCCGGTCTATTTCATAGACAAGTTGCCCGGAGATGTGCCGGGTCTGCACGACCTCGCCGCGCGCCGCAAAGAGTTCAAAAAGATTGCCCGAGGCTTCGGCAAGGCAGTGAAGCTCGAAAAGGCCTTCGAGGGCCTCGCGCCGGAGGAGTTCAAGAGCATCCACGGAGGCACTATGATCCGCCGCAGCAACGAGTGCGGAGGCTGGAATTACTTCGCTTCCATATTGAATGCCCATCAGATAAACGGATGGGTCAAGCTCGGCACTCCTGCCGTTTCCGCTATGCTCTACGATGCAGTCAGCGGCAAGAGCGGCAAGGCACAGCTCCGCAGCGCCGCAGACGGTCTCGCGGAGATTCGCCTCCAGCTCAGGCCCGGCGAATCCGTGCTCATCAAGACCTTCCCGACGGAGATTGAGGCTCCGGAGTGGAAATACATCGGCTCCGAGGGCACGCCTGTCGCCATCGACCGCGCCTGGAGCATCAGCTTCCCTCAGAGCGAACCCGAAATCGAAGGCAACTTCTTCACCGACAAGCCGCAGGACTGGACCACCCTGAAGGACTGTCCTGAAGCCAAGGCCAACTTCGCCACCGCCCTCTACTCCACCGCCATCCCGATGGACGACCCGGGCGCGGCCGACGGCTGGATACTCGACCTGGGCGATGTGCGCGAGAGCGCGAGGGTGGTAATCAACGGAGAGGAGGCAGGCACGGCGTGGTGCGTCCCGTTCCGGCTGGACATCGGCAAATACCTTAAGCCCGGCATCAACCTGCTGGAAGTGCATATAACCAACCTCCAGTCCAACCTGATAGCCGATTACGACCGCCGCGGAGTGAAGTGGAGAATATTCAAAGACACGAACATCAACACCTTAGGCGAATACCAGGACTTCAGCGGCTGGGCCGTGGACCCGTCCGGACTCTGCTCCGAAGTCAAGCTGATTCCCGTGAACTACGATGTACCTGCCGCAGGCGAAGTGATTGCCCGGGCGCGCAAGGTCAACGACTACTTTATGGCCAAGTACGGCGACCCTTCCAGAGTGATGCCTTTCCCTTCCCGCCACAAGGTCTATGAAGCCAACATCTGGACGCGTGCGGTCTATTACGAGGGGCTGCTCGCCCTCTACGGAGTGGACCCGCAGCAGAAATATCTCGACTACACGATGGCCTGGGGCGAACATTTCGGCTGGAACATGCGCCGTTCCAACCCCCTCACCCGCAACGCCGACAACTATTGCTGCAGCCAGGCATATATTGATATGTATAGGCTCTACGGCAGGCCGGAGATGATTGAGAATGTCACAAAATGTATGGAAAACATACTCTCCACCGACGAGTCCGACGCCGACTGGACCTGGATCGACGCCATTCAGATGGGTATGCCGGTGCTGGTGAAGTACGGAGCGACCGCCGGGAAGCCGGAGTATTTCGAGAAGGCGTGGAGGATGTACAAATGGGCCCGCGACCGCTTCTTCAACCGGGAAGAGGGTCTGTGGTGGCGCGACAAGACATTCTGTCCTCCGTACAAAACCCCGAACGGCAAGAACTGCTACTGGAGCCGCGGCAACGGCTGGGTCCTAGCGGCGTATGTAAGAGTTCTCAACGAACTTCCTGCGTCAGACCCGCACAGAGCCGTCTATGAGGCCGATTTCAAGGCTATGTGCGAAGCTCTGGTGAAAGTGCAGCGGGCCGACGGTACCTGGAATTGCTCCCTCGCCGACCCCGAAGACTGGGGCGGGCCGGAAGCCACCGGCACCTCTCTGTTTATCTACGGCCTCGCCTGGGGCGTGCGCAGCTGCAGGCTAGACGCGGAGACCTTCCGCCCGGCGGTCGCCAGAGCCTGGAACGGCCTCAACCGCATCTGCATCCACGACAACGGATTCATCGGCTTTTCGCAGGGTTCCGGCAAGGAGCCTAAAGAAGCTCAGCCGCTGAGCTACGACCGGATTCCGGACTTCGAGGACTTCGGCACGGGATGTTATCTTCTCGCCGCCTCCGAAGTCGCAAAAATGTAGCTGATATTCCAAAAGTTTTAAGTATCTTTGTGGAATAATGCGTACAATTATCAAGACTTACTAAAACTATCGATAATAATATGGCTAAAGAAAAGAAATTCATCACCTGTGATGGCAATCAGGCCGCGTCAAACATCGCTTATCTCTTCAGCGAGCACGCGGCCATCTACCCTATCACACCATCTTCAACAATGGCTGAGAATGTTGACGAATGGGCCGCTCACGGCAAGAAGAACCTCTGGGGCGAGACCGTAAAGGTCACCGAGATGCAGAGCGAGGCAGGCGCAGCCGGAGCCGTTCACGGTTCTCTTCAGGCAGGCGCTCTGACCACCACCTTCACGGCTTCTCAGGGACTCCTTCTGATGATTCCGAATATGTATAAGATCGCAGGCGAGATGCTCCCTGCAGTCTTCCACGTATCCGCCCGCGCCCTCGCTTCCCACGCCCTCTCCATCTTCGGAGACCATCAGGACGTCATGGCCTGCCGCCAGACCGGATTCGCGATGCTCGCATCAAGCTCCGTTCAGGAGGCTCAGGACCTCGCGGCGGTAGCTCACCTCTCCGCCATCAAGGCTTCAGTTCCGTTCCTGCACTTCTTCGACGGCTTCCGCACCTCACACGAAATCCAGAAGATCGAGGCCATCGACGAGGAGGACATCAAGAAGATGGTCAGCGAGAAGTCCCTCGAGAACTTCCGCGCCCGCGCCCTCAGCCCTGAGGCCCCTGTCACCAGAGGCACAGCCCAGAACGGCGACGTTTACTTCCAGGCAGTCGAGTCCCGCAACCAGGTCTATGAGGCCGTTCCGGACATCGTCGCCCGCTATATGGGAGAAATCAGCGAGCTTACCGGCAGGCAGTACCGCCCGTTCGAGTACTACGGAGCCAAGGATGCGGAGTGCGTAATCGTGGCCATGGGTTCAGTGACCGAGACCATCAGGGAGACCGTTGACTACCTCGCAGCCCACGGACGCAAGTACGGCGTTGTGACCGTGCACCTCTACCGTCCGTTCTCAGAGAAATACCTCCTCAAGGTGCTTCCTAAGAGCGTCCGCAAGATTGCGGTGCTCGACAGGACCAAGGAGCCGGGAGCTCTCGGAGAGCCTCTCTACCTCGACATCAAGACCATCTTCCAGGGCAAGGACAATGCTCCTCTCGTAGTCGGCGGCCGCTACGGCCTCTCCTCCAAGGACACCACCCCTGCGCAGATTATCGCGGTTTACGACAACCTCGAGCGCAAGGAGCCTAAGACCGACTTCACCATCGGCATCGTCGATGACGTGACCTTCAAGAGCCTCCCTACCAAGGGTGAAATCTCCATCGTCAAGAAGGGCACTACCGAGTGCAAGTTCTACGGACTCGGCTCAGACGGTACCGTCGGCGCCAACAAGAACACCATCAAGATCATCGGTACCCACACCGACCTCTATAGCCAGGCATACTTCGACTACGACTCCAAGAAGTCCGGCGGATACACCTGCTCGCACCTCAGGTTCGGCAAGGAGCCTATCAAGGCCCCGTACCTCGTGAACACCCCTGACTTCGTGGCCTGCCACGTGCCTTCTTACCTCGAGAAGTACGACGTGCTCAAGGGCATCAAGGAGGGCGGCAGCCTGCTCCTCAACTCCCTCTGGAACGAGGAGGAGACCCTCAAGCGCATCCCTGACTTCGTAAAAGCCGTCATCGGGCGCAAGAAGATCAAGCTCTACATCATCAACGCCACCAAGATCGCGGCTGAAATCGGCCTCGGCGGACGCACCAACACCATCCTCCAGAGCGCATTCTTCCGCATCTCCGGCATCATCCCAGTTGATGAGGCCGTCAAATATATGAAGGACGCGGCCCTCAAGTCCTACGGCAAGAAGGGCGAGAACATCGTCAATATGAACTACGCGGCCATTGACCGCGGCGGCGAATACACCGAGGTTCAGGTCCCTGCAGAGTGGGCAAAGATCAACGCCAAGTTCGTCAATCACAATGCTAACCGCCTTGCAACTCCGTTCGTCAAGGACATCGCCGACGTGGTCAACGCACAGTGCGGCGACAGCCTCCCTGTCAGCGCTTTCCTGCCGTACAAGGACGGTACTATGCCGGCCGGCACCGCCGCTTACGAGAAGCGCGGAGTAGCAGTCAACGTGCCTGTATGGGACGCCGAGAAATGTATCCAGTGCAACAGCTGCGCCTTCGTCTGCCCTCACGCTGCCATCCGTCCGTTCCTGCTTACCGCTGACGAAGCCGCCGCGGCACCTGCAGGCATCAAGATGACTGACGGCAAGGCCAACCTCAAGGAGTACAAGTACGCCCTCGCTGTGTCAGTCGCCGACTGTACCGGTTGCGGCAACTGCGTCGATGTCTGCCTCGCCAAGGAGAAGGCTCTCTCAATGGCGCCTTATATGGACAACACCGACGAGCAGGCCAGCTACGACTACCTCAACGCCAAGGTCGGATACAAGACCCCTGGCGACCCTAAGGCCAATGTCAAGAACGCTCAGTTCGCTCAGCCTCTCTTCGAGTTCTCCGGAGCTTGCGCAGGCTGCGGCGAGACCCCTTATATCAAGAACATCACCCAGCTCTTCGGCGACCATATGATGATTGCCAACGCTACCGGATGCTCTTCAATCTACGGCGCTTCATTCCCTGCATCACCTTACTGCACCGACGCACACGGCCACGGTCCGGCTTGGGCCAACTCCCTCTTCGAGGACTTCTGCGAATTCGGACTCGGTATGAGGCTCGGTTCAGAGCGCATCCGCGAGACCGTCGCTTCCCTGATGAAGAAGGGTCTCGAGTGCGAGCGCTGCAGCGACGAGATGAAGGCTCTCTACCAGCAGTGGCTTGACAACCGCGGAGACTACGCAGTGACCCGCGAGGTTGCAGACAAGCTTGTGCCTATGATGGAGAAGTGCGGCTGCGACGTCAGCAAGTCCCTCCTCAAGCTCAAGCAGTACATCCCTGCACGCAGCCAGTGGATCTTCGGCGGTGACGGCGCAAGCTACGATATCGGCTACGGCGGACTCGACCACGTCCTCGCTTCCGGCGAGAATGTCAACATCCTCGTGCTCGACACCGAAGTTTACTCCAACACCGGCGGACAGTCATCCAAGTCCACCCCTGCAGGCGCCATCGCCAAGTTCGCCGCATCAGGCAAGAAGATCCGCAAGAAGGACCTCGGAATGATGGCGATGAGCTACGGCTATGTATATGTGGCTCAGGTAGCTATGGGAGCCAGCCCGGTACAGTACCTCAACGCGATCAAGGAAGCCGAGGCATACGACGGACCATCCCTCGTCATCGCCTACGCACCTTGTATCAACCACGGTCTCAAGGCCGGCATGGGTCTCAGCCAGAAGGAGGAGAAGCTTGCAGTCGAGTGCGGCTACTGGCATCTCTACCGCTACAATCCAACTCTCGAGGAGCAGGGCAAGAATCCGTTCACTCTCGATTCCAAGGAGCCTGACTGGAGCAAGTTCCAGGACTTCCTCAAGGGCGAGGTGAGGTTCTCATCCCTCTACAAGCTCTTCCCTGAGAGCGCGGACGAACTTCTCGCCAAGACCGAGGAATTCGCCAAGGTCCGCCTCGAGACCTACAAGCGTCTTGCAGGAAAGTAACGGAAACTTTATTGTAAATTAACATTTTTACTCTATATTTGCAGTGTACTAATGAAGTATTACACTTAGCAATTATACGATGAGTAAAAAAATCATTCTCGTAGCAGCGGCGCTTCTTAGTGCCGCTGCTATGTGTTTTGGACAGCAACAGCTTCCAAATGACCCCGAGACCAGAGTCGGCAAGCTCGACAACGGCCTGACCTACTACATCCGTCACAACGACAAACCTGCCCAGAGGGCTGAGTTCTACCTTGCCACCGATGTGGGCGCAATCCAGGAAACCCCTGACCAGGACGGTCTCGCCCACTTCCTCGAGCACATGTGCTTCAACGGCACCAAGAACTTCCCGGGCAAGGACATCCTCAACTGGTTGGAGAGCATCGGAGCCTCATTCGGCGGCAATGTCAACGCCAGCACCGGTGTCGAGCAGACCATCTACCTGCTCAACAACATTCCTCTGGTGCGCCCTAGCGTGGTGGATACCTGCCTGCTCATAATGCACGACTACTCCCACTTCGTGACCTGCGACCCGGTGGAGATTGACAACGAGAGAGGCGTCATCCTCGAGGAGAAGCGCTCACGCAACACCGCCGCCTGGCGCAACCACGAGGCGATGATGCCTTATATCTATGGTGATACGAAGTACGCCGGCTGCACCATCATCGGCAGCGAGGAGAATCTCAAGACCTTCAAGCCAGAGAGTCTCACGAACTTCTACCACACCTGGTACCGCCCTGATATGCAAGCGCTTATCGTGGTCGGCGACATAGATGTCGATGAGGTTGAAGCAAAGATAAAGAGCACCTTCGCCGACATCCCGGCCGCCGAAAACCCTAAGCAGAAGGATGTCATCACCATCCCCGGCAACGAGAAGCCTATAGTCGGCATCATCACCGACCCGGAAAACAGCACCACCTCCGTGGAAGTTTACTGGAAGAGCGATGCGATGCCTGAGGAATACAACAGCACCGACATAAGGCTTACGGTGGACCTGGTCCAGAATATCATCGCTACGGTGATGAACGAGAGATTCAGCGACATCAGCGCCAAGGCTGACGCACCTTTCCTCAGCGCAGGCTTCGATATGGGCAATATCTGCGAGACTATGGATGTGACCTACGGCGAAGTCGCCTGCAAGGACGGCGCAGTCCTCGAGGGCTTCGAGGCTATGCTCTCCGAAATCGAGAAGATGCGCCGCTTCGGCTTCACCGATGCAGAAATCGAGCGCGCCAAGAGCGAAGTGCTTTCCCAGTACGAGACCGCAGCGAAAAAGGCTGACAGCCGCAAAAACTCAGAGTTCGTGATGCCGATGATCAGCAACTTCTTCGACAACCAGTCCTTTATGGATCCGGAGACTGCCTACCAGATAGTCAACAGCGTGATGCCGCAGCTCAGCGCCGCCATCATAAACCCTATGGCGCAGCAGCTCATCACCCGCGAGAATATGGTAGTGCTCTATGTCGCTCCGGAGCGCGAGGGACTTCAGCACCCTACTGAGGAGCAGCTCCTCTCCGTGGTGGAGAAGGTCGAGAATGCCGAATATACCCAGACCCTCGGCGAGGACATCCCTACGGAGTTCCTTAACCCTGCATCCCTCAAGGGCAGCAAGGTCAAGAAAAGCGCCAAGGGCCTCTATGACTCTGATGTGCTCACCCTCAAGAACGGGGTCAAGGTCATCCTGCTCCCTACCGAATACGAGAAGGATCGCATCAGCATCAAAATCTACAAGAAAGGCGGCCAGAGCCTCATCTCCGACGAGGACATCTATTCGTTCGAGGACAATATCTGGGCTCTGTATCAGCAGAATACGGGCGTAGCCGACTTCCCGGCCACTACCGTCAGCAAGATGCTCGCCGGCAAGCAGGTGGCTATACACCCGTTCATCGGCAGCTATCAGCACGGCATCAGCGGCACCAGCACCGCCAAGGACATCGAGACCGCTTTCCAGCTGCTCTACCTCTACTGGACCTCTCCGCGCTTCGATGCTGACGAGTATGCCCAGGGCATCAAGCAGATCGAGGCCCTGCTCCCTAACCTGGAGAATCAGCCTAACTGGAAGCTACAGAAGGAGATAGCGAAGACCATCTACGACAGCCCGCGCTCATTCACTCTCGATGAGGAGATACTCTCCAAGGCCAATCTCGCCACCATCGAGAAGAACTACCGCCGCCTCTTCAAGGACGCGGCCGGCGCTACCGCGGTGATTGTCGGCGACTTCAGCAAGGAAAGCATCCTTCCGCTCGTGGAGAAGTACCTCGGCTCTCTGCCTAAGGGCAAGAAGGCGAGCGACTGGAGTTACCGCGGCGACGGCATCATCGACGGACGCAAAGTCAACGACTTCCGCACCCCGATGCAGACCCCTACCGTGACCGTTGTGCAGGTCTATAAGGCGAATGCACCTTACAGCGTAAACGACGATGTACACTACACCGCCCTTAGCTACATCCTCAACATGATCTACACCGAGACCCTCCGCGAGGAGGAAGGCGGCACCTACGGAGCGAGCGCGGCGAGCCAGCTCTCCGACCTGCCGTATCCTATCCGTCTTATGCAGGTTGCCTTCCAGACCAACGACGAGCAAGCCGACAAGCTGCGCGAGCTCGCCATTGCAGGCCTTCGCGGCATAGCCGAGAACGGTCCTCGTCCGGAGCACTTCGACAAGGCGAAGAAGAACCTCGAGAAGAGCGTCCCTGAGGACAAGCTGCACAATAGCACCTGGAGCCAGGCCCTGCAGTCCTACGATAACTACGGCTACGACTACATCGGCGAATATGAGGCCGCGGTCAGCGCCCTCACCTCCGACGACATCAAGGCCGCCGCCGCGGAGCTCCTCTCCTCCGGCAACTTCATCGAGCTCGTAATGCGCCCTGAGGTCAAGTAGGCACCCGCATACTGATAGACGACAGCGCCGGAGCTTTACGCAACGGCGCTGTTTTTTTTATCGGCCGGCTGTAGTATTTTTGCAGCGTGAAAGGGATGAACCGCGAAATGCTTAGGCTGGCGCTGCCCAGCATACTGGCCAATTTGACCGTGCCGCTGGTCGGGATGGTCGATATCGCTATTGCCGGACACCTGGACTCCGCGGCGGCGGCGCTGATCGGAGGCATCTCCGTGGGCTCGCTGATGTTCGACATCCTCTACTGGAACTTCGGCTTCCTGCGGGCCGGCACGGGCGGTATGTGCGCCCAGGCCTACGGGCGCGGCGACTGGAAGGACTGTGCCGACAACCTCACGCGGGGCGTCGGCCTCGCCCTGCTCATCGCACTCGGGCTGATACTGCTGCAGTGGCCGTTCCAGAAGCTGATATTTCTCTTCGTGGAGTGCTCTGACGAAGTCCGCTCTCTCGCCCTCAGCTACTTCTACATCCGCATCTGGGCCGCCCCGGCGACCCTCTCGCTGATGGCTCTGAGGGGTTGGTTCATCGGTATGCAGGACACCTTCAGCTCGATGATTACCGACCTCGCAGTCAACGGCGGCAACATTATCTTCAGCCTGCTTCTCGCTTTCGGCATCCCGGGCCTCGGCCTGCAGGGAATCGGCTACAGAGGCATAGCCCTAGGCACTGTGCTCGCACAATACGGAGGCCTGCTCTGCGCGGCCGCCATCATATTCTTCAAATTCCGGAAGGTCATAAACCGGAGAACGCTCACATTCAAATCGGCCTTCGGCCGCGGCAAACTCGCACATTTCTTCTCGGTCAACACCGACCTTTTCGTGCGCTCGCTCTGCCTTATCATTGTCTATCTGGGATTTACGGCCATCTCCGCCCGCTTCGGCGACACCCTTCTCGCAGCCTGCTCGATAATGCTAAAGCTGCTGCTCGTATTCTCCTACTTCACAGACGGCTTCGCCTTCGCCGGCGAGGCGCTGACCGGCAAATACACGGGGATGCGGGACCTGAAGTCTCTAAGGCAAGCGGTGGGCTGCACCTTCGCCTGGAGTATGGGTATAGGATTGATATTCATAGGGATAAACTATTTCGCCGGAGTACCGGCGCTGCGAGTGATGACTTCCGATGCCACGGTGGTCGAAGCTGCGGCGGCTTTCCTCCCCTGGCTGGTATTCATCCCGCTGGCCGGCTGCCCTGCATTTACCTGGGACGGCATCTACATCGGCGCGACCGCCACGAAAACGATGCGCAACTCCAATATAGGCTGCGTACTGGCGTTCTTCGCCGTATGGTTTGCGGGAATTTGGATTTTCAAACCGGAGGGCACGGCAGCGGCACATCTTCTCTTCGCCTGCTACTACGCCCATCTCATCTTCAGATCCGCCTATCAGACAATCTTTTACCGCCGCGCAATCATCGCCCCGATTGCTGGAGAACCCGGCCAGCGCAGATAAGGCAGCGGATATTGGAAGAATCGGGAATCTCCGCGCCGGACTCGGCAAGTATCAGGTCCGCGCAGCGGCCGCGCGCGAATGAAGCCGCATCGACTCCGAAAGCCTCGGCAGCATTGGCCGTAGCCCAGCGGCGAACTGTCTCAGGCTCAAGGGCTTTGCCGCCGACGGAAGATAGGAGCACGGCAGTCCTTATCTCCTCGGCTATGCTGTGATGCGAATCCCCGGTGCCGAGCAGCATCCTGCAGCCGGAAGCGAGGGCAAGTTCATAAGGAAAACGCCTGCCGCTGCCGCGATAATCCGTTGTCGGACAATGTATTATGCTCACTCCCCTGCGGCCCGCGCGCTTCCACTCCTCCCCCTCCAGGGCCGAACAGCCGTAGAGCAGGACATCAGAGCCCAGAAGATGCAGGGAATCAAGAAGTTTCACGGTGCCGGCCGCCGCGCGCAGCCTGAGCCTGCAGCGTCTCTTACGCGAAAGGGTGAAAATTTTCTGCAAACAGTCGGGAGAGCAGCCGTCAGGGATATCGACAATCAGCGAAAGCATCTCAGGGTCAGGGCTTTCCCAAGTGCGCAGAAGTTCCTTCTGCTCAGCGGGGACGGCCAGGGCGGCCCTAATCCCGAAGTCTTCAATCCGGACTATATCCGCTTCGAGCTCAGAGGGAGCGAAAGAGACGAAGCCGCAGCCGTCCCTAAGGCAAAGCTGCAGACCTTCCGTGCCCGGGCAAAACGCGTCGAAATAGGAAGGCAGCATTACCAGCCCGGCGGCATCGATAATCTTGTCCGCCCCGGCCTCGCCCCGTAATTCGAGGTCAGCAATAAGGCCCCTGTCTATCAGGACATTGCAGCGCCGCTGGCCGAGAGTCACATCGCGAAGCAGGATAGTGCTCGGAGCCTTGCACGCGGCATCCATTTCTGCGTAGGCATCCAGCACCGCCTGCGCCCTGCGAAGCAGCTCGCTTCCCTTGCGGGTCAGGCTGACTCCGCCGCGGGAGCGCAGGAAGAGTTTGCCTCCGGCGTATTTCTCGAGTTCGGCTATGTTTTGGCTGACTGCAGGCTGCGAAATGCCCAGCTCCCTCGCCGCGGCGGAGAAACTTCCGCTCGCCGCAAGGGCGGAGAGAACCTGCAGTCTGAAACGGTCAACCATAATCTATTCGGAGCAGGAGAGCTGCAATGGCAAAAATTCGCCTCCGCAAACGAAAAGAGGGCTTCAGTGAGCCCTCCATTTAACCTGCTGTAATTCAGGAAAATATATTATTCAGCCTCTGAGATAGCTCCCATCGGGCAAGCGTCGGCGCAGGTGCCGCAGCTAATGCAGACATCCGGGTCGATGGAATAAACGTCTCCTTCCTTGATAGCCCCTGAAGGGCATTCTCCCTGGCATGTGCCGCAGGCAACGCAGGTGTTCGGGTCAATTTTGTAAGCCATAATCTTTAGTGTGTGTTTTTCAATCAAGGGACAAAATTAGCAGGAAAATCTGAATTCCCAATTTTTTCGGTGCAAGATTTGTGTTAACTTTGCAGAGTATGAAGAGTATTATCACATTTCTGCTCGCCCTCGCGCTCTCCGCGCCGCTGAGTTTCGACAAGACGGTCCACGATTTCGGACAGGTCGGCGAGAGCGACGGACCGCTGAGCTGCACCTTCACCGTGACCAACACCTCGGAGGAGCCGCTCAATATATTCGCCGTCGTGTCCTCCTGCGGCTGCACGAGCGTCAGCTGGACCCGCGAGGCCATTAAGCCTGGCGAAAAGGGCATAATCAGCGCCACCTACTCCAACGACGAGGGGCCGACTTTTTTCGACAAGACACTTACAGTTTATACATCCGCGCAGAAGAAGGCTATCCTTCTGCATATGAAGGGAGTGGTGAAGAAGAATGGAACAAAATAACTACACAGACGACAGCATACGCACCATCGAGGGCGTGGAGCATATCCGCCTGCGCCCGGGAATGTATATCGGCAGGCTCGGCGACGGCAAGGACCCCGGTGACGGTATCTATGTGCTGCTCAAGGAGATAATTGACAACTCAGTGGACGAATATGCCGCCGGCTTCGGCAAGGAGATACGCATCAGCATCGAGGACGGCACGGTGACCGTGCGCGATTTCGGGCGCGGCATTCCTCTCGGCAAGGTGGTGGACGCGGTGAGCATCCTCAACACCGGAGGCAAGTTCGACGACAAGGTATTCAAGAAGTCAGTGGGTCTCAACGGCGTGGGCACCAAGGCCGTCAACGCCCTCTCAGCCGACTTCTATGTCTGCTCGCACCGCGGCGGCGAATGCTTCCACGCGAACTTCTCCCGCGGCAAGCTCCAGGAGAGCGGCAGCGAGAGCACCAAAGAGAAGGACGGCACGCTGATCCGCTTCACCCCGGACACCTTGATGTTCGGCGAATACGCCTTCAACCCGGACTATGTCGAGACGATGGTCAAGAACTACTCCTACCTCAACAAAGGCTTGACCCTCAACCTCAACGGCACCGCCTACAAGTCCGACAACGGCCTGCTCGACCTCGTCAACGAGAACCTAGGCGAAGAGCCGCTCTACCCCCCTATCCATCTGGAGGGCGACGACATCGAGATAGTGCTGAGCCACTGCAACGCCTACGGCGAGAACATCTCCTCCTTCGTCAACGGCCAGAACACCCGCGACGGAGGTACCCACCTCGCGGCGTTCAGGGAGGCGATAGCCAAGACCCTCAAGGAATTCTACAAGAAAAACTATGACGCCGCGGACTGCCGCCAGGGAGTCGTGGGAGCCATCAGCATACGCATCCAGGAGCCGAACTTCGAAGGCCAGACCAAGACCAAGCTCGGCAGCAACTATATGTGGGAGAAGACCTACAGCGAGGGCGGCGTGATGAAGACCGACATCGGCCCGACCATCCGCTCCTTCGTCAACGACTTCCTCTCCAAGAACCTCGACAACTACCTGCGCATCCACAAGGAGATAGCCCCGGTCATCGAAGAGAAGATCAAGGCCTCCCAGAAGGAGCGCGAGGAGATCTCCGGCATACAGAAGAAGACCCGCGAGCGCAACAAGCGCACCAATGTCTATAACCGCAAGCTGCGCGACTGCCGCTTCCACTACAACGACAAGCGCAACGACAAGAACCAGGAGAACATCGAGAGCTCGTCCATCTTCATCACCGAGGGCGACTCCGCGAGCGGAACCATCACCAAGGCCCGCGACGCCAACTTCCAGGCCGTATTCTCCCTGAGGGGCAAGCCTATCAACTGCTACAAGGAGAGCCGCCGCAAGGTGGCCGAGAACGAGGAGCTCAACCTGCTCATCTCGGCGCTCGGAGTGGAGGACGACCTCGAAAACCTGCGCTACAACAATATAATAGTGGCGACCGATGCCGATGACGACGGAATGCACATCAGGATGCTGGTACTGACATTCTTCATGAAATACTACCCCGACCTCATCCGCCGCGGGCATGTCTATATCCTCCAGACTCCCCTCTTCAGGGTGCGCAACAAAAAGTCCAACCGCTACTGCTACAACCAGGAGGAGCGCGACAAGGCAGTCGCCGAGCTCAAGACCGGAGTGGAAATCACCCGGTTCAAAGGTCTGGGAGAGATTTCCTCCGAGGAGTTCGTCCACTTCATCGGACCGGATATGCGCACCGACGCTGTCAGCCTCGCCGAAGAGGAGTCCATCGCGGAAATAATGAACTTCTATATGGGCGACAACACCATTGACCGCCAGAACTTTATCCGCCGCAACCTCCGCAGCGAGGAGGAGCTCGAAGACATCAACATATGAACATCTACGCCCTCATAATGAAGCTTTGGGGCTGGAAGGCCGACAGCGGCCCCGCCCCCGAGGAGAAATGCATCATCCTCGGAGTGCCCCACACCAGCATCGCCGACTTCCTCGTGGCATACTTCTACTACAAGAGCCTCGGGCACACGGCGCACGTGATGATAAAAAAAGAATTCTTCTTCTGGCCGCTCGGTCCGATACTCCGCCATCTGGGCTGCATTCCGGTGGACAGGAGCAACGGCGCCACGGTGGTACGCAGCGTGATTTCCGCCATAGAGTCCACTCCGGGCGAATTCCACCTCTGCATCGCGCCGGAAGGCACTCGCAAGCCGGTGCACAGGTGGAAGATGGGCTACCACACCATAGCCCGAGCCCTCGATTGTCCGGTATATCTCGGCTACTTCAACTGGGGCACGAAGCGGGTCAGCATCGGGGAGAGGTTCATCTGCACCGACGACGCCCGCGCCGATACCGCCCTGATTCAGCAGAAGTACGAAGATCTGCATCTTGTGGCCCGTCATCCCGAGAAGTATTGCACACATTGATTTTTATTGCTATATTTGCAGCCCCTTTTGGGGCTTTTATTTTATAATTAATTATCAACAAAATGATTAAACAGTACGAAACCGTTTTCATTGCAACTCCCGTTTTGTCTGACACCCAGATGAAGGAAGCGGTTGCCAAGTACGTCAAGCTCATCACCGACAACGGTGGAGAGGTTGTGTACCAGGAGGATTGGGGGCTCAAGCAGCTCGCGTACCCGATCCAGCACAAGACATCAGGATTCTACTACCTGATCGAGTTCAAGGCCACCCCTGAGTTCGTAGCGACTCTCGAGACCCAGTATCACCGCGACGAGCGCATCATCCGCTACCTTACCGTAGCCCTTGACAAGCACGCCGTAGCTTACGCAGAGCATCGCCGTCAGACCCGCGCCGCAAAGGCTGCCGCTGCCGCCGCCAAGGTGGAGGAGGCTCCGGTTGAGGCAAAGGCCGAGGAAGCTGCAGAACAGGAAGAAGCATAATCAGGAGGAATCATTATGGCAAACATTGTAAACAACGAAATCCGTTACCTGAACCCTCCTACCGTAGAGGTTCGCAAGAAGAAATACTGCCGCTTCAAGAAAGCCGGCATCAAGTATGTTGACTACAAGGACCCTGAGTTCCTCAAGAAGTTCCTCAACGAGCAGGGCAAGATTCTGCCTCGCCGCATCACCGGTACTTCCCTGAAGTTCCAGCGCAAAGTGGCACAGGCCGTAAAGCGCGCACGCTCCCTCGCTCTTCTCCCGTATGTAACTGACCTCCTTAAATAATTGAAGCGTTATGAAAATTATTCTCAAGAAAGAAGTTGCCAATCTCGGCGAGGCCGGAGAGGTGGTAGAAGTGAAGACCGGTTACGCTCTCAATTATCTCGTTCCTCAGGGATATGCCGCTGTCGGCACCCCTTCAGCTCTCAAGCAGCACGAGGAGACCATCCGTCAGAGGGCGCACAAGGAAGCCAAGCTCGTTGCTGACGCTCAGGCTCTTGCTGCGAAGATTGAGGCTGTCAACATCACCGTTTCCGCCAAGGTCGGTGAGAGCGGCAAGCTCTACGGAGCCGTTACCGCCGCCCAGGTTGCCGAGGTTCTCGCAGCCGCAGGCGTAGAGGTCGACAAGAAGAACATCGCTGTCAGCGACATCAAGGAGCTCGGCGAGTTCGAGGGCAAGGTGAAGTGCTACAAGGGCGTCTTCGCCAACATCAAAGTCAATGTCGTAGCAGCCGAGTAATCTCCGCAGCGACATATTCATAAAAAAGAGGGTGATCCAAAAGGGTCATCCTCTTTTTTATATCGGATAAAGCTCTGCGCCGACGAAGTCAATCAGGTCCTGCGGGGCGATGCGTATCTGCAGGCCGCGGACTCCTGCGCTGATATAAATATAGTCATAGAGCAGGGCTGACTCGTGGATAAATGTCGGATAGGCCTTCTTCATCCCTATCGGCGAACAGCCTCCGCGGATATAGCCGGTCAGAGGCAGCAGTTCCTTGACATGGACCATCTCGCAGCTCTTGTTGCCGGAGATGCGGGCGGCCAGCTTGAGGTCGACCTCGAAGTCCCCCGGGATGACGCAGACGAAGATGCCGCCACGGTCTCCCCTGAGTACCAGCGTCTTGAATACGGTCTCGATGTCCTCCCCCAGCTCAGCTGCGACATGCGTCGCGGACAGGTCGTCCTCGGTATATTCGTAGGGAATCAGCTCGTATGGAATTTTTGCTGCATCAAGCAGTCTTGCAGCGTTAGTTTTTATCATTTTTGCTCTCGTTTTGGCACAGTAATTGTAATATTTCTTGTCGAATAGATTTTTCATAGGTTAAATTTTGGTTAGAATCAGAACTGAAGATTCCCGATGTGATATCGGGAATCTTTTTTTGTCCCTATCGAGGGGCAAATATAGCCAATTTTCGCTAACTTAGCGGCTCGTTAGTAATTGCCGAGATGAAACAGAAAAGATATATCCTTCCCGAGAGCGAGATTCCTACGCAATGGTATAATATTCAGGCGGATCTGGAGCATAAGCCCCAGCCGATGCTGAACCCAGAAACCCGTCAGCCGGTCAAGGCCGAAGACCTCTATCCCCTCTTCGCCAAGGCCTGCGCCGACCAGGAACTCAACACCGCGGACCGATGGATTGATATCCCGGAGCCTGTGCGCGAGCAGTATCGCTTCTACCGCTGCACCCCGCTGGTGCGCGCTTACGAGCTAGAAAAGGCATTGGACACCCCTGCTCACATATATTTCAAAAACGAGAGCGTGAGCCCTGTCGGCTCGCACAAGCTCAATTCGGCCCTCGCCCAGGCATACTACTGCAAGCAGGAGGGAGTCTCCAATGTCACCACCGAGACCGGAGCCGGCCAGTGGGGTGCCGCACTCTCCTACGCCGCCAGCGTGTTCGGACTGGAATGTGCTGTGTATCAGGTCAAAATCAGCTATGAGCAGAAGCCTTACAGGCGCAGCATAATGGGGGTATTCGGGGCGCAGGTTACCGCCTCGCCGTCAATGTCCACCCGCGCCGGCAAGGACATTCTCACGGCCTGCCCCAACCATCAGGGTTCGCTCGGCACGGCCATCTCGGAAGCCGTGGAGCTGGCGACGATGACCCCGAACTGCAAATACACCCTCGGATCGGTGATGAGCCATGTGGCTCTGCACCAGACCGTCATCGGCCTCGAAGCCGAGAAGCAGATGGAGATGGCGGGAGAATACCCCGACACGGTGATAGCCTGCTTCGGCGGCGGTTCCAATTTCAGCGGCATGGCATTCCCGTTTATGAGGCACAGGGACAGGAAGACCCGCTTCATCGCGGCCGAGCCCGCCTCCTGCCCTAAGCTCACCAAGGGAGAATTCAGATACGACTACGGCGACGAGAGCGGCTACACCCCGCTCATCCCGATGTTCACCCTGGGTCACGATTTCCAGCCGGCCAACATCCACGCCGGAGGTCTGCGCTACCACGGAGCGGGAGCGATAGTTTCCCAGCTGCTCAAGGACGGCAGGATGGAAGCCGTGGACATCCGCCAGCTCGATTCATTCAAGGCAGGCTGCCTCTTCGCCAGGACTGAGGGCATCATCCCGGCACCGGAGTCCTGCCACGCCATAGCCGCCACGATTCAGGAGGCGCTCAAGTGCCGCGAGGCCGGCGAGAGCAAGGTGCTGCTCTTCAACCTCTCCGGACACGGACTTATAGATATGAGCGCATACGACCAGTATCTCTCCGGCTCGATGATCAATACGGGAGAATAATAATGAATTCAAGTCTTGGTCTCCGCAGGGATGCTGGCCATTTCAGAACTATTATAGCCGGTTATACTGCCGGCATCATTGCCGGGGCCGCCTATGGCACCAATCCCCTCTTCGGCAAGGAAGTGCTCGCCGGGGGCGCGTCAGTGCCGACGGTACTGTTTTTCCGCTACCTCTTCGCCACGGTTTTCATGGCTATGCTGATGGGGGCGAAGCGGGAGAGTTTCAGGATAAGTTATCGTCAGGGATGGCTTCTGGCCCTGTTGGGACTGCTTTTCAGCTCCAGCAGCCTCTTCCTTTTCGCCGCCTACGAATACATCCCGGCCGGACTTGCCACGACCGTGGTCTATCTCTACCCGGTGTTCACGGCCCTCATTATGGTCTGCCTCAAGGTCAGGCAGAGTTGGCAGGTTTGGGTGTCCATTGCGGCCTCGCTCGCGGGAGTGTTCATCCTGATGGACCCGCTCGGCAGCGCTACATTCAATCTTACGGGGGCTGTGCTTGCGGCGCTGTCGGCCCTGAGCTATGCGGTGTACCTCGTTATAGTGAACAGTTCCAAGCAGATGCAGAAGCTCTCGGCGCATACGATTACCTTCTATGCGCTTCTCACCGGGACGCTGCTCTTCTTTTGTCAGCATCTTGCGGAGGGCGGAGAGTTCCTGCGTGGCATCGACAGCGGCAAGGACTTGTTTGACCTCTTCTGCCTCGGCCTCATCCCGACGATGATTTCAATGCTCGCGCTCGCCGTAGCCACCAAGGCCATCGGCCCGACCCGCACCGCGGTGCTCGGAGTATTCGAGCCCATCACCGCCATCGCCATCGGTACCCTCGTCTTCGCCGAGCCCTTCACCTTCAACATAGCCCTCGGTGCCCTGATCTGCATCTCCGCCATCGTCTTCATGGTCGTCTCCGGGAAGTAGCTCTCCGAGAGCAGGAATAGATTGAATTTAAAGGTAAAATTAGTAAATTTGTCCCCTGTACCGGTCGGGAAACGCTTCCCCCGGACAGGGGATAAATAAAATTAAATTTTATGTCAACAAAGTCAAAGGTGCTCTCCTGGATTATCGGAGTGCTGATTGTGGCTGCAGCCGCAGCGTTCTATGTCAAATTCTACTTCGTCTTCGGCGAGGGCGTCAAGGCCGGCGAACTCAACCAGCTCGTCTATAAAGGATGGATCTGGAAGACCTACGAGGGCCGTCTGATCCAGACCGGATTCAGCAGCGCCAAGCAGGGCGGCAGCCTGCAGTCCAACGAGTTCAACTTCTCCGTGACCGACAAGGCCGTGGCAGACTCACTGATGAGGTGCAGCGGCAAGACGGTCGAGCTCCACTACAAGGAATACAACGGCGCACTGCCTTGGAGGGGTATGCAGAGGCATATCGTGGATAAGATCATCTCCGTCAGCAAGCCTAGCGGCGCGACCGAGATACCTTATGTCACCGGCGGAGAGGGGCTCAGCTTATGACGGGCGGGCTTCTTTTCGTCATTGCAGCCGTCATCGCGACGCACCCGGCAGGCAATCCCAATGCCCGCCTGCTTACCGTGGAAGAGTCTGTAAGTCAAGGCATTCGCCCGGTATTCCCGGAGAGGGTAAAGCTCTGGTGGGACTCCAACAGCCAGCTTACCAAGCAGCGTCCCGGCGGGCAGAGACCGAGCTACATACTCCCCACGAGCGATGAGCCGGGCATAGTCTATGGCGGGACCGTGAGCCGCAACGAATTCGGCATCACCGGCGGAGTCATACCGTCGCCGGACGGCAGGAAACTGGCCGTTTACCGCAAGGACGAGTCCGAGGTAACCCTCTTCCCGCTCTTCGACATCACGAGCCGCACCGGCAGTACCGAGCCTATCCGATACCCGATGGCCGGGATGAAGTCCGAGAAGCTCGCGCTCTGCATCTGCGACACTCAGGGCAAGGTACTTACCACGCTCAAAGTCAACGACTTCGAGGAGGACCGATACCTCACCGGGGTGACCTGGTCGCCTGACGGCAAATACATCTTCGTGCAGGTACTCAACCGTGCCCAGCACGATATGCACCTCAATATGTACCGTGCCTCCAACGGAGAATTCGTGCGTACGCTGCTCCGCGAGCACGATGCCGCCTGGGTCGAGCCGCTCGACCCCCTGTACTTCATCGAGGGGACATACAATTTCATCTACAGGACCAACCAGCGCAACGGATACCGCAACCTCTATATCTGTGATACTCTGGGACATATCAACCGCGCCACTCCGTGCAACGCCGATGTGGAGTATGTGGCCAACGACGGCAAATACATCTACTACACCTCGGCAGAAGTGTCGCCAGTGGAGAACCATCTTTTCAAGGTCGCAGTCCGAGGGCTGAAGGCCGGCAAAGCGCAGCGCCTCACCTCCGAACGGGGCTGGCACAATATCGACATGTCGCCCGACTGCACCAAGTTCATCGACCGCTACAGCAGCATGAACGTGCCCGGAGTCACCGAGGTCAAAAATAGCGACGGAGAGATAATCAACCACATCCTCACTGCACTCGACCCGCTCGACGAGTACGCGCAGTGCAAGGTGGAACTCGGCACGGTGAAGTCTGCAGACGGCAAGTTCGACAACTACTACCGCCTCTTTTATCCGAGAGATTTCGACCCTTCCAAGAAATACCCGCTCATAGTCTATGTCTATGGAGGCCCTCATTCCCAGATGGTTACCAACAGCTGGCTCGGAGGAGTCAGGATGTGGGAGATGATGATGGCGCAGAAGGGCTATGTGGTCTATGTTCAGGACAACCGCGGCACTCAGAACCGTGGTGCGGCCTTCGAGAAGGCCATCAACCGGCAGTGCGGGCAGGCGGAGATGGAGGACCAGATGGAGGGCTTGAGGACCCTGCTTGCCACCAGCCCGTGGATTGACCGCGACCGCATCGGGGTACACGGCTGGAGCTACGGAGGATTTATGACCCTTTCGCTTGCGACCAATTATCCCGGCTACTTCAAGGTCGCCGTCGCCGGCGGCCCGGTCATCGACTGGAAGTGGTACGAGGTAATGTACGGGGAGCGATATATGGACACTCCCGAGACCAACCCGGAGGGCTTCGACAAGACTTCGCTCATCTACAGGGCCAAGGACCTCGACTGCAGGACGCTCATCTGCCAGGGAGTGATTGACGACACGGTGGTCTGGGAGCATTCGCTGAACTTCGTGCAGGAATGCATCGCCGCCGAGAAGCGGGTGGATTATTTCCCATATCCACGCGAGAAGCACAATATGATGGGCCGCGCACGCGTGCACCTCTACGACAAGATTACCGATTATTTCGACACATATCTATGAAACGGGTTTTAGCCGTCGCGCTGCTGCTTGCCCTTGTCTGCTCGGGCGCTTCAGCCCAGAGCAAGAGCGAGACCAGGCAGTACAACAAGACCATCTCCAAGCCGTCAGTGGCGGCTTTCGACAAGTTTCTCAAGAAGTACCCGTCCTCCGTCTATGCCGAGGACATCAGGGCGCGCAGGGACACTCTGCTCAGCATCAGCCCTTATTCCGAGGACGAGGCGGCGGAGATTATCCGCGGCTTCCTTCCGGAAGGTGCTGAATACAAGGCGATTCCGCTGCGCAGCGAAGGCACGGATAGGATTTACGCGGTCTGTATCGCCGCCGACAGCCTGAGTCTGGACAGAGTCCGTTTCTATACCCTTGAGAAAGCCCCGGACAAGGGGCGCAGGATTGGGGCGTGGAGCCTTCGCGACAGCTACGAGGCACCGTCCGCCGATGCCGAGGGGATGACGGAGCGGCAGTTTGCGGACAGCAGTTTCACCTTCAAAATCAGGGGCAACGACTACTTTGCTTTCAGCTGCCTGCTCTCCTCCGCCGACCGCGCGCAGCAGATCTATGTAATCTCGAGCTACTGCCCGGGGAGCGACGAGTTTGACTGCGTTTCGTTCCGGGGGAAGAATACCCTTGCATCCGGAGACGGCGCCGCTTACCGCATCTACGGACGGACCGACACACCGGACGGCCAGTCCAAACCGCAGGTAAGGCTGATGCTCTCGCGTCTTCAGGCCAACCCGCAGCTGGAAGCCATCCCGGAGCGGGACTATCAGACCGACGAGGCCATCCGCTGGTGGGTGGAGCACAATCCGGACGCGCTCACTAGCGCAAACAAGCTAAGTTTCAACATCTTGCCCGCCGAGAGTTCGCTCGTGGAGGATTTCGCCTCAGCCAAGGGAAAGGTAAGTTCCGCCAAGTACCGCGCCGTGATTATGGATATCAGGGGCTACAGCGTCATCGTCGTCTATCAAAAGGAGAGCGCGGACTATGTCCTCGCCTGGGCCGAGCCGGAGTGCCGCAACCAGCGGACCGACCGCCTGCTCAACAGCATCAGTTTCGACGATGCCAACTCCCTCACAATGTTCTACTACCAGGGCCGACGCACTTTCAAGTACCGCCTCAACCTCGCCTCGAAGAGCATCCGGCGCTAGCGCACCTCTACTCCCAGTACTCGTAGAACTTTGCGATGCTCTCCATGCCGCGGAAGAACTGGCTGAGCAGGTAACTCTCGTTCGGGGAGTGGATGGTGTCCCTCTCCAGGCCGAAGCCCATCAGGAGCGGGTCTATGCCCAGAATCTTCTGCACCTCGGCAAGCACCGCGATAGAGCCGCCGCCGCGCGACGGCACAGGCTCCACCCCAAAGACCTCGGCGATGGCGCGGGACGCAGCCTTGTAGGCCGGAGAGCTTATCGGTATCAGGAAGCCGTCTCCCCCCTCGCACTCCTTCACCACCACCCGCACGCACTTGGGCGCAAGGCTCTTGAAATAGCGCGCGAACTGCCGGGTAATCTCCGCGCTGCGCTGGTTCGGCACGAGGCGCATAGAAATCTTCGCCGTAGCCTCGGACGGCAGCACCGTCTTAGCCCCCTCGCCAGTATATCCCCCATAGATGCCGCACACATCGAGGCAAGGCCTGATGCCGGTGCGCTCCAACGGGGTATAACCCTTCTCACCGCGCAGCGCCCGCACCCCGACGGAATCCTTGTATTCCTGCAGGTCGAACGGCGCCCGGGAGAGCATCCTGCGGTCGGCGCGGGAAAGCTCCACCACCTTGTCGTAGAACCCCGGCACGGTCACACGCCCGTCAGAATCAATCAACTTGGAAATCATCTCGCAGAGGACCTGTACAGGGTTCGCCACAGAGCCGCCGTAGTGCCCTGAATGCAGGTCGTGGTCCGGGCCTATCACTTTGACTTCCAGATAGCTGAGCCCGCGCATCCCGCAGTTGATCGAAGGCACCTTGTCGCTAATCATAGTGGTGTCGCTCACAAGGCAGATATCCGCCTTGAGCAGCTTCCGGTGGGCCTTGATCCACGCAGGGAGGCTAGGGCTGCCGATCTCCTCCTCGCCCTCGAAGAGAAATTTGACATTGTGCTTCAATTTCCCGCTGCGCAGCAGGTATTCAAACGCCTTGATATGCATAAAAAGCTGCCCCTTGTCGTCGTTCGCTCCCCTGCCCCAGATGGCCCCGTCGTGCACTTCCGGCTCGAACGGGTCGCTATTCCACTTCTCCAACGGCTCTGCAGGCTGCACATCGTAGTGCCCATAGACCAGCACGGTCTTGAAGGAAGGGTCAAGGGTCTTCTGCCCGAATACGACGGGATGCCCCGCAGTCTCGCAGACTCCGGCCTCGTCGGCTCCCGCCTCCATCAGCAGGTCGGCCAGCGTCTCTGCGCAGAAATACATATCGGCCTTGTGCTCGGCCTGGGCGCTCACGGACGGAATCCTGAGCAGGGTGAAGAGCTCCCCGAGGAAGCGTTCACGGTTCTGTTCGATATATTCTTTCATAATGGCGTAAAGTTAGTGATTCCCGAGCACCCGCGCAAGCATTGCAGGATATCGGGAAATTGATTAACTTTGGATTCGTAACCCGCCAATTCAAATCAAAAAAATATGAAAAGGATATTGCTAATGCTCGTATTGTCGCTTGCCGGGGCGTTCTCGTCGCTGGCCGACAATAATCCCAAAGCCGACGAGAGGGCTGTCGTAATTGCCGGGAACGCCCGCTTCACCGTCCTCACCGACAGGCTGATACGAATGGAGTGGTCCGCGAGCGGCGCGTTCGAGGACAACGCCACGCTCGCCATTGTCAACAGAAACCTCCCCGTCCCGGCATTCTCCGTAAAGCGCAGCGGCAGCGCAGTCACCATCAAGACCGATCGCGTGACGCTCAGCTATTCAGGAGAGGGCAAGCTCGACGGAAGCAATCTCTCCGTTTCATTCAAGATGAACGGCAAGAAGGTCACCTGGACCCCGGATTCCGAGGCCACGGGCAACCTAAAGGGCACTACCAGAACCCTGGATATGTGCGAAGGCCCGAATGTGGAACTAGAGACCGGCATCCTCTCAAGGGACGGCTGGGCAATAGTCGACGAGAGCAGCAGACACATCCTCAAAAAGGACGGCTCCGACTGGGGCGAATGGGTCTCAGTGCGCCCGGAAAAGGATGTCCAGGACCTGTATATCTTCGCCTACGGGCACGACTACACCGGGGCGCTGGCAGATTTCACCAAGGTCGCCGGCAAGATTCCGATGGTACCTAAATACGCATTCGGATACTGGTGGAGCCGCTACTGGCCATACACCGACGAGGAGTTCATCACCCTCGCAAGCGACTTCCGCAGCCGCGGGATTCCTATGGATGTGATGATTATCGATATGGAATGGCACCAGACCTGGCCCAATCTCAACTCCCGGATTCACAACGACGATTTCGGGCAGGGCGTTGGCTGGACCGGCTATTCCTGGAACAAGGACCTCATCCCCGATCCGGAAGGCCTGCTCGGCGAGCTGCACAATAAATATCATCTCAAGACTTCGCTCAACATCCACCCTGCCTCCGGCGTGCTGGCGTGGGAGGACGCCTATCCGGACTTCGTGGCCGACTACATCTCCAGGACCGACGACTACGATGGGCCTAAGGGCTATGTATATTCCGAGGGCGACAAGAAATTCGACGGCACCCCCGCCAAGGCCGGCTATCACGCCAATGTGCCGTGGAGAATGGACCAGCAGGCCTGGGCGGACGCCTACTTCAACTCCGTCATCCACCCTCTCGAGAAGATGGGCATCGACTTCTGGTGGCTCGACTGGCAGCAGTGGAGGGACAGCAAATATGTCCCGGGGCTGAGCAACACCTTCTGGATCAACTACGCCTTCTTCAACGACAAGCTAAGAGCCAACAGGGGCAAGTCCGCCGAGGATAGCGCCCGTCCGATGATTTACCACCGCTGGGGCGGCCTCGGAAGCCACAGATATCAGCTCGGCTTCTCCGGCGACACCTATATCGAGTGGGACGTGCTGGGCTACCTGCCTTACTTCACCGCCACCGCTTCCAATGTCTGCTACGGCTACTGGGGGCACGACCTCGGCGGGCATATGCAGAAAATCGAGACTCCTACCAACCCGGAGCTCTTCACCCGCTGGCTGCAGTACGGAGTATTCTCCCCTATTTTCAAGACCCATTACGGGAAATATTCCAAAATCGAGAGGCGCATCTGGATGTTCCCTGACCACTACAAGTATATGAAGGACGCGATTGACCTGCGCTACGCGCTGAGCCCGTACATCTACGACGCTTCCCGCCAGGCCTACGACACCGGCGTGTCCATCTGCCGTCCGCTGTACTACTATTATCCAGAGGACAACAAGGCCTACGACTACAGGCAGGAATATATGTTCGGGGACAATATCCTCGCAGCACCTGTCTGCACGCCTATGAATACCGAGACCGGACTCAGCGAGCAGACCGTATGGTTCCCTGGAGGAAACGACTGGTACGATATGGCCCACCGCAATATGATAAAGGGCGGAAGCATCAGGACTCTGAGCTACACCATCGGGGAGAACGCCTGGTTCGTCAAGGCCGGCAGCATCATCCCGCTCTCCGGGGCCGGAATCCAGAACCTTCAGGAGAAGAGCAACGCACTGAGGCTCTACATCGCCCCGGGAAGCGGCAAATCGTCTTACAGCCACTATGAGGACGACGGGGTAAGCCAGGCCTACGACAAGCAGTACGCCACCACCCTGATCACCAAGTCTTCCGACAAATCCGCCTGCACGCTCACAATCAAGCCGCGCGAGGGCGAATACGCCGGTATGCCTCAGAGCAGGAAGCTCACCGTAATCCTCGGCGGACTGACCCGAGGCCTCAAGAAGGTCAGCTGCGGGGGCAATGTGCTGGAGTCAAGCTACGACGCGGACACCAAAGAGGCCGTTATAGAGCTGCCGGAGGGCGATGCATCGCAGGAAATTAAACTGATTATCAAGTACTAGAATATGAAGAAAAGCATCATCACGCTCGCGGCGCTCTCTCTTGCAGCGCTTCTAGGCAACACAGCTGCCGGGGCAGCAATCCCCCGCCCCGAATACCCTCGTCCGCAGTTCGAAAGGGCTGACTGGGTCAACCTCAACGGCGAATGGTCCTACACCCTCGACCTCATCCACAGCGGTCTGGAGAACGGCTACGCGGCAAGCGAAGGCTTCGATGGCAGCATACTGGTGCCTTTTGCGCCGGAGAGCAAGCTTTCCGGAGTCGAGTACACAGACTTCATCACGGGCATCTGGTATCAGCGCAAGATAAATGTGCCCTCCGAGTGGATGGACAGGAATGTCCGCCTCAATTTCGGCGCCGTATATTATGAGGCCGATGTCTTCATCGACGGCAAATTCGTGGGCAGGCATTTCGGAGGCACCTCCTCCTTCTCGCTTGACATCACCCCGTTCATCTCCGGCGGCGGAGAGCACAACCTCGTGGTCTATGCCAAGAGCGACCTCCGCTCGGGTCTTCAGCCTGCGGGCAAGCAGTCCCTGCACGCCGGATCATATAGCTGTATGTACACCCGCACCACGGGCATCTGGCAGACCGTATGGATGGAGCCGGTAGCGAAGAAGGGCCTCAAGAGCGTCAGGATCGACACCGACATCGACCAGAAGCAGATTGTCTTCGAGCCTGTCTTCTACGGTGAGGGACGCACAAGCCTGGAAATCACCGTAAAGGACGGCGACAAGGTCGTGGGCCGCAAGAGCTGCAGCGCGAAGTCCGGGCTCCCGATCGTCATCCCGGTCAAGAAGCCGAAGCTCTGGTCTCCTGCTTCACCGTTCCTCTATACCGTTGAGTACAAGGTGCTAGACGAGGCCGGCAAGGTCATCGACTCAGTCTCTTCCTACACTGGAATGAGGAAAATACACATCGACGGCAACAAGATCTACCTCAACAACGAGCCTTTCTATATGAGGCTCGTCCTCGACCAGGGCTATTATCCTGACAGCCAGTGGACTGCGCCTTCCGACGAGGCTCTGCGGCACGACATCGAGCTCTCTCAGGCGGCCGGATTCAACGGCGCGCGCCTGCATCAGAAGGTATTCGAGGAGCGCTTCCACTACTGGGCCGACAAGCTCGGCTACCTCACCTGGGGCGAGTCCTCCAGCTGGGGCATAGATATGAACGATGTGCGCGCGGCGCGCAATTTCCTCCTCGAGTGGTCGGAGATTGTGGAGAGGGATGTCAACCATCCGTCAATCGTGGTCTGGACCCCGATGAACGAGGAATTCTGGCCGGACAATGTGCAGTATCCGCGCCTCTGCGAGGACATCTACCGCATCACCAAGGCCATCGACCCTACCCGCCCTGTCAATGTCTGCAGCGGCGGCGTGCAGCCTCTGACCGACATCTGGACCGAGCACCGCTACGAGCAGGACCCGGAGAAGCTGCGCGAAATCCTCTGGAACGACGGCAAACTCTTCACGATGGGCACCTCCACCTACTACGGGCAGACCCAGAATATGGGCTTCAATACCAATGTATATCAGGGCGGCGAGCCTTATAGCTTTGAGAACTACGACGGCAGCATCCCGTATATCATCGACGAGTTCGGCGGCATCAAGTGGGTGAAGGGCCAGGACGAGACCACCGAGAACTCCCAGACGGAGTCCTGGGGCTACGGCAAGTCCGTAGTGTCCATCGAGGACTTCTACGCCCGGCTTGAGGCGCAGGTAGAAGCGGTGCTGAGCCTCTCCGACCACATCTGGGGCTACTGCTACACGCAGCTTACCGATGTGGAGCAGGAGCAGAACGGTGTCTATTGCTACGACCGCAGCTCCAAGTTCGATATGGCGCGCATCCACGCCATCTTCAGCCGCGAGCCGTAAGGGTAGCTGCCCGGTCGGCTATTTCTGAAAGTCACCTCAAAGGTGCCGAATTCTTGATGGATCGTCACTTTTGAGGTGATTTTTTGCGGCCCCCGAGCTGGAGGTCACTGAACTCCGTCGAAATGCCGGTGCGGCATTTTGTTATTTCGGAGGAAAGTGTTAGATTTGCGAAAGATTTGAACATTTTGCCTTGGAGATTTGAACATTTTGTAAGAATAATTTAAACATTTCGTGATGGGGAATCAGACACTTTTCGTCCGCTCACAATTAGCGCAAGTACTTGATAGAATCAATGAAAGGCGAGATAAGATCCAGGTGATAGTCGGTCCTAGACAGGTCGGCAAGTCAACCTTGATGGATCAGGTACTGGAAAAAGTCTCTCTTCCGTTCACCCTTGCCAAAGCAGACGGAGTGCAGCCTGAAGATTCCGACTGGATACACCGCACCTGGGAGTCGGTAAGGGCTATGATGCGTATCGGCGGTGAAGATGAACATCTGCTCGTTATTGACGAAATCCAGAAGATTCACGGATGGAGCGAAACTGTCAAGTCAGAATGGGACTGGGACACCCACGACAAAGTAGGTATAAAGCTCGTTATGCTCGGCTCGTCCCGTCTCTTGCTGCAGTCCGGACTTAAGGAAAGTCTTGCAGGACGCTTCGAACTTATCAGGATGGGGCATTGGTCTTATGCCGAGATGCGGGAAGCGTTCGGATTTACTCTTGAAGAGTATATTTTCTTCGGTGGATATCCCGGTTCAGCCAGTCTGGTTTCGGACGAGAAAAGGTGGAGACGCTATATCAAAGACAGCATAGCTACTCCGGCCATAGAGAAGGATGTGCTGCAGACGAGCCGCATCTATAAGCCGGCGCTGATGAAGCAGCTTTTTGAACTTGGCTGCAGATATTCCTGCGAGGAACTATCGCTAACCAAGGTTGCCGGACAGCTTCAGGACGCAGGCAATGTTACCACCCTGGCCTCTTACCTGGACATCCTCAAGCAATGTCAGCTGATTTGCGGACTTCAGAAGTATGCTTCCGATGATGCGCGGAAATACAATTCCGTGCCTAAGTTCCTGACTTTCAACAATGCGCTCCTGTCCGCCTACCGCAGCAAGTCTTTCGCTTCCGTCAGGCTGGATTCTGCTTTGTGGGGCAGATGGGTGGAGAGCGCGGTCGGCGCTCACCTTCTCGCTGCGGCCGCGGAAGAAGGCTATGAAGTCTATTACTGGCGCGAAAGAGACGACGAGGTGGATTTCATCGTACAGAGCGACGACTCCTGTATAGCAATCGAGGTCAAAAGCGGCAGGAGATCCGCGAACAAGGGCCTCCCGCTATTCTCGGGGAAATTCCATCCCGCACACAGCTATATAGTCGGCACAGGAGGCATCCCGCTCGAAACTTTCCTTCAGGCGCAGCTGTCGCAGCTGCTGTAAGATGGCCCCGCGGCCCGGGCGTGGAGAGGGTCGAAGCGGCGATGGGACGGTCACTGAGCTCCGTCGGAGTGCCGCAGGGTCGAAGTGCCGGCGGCACGGGCGAGGGCTTGCATATTGCTGCCGTTGCCTCTCTTGCCTAACAAGCCGCTTCAGCGGCGTGGTGGAGCGCCAGCGAGATTTCGAAGAAATCGAAGCAGCGGAGCGGCGCGGGGACAACGCGGCGAAATTTTCAAACAGACGACATTGTCATCGCCCTCTCAGGCCACTGCAGCTAGCCTCTCCCTGCACTGCCACGCTTTCTGAAAGGGGTAACGCAGACTAGGCCCCGGCACAGGCTGCTGCAGCACAGATAGCTATGTTATCTCTTTGAAAATCGGCCACCTACCCGCTCTGACATAATGCTCCAGGAGACGCTGATCCACTTTTTTCGCAAAATGCGGCCCGGACATTGTTGCGCACAACGCACAGGCGCGGGATTGGCGGGGCCGTCGCCCCAATAATTATAGTTTGATATCCGCGCGAGTTTTTCGTTCATAACTGAAAAATTTGCTCACATATACACATTTTTCGGTTATAACCTAAAAAATGCATAGTAAAAAAGGGGCGAAGCGGCGGTGGGACGGTCATTGAGCTGCGTCGAAGTGCCTACGGGGCGGGCGTGGAAAAGGTAGAAGTGCCGCCTCTCGACAGGCTCGAGAACCGCAGGCTCGAGGACCGCAGGATTGACTGTAGTCCCATACAATATTATAAACGCCACAAAATGCAATTACAAGTGCAATTCCATAATAAAAAAGAGAGGCGGGCCGATTAGGCCGCCTCTCTTGAGGTTTGAGTATGTCGGGTGACTATTCGCCGTAGAATAGGGTCGCGCCGG
>CAVJHI010000001.1:134711-150983 GCA_963649415.1 bacterium
AAGATCATCGATTGAGGACATAGCATTAAAGTCGAAGAACTCGGTATTGTTCACAACAGAATAACCGTCACCGGAAATATCGAAAGGAATCTTATTGATTTTCTCTCCAACTATCGCCTGAGCTTCGGACAATGTAACAGTCCTGGTAATTATTTTAGAATCCGTATTAACTGCCAATGTAACCTTTGTGCCTTTAGGCACGCTCATAGGACTAACTATAAACCAGGCATTGCGTGCCGTGTGGCCTGTTCCATAGAAAGCAGTGAGGGCATTACCCGGATCATTTTCACCCCATCCGCCCACATTGGTTTTAGTATAGTCGCTACTGAACTGCGCATAGCATACCCTACCCACGAGAGCATTTTTATCTGCGGCAATATCGGTTGCGAAAGTCACGGCACGAATTTTCTCGTCACCAAGGACATTCTTACTGTCGGAAATCTCAACCTTAAGCGGAGCAAAGAGTCTCTTGAATTTTATGTCTGAAATTTCGGCCATTTTAGACACATTGTATTGCGGCTGACCAAGGAGATAGTCACAATCGGAATCAAATGAGTCCTCTGAAGGATACTGAATATATGGCAATTCTATACGAATTGAATTTTTGTTGCCATTTAACGATGTAGTTTTGGTATTTGGCAAAATGAAAAGGTAGTTATAAGAAGTCGCACCACTTATTTTACTATGAGAGAAGGTCCATTTGCCGTCACTAGGAGTAGCTTCAGTAAGCCCTTTAAGACCATTTTTATCTATTGTTTCAGTTGTAGTTCCCTTGCCATAGGCAACCGTCATTTTCTCAGTCCCCGTGACCTTGACTCCGTCAGCTTCGGTGAAAGCGGTCTTGGTGTCGGCGGTCCAAGGGGTGTCGGAGACGGTGACGGTCTTGGTGATGACCTGGGAGGTCTGGACATCGGAGAGGTCCTTCTGGCAGGCAGTGAATGCGAAGATGCCTGCAGAAATTGCAAGAATTGTGATATATGTCTTTTTCATATTCATTCCTCCCGATTAAAGTGTAGGCCAATTGTTGTAATTGCCCGGAAGGTTAGGGATGGAGCCATCGTTCCAGTTGCTGGCAGGAAGCGATGCAGCTATACAGGACTCGGGAGTGATGTTGATGACCTCCACAAGCGGCGCGGAGTATCTCTCCCTTGAATTGTTGTTGATGATGTGCATAGTGCTATTATTTGATGTTAAATTATGTCTATTTGGCAAATATATTAAATTTCAGCGTATTTCGGAGAACTTATCATAAATATCTCATTCTACTCTCCTACTCCACCACTGTCCCCTTCACTCCGTAGACGCAGCCGTCAGAGCAGTACACCGCCATCACGGTGTCGCCGCCGATGCAGTTGACAGAGTTCCAGTTGGCGTATTTCTTGGTCATATCTATGCCGGCAGGGCGAGAAGCGGAGCGCATCTTGGAGAATACTGCGCCGTCCATCTCGCTCTTTGGGCAAAGTTGGATTTCAAGATCGGAATTGCGAGCCGCAGTGCCGGAAGGAGCCCTGTTGGTCTGGTAGGAGAGGACCCAGTAGTTGTCGGTCTGAGTGATGTACGGAGCGCCATTATAGTATTTCTCTGGCTGGAGGCTCGTCTGGAACGGGTCGAAGCGAGGTGTACCATCTGCAAAGTCGCCCACCGGAGAGGCCCAGTTGTCTGAAACGGAATTGTAAACCACTACAGGGTGGAAATCCTCTCCGCCCGAAGGCTTGCGGTACTCGATAGCGAGGTAGATGTTGCCGTTGTAAATGGTAGCGGAAGGCATACCGTCGCGACCGTTCTTGGCATAGCTGGCCACGCGGGCTTCCCCCCAGGTCTCACCTCCGTCCTTGGACTCGATTACGCTGACATTCTGGTCGCCTATGCCGCTCTCGCTGGCGTAAGGAGACTCATCGGCGAAATATACCTGGACTGTGCCGTCCGGAAGTTCGAGCACGAACGGCTCGTAACAGCCGGCGTACGCACTGGAAGAGTAAATCTGGAGCGGGCTGCTCCAGCTCGCTCCGCCATCGTCGGAAGTAAGCACAGTGATATAGAACGGGAATGCGTCCTTGTCATCCTCCTTTTTAACCCGCTCGTTGACAGCATAGATGATGCGGCCAGGCTTGTAGGGGTTGGTAGAGGAGAGCTGGGCGAAGTCAGGATTGTCTATTTTGGCAATATTCTCGTCAATAACATAGTTCTCATATATGCACTTCGCGCCGCTCCAGGAAGCTCCGTCGTTGCTGCTGAACTTGATATAGGCATCAGTCCCGGTGGAATAGCAGGCCATCAGCCTGCCGTCATCGAGACGACGCACACGGCCATACACTGCAGGGTTGGAGGCAATCTTGACAGGCTCTTCCCATTCGATGCCAAGCTCGCCTTCGCGAATACTCATCTGGGTGAAGTTGACATCCCTTACGGTGACGCCGGTCACGATAGTCAGCGTAGCCTTGCGTGTCCTGCCCCCTTCGTTGTCAAGGGCTGTATAGGTAATCTTCGACTTGCCGGCAGAGCCTTTGGAGGGAGAGAAAGTAAACCAGCTGTTGCCGCCGTTGATGTAGGTGGCAGTCCAGTCGGAGGATGCGGTAAACTCAAAGACGCCCGGAGCATCTTCGGTGAAGCCCGAAATAGGGATTGAAATCTCCGTTGTCTCCGCCTCGAAGTCGGGCTTTGAGGCCTGCTGCTCCTTGGTGCCGCAGGATGCTGCCGCGATGAGGACGGCCCCGAGCAGAACGATGTGGATTGTGGTCTTATAATTCATAGAAATCCTACTTAACAAGAATTATGTCATCGATATACACATAAGCATAGTTGCCCGATACAACAGTAGTTTTGTTCCAGGTGCAGGCAGGATAGATTTTGATTGTCCCGTCTCCGCTGAAATCCATATCATACTGTAAATTAATCCATTTAGGCTTGCAGACATAGCACCATGGAGTGAAGGTTGTACCAGGATTTTCGGGATCGTCGAGACCGGCATCGCCCTTACCTGTCTTGATGGTAGGGAGAGACTTGTATTCATTGGAATAGCCAGACTCGAAAGCCAGACAGATTGCACGACGTGCGGTCGCGCTCAAGTTCTTTTCATCCGCAGCGAGACGGCCGGACAGTTTGATGCCCTTGAACTGCGAGATGTCGATGCCGTGCTTGGTAAAATAATCTTTGCTGAGGATGAAGCCGCCTCTGGTCTTATTCTTGCTGTCGATGTGCCAGCAGAGCACCTTGCCGTGTCCGTCGTTGCCGTAAGGGCTATCGACAATCGACAGGCTTTCAGATTTCAGATAATTTGCGTTCGAATTGTGAATCTGAATCAGGTCATCATAATTACCGTATTCGAAGTCGGCAAGATATTCGTCATAATCGAAAGACCAACTCTTCTCGATACACTCGCCCTTGCTGTTAACACAGACATAATCCACCTTGTAGGCACCGAGCACAGGGAAGGAGTAGTTGAACTTGTCATCCTCTGACTTAAGATCGCCGTTGACAAACCATCTGTGGGATGCGCCCTTGCCTCCGTAGAGAATTTCGGCGCTGATGTCCACCGAGTAAGTAAAAGCCCTGTGAGAATTGCAGTCAAAGCTGATTGAGAGAGGGCGCTCTTCGACTTCCATCTCAAAAGTCTTGGAGACGTTTCCGACAGCATTGCTCCCTTCGAAGGTAATCTTGTAAGTCTTAGCTCCTTTAGGGATGTAGAAATTGTCGAAATAGGCTTTGTCGCATTTCTTCACCCCGTCCACCGACCAGGAGTATGTCACATCCTCGCCGTGCTCGACGATGGCGTAGAGCTGGAGGTAACTCTCTTCCAGACGGCTGACCACGGTGGAGTCACCGACCGAAAGGTGCATCACAAGCTTGTCACCGACCACAACTGTATAGCTGCGGGAGACTGAGCCCGTGCCGTTGTAGGCCTTGAAGCTGACGGTGAAAGTGCCGGGCTCGTTGAAAGTATAGGTGAGCCGATCTGAAGATGACTCGAGATGGTCGTTGACGCGCCACTCCTTGGTGAGTTTCTCGCCTTCGGAGAAGTTGACGGAGAAAGTGTAGGACTCGCCAACATTCAATGAAATCTCGGAGGGAATTTCAGCGGGAAATTCCGCCACGGGAGCATCATACACAATCGGCTGGTCCTCCTCGACCGTACACTGCCAGAAGCAAAGGACGGCCGCCAGAGCTGCAATGATATAATGTTTCATATAATTTGTCATTGGTGATTATTTGTAGTTCTCCTGATTCTCGTCCTGCCACTCGTTCACTCCATCGCGCACGCGGTTGCGGAAAGTAAGGGTGTCGGTGGCGTGCCAGAGATTGCCGTCTTTGTCGGTAAACTTGTAGTTGAGGAAAATCTTGCGGTCCTGAAGCAGGCGGGCGCGGTTGTAGCGGCTTTCGCCGTCGGCCTCGACCTTATAGGTCGCGCCCTCCACCGGCTCAATGACGACAGAGCCGTCTTCCCCGAGAGTGAGCTTCATCTGGGCATTATTGGAATTGACCTCCCACGCCACGGCATTGGCCGTGAGGGAATGAGGTGCCACCGTGCTGAGAGTCCATACCCTGTCGGTTAACTGCGGAATTTCGGTAGCATAGCTCTTGCTGGAAGTCTCACAGCTGGCCTTACCGCCGTGGTACCAGTTGCCGTAAAGCATATTCTCATAGTGGACACCGATGACCGTGGTCTCGTAGCCGGAGATGATACCGAGGCTGCCGGCATCGGTAATCCTTAGCGGAATCACATAGTCAGGCACAAGGCTCGCAGCCCCCGCAAAATATGCTGCGGAGTCAATCTGGACGCTGATGCGTCCGGTGTGGGAGCCTTGGGCAATCACGGTCTGCCCGTCCTTGCCGCCGTCGTTTATAAGGGAATACTCCGAAGAAGGGAGCAGCTGGAGTGAAGTGAAATTATTAGCATACTGGTTGATGTAGCTAAGGGTATGGGTCTGCATCGCCAGGAGTGTCGCGTCGCGGTCGAAGTCTTCGTCCACGGCATAGGCGACAGTCCTGTCTTCATTATTGGTTATGACCCCGGCCAGTGCGACACCGGTGTAGAACTTCAAGCCCTCGCCGACGACCACTGTCCTGACATCCACATTGTTGGCGAAAGCCACTCCCTGAGAAGCCGAGTCTTTGATATAGTCGGGATAGCATGAGCAGAGGCCCAGCACTGCGCATAAGATTATAAGTATATTCTTTTTCATATTCATGCAATTCTAGTTTTATTGCCAGCTTTCCCAGCCTTCGTTCTGGACAAGTCCCTTGGCTTTGATCATCTCGGTATAAGGGATAGGCAGATATGCGGATTTGAATACTCGGGATTCGAGGACTTCGGTGCCGTAGTCGAAGCTGCCGTCGTCATTTCTCGTGACGGTCGGCCTATGAATCTCGCTGTTCAAAGGTCCCAAAGTGGTGGACCAGCGCCGGATATCATAGAACCAGCTTCCCTCGAAGCAGGTCTCTATCCTGCGCTCGTTGCGAAGGAAGAGGTCGAAAGCCTCCTTGCCGGCGAGGGAAACCTCATCGAGATAAGGATCCACGGTGATGCCCTGCTCGCCGTCGTAGGTGGTGCGGCTGCGAAGATAAGAGATGGCCTGCTTTGCTGAAAGGCCGTCTATCTGCGCATTAGGTCCTCCGAACTGGTTGGCCGCCTCAGCAAAGGCGAGCACCATATGCGCCCAGCGGATGTGGAACTTGCAGCGCGGCATCTTCTGGATGGACTTCTCGGACCAGTTGAGCCCCATATAGACAAACTTCTTGATATGGTAGTTGGTGCGGGAGTTGCGGGATGAAATCCCGGCCGCATCCTTGCCGCCGTTGGCCCAGTTCTCGAAGGTATATTGCTTGAGAGGCTTCTGGGAGCCGGTCTCAACGGTCCTGCCGTTGTAGAAGATAACGCTGTAGAACCTCGGGTCGCGGTTGGCATACGGATTCTGAGGGTCGTAGGCGTAGGTCGGAGACTTCCCTACCGGATATCCGTCAGCCATACCGAAGGCATCCACAAGTTCCTGAGTCGCACCCATAGTGCCGTTGCCCTGGAAGTTGTCAGGATAGAACATACGCTCCATCGCTTCGTTGGAGGTGTTGTAGTGGCCAGCGAAGACGATGCTCGGGCTGTTCGGGTCGGTCCAGTCCACCTTGTCTCCGACGGAGAAGCCTCCGCTGACACTGCCGTCAACGTTGAGTTTGAAGTCGATGACTTCCTTGGCATACTTCGCGGCCTTTTCCCAGCGGGTCACATCCCCGTCGGGGTTAAACCTCGGGCTCGCCCAGGTGAGGCATACGAGAGCCTTGATGGCGGTGGCGGTCATACCGTCCATCCTGCCGTAGTTCCTTGAGCCGAGGACTCGAAGGTCACGGGAATCCTCAACCAGGAAATCCCTATGCGCCTTAGGCAGATAGGCAATAGCTGTATCGCAGTCCATGAGTATCTGCTCCACGCATTCGTCGTAGGTAGCGCGATGGAATTCCATATTTCCGAGCTGGTCAGCGCTCTGGCCGGCGATGTCCACAGGCTCCAGGATGAGCGGAACTCCTAGCAGGTCTCCGTCGGAGCTTCTGCCGCCGAACTTCTTGAGGAGGTCCCAGTAGAACCAGGCCCTGAGCGCGAAAGCCTCTCCCCAAGTCTTCTTCTGGAAGAGCTCGTTAAGATGCTCGTCAACCATATATCGCGTAGTGATTCCCTTCCTGTCCTTGATGAAGAGATTGAGGTTGTAGATGGCATTGTAGTCCCTTTTCCAGTAGGTCAGGACGGGGTCCTGACTCGGGCGGATGGTTCCGGTCGCGAAACGCGAGATGACGGATGTCGTGGAAGTCTCGGCCGCATTGTCGGTAAGGCAGTCCAGATAGGCGCCTTCGTTGTTGTCGTAGTTGGACGTAATCCAATCGTAGCACTTGTTGACGAGCCCCTTCATCGTCGTCTGATTCTCCGTCACATACTCTCCGTCGAGAATCTCGGTAGGATACGGGTCGAGGAAAGAGCAGGAGCAGGCGAGGGACGCAAGCGCAAGCGCTGATATCATATAGTATCTTTTCATCGTCTTCAAATGAATTAGAATGTGAATTTAACGCCTCCGACATAAGTTTTCATCAGAGGATAGGTGGTGAGGCCGGCATCGATGCTTTCCGGATCGAGATCCTTGATACCCGAGAGCGTGAGCAGGTTGTTGCCCCTGAGATAGACTCTCAGGCCGCGGATTCCACGGGTGATGTTGAGCCTCCTGACAGGAAGTTCATAGCCCAGCTCCACAGTCTGAATCTTGAAGTACTTGCCGTCCTGAAGCCAATAATCCGAAGTCACCCAGTTGTTGGACACCTGGTCGTAGCAAAGGCGCGGAGATGACGGGTCGGTGGCGTGCTCAAGGGTGTATTTGGTGTAATTGGCGTCGCCCCAGCCGTTGAACAGATACTTGTTGTTCATCAGAAGGTCGTATGAAGAACGGCCCGTACCCGTGACAAGCAGGTCGAAATCGCGGTATTTGAGACTTACGCTGATACCGTAGTGGATGGCGGAAATGCTGTTGCCAATGGCGCATTGGTCGGAAGAATCGATATAGCCGTCTCCGTTCATATCCTGATACTTGAAGTCACCTGCGTGCAGAGTATTGTCGAAATACTGAGGCACTTCGAGAGTCTCCTCGTCGGTCTGGAACTGGCCGATATAGCGGTAGCCCCAAATCGTGGATGCAGAACGGCCTACCCGGCGGCGATACGGCTCGCTGTACGCAAGCTCGTCGCGTCTGAGAATCTTTGAGAAGCGGCTGCTGCCCCAGGCGTTGAGCGAGTAGGAGAAGTCGTTGCCGATCTTGTCCTGCCAGCCGAGGGACACTTCATAGCCCTGATATGCATTCTTGGCGTAGTTCACATAGTAATCCGCGCCGGAGACTCCGGTCAGGGCCGGAATGACATTGTCGAGTGTCGCTACTGATCCGTCATTGGTGAAGTTGTAGTAGGTGAGGGATGTGGAGAGACGCTTGCCAAGGAAGAGTCCGTCGATACCCACGGAAGCCTCAGGCCTTGTCATAAGTTTCAGGTTAGGGTTGCCCAACTTAGAGATTTGGGTGCGATAGACATCGTCGCTCCTGGTGGTACCGAACCACTGGTTGACGGTATAAGGGCCGAAAAGCGCACCGTCGCTGTCGCGGGAATAATCATCGAACTCATAGTTGGCGGAGAACTGCTCATCGTAATAGAGCACTCCGGCCTGGAACCTGAGCTTAAGGAAATCAATTCCGCTGACGTGGCGAAGCCAACTCTCGTTGGACATAATCCAGCCGAATCCTGCACTTGGAGATAAAGACCAGCAGTTGTTGACGAGGGCATAGGTGCCGTGCTCGTTCAGAGCCGTGGAGAAGATGAACCTGTCGTCATAGACATAGCTTGCGTTGAAGCCGAAGTCAATTTCGCGCTTGTGCTCACGGACACCGGTCCTCGAGCGCTTCGTAATCATATAGTCGAGCCCGGCGGACACGGCGTGCTTGCCGAAAGTACGGTCGTAGGAGAGCTTCTCCACGAGGTACATTCTGTTGGAATAGTAGTCGGAGAGCTTGCTCTTGCTGGTGGTCTGGATTACGCTGTGGCTTGGACTCTGGGTCAAAGTGGAGCCGCCGTCACTGAGAATGTAGGCCGCATAGTCCTCCTTGGTGCCCAGACGGATAAAGTTGGTGGCGTCGTAGGCCCCGTAGGTCATAGACTTCAAGCCCTTGGTGATGAACGAAAGGTCGACGTCAAGCTTGAGGTTCATAAGTCCCTTGCGCGTGGTCTCGGTGTAATTTCCGTTCTCGGTGATATTGGCGATCGGGTTCTGGGTGTACTGGGCCGTGATGGCGTACCAAGGTGACTCCAGAGAAGGGTCGTTATTGGCGTAGATAGGGAAAGACAGCGGCGGGATGGTGTTGATGTCGTTGAGGATGGTCGGGAACTCCTGGCTATAAGAAGTGGAATAGCCGTAGTGAGGCGAGCGCCTTATGCTCATCGAAGATACGATTCCGAAGCTGACCTTGATGTTCTTGTGGATTTTGACATCAAGGTTGGCATTGACATTGACCCTGTTGTAGTCGGCTTCGGAACCCATCTTGTACATATCGTCCTCACCGGAATATCCCATATAGGCATAATACTGCACGACATCGTTGCCGCCGCCGGACTGAAGGCCCGCCTTGCGGTATGACATGACGTTTTTGAGCATCATATCCTTGAAGTTGACATTAGGATGAGTGAGACTGTATGCATCTTTCTTCTCGTACTCCAGGATGTCGGCCTCGGTGTAGAGAGGGGTTCTTCCGCTGTTGATCCTGGCCAGGTTGTTGAGACGGGCATAGTCTGCCGCATCCACATACTCTGCCATCCTGTCGGCGACATTCACGCCGCCCTCGGCGTGGACATTGATATAGCGACTGTTGGCCTCTCCCCTCTTGGTCTTGATATAGACGATACCGTTGGCGGCGGAGGCTCCGTAGAGAGTGCGCTCCATCACATCGCGGATGATGGTGATGGACTCGATCTGCTGAGGGTCGAGAGGGGTCTCGTCAATATCCACAGGGACATCATCCAGCATAAACATAGGCGTACGGCCTCTCACGCTGAGGCTCGCCCTGCTGCCGGCCTTGACGCTGACGCCAGGACCGCCGTTGTTCTCGGTGACGATGACGCCCTGGGCAATCGCCGTCAGGGCATTGCGGATTTCAGTTGAGGAATACTTTTCCAAATCCTCTCCTTTAATCGTCACGGTATTGCCCAGAGAGTGACGCTGAGATATCTGCATATAAGGAAGATTCAGCTTCTCGGAATAGACGGCCTGCCTGTAGAGGGTGACGGTCTTGGAGTCGGCAAGTGCCGCCACGGAGGCATGTATCGGCTGAAAGCCTTCCGCAATGATGGACATCCTGTCCCTTGAATCCGCAGTGAATCTTACATATCCTTCCACATCGGAGGATTCGCGCAAACTTCCCTCGGCTACAACGATTTCGGCAAAAGGGATGGCGTTGCCGTCCACATCCACGAGGCGGACGGAGACATTGACATTGTTGTCTGTCTTGGCCTTGGACTTTTTGGACTGGGCGGACGCATCACAGATGCCGGCGGACATCACGAATGCGCCGCAGAGCAGCAAGGACGCGAAGAAACGGACCAAATTGATATATTGTTTCATAAAATGGACTGATTATGGTTATGCTACCACTCCTGTTTAGGGGTATAGTTCTTCATCTTGTTGAGATCCGACTGGCGGAAGCGGATATAATACATACCGTCGTTCTTCCACGCAATCTGGCGGTCATTTCCCAAAGCGAAGCGCTCATAACGGAAACCGGTAGGATACTTGTCCGTGTCGTAACCCGGATTCAGTTTGGTCGCCCTCATTCCGTAGAGGGTGCTGCGTCCGATAGCCGGGGCGTCTTTCCACCTGCGGATGTCGCAGTAGTAGTGGTCTCCCTCGAAGCAAAGTTCAATTGCCCTCTCATTCTTGATGCGGGAGCGGTAAGTCTCAGGGTCGGAGAGATATTCATCCCTTACTGCAGGCATACCGGCACGCTCTCTTACGACATTGAGCGCATCGACGGAGGTCAGGTTAGCGCCCGGAACGGCATCCTTGCTGCTGCCGTAGGCTTCGAAAGCGCACTCGGCATAGTTGAGATAGACCTCGGCGAGACGGATGATAGGGTCAACAAGCAGAATTGCTTGAGTGTTGTTGCTGTATGGCCCGCCCAGAGTCTTGCACTCGTAATAGTAAGTTCTGGAGGAGTTGTCCCTGGCGGCGGTAGGCTGAGTCATCCACTCGCTCTTGTTGCCGGCTTCATCTACATAGAGAGGTGCGGGCTCGGAGAATCCGGAGATGATCTTCTGGTTATAGACCACTGACAGGTCCAGACGCGGGTCTCTATTGATATAAGGATTCTGCTCATAGTAGGATCCGGCCTTGGTCGCAATCTCGCGCTGCTCTTCAGTATTTAGAGCATAACCGTCGATTGTCTCGAACTTGTCAACGAAGTTCTGCGTAGGACAGCGTCCCACATTCTGGCCAGCATATTTTCCCTTGCAGAAAATGCCCGGCACGATAGACTGAAGCGTGGAATGCGTGTAAGCGAGCGTGGTATAGCTATAGCTCCAAAGCTGCTCGTTGGTGTGCTTGGTGTCGTGGAAATTCTTGGAAATTTCGCTGAAAGTAAGCAGTTTGTAGTTGTTGTCCAGAGCAGCCTGAAGGGCTTCCCAGTTTGCCTGGGCAGCCTCCACCCAGCGGTCCTTGTCGCCGTTAGGGTTGTTGAGAGGACTCGCGGCATACATCAGGGCGCGGCCCCTCAAAGCGAGGGCGGCCACACCGCTTGGACGGTTCTGATCAGATGCACTGAGGTTGCCCGAAGGGTCACGGCGCATCTTTCCGGCCGTCTTGAAATGCTCTGCAGCGGCCTGGAAATCATCGGCGACTTTCTGCAGGAACTCATATTCTCCCGGGGCCGGGAGATCCCACTCTTCGTCGGCGCCCAAAACACGGTCCACATAAGGCACGGAGCCGTAGAAGCGGAAGATGTCGAAATTGACATAGGCCCTGATGAAGTAGGCCTGGGCAAGCATATCCTCCTTCTCGGTCTTGGTAGCATCCTGAAGCATATCTATATTCTGGATGGTCCGGTTGCAGATGCGCATAATTTTCCAAGCACGGACCAGCTTGCCGGACTCTTTGTCCTCGGTAACATTGTAGCCGAACTGGGTGATTGCCGATTGGCCATCGCCCTGCTTGATCTTATGGGCGTTATTATCTCGGGCGGGATCGCAGATGTCGGTAAGCGCATCGGTGGTAATTTTTCCGGAATTGAGATTGAAACAGAGAGGATAGTAAGGCCTCATCTTGGTCTCGGTGCCGGCATAGACCGCCCTGAAATACTTGGAGAAGTTCTGATATTTGGTGAACACCTCTTCTTCGTCCAGATCGGAGTCCGGAGCCCTGTCGAGGTACTCGTTGAGGCAGGAAGTGGCTGACAGCAGGATGGCAAACAGCGCTGCCAGGGTCTTCAAATTATATTTTGATATGATTCTCATCGTCTTGCTATATTAGAAGTTGAGCTGAAGTCCGAGCTTGATTGTCCTCATATGAGGATATGCGCCCTTACTGAGAGTCTTGGACTCCGGGTCGCCTTCGAGAAGTTCGGTGAAAGTCAGGAGGTTGTTGCCGGTGACATAGAGCTTTAGACCGCTCAGGCCGGTTCTCTTCTTGAACTTGCGGCCGCTCCAGGTATAGCTAAGGCTGACATCCTTGAGCCTTACATAGTCGGCACGCCTCCAAGTCTTGCCCTCGATGGTTCCGGCCACGTTCGCACTGTAGAGAGAGCCGAAATGAGGAGTGCTGTGGGTTCCGGAGGTGTGCGAAGGAGACCAGTAGTTGAGTGCGGACTTGTGCGTCATATAGTTGTCTTCGAAGAAAGCATACTCATATATGCCGTCGTAAGTAACATACTTTCCCGCATATCCCTGGAAGAGGACGCTGAAATCGAGGCCTTTCCAGGAGAAACCTGTGTTGAAAGCGAATGAGTAAGGAGGATAATATGAACCGCTGATAAGGCCCTTGTCATCGGTGTTGATGAGGCCGTCGGCAGTATAGTCCAGATACTTGTAGTCACCCACGACGACCTTGGAGATGCCGGAAGAAGTCGGGAGTATGCTGGTGTGGATATCATCGATGGAAGTGAGGAAACCGCCGTCGATAAGATATACTCCGGAAGTCACCGCTCCGATAGGTGCACCGATAGTGCGCTGATGATCATACATATAAGGTGCATCGTCGGCATAGACGACACGGTTCTCGTTGAACGAGAAGTTGCCGCCTACATTGAAAGTCCAGTCCCTGCCGAAGCTTCGGCGGTAGTTGAGTTCGACTTCGATGCCGTGCTTCTTGATGGCGCCCTTGTTAAGCTCCTTGGAGTAGCTGCCGACCCAGATAGGAGTGTTGTTGTCCACTGTGATAAGCATCTTGTCGCGGTACTCATCGAAGAGGTCCACATTGAGAGTGAGGTCGTTGTTGAAGAATCCCATCTCGATGCCGAGGTCTTTCTTGAGCGCGCGCTCCCACTGCGCCGATTCGTTGGCCGAGCTGTCTTCCACGATGTAGCCGCTCTTGCTGGAATAGTTGCTGATGTAGAGCCAGCGGTTGTCGGCATAGTCGTTACCCACGAGGCCGACTGAGACGCGGAACTTGAGTTTGCTCAGCCAAGGCTTCAGCGGCTGCATAAATTTCTCGTTGGTGGCGACCCAGCCAAGCGCTCCCGAAGGGAAGAAACCGAAACGGTTTTTCGGAGCGAAACGCTCGGAGCCCGTGTAGCCCATATTGAGCTCGACAAGATACTTATGCGCGTAGTCATAGGTGGCGCGGGCCACGAGAGCCTCGTTGTAATAAGGGAAAGCCGAGCCCTTGTCCTGCTCCTGACGGTTGAAAAGGAAGAGTCCGGTGACATTGTGGTCGCCGAAAGTCCTGTCGTAGTTGACGGACATATCGTAGTACAGGTCAAGGTAATACCCGCTCTGCAGAGAGTTGCTGGCGGAGGTGGTGAATATAGGCTCAGAATAGACATATTCACTGCCGTTGATTCTCTCCCACGGGTTTTTGTCAGTACCTACATTTTCGTAGTTGAGGATATAGGTCGGACGGGAAAGGTTGGAGGACAGAGTTTCATACTTGTAGTATGTGCTCAGCGAAACCTTTGCCTGCACGGAGAGGCCTCTAGTAATGAAATCCAGATTCTGGTTGAAGATGGCGTCGGTAAAAATCTTGGTGCTCGTGTATTGAGTGGACACACCGGACATCAGGATGTAGTACGGGTTGTTGCAGTTGGCATCCTCGCCTTCGGTCAGACGGTCTGCGCGCTCATCAGGATAGTCTGGGTCAGGAATCTGCTCCATCAGGCTTGCAGGATAGTAGGCCGGATATCTGGCCGTACTGGAGCCGAAGATGGACTTCCAGGTCCTGCTTTCGTCATATCTGCTCGACTCGCCCCTGACATCTACAGAACCTCCAAGCTTGAACGAGAGTTTGGTGCTTTTGGTAAAGTTGAAATCCACGTTCGTGCGGAAGTTGAGACGCTGATAGCTGAAGCTCGTGTTGACCTTGTCGTCGGAAAGGCTGTTGAAGATGGAGCCCTCGTTGGTGTAGCCGACGGACGCAAAGTACTTTACGAACTTGGTACCTCCGCTGACATTGAAGTTGGCGTTGGTAGTCGGCGCAAAGGTTCTGGTGAGGATGTCGAACCAGTCCACATCCGGATAGCGGTATGAATTGATCATGCTGGACGGGCTGCGGTATTCGTTGAGGACTGCCTGGCTCTTCATCTCGGTCCACTGCTGGTCGTTCTTCGCTGCGACATTGAGAAGCGACATCGTGGTGTAGCTGTCGATATGTGACGGAATGTTGATAGGATTGGAGAAGCCCTGAGAAACGGAGATTTTCATCTTTGGGGTTCCTTCCTTGCCGCCCTTGGTGGTAACGATGATTACGCCGTTGGCGCCCTTGGCTCCGAAGACCGCGGTGGCGGAGGCGTCCTTGAGGACTGAGATGTTCTCGACCTCGTCCGGATCGACGGACGCGAAGTCACGCTCAACTCCGTCCACCAGCACGAGAGGGCTATTGCTTCCGAAACTGGAGACACCGCGGATGACGATTTCGGCGTCGCTGTTGCCCGGCTGGCCGGAAGACTGCATCGTGGTCACACCGGAAAGCTTACCTGAGAGTGCGTTGGTAATGTTGGAAACACCTGAATTGACGAGGGTCTCGCCCTGAACCTGCGAGATGGCTCCGACGACACTCTCCTTTTTCTGCACACCGTAGCCCACGACTACAACGTCATCCAGAAGGATGGCGTCTTCCTGCAGGACGATGGAGTACTTGGACTGGGTCCCGCTCAAGCTGACATTCTGAGTCGCATAACCGATGCTGGAAATCTCCAAACGACCGGTCGCAGGAACCTGCATCGTGAACCGACCGTCGAGGTCTGTCAAAGCATAGGTGGTCTTGTCGCCTTCGAGGAGCACGCTGGCGCCGATCACAGGAACTCCCTGCGAGTCAACTACAACGCCCGTAATGGTACGCTTCGCGCCGCCCTTATTCTGGGCAGAGGAAGAGAAACATCCCAAAAGCAGCAAGAGACTTGCGAGTGCGGCTGTCGCCGCATGAATTAAAGTTCTTTGCATTATTGTAAAATGGGTTAAAGGCAATTAAGTAATCAACAAATTTACCAAGAATAAATCACAAATCACACACCCCGGTCTTATATTTTACGCGATATACCGGAGAATCCGCGTCGAGCACGAAGACCTGCCAGCCCTCGCCGCCGGGATATACCCTCACAACAATATGCCCGCAGGGCTTGAAGGTCTTCCAAAGCTCCTCGCCGAGCTGGGCGCGGGAGTACTCGCCGGTGATGTAGATGTCCCTCGGACCGCTCCAGATATAAGGGTCGGTCATCCTCTGGAGGGCATCGGCGCAGGGATGGTTCTTGTGGCTGGCATCTATGATGATGGCCTGCGGGGAGAGGGTCTGCATAAAGAAAGCATTGCAGGTGTCGTGGTAGCCGTGGTGGTTGGCCTTCATCACTGTGACGGGGCCGCAGACCTTGGCGATATCGGTCTCGAAGTCGCGCTCCTTGCTCTTGTTGGAGCCCCAGTTGCCGCCTGCGATGTCACCGCCGTTGTAGTAAGCGAATTTGCCGTAGCTTAGCTTTATGGCACAGGAGACTATATTCTCATCGAAGAGGGTCGGGTCCCCGCTATACATTTTTCTGGAATTCAAGCCCTTGCCGGTCCATACCTCGCCGTTGGCGGCAAGGTTGCGAATCTGGAAGGTTTTGGCGTATTTTTTGGGCTCGTAGCGCAGGCTGAACTGCTCGCTGCTGCCGATTCGGAACTGCTCCACTTTCGTGCCGTGCTCCGCGATGTAATTCACGAAGTTGATATAGTGCGGAATGAATCCCTTGTCGGCCTTGAGGACATTTTCCCTCGATGGGAAATCGTAGTTCGGGTAGCCTCTGTCCACGAATTTGCCGAAACGGAGCTTCTCCCCCAGCAGGGTGATGCCGGAAAGGTCGTAGCCGTGCGTACCCGGAAGAGCGTCGCGGATGACTCCGATATGGTCAGCGTGAAGATGGGTAATCATCACATAGTCAAGGTAATCCCTGCCGGGCTGGACCTGGTCAAGGAAATGCCTGATGTAGATATCGAGCCACTCCCCCACCTTTTTGGAGTCGTCAGGGTGCTGGGGGCCCCATTTGTCGTTGTCTCCGGCGTCGATGAGCATCGAGGTGCCGTCCGGCATAATGA
>CAVJHI010000002.1:0-53591 GCA_963649415.1 bacterium
TTTGAAAAATGCCCCTCAGAGGGTCTGAGAGGCAGATTAAGTGGAGATGGGCGGACTCGAACCGCCGTCCAAACACCGTTCCAGAGGGCTTTCTACACGCTTATTCTTCCTTTGATTGTCGACCGCTGCCTGCCGGAAGACGGGCCAGCTGCGGCTTATCCTCTGAAAACTTAAGGAGCCCTAGAGGCGTCCGACTCCCGCATCCGGTTTGAATGATACCCCTTGACCCAGACTGAACCGGCCTAAAGCTGGAGGGATATACGTCAGTGCCGCAACCTTGGCGACCCCGATTGATGCTCAGTCTCTTGGAGACTAGCAAGCGTATGAGTAGTTGTAGTTGCCAGTTATGGCTTGAAGACTGGGATTTACGGGCCAATCTCCTACTCCCGGCGTGCTTACCGACCAAAATCGCTGCTGTCAAAACCAAAACATCCCCAGTCGGTATGGCCTCGCCTCTCACGAGGAGAAGCCGCTGCAAATATACAAATAATTCGGAGAACCGAAACGTGTCGTCCATAATTCAGGCTTCAAGATGGACGGGAGCGTCATTTTGATGCCGGCGTCCATCCTGAGGCAGCTTAGATGGACGGAACGGAGCGATGAGCGCCCCCACCGAACTTGCAATCCCTGAACAAGTCGAGGGGCAGTTCTAGAAATGCCGAAATCCCAGGTAGTCGCGCCGAGCGCCTAGCCAGACAAGGCCGCTGCCGGAGGTAATCCTGCCAATGACAAAGTGCGGGACCTTGAGCGTGCGCTCGGCGTCTGGAGAGACGGTAAAGAGCAGCTCGTAGTCTTCTCCGCCGCAGGCAGCCAGCTCCACAGGGTCCCAGCCCCGGCGGGCGCAGATTTGTCTGAGCTCCCCGGAGAGAGGCAGCGAAGCTATATCTATCTCAGCGCCCACAGAAGAGGCCTCCAGAATGTGCCTGAGGTCCGAGCCTATGCCGTCGGAGATGTCCATCATCGCGTGCACCCCATCGTTGGAAGCGAGCGCCAGCCCCTCCTCAACCCGCGGCACAGGAAGATAGTGCTTCTCCACAAGAGCATCCGCAACTGCATCTCTCTCAATCCCTTGCAGAATAAGCCGCAGCCCGGCCGCGGAGTCTCCAAGACAGCCGCTCACGCAGACCAGATCCCCCTCCCGGGCATAGCTACGCAGCCGCGAAGCCCCGTGCGGGCACTCCCCCAGCACCGTCACGCAGATGCTCATCCTGTCCGGAGAAGAAGTGGTGTCGCCCCCCAAAAGCGGGCAGTCGAAGCGCAGGGAAATCTCGCGGTAGCCCCGCATAAATTCCCGCACCCAGTCGGTGCTCAGGTCCTGCGGCAGCGCGAAGGAGAGGAATGTCGCCACCGGCTTGCCTCCCATCGCCGCTATGTCGCTGAGGTTGACCGCGGCGGACTTCCATCCCAGGCGGTACGGGCTCACATCTTCCAGCAGGAAATGGCTTCCCTCCACCAGCATATCGCTGCTGACGAGGGTGTCGGTCCCGCTGTGCTGCGGAATCACGGCGCAGTCGTCGCCTATTCCCTGCACCCCCTCCGGAGCGCTGAAGCCGCGGCTTATCTCCCCGATAAGACCGAATTCTCCCAAATCACTCAGTTGCATAACGAGCGCAAATATACTCCCGAAACCTCACAAAACCAAAAGCGGCCGTCATCTTCACAGACTTCGGCCGCCGGTCAACCGGCGGCAATGACCTGCCGCCAATCAAACACAGTTAAAAGTATGATAGATTAGGTTAGAAGTGTTTACTTCTTCACGGGAATTACTCCACGAGATTTCCGGTCTTGTCGAGCTGAAGCTCAAACCAGTCCGAGCACACCTGATACTCGTACGGCACGAAGTGGTAGCACTGCACATAAGCCTTGTTGGCGCCCTTGCTGAAGTAGATATCTACCCTGGTCCCCTCTTCGTTTCCGCTCTCGGTCCAATCGATGGAGGACGCGTCGCCCTTGAGGGCGGCGATAATCGCATCCTGACGCTTGGCCGGATAGTATTTGATTTTCTCCTTGTAGCAGATGCCGGTATCCTTGTCCTTACGCAGCGATTTGAGCATAAACAGCAGCACGAGGCCGAGAATTATAGCGCAGCATCCGAGAATATTGATGCTAACCGGAGTTTTGAAAACAACGCAGGCGAGTCCTGCAACTATACAGGCGCAGGAGACGATAATATTGCCGGTGCTGCGCACACGTGAAAATTCCTTATTCATTTTAATTCTATTAAAAGCTTATCTGATTGGGGGCACGGAGGCCCCGACTTGCGCCCGCAACTTCGCTTCCGTCAGACTGGGACGGCTCCGCACGGGCAAAATTTAGAGGCGGGAAAGCACAATACAGCCCTCCCTACAAACGGCCCAAAAGCCGGAAAACCAATCAGATCCGGAATTTTCGAAGAATGATGAAATGCGCCCCGGCGGAGAGAGTGCCGGACACATAAGAGCTTGACTCGCAGACAAATCCGATAGGATTGACAATATTGACCAGCGCCCTGTCCTTCACGAATACATTCTTCGAAGCTGACGGGCAGCGCCTTGCGCCGCCAAGGGTTCTGGTCCTTGCTGTCTGGGAAAGCGTGCCGGCAGGGACATATTCGCAGCCGGTGCAGTTCAGGCCAAGGTCATTGAAATGCTTCTCGCCGCAGAGCAAAGCCCCGTCGGTCTCGCATATTTCGCCCGTCACGGCGGCCATTTCCTCCTTTACCGGAGCAACGGCAGCCGACAACATCTCCATCCCCGTGATGGCAAGTGCTAAGATGAGAAGTATCTTGACAAGCGGTTTCATCGAGACAAATATAACTTATACGCAGCGGAATTGCAAGCCCGTCCGGCTAATTTTTGCTTTTTAAAAGATAATCCGTATATTTGCGCTTCGGTAAATGAAAGCAGTGCATTACATATATCTCTCCCCTGCCCGATGCGGGGCTGTCCGAATTCAGGAGGCGTAGAAACCTCCCACACTTCGGAAAATTCATTGCACAACCCACAATCTCACAGAATTTTCGCCCAATACAATTGCAATTGACAATCTCGGTTTGTCTTGCCGTTAGGGGGCTTATTATATTACGATGACAATAAATGTAACGGTGGCTGACGAAAGCCATATCAAGTACGCAGAAGCAATCTGCAAAGAAATCTACATATCCTCGCTGGAACGCAAGACGGGCATAGCCAACCGCACCCCGGAATACATCTGCGAGAAAATCCGCGCCGGCAAGGCAGTAATCGCCCTGGCCACGGACGAGAGCGAGCCTGATGCAGAGCCGCGCTTCGCCGGCTTCTCCTACATCGAATCCTGGGGCGGCAAGAGCTTCGTGGCCAATTCCGGCCTCATTGTGGCCCACGAATTCAGGGGCTTGGGCGTTGCCAAACGGATCAAGGAGCAGACTTTCATCCTCTCCCGCCACCTCTTCCCGGACGCCAAGATATTCTCCATCACCACCGGAGCGGCGGTAATGAAGATGAACTACGAATTCGGCTTCCGTCCGGTGCCGTACAGCGAGCTCACCGACGACCCCGAATTCTGGAAGGGCTGCGAGGGCTGCCGGCACTTCGAAATCCTCAAGAGCCACGACTACAAGATGTGCATATGCACGGGCCTGCTCTACGACCCGAGCGAGCACCTCGAAATCCACCATCCCGACGAATAAAAAAGCAAAACAGAATATGAGCAAAAAGAAAGTAGTTGTCGCATTCAGCGGCGGTCTGGACACCTCCTACACGGTGATGTACCTGGCCAAAGAGAAAGGTTACGAGGTCCACGCGGCCTGTGCCAACACGGGCGGATTCAGCCCCGAGCAGCTCCGCACCAACGAGGAGAACGCCTACAAGCTCGGCGCCACCAAATATGTAACCCTCGATGTCACAGGAGAATACTACGAGAAGAGCCTCAAATATATGGTCTGGGGCAATGTGCTCAGGGGCGGCACCTACCCTATCTCAGTATCTTCCGAGCGGATATTCCAGGGCATAGCCATCGCCCGCTACGCCAAGGAGATAGGGGCTGACGCCATAGCCCACGGCTCCACCGGCGCCGGCAACGACCAGGTGCGCTTCGATATGACCTTCCTCGTGATGTGTCCGGAAATGGAAATCATCACCCTCACCCGCGACGGCAACCTCTCCCGCAAGGAAGAAGTCGATTACCTCAACGCGCACGGCTTCCACGCCGACTTCACCAAGCTCAAATACTCCTACAATGTGGGCATCTGGGGCACCTCCATCTGCGGCGGTGAAATCCTCGACTCCACCCGGGGCCTGCCGGAGAGCGCCTACCTCAAGCAGGTGGCAAAGCACGGCAGCGAAATCCTCAGCCTGGGCTTCAGCAAGGGCGAGCTGTGCGAAGTCAACGGCACCCGTTATGACGACAAGATAGCTGCAATCCAGGCAGTTGAAGCAATAGGAGCAGCCTACGGAATCGGACGCGACATGCACGTGGGCGACACCATCATCGGCATCAAGGGGCGCGTAGGCTTCGAGGCGGCAGCCCCTATGCTCATCATCGGAGCGCACAAGTTCCTCGAGAAATTCACCCTTTCCAAATGGCAGCAGTACTGGAAGGACCAGGTGGCCAACTGGTACGGGATGTTCCTCCACGAAAGCCAGTACCTGGAGCCGGTGATGCGCGACATCGAGGCGATGCTCGAGAGCAGCCAGCGCAATGTCAACGGCACCGTCACCCTCGAACTCCGCCCTTACGGCTTCTCCACCGTGGGCGTGGACTCCCCTGACGACCTAGTGAAGAGCAAGCTCGGCGAGTACGGCGAGACCCAGAAGGGCTGGACCGCCGAAGACGCCAAGGGCTTCATCAAGGTACTTTCCACCCCGCTCCGGGTATATTACGGGAATCACACGGACGAAGAGAATCTATAGAATATGGAAGAAAACGCAGCAAAGCCTAAGGGCAGAAAGTCATCCAGGCGCCGCGCAGCCAAGCCTCAGAGCGCACCGACCGAAACCCCGTCACCCAAAATCAGGGTCGGCATCATCGGCGGAGCCGGCTACACTGCGGGAGAACTGATAAGAATCCTTGTCAACCACCCGGAGGCGGAGCTCTGCTTCGTGCACTCCGAGAGCAGTGCCGGCAAATACCTTTATCAAGTGCACAGCGGCCTGCTCGGCGACACCGATCTTAAGTTCTGCGACAGCTTCGACCTCGGCAGCGTGGATGTACTCTTCCTCTGCTCGGCACACGGGCGCAGCCGCGAGTTCTGGGAAGCGAACAAACGGCCTTCCAGACTCAAGGTCATCGACCTCGCGCAGGACTTCCGCGACGAGAGCGAGGGCTATGTCTATGGCCTGCCTGAAATGCAGCGGGAGAAGATTTCAGCTGCAAAGCTGGTCGCCAATCCGGGCTGCTTCGCCACCGCCATCCAGCTCGCCCTGCTGCCGCTTGCAGAAGCGGGACTGATAAAGGGAGAAGTCTGCATCAACGCCATCACCGGCTCCACAGGAGCGGGCGTAAAGCCGGGCGAAACCACCCATTTCAGCTGGAGAAGCGACAATCTCTCCGCCTATAAAATCTTTGAGCATCAGCACCTTAAAGAAATCCGTCGCAACCTCTCCCAGCTCGAGGGGGGCTTCGATGCGCGGCTCGACTTCATCCCGATGAGGGGCGACTTCACCCGCGGAATCTTCGCCACCGTCCACCTCGACTGCGAGCTCGACATCGACGAGGCTCTCAGCCTCTACAGGGGCTACTACGAAGACGCTGTGTTCACCTTCGTGAGCGACACTCCGGTGGACCTCAAGCAGGTGGTCAACACCAACAAATGCCTGCTTTCGCTCGAGAAGCACGACGGCCGGCTGGTAATCTGCTCCGTCATCGACAACCTCCTCAAGGGGGCTTCCGGACAGGCGGTGCAGAATATGAATCTTATCTTCGGGCTGCCGGAAAACTGCGGCCTGAAACTGAAAGCTTCAGCATTCTAAAAAATGGATTTATTCAAAGTATATAAACTCTGGGACATCGAGCCGGTACGCGGCCTCGACACGACCCTCTGGGACAAGGACGGGGTCGAATACACCGACCTCTACGGCGGCCACGCCGTCATCAGCATCGGGCACTGCCACCCTCACTACGTGAAGATGCTGCAGGAGCAGCTCACCAGGCTCGGATTTTACTCCAACGCCGTGCAGAACTCTCTGCAGCAGGAACTTGCGCGCAGGCTCGGAAGGGCAAGCGGGTACCCCGACTACTCCCTCTTCCTCTGCAACAGCGGCGCCGAGGCCAACGAGAACGCGATAAAGCTCGCCTCCTTCGCGACCGGGCGGGCGAAGGTGCTCGCCTTCGGCAAATCCTTCCACGGCAGGACCAGCGGAGCCGTGGCGGCGACCGACAACCCTAAAATCCGCGCGCCGTTCAACTCCGGCGCAAATGTAAGCTTCGCCCCTCTCGGCAACCTTGACGCAGTGGAGCAGGCCCTCTCAGGCAGGGAATACGCCGCCGTCATCATCGAGGGCATCCAGGGCGTGGCCGGCATCTACGAACCGGGCGACGAATTCTTCCTGGGCCTCAGAAGCCTCTGCGACAAATACGGTACCCTGCTGATAGTCGATGAGATCCAGTCAGGCTACGGCCGCAGCGGGCTCTTCTTCGCGCACCAGCGCAGCGGAATCAGACCCGACATCATCACCACCGCCAAGGGAATGGCCAACGGCCTGCCTATCGGCGGAGTGCTGATCGCCCCGCACATCAAGCCGGAATACGGTATGCTTGGCACCACTTTCGGAGGCAACCACCTCGCCTGCACAGCCGCGATTGCTGTACTCGATGTGATTGAGAACGAGCACCTTATAGAGAACGCAGCCAAGGTCGGGGAGCACTTCCGCGAAGCGTTCAACGGCCCTGAAGGGCTCGACCCGGCGCTCAGGGAATACCGCGGGCGCGGCCTGATGATAGGGCTCGAGCTCAAGAGTGAATACATAGGCCTGCGCGACCGCCTGCTCTTCGAGAAGCACTTCTTCACCGGAGCCGCCGGCGCTTCCGTCATCCGCCTGCTGCCGTCGCTCACCATCAGCGAGCAGACCGCAGACCGATTTATCGCAGCATGGAAAGAACTCACGACAAAAGCAGAACAATAATGGACAGTTTTACCAGCATTCGCCAGCTTGGCGACCCCGCCAAAGCCATCGAGGAAGCCCTCTATGTCAAAAGCCATCCCTTCGCAGACCAGGAACTTGGCCGCAACCGGACCCTGCTGATGGTATTCTTCAACAACAGTCTCCGCACCCGCCTCAGCACGCAGAAGGCCGCCCTCAATCTCGGGATGAATGTAATAGTGCTCGATGTCAACCAGGGCGCGTGGAAGCTCGAGACCGAGAGAGGAGTGATAATGGACGGCGACAAGAGCGAACACCTGCTCGAAGCCATCCCGGTGATGGGCTGCTACTGCGACCTTATAGGAGTGAGGTCCTTCGCCCGCTTCGAGAATCAGAGCGACGACTACAACGAAGTGATACTCAATCAGTTCATCAAATACTCCGGCAAGCCTGTCTTCAGCATGGAAGCCGCCACAAGGCACCCTCTGCAGACTTTCGCCGACATCATTACCATCGAGGAGCACAAGAAGAGCGCCCGCCCGAAAGTCGTGATGACCTGGGCCCCGCACCCTAAAGCTCTCCCGCAGGCCGTGCCTAACTCCTTTGCCGAGGGTATGGACTGGGCGGGCTACGACTTCGTGATTGCCAACCCTGAGGGCTACGACCTCGCGCCGGAGTTCGTCGGAAGCGCCCGCGTCACCCACGACCAGGACGAGGCCCTGCGCGGAGCCGACTTCGTCTATGCCAAGAACTGGGCCTCCTACGAAGACTACGGCAAGGTACTCAGCCGCGACCGCTCCTGGACAGTGACCAAGGAGAAGATGGCGCTCACCAACGATGCCTGCTTCATGCACTGCCTGCCGGTAAGGCGCAATATGATAGTCAGCGACGATGTCATCGAAAGTCCTCAGTCACTGGTAATTCCGGAAGCCGCCAATAGGGTGGTCTCCGCCCAGACCGTCATCCGCAGAATGCTCCACAGCCTATGATCAGCGTCGTCAAGATAGGAGGCAATGTCATCGACTCTCCGGAGCTGCTGGAGAAGTTCTGCGACGACTTCGCCGCGCTCGAGGGGCCGAAAGTCCTCGTGCACGGCGGAGGCAAGATAGCGAGCGACTTTCAGCGCCGACTCGGAACGGAACCGCAGATGATAGAGGGTCGCAGGATCACCGACCCCGACACCCTGCAGCTCGTGACTATGGTCTATGCAGGCTGGTGTAGCAAGCATATAACTGCCTTGCTCCAGGCTCGGGGATGCAATGCGATGGGCCTCGCAGGCTGCGACGCCTCCATCATCCGCGCCGGCCGCCGCGCACCCAAACTCCTCTCCGACGGAGTCACGCTTGTCGATTACGGCCTGGTGGGAGATGTCTCCCCGGAGTCAGTGGACGCCTCCAAAATCCGGCAACTCCTTGATATGGGCGTAGTTCCCGTCTTCAGCGCCATCACGCACGACGGCCGCGGCGAGCTGCTCAATACCAACGCCGACACTATCGCCGCATCAATTTCTTCAGCAATAAATGCGAAACTTCTTTATTGTTTCGAAAAAAATGGCGTACTTTACAGTTTGGATGATTCCTCAAGCGTAATACCCCGCCTTGACTTCGGTCTCTACACGAGCCTGAAGCGGGAGGGTCGCATAGCCGCGGGGATGATTCCCAAGCTGGACAACGCATTTGCAGCCCTCAGGGCGGGCGCTGCGGGAGTGACCATCAAGCACTCCGCTCAGCTGCTCGAGCCGGGCGCAGGCACGACACTGGTGATATGAGCTACGAACTCTACATAGACCTGCTTAGGCAGCTGGTTCGCACCCCTTCCCTCTCTTTCGAGGAGGAAGCTGCGGCCAGAGTTGTCCGTGGAGCGCTGGATAGCTGGGGCATCGGGCATAAAGTTCTCAAAGGCAATATCATAGCCCTCAACCGAGAATACGATTCCCGCAAACGGACTCTAGCCCTCGACGCCCACCTGGACACCGTCCCCGCTTCCGGCGGTTACACCAGAGACCCGTTTGACCCGGGCAACGACGGGAGCATCGTTTATGGACTCGGATCCAATGATGATGGCGGAAGTGTGGTATCGATGATTGCCGCTTTCCGTCATTTTTATAATATGCCGCTCCCCTTCAACCTGATGCTCGTGCTGACCCGCGAGGAGGAGCGTTCCGGCCCCGACGGGGCAAGGTGGCTCTATGCCCCCGACGGCGGTTTCGCCCTCGACGGAGAGCTGCCGTGCCCGGACTGGGTGATTGTAGGCGAGCCTACGGGGATGCGCGCCGCCACGAGCGAACGGGGGCTGCTGGTACTCGACGGGGAGGCTCACGGGGTGAGCGGGCACGCCGCCCGGGACGAGGGGGTAAACGCCCTATACATTGCCCTGGACGACATTGCTGCGCTACGCGCGCACAGTTTCACCAGGCATTCTACCCTGATGGGGGATGTCCGCCTCAACGTGACCCAGATAGAGGCGGGCAGCGCCCACAATGTTATCCCGGAGCTCTGCAAATTCGTCGTGGACATCCGTCCGACGGAGCAATACGGCAACGAGGAGATTCTCGACGAGCTGCAGGCCCTGTGCCGCAGCAGCCTCAAGGCACGCAACCTCGCCAACCGCTCCTCCGCCACCCCGGCAGGCTCTCCCCTGCTAGAGACGGCGCTCCGGCTCGGCATCCCGACCTTCTCTTCCCCCACCACCTCCGACTGGATGCGCATCGGGGTGGACGCCATCAAGATGGGCCCAGGAGACTCAGCCCGCTCCCACAAGGCGGACGAATACATACTCGCAAGCGAGATAGGCAATGCTATCGAAACATATATCAAGTACATAGAGAATTTTTATGGCAACACTCTGGAATAAGGGCACTAGCGCGACCGAAAGGGTCGAAGCCTTCACGGTGGGCAATGACCGCGAGCTGGACCTTAGGCTCGCAGCCTACGACATCGAGGGCTCCAAGGCACATATAACGATGCTCGAAAGCATAGGGCTGCTCAGCGCCGAAGAGCTCAAGACTCTGCTCGCAGCGCTGGACAGAATCGCGCAGACCGTTGCGGACGGCAGTTTCAAGCTCGAGGACGATGTCGAGGACATACATTCGCAGATTGAGCTTCTGCTCACCCGCGAGCTCGGGGATATGGGCAAGAAAATCCACTCCGGGCGCTCCCGCAACGACCAGGTCCTCGTGGACATCAAGCTCTTCCTCCGCGACGAGCTCAAGACTCTGCGCAGCGAGGCCCTCACCCTCTTCCGCACCCTTCAAAGCCTCAGCGAGAAATACAAGGAGGTGCTGCTTCCGGGCTACACCCACGCCCAGATTGCGATGCCATCGTCCTTCGGAATGTGGTTCGGCGCCTATGCCGAGGCCCTGGTGGACGATATGTATATGATGGGCGGGGCGTATAAAGTGGTCAACCGCAACCCGCTCGGCTCCGCCGCAGGCTACGGCAACTCCTTCCCGCTCGACCGCGACATGACGACCCGCCTGCTCGGCTTCGACTCCCCCGTCGTCAACAGCGTCGCAGCCCAGATGAGCCGCGGCAAGACAGAGCGGTGCGTCGCCTCGGCGATGGGCTCCCTTGCGCTGACGCTCAACAAGTTCGCTTCCGACTGCTGTATGTATATGTGCCCGAACTGCGGCTTCATCCACTTCCCGGACAGCCTCACCACCGGCTCCAGCATAATGCCGCACAAGAAGAACCCTGACGTCTGGGAGATGGTGCGCGGCAAGTGCAACCGCATCCTCTCCTGCGAAAACGAAATATCCCTTCTCTGCAGTAATATGCCGCACGGCTATCACCGTGACTATCAGCTGCTCAAGGACATCCTCTTCCCTGCCCTGGAGCTGCTGCACGACTGCCTGCAGATGACGGACTATATGCTCGCGCACATCGAGGTCAACACCCATATTATGGAGAATCCGCTCTACGCCCACCTCTTCACCGTGGAGGAAGTCAACCGCCGCACCCTTGCCGGCACCCCTTTCAGGGAGGCCTACAGGCAGGTCGGGGTCGAGGTAAACGAGGGCCGCTTCAAATACTCCGGAGGCGACACCTCCTCTCTCAAGGCGTCCGACCTCGGACATAGCCACATAGGCAGCATCGGCAATCTCTGCAACGATAGGATTGCGGTGCTAATGGACAATGCATCTAATTGGAACTCAAAAATATGACAGAAAATCGCAAAAAGGCAACTCTCGTTCTCGGCAACGGCTGCAGAATGGAAGGCTGGAGCTTCGGCTACGACGGCGCCGGCAGCGGGGAGGTAGTATTCTCCACCGCGATGGTCGGGTACCCGGAGAGCCTCACAGACCCTTCGTATGAGGGGCAGATCCTCTGCGTCAGCTACCCGCTGATAGGCAACTACGGCATCCCGTCCGAGAAGTTCGACGAGAACGGCCTCTGCACCACCTTCGAGTCGGAGCGCATACACGTGCGCGGACTCATCATCTCCGACTACAGCGAGAAGTACAGCCACTGGGACGCGGTCAAGAGTCTCGACGAGTGGCTCCGCGAGCAGAAGGTTCCGGGCATCTTCGGCATCGACACCCGCGAACTCACCAAGATGCTCCGCGAGCAGGGTGCGATGCTCGGCAAGATAGTACCGGAGGGCTGCAGCGAGGATTTTCCTTTCTACGACCCCAACATCGACAATCAGGTGGCGCTGGCAAGCTGCAAGGAGGTTCTCCATTACGGCAATTCGGGCAAGAAGGTGGTCCTCGTGGACTGCGGAGTCAAGCACAGGATACTGGGCTGCCTGCTCAGACGCGGAGTTCAGGTCACCAGAGTTCCCTGGGACTACGATTTCAACACCCTCGACTGGGACGGGCTCTTCATCTCCAACGGCCCGGGCAACCCTGCCCTCTGCGAGGCGGCAGTCGAGCATATCCGCAAGGCCTATGAGGGCGACAGGCCGATCTTCGGCATCTGTATGGGCAACCAGCTGATGTCGCTCGCAGCGGGCGCCAAGACCTTCAAGCTCAAATACGGGCACCGCAGCCACAACCAGCCGGTGCGCATGAACGGCACGGAAAGGTGCTTCATCACCTCCCAAAACCACGGCTTCGCAGTGGACGAGAAAACCCTGCAGGGCGAGTGGGAGCCGTATTTTACCAATATGAACGACGGCACCAACGAGGGCATACGCCACCGCAGCAAGCCGTTCTTCTCGGCGCAGTTCCACCCGGAAGCCTCCAGCGGCCCGGTGGACACGGAGTTTCTTTTCGATGAATTCATTTCAAGGCTTTAGGCAATGACAGACAGAAGCATAAGAAAGGTACTGGTGCTCGGATCGGGAGCACTCAAGATTGGCGAGGCCGGAGAGTTCGACTACAGCGGCTCCCAGGCCCTCAAGGCACTCCGAGAGGAAGGCATCAAGACGGTGCTCATCAACCCGAACGTGGCCACTGTGCAGACCTCCGAAGGGGTTGCAGACAAGATTTACTTCCTGCCGGTGACTCCGTACTTCGTGGAGAAGGTCATCGAGAAGGAGAAGCCGCAGGGCATCCTGCTCTCCTTCGGCGGACAGACGGCGCTCAACTGCGGAGTGGAGCTCTTCCGCGCCGGAGTATTCGAGAAATACGGCATCAAGGTGCTCGGCACCCCGGTGCAGGCCATCATCGACACGGAGGACCGCGAGCTCTTCGTGGAGAGGCTGGACGAGATCGGAGTCAAGACCATCCGCTCGCACGCGGCAGCCAATATAGAGGAAGCGCGCGCCGCGGCAGCCCAGGTGGGCTACCCTGTCATCCTGCGCGCCGCCTACGCCCTAGGAGGCCTGGGATCTGGCTTCTGCGAGAACGAGGAGGAGCTCAACGCCGTGGCCGGCAAAGCCTTCTCATTCTCCCCGCAGGTGCTGGTGGAGAAGTCGCTGCGCGGCTGGAAAGAGATTGAATATGAGGTAGTTCGTGACAGCTACGACAACTGCATCACCGTCTGCAATATGGAGAATTTCGACCCGCTCGGCATCCATACCGGAGAGAGCATCGTGGTCGCCCCGTCACAGACCCTCTCCAACGAGGAATTCCACTTCCTGCGCAAGACCGCTATCGACATAGTGCGCCATATCGGAATCATCGGCGAGTGCAATGTCCAGTACGCCTTCAGCCCTGACGGCGAAGACTACAGGGTCATCGAAGTCAACGCCCGCCTGAGCCGCTCTTCCGCCCTTGCGTCCAAGGCGACCGGCTACCCTCTCGCCTTCATCGCCGCCAAGCTCGGACTCGGCTACGGGCTTTTCGAGCTCAACAACGCAGTCACCAAGACCACCCCGGCCTTCTTCGAGCCGGCCCTCGACTATGTGGTCTGCAAGATACCTCGCTGGGACCTCGCAAAGTTCAAGGGAGTCTCCAGGGAGATCGGCTCAAGCATGAAGAGCGTAGGCGAAGTGATGGCTATAGGCCGCAACTTCGAGGAAGCGATACAGAAGGGCCTAAGAATGATAGGCCAGGGCGCCAACGGCTTCGTATGCAACAAGCCTTACCGCGCCGAGGACCTCGACGAGGCGCTCAAGAACCCTACCGACACCCGCATCTTCGCGATTGCGGCGGCATTCGAGGCCGGCTACAGCACCGACAGAATCCACGCCCTCACCAAGATAGACCGCTGGTTCCTCGACAAGCTCGAGAATATCGAGACCACCTACCGCGAGCTGGAGGCCTGTCCTTCACTCGAGGGAGCCGGCAAGGATCTGCTCCGCAAGGCTAAGTGCCAGGGCTTCTCCGACATACAGATAGCCAGGGTATTCAAGATTAAGGAAGCCGAAGTGCGCTCCCGGCGCATCTCCGAGGGCCTGCGCCCTTGCGTCAAGCAGATCGACACCCTCGCGGCAGAGTTCCCTTCCGACACCAACTACCTCTATCTCAGCTACAACGGCAGCGCGGACGATGTGAAGTTCACCGAGAATTCCCGCTCCGTGATAGTGTTGGGCTCCGGCGCCTACCGCATCGGAAGCAGCGTGGAGTTCGACTGGTGCGGGGTCAACGCCCTGCAGACCCTGCGAAAGAGAGGCTACCACGCCATAATGATCAACTACAACCCGGAGACCGTCTCCACCGACTACGACAGCTGCGACCGGCTCTACTTCGACGAACTCAGCTACGAGACGGTGATGGACATCTGCACGCTGGAGAAGCCTATGGGCGTGATAGTCAGCGTGGGAGGCCAGATACCGAATAACCTTGCCCTGCCTCTGATGGAGAGCGGAGTGAGAATACTCGGCACCTCCGCCCTCGACATCGACCGTGCAGAGGACCGCAACAAGTTCTCCCTCATCGTCGATAAGCTGGGTATCGACCAGCCGCGATGGAGCGAACTCACCACCAAGGAAGACATCGACCGCTTCATCGCGGAGGTGGGCTATCCTGTGCTGGTGCGTCCGTCCTATGTGCTCTCCGGAGCCGCTATGAATGTCTGCTATAGCGATGAGGACCTTAAGGTCTTCCTCGACATGGCGGTGGAGGTATCGCCCGAGCATCCGGTAGTAATCAGCTCATTCATGCAGCGTTGCAAGGAGCTCGAGTGCGATGCGGTGGCCGACAACGGCCGTGTGATAGCTTCGGCAATCTCCGAGCATATCGAGTTTGCGGGCGTGCACTCCGGCGACGCGACCATCCAGTTCCCTCCGCAGAAAATCTACGGCATCACTGCGGCCAGAATCCGCAAGACCACTGCTGCCATCGCGGCGGAGCTCCACATCACGGGACCTTTCAACATCCAGTTCCTCGCCACCGACAACTACATCAAGGTAATCGAGTGCAACCTCCGCGCTTCGAGGAGCTTCCCGTTCGTATCCAAAGTACTGAAAGTCAATTTTATAGAACTCGCCACGCGCTGCATGCTCGGGGAGCATCCGGTGCCGGTGGGCATCGACCCGTTCGAGCTTGAATATGTCGGAGTGAAGTGCTCGCAGTTCTCGTTCTCCCGTCTCAACGAGGCGGATCCGGTGCTCGGAGTGGATATGTCCTCCACCGGCGAGGTCGGCTGCATCGGGGACAACCTGGACGACGCCCTGCTCAAGGCTATGCTCTCCGTCGGGCACAAAATCCCGCAGAAGGCTGTGCTCATCTCTTCCGGCAACGCGCGCCAGAAGGCTGACATTCTGCCTGCCTGCCAGCTGCTCAGCAAGAACGGAATTGCAATCTACGCCACCGAAGGCACGGCACGCTATCTAAATGAGAACGGAGTCCCTGCGACGAGGGTGATGTGGCCGGGAGAAGAGCCGCTCGAGGGCTGCCCGGACGCCATAGAACTGATCCGCAAGCACGATGTGGACCTTGTCATCAACATTCCTAAGGACTACAGCCACAAGGAATTGACCAACGGGTACCGCATGCGCCGGGCGGCGATTGACTTCAATATACCTCTGATTACCAACTACAGGCTTGCAACTGCTTATATCAGAGCATTCTGCGCTGTGCCGCAGGACAAGATAAGCATCCGCAGCTGGGACGAGTACTAGCGGGTTCGGGTTTCGAGGGTGATCGGGCTCAGCCCCCAGGTATCAAGCGACTTGCGGACTGCTTCGGTCACCTCCTCGGAAGGCATGGTCCCGTCGAGCAGAAGCTGCGCTGTGAGTGCGGTCTGAGTCACGCTCACTGCCCAAATGTGCAATTCAGATACCCCGGCAACGCCCGGGGTTTCTTTTATTGCGCGCTCGACTTCCTTATAGTCAATGTTTTCCGGCACCGCGTCGATGCACATGCGGCAGCTGGCGGCAAGGAGTTTGAGGGTATTGTAGAGGATGAGCGCCGCGACTGCAAGACTGATGAGCGGGTCGATTATGTTCCAGCCGGTAAAGCTGATGATGACCCCGGAGATGACCACGCCCACTGATATTAGGGCGTCCGTCGCCATATGCAGGAAAGCTCCGCGGGTGTTGATGTCCCTCTTTTGGTGATGCATCAGGAGCAGGGCGCTGACGGCGCTGATGATGATGCCGAGGCCGGCGGTCCAGGAGATGGCGGCGCCGTTGACCTCTACCGGAGAGGATATTTTCTCAATGCTCTCATACACAATCACTCCCACGGCGATGAGCAGGATGAGGGCGTTGAACATCGAGATGAGCACGGAAGTCTTGCGCAGGCCGTAGGTGTAGCGCTCGCTCGGGCGGCTGTCGGCAAGGCGGAAAGCCAGGAGCGCTATCAGGAGCGAGAATACATCGATGAGCTTGTGTCCGGCATCGGAGAGGAGCCCTATGGAGTTGTAGCAGAGCCCGACTGCCGCTTCAGCTATGACGAAGCCGAAGTTAAGGGCGATGGCTATGAAATATACCGCGTTCAGCGACTCGACGGCCTGAAGGTGGTGACTGTGCGAATGATGTCCCATATCTGCGCAAAGATACGGCAAAAAGTGTTAAATTTGCATCCCAAAACCATTTATTATGTTCGACAATCTTTCTGACAGACTCGAAAGGTCATTCAAAATACTCAAGGGCGAGGGCAAGATCACCGAGGTCAATGTAGCCGAGACCCTCAAGGAGATTCGCAGGGCGCTGCTCGACGCCGACGTGTCCTACAAGGTAGCCAAGGATTTCTGCGACAGAGTAAAGGCCAAGGCTATGGGCGCCAATGTGCTCACAGCCGTGAAGCCGCAGCAGATGATGGTGAAGATCGTCCACGACGAGCTCGCCGACTTCATGGGCTCGGAGCATAGCGAAATCGATGTCAAGGGCTCTCCTGCCGTGGTGCTGGTGGCCGGTCTGAACGGTTCCGGTAAGACTACCTTCAGCGGCAAGCTCGCGCTCCGCCTCAAAAGCAAGAAGGGCCTGAGGGTGCTTCTCGCGGCCTGCGACACTTTCCGTCCGGCCGCCATCGAGCAGCTCAAGACTCTCGGAGAGCAGATTGCCGTCCCGGTGTATAGCGAAGAGGGAGAGAAAGATCCGGTCAAGGTAGCGAAAAATGCCGTGGCCAAGGCCCGTCAGGAGGGATTCAGCGTTGTAATTGTCGATACCGCCGGACGACTCGTCGTGGACAAGGAGCTGATGGACGAGATCAGGACTCTCCACGATGCCCTCTCCCCTAGCGAAACCCTCTTCGTGGTCGATGCGATGACCGGTCAGGACGCGGTCGAGTCAGCCAAGGCTTTCAACGAGGCCATCGACTACGACGGCGTGGTACTCAGCAAGATGGACGGCGACACCAGAGGCGGTGCGGCCCTGTCCGTCAAGGCTGTGACCGGCAAGCCTATCAAGTTCGTCAGCACTGGCGAGAAGATGGACGCCCTGGACATATTCTACCCTGCCCGCGTGGCCGACCGTATCCTCGGTATGGGTGATGTGGTTTCCCTCGTGGAGAAGGCGCAGGAGCAGTACGACGAGCAGCAGGCCCGCGCGCTCAAGAAGAAAATTGCGCACAACCAGTTTACTCTCAACGACTTCTACGACCAGCTCAAGCAGGTGCAGAAGATGGGCAATATGAAAGACCTGATGGGTATGCTGCCGGGGATGGACAAGGCGCTCAAGGATGTCGAAATCCCGGAGGACGCTTTCAAGTCCACCGAGGCCATCATCCAGTCCATGACCCCATATGAGAAAGAGCACCCGGAGTGCCTCAACGGCTCCCGCCGCACCCGCATCGCCAAGGGCTCAGGCACCACCATCGCCGATGTCAACAAGCTCATCAAGCAGTTCGAGCAGAGCCGCAAGATGATGAAGATGGCCGTCGACGGCTCCCTCCAGCAGCGTCTCAAGGCGATGAGAAGATAGGCCTGTCGAGTGGCGGTTACGTCTAAAACACCAATTGATAGTCCCTGTCCATCAGGGACTTTACTTTTTTCTCGGGGATGAAGTGCCACTCGCCTATCACGGACGGGTCGCCGACGAGCTCCGGCGTGATGTCGCCGTGGGCGGAGATGAAGTCATAGACCATATCGCGGATTTCCGGATAGCGAGCCACCACGCGGCCGTCCGCCTCTTCCTTGCTGAGGCCTGCGCCCTCGAGGATAAGGTTGCCGCCGCCGCTCGCGCGGTATGAAGTCATCGCTACATTGTACCAAGCCTCCTCGTCAAATGCCGTCCCGTTAGCCAAAGAGCTGATTTTCACCCTCTTGCCGTAAGGCTTGGTAACATCCACGGTATAGACCAGGCCAGCGGCGGAGTCGAAATTGTAGGACCTCGCGGTAAAAGACCACCTCGGCGCGCCTGTCCTCGGGTCGGGAGTGTCGGCGATGCGCAGCACATGCTTGCCCGGCGTCTGTATCCAGGCATCGTAGGAATATTCCAGATAAGTGCGAATCTCGCTTCCCTTGAGTTTCAGGACAAAGAGCTGATTCTCATAAGGATAGATGGTAAACATATCATTGTAGATGAGTTCCCCCGCCTTGACGGCCCCGTCGTAAGTCAGCGGAGCGGCGAATGAAATCTGCGCCTCCGGGACCCCGATTTGCACCGTGTGCACGAGATTGATGTAGTCCGACATCCCCCGGTATGCGTCACGAGTCCTCATATCCATCGCCAGATGGCCCACGCGGCGATTGGTAAAGGCCTTCACTGCCTCGAATTCAGCTTCGAACTCCTCCCGCATAGCGGTATCAACGACTCTTTTGTCCATTCTCACGGTCTTGCCCTGCACGCTCTTGCCCGATGAGCCGAGGCTGATGGTCGCATAGCCCACATTGCCGGCACGCGAGCCGCCGTTGACCAGCACGCATCCGTTATTCTCGGCCACAAATGGACGATGGTCGTGGGCGCAGACGAGCACATCCGCACCGTGAAGCGAATTCAGGAGGTCAAGTCCCTGGCTTTCAAGCACCTGCCCGTCGCCCGCGCCGGTCCCGGAATGTACCACGACCACCACGGCGTCCGGCTTCTCGGCCACCCTTACCTCATCCACGCATTTCTGCACATAGGGCAGCAGGGACACGAATTCGATTCCCCTCCAGACCGGTTCGGAGAGCCAGGCCTTCATATTCGGGTTGGTGAATCCGAGCACCGCGACCCGCATCCCAGCACGCTCAAAGATTTTCCACACCGGGAAATACGGCGTGCCGTCGCAGACGCGTAGCGCATTGCCTCCAAGCCACGGAATGCCCAGTTCGGCGAGTTCGGAGCTGACCCGGTCATAGACCTTGTGCCCCGTCTCTATATCGTGGTTGCCGACCACCACCGCATCGTAGCCCATATAGGCGGCGAGCCTCGGGTAGAGGTGCGGGACTGAGGTCTCGACATAATTATAGTAATACGCGGCATTGTCACCCTGGAGGCAGTCGCCGGCATCGAGCAGGAGCAGGTTGTCCTCCCCCACCGCGGCTCGCAGACTGTCCACATAATGCTTCACGGACATCAGGCTGGTGCGCGCCGCCTTGCCTTCGACATAAGGCCTGTCGAACCACGAACCGTGCACATCACCGGTAGTCACGATGTGAAGCGTGCGCTCCTGCGCCCCGCCTGAGAGCGCCGCGAGAAGCAGCAGCGCCGAAAGGAGAATTGACTTGAATTTCATAGACACAAAAATAGTCAAATTTCCGCACTCGCACCAGCCGGGAAATTTTCCCAATAAAATTTTGCAGATTATAAAAATTGCTCTATCTTTGCAGTGTACTAATGAACTAATACACGGCAAAGATGATAACAATTGACAAACTTGCATTCAGCTACGGGTCAAAGGAGGTCCTCAGAAACATCTCTATGACCCTTGAGCCGGGCAGGATCTACGGACTTTTGGGCGAGAACGGAGTGGGCAAGACCACGCTCCTGACCCTGCTCTGCGGCCTAAAAAAAAGCCAGGCGGGCGCTATCGATGCCGACGGGCACAATCCTTACAGACGCGACGCCGACTTCCTGGCTTCGCTCAGCTACCTTCCGGACGAAGTCGCTCCTGTCGGAGAGCGCGCAGAGCGCTGGGCTAGGAATACCGGCAGATTCTGGCCGGAATTCTCCCTCGATAAGTTCAGGGAAGTGATGTCCCTCTTCGATACCGACCCGCAGCAGAAGATGAACACTATGTCAGCAGGACAGCTCAAGAAGACCTACATCAGCTTCGCGCTCGCCTGCTCCACCCGCTACCTGCTGATGGACGAGCCGACAAACGGCCTGGACATCCCGTCCAAGGCGCAGTTCCGCTCAGCCATCCTTAAATACACCCGCGAGGACTCCACAATCGTGATTTCCACCCATCAGGTAAGGGACCTTGAGAATGTGATAGACCCTATCATCATCCTCGACAGGCAGGATGTCCTGCTCAACGCATCGCTCGAGACCATTTCCTCCAAACTATTCTTCGACTACGGCACGACCCTCCATCCGGACAGCCTCTATTCCGAGCAGCTCCCGGGAGGATTCATCCAGGTCTATCCCAACGCTACGGGTGAGGAGAGCAAGGTCAACATAGAGGCGCTCTTCAATGCCGTCCACAAGAACAAAGAACTCGTAAAAGCCCTTTTCAGCAATGAGTAATGTATTTGATTTCAAGAGATTCGGAGGCTATTTCACCTACAGTCTACGCAACGCTGCAGGCAACTTCTCTCTCACGCTTCTCCTCTGCGCCCTGATGCCTGCGGTGGTTTTCGTCTTCTACGAACTCATAATGCTGGTTCTCAACGGCAACTTCCCGACTTCGTCCGAGTTGATGCGCGACCTCGCGGCCGTGTTCGGACTGCTCATAATCATCCTCATCGCACCTTCCAAACTGTTCGGCTGCATCACCGACAAGCGCCAGGGTACGGCCTATCTGATGATTCCAGCTTCGACCTTCGAGAAGTGGCTGACTATCATACTGATATGCGTGCTTGTGCTGCCGCTCTGCTTCATCGTTCTGATGGCCGCGGGCGATGCGCTGATGATGCTGATTTTCGGCTCGTCGTATGCAGACGGCTACCTGTTCACCTATCTCTGCAAGTCGTTCAACATCGACCTTGACGGCGTGACGGTCAACGCTTTCGCTTTAGGATATGCAGACTGGATTACCGGGATACTGACCTACGCGCTCGGCGCCGTATGGTTCAAAAAGGCCAAGGTGGGCAAGACCCTTCTGTGCGTGACGCTTTTAAGCATCATCATCGGGCTGCTCTTCTCCAAGCCTCTTTTGTGTGATATCTGTGATGCTGAATCCTCGATGGCAGGTCTCGAGCCGGACGCCGTCGCGACCCGGGTCAATGTCATCTGCAACGCAATCTGCGCTGTGTGGACGGCCATCCTTGCCGCCGCCATCTATCTGAGGCTCAAAACCATAAAACATTAGCAGATGGAATTTGACAGCAACAGACCAATATACCTCCAGATAGCCGACAACATCTGCGAGAAGGTGCTCTCCGGCGAGCTCAAGGCTTCCGATCGCATCCCGTCAGTGCGGGAATGGGGAGCTTCAATCGGGGTCAACCCCAACACCGTGGCACGCTCCTACGAGGTACTGTCCAACCGGGGCGTAATCTACAACCAGCGCGGCATCGGCTTCTTCATCGCGGGCGATGCGGTGGAAGTGATCCGCAGCAGCGAGCGCAAGAAATTCATAGAAGAGGAGCTGCCTGCTTTCCGCAACCGTGCAGAGCTCCTCGGAGTCAATCTTAAAGAATACATAAAATGAAGAATATCAAGATCATACTGGCTCTTGCAGCCTGCGCGCTTCTGAGCCCTGCCTGCAAATTCATCTCAGCCGACTCTCTTGCCGGAACTAGCAGCGACTCCGGTGAGAAAGTCACGGCATCCGGAAACCTTATAAGCAAGTCCCTCGAAATCGGCGAATTCACTGCAATTGAGACCAAACTTCCGTGCGATATCAGCTACAGCGCCGGGGAGCCTGCGCTCAGCGTCTATACTTCTGACAACATCATCGACAAGCTTTCATTCGAGGTCGATGCTGACGGTACGCTCGCTATCAATGTCAAGGACGGCTACAATATCAGGAACCTCAAGACGCTGAAGATCCGCCTGAGCTCTTCCGCGCTCAAGGGGGTAAAGGTACAGGGGGCATCCGAATTCAAGATTGAAGACGGTCTCATTACGGACAGCCTTGACATCGACATCTCAGGTGCGGCTGAAATAGATATTGACGGTCTAAGGACTGATGCTCTGAGCATCGACATAAAGGGAGCCGGAGACATTGATATAGAGAGACTTGTCTGCGGCGCAGCAGAACTTGACATCAAGGGCGCCGGGGACTGCACGCTCTCCGGCAAGGCCGAAAGTGTCGATGTGGGTATCAAGGGCGCCGGTGATGTGGATCTTTCCGAGCTGGAATGCGACAATGTGACCACCAACATCAAGGGTGCCGGCAGCGTGGAAAGATACAGGGACTAGCCTTTAATAATGGACTTGTGCCGGGAGCGGATGCTGGCTTTTTCGCCGGCTTTGAGTCCGGCAATGTCGTCTTCGGGCACGAAGACCGCGATGAACTTCTCCCAGATGCAGTCCACTGCTACATCGCGCGGATGCACGAGGTCGCGGTCGTAGAAGCGGTAGTCCCGGAGTTCATCCATAAGTATCTCGTAAGCAGGGAAATAGCAGGCATTGCTGCAGTCGCCGAGAGCCTCCTGGATGCCGAGATGCAGGGTGGACTTCGATAAGGTATTGGCGTGCGCTCCGTCGGAGAGATGGCGTATCGGGGAGACGGTCAGGATGAACTGCTTCTCCGGATGGCTTTGAATTATGCCGCGGAGCAGATCCGCGCACCGCTCGACCGAGAGGCGCTCGCGGGTAAACTCAGCCGCAGGACGCTTGAGACAGTTGGAAACTACCCGTCCGCCGGCTTTCCAGACCCAGGCAGTACCGAGGGTAATGATGACGCGATTGCTTGAGCGCCAGAAGTTTACGGCCTGCCCGAGGCGCGCGTTGGCATTTTGCAGAAACTCTTCCGCGCTCTTCCGTGCGAATGAAGTATGGTGCTCGTAGCTGCAGATTTTGCCCGCTCCTGCGCCCATTTCCACGCAATCATTTTCCGTGAACGGCTCTCCCGAGTCAAGCCTGCTGACCGCCGATGCGATTGATGCCGGATTGTACAGCGTCCCGAACGGGTTGGCGCAGACATTGAAGAGGGCGTCTGCTAGATGCGCCCCGATGCTGTCGGAGAAACAGCTCCCGAGCAGTACTACCCTGTCCTGCAGGCCGACGCTGACGCCGGTCTTCGGCACTTCTATTTCGGTAAAGAGTTTCATGCTTGCAAAGATAAGTGGAATTTGACTATTTTTGTGTCTATGAAATTCAAGTCAATTCTCTTTTCGGCGCTGCTTCTTCTCGCGGCGCTCTCAGGCGAGGCTCAGGAGCGCCAGACCGTCAGCCTGGACCGTTCCTGGGAGTTTCGTTATGAAAATTCCGACACCTGGCAGGAAGTCAATCTGCCTCACGATTTCCAGATTCACCAAGCGTGGATTGCTCCTTCGGCTGACGAAACGGCCGACCTCAGCGACGGCTCCGCCAATAGAAAAAGCCGGCTGAGTTCCCGCGGATTCAAGGAGATGGGGCGCGGCCTGTACCGCAAGACGCTGAATGTCCCTGAGGATTGGCGCGGACGCAGGATACTGCTCGACTTCGGCGGCATACTTCTCCGCGGCGACGTGTACCTCAACGGCGAGCGCATCGGCGGCACAGACTACGGCTACCTCGGCTTCGAGATTGACCTTACCGATCGCCTCAAATATGGCTCCGACAACGAGATAAGCGTACTAGCGGACACCGGCGAAGCCAGCAATTCCCGCTGGTACACCGGCGGCGGGCTATACCGCGGCGTGCAGCTCATCCTTACCGACCCTGCCCTGTATTTCGCGCGTCACCCGCTCAATGTCAGCACCATAGACAATCGGGCAGTGCGCATCGCCGCCCGGATAATAAATAAGCTCGGGGGCGAATTCTCCGCCAGCTACCGCATACTCTCCCCTGACGGTTCGGTGGTAGCGGAGAAGGATTTGAAGCTCAACACTCCCCCGCGCCGCGAAGATGCCGAATACCTCATCGACAGCATCGCCATCGACTCCCCGGCACTCTGGGACTGCGAACACCCGAATCTTTACACCCTGGAACTGAGTCTCGGCAGCGGCGACAGCGCCAGCTCGACTTTCGGATTCAGGACCATAGAATACACGGCGGAGCAGGGTTTCCTGCTCAACGGGAAGAAGGTGCTGCTCAAGGGAGTTGCCAACCACCACACTCTGGGGGCGCTCGGTGCAGCCGCATACCCCCGTGCCGCAGAGCGGACAATCAAGACGCTCAAGCAATTCGGCATCAACCATATACGCTGTTCGCACAACCCCTACAGCGAGGAATTCCTCAACCTCTGCGACCGGCTCGGCATCCTCGTGGTGGACGAACTCTACGACAAATGGCTCACCAACTACGCCGGGGGACGCAAGGACTGGACAGAGCAGTGGGTGCATGACCTGCCGGAATGGATGACGCGCGACCGCAACCACCCGTGCGTGATAATGTGGAGCTTCGGCAACGAGCTCCAGCAGCTCTACGACATTCCTTACCACGACTGGGGCGTGACGCCTTACCGGATGCTCAAGGCGCTAGCGCAGCGCTTCGACACAAGCCGTCCCTACACCGTGGCGATGCACCCGCGCGGACGCAACCACAAGACCGACGAACTGCCCGCCGACCTGGTGCTCGAGACCGACATCTCCTCCTACAACTACCGCTACATGTACTTCCCGGGCGACGGCAAGCGCTTCCCGTGGATGAAATTCTACCAGAGCGAAGCCAGCACCAGGATGATGGGGCCTAATTTCTTCGAAATGGAGCTCGACAAGGTAATCGGCCTCGCCTACTGGGGAGCCGTGGATTATCTGGGCGAATCGCAGGGCTGGCCGGCCAAGGGCTGGGCGCAGGGCGTGTTCGACACAAGCGTCAAGCCTAAGCCGAAAGCCTGGCTGCTCAAGAGCATGTTCGACCCGGAGACGCCGACCGTACACATAGGAGTCGTGCTCAGCGAAGACAACATAGTCTGGAACGATGTCAATGTGGGCAACGAGACCTTGAGCGACAGCTGGAACTTCCGCAAGGGCAGCACGCTCTCGCTCTACACCTTTACCAACTGCGACGAAGTCGAACTGCGCATCGGGGGCAAGTCCCTGGGGCGCAAAACCAACGACATCTCCAATCCGGAGACGCGCAACCGTATCCTATGGGAGGGTGTTCCCTACCGAGCCGGGAAGATTGAGGCCATCGGCTACCGGGACGGGGCGAAGGTCTGCAGCCATCTTGTGCGCACCGCCGGCAAGGCGGTGAGGCTCAATGCCGTGGCCGAGAACGACGGCTGGCTCCATGACGGGACAGACCTGCAGTTCGTAAGCATCAGCGCCACCGACAGCCGCGGCACAGAAGACCCGCTCTGCGGTGCAGAAATACAGTGCAGCGTGAGCGGCCCGGCTGAAATCGTAGCCATCGACAACGGCGACATCACCAGCAACGAGATGAGCGACGCGAGCACCAGGTCCCTCCACCACGGCCGGGCCCTGATAATCCTCCGCTCACTCCCTGCCCCCGGCCAGGTTACCCTGAGCGTCACCGCCCGGGGCTTCAAGCCTCTGACAGTGAAACTTTAGCGGTCCCGAGCCTGCGGTCGCCTACTTGACCTTCACCAGGCAGGCCTCTTCCGCCATCTCCTGAGGGTTGGTGCCGGGGACGCCCTGCGGGACAGGCTCGCCAAGCAGGCCGAAAAGTTCCTGCCAATAGACAGGGATTTCCCCGCTCGCGTCTTTCCAGTTCATCGGCACCTGGGAGAAAAGATGCTCTCCCTCCGCCGTCACATAGGAGTCATATACCAGCTCGCTGCAGTAGAGAGCCCCGTTGTCGGGGAGGAAATGCACATCGTACGGCTGCCCGAGGAAGTGCTTGGCGTTCTCCACAAAGCGCTCAGCCTGAGCCGCATCCACATCCACCCTCATCACTTCGAACTCAGGCAGGCTGCCGTCCCGCAGAGTAAAGTCAGCGAGGAAAGTATCCAGCGGGTGCCTGTCCACGCCGTGCTTAATCGTGGCGTCGATAATCCAGGTCGAATCGCCCTGCACCTCCAGTATCGCCACATGGATCTTCATCAGCGCCGCCCCGTCCGAAGTCGAAGCGGCTATGGCGCTGGACATAGAGTCGGCATTGAGGTCATAATCCGCCGGAATAGACACGAACACCAGATCGCCTGTACGGACAGCGTGCTTATCGGCCGTTGCGCAAGAGAGCGTCAGCGCGGACAAGAGCACAAAGGCAGCAATATTAAGAAAACGTGACATAGGTCTATAATTCAACAAGATATCCAAGAATTGCAGAGAGCACGGTGCCGAGGCCTGTCGGAGCCGTCTCCCAGAAATCGTTGTAGCTGACGGCCCCCTCGCAGAGCGGAGCGTCGCTCACCATCCTCACGGACACGAAGGGCACACCGTAGCGGCGGCAGGTCTGAGCGATGGAGCAGCTTTCCATATCCACTCCCACGGCTCCCGGGAATCCTTCCGCGATGCCGCGCGCCTTCTCCACAGTGTCCACGAACCAGTCGCCCGAAGCGATAGGACCGACCGTCACCCCATACGGATAGACGGCGGCAATTCTTTCCCTAAGCGCAGAGAGCCGCCCCGCAGGCAGGGAGCAGTACTCCAGAGGCTCGCCCTGCACCTGTCCGGAAAGGTTCTCAGGGCCGCAATACACATCGTGATAACGGGCGGCGGAAGCGCAGATAATATCTTTCTGGCGAATGCTGCCGTCGGCGGAGAGCGTGCCGCAGACCCCTGTGGAAACCACAGCCTCAACCCCGTAATGCTCTATCATCGAGGAGACGCAAAGCGCCGAATTAACCTTGCCAATCCCGGACTGCGCTATGACCACATTCAGCGAATCGCCGAACTTACCCTTATGGAAGACGAAGCCTCCCGGCTGCTTCTCGCTTACCAGGCTCAGGCTTCCCTCCAGCATCCGGAGCTCCCGCTCCATCGCCACTGATACTCCAATTGTCTTCATTTTATCAAAATATTCCGCAAGTTACTAATTTCCGCCGTACCCCACAAAAAAGCCCGCAGCGAAACTCATCCGTGCGGGCCTTGAAAAATCTAAAATATAAGCCTACTCCTCTGCCGGCTTGAGGGTAGTATAGACATTTGTCACATCCTCGTCGTCCTCAAGAAGGCCGGTGAGTTTGTCGAGGGTAGCGCGCTGCTCAGGGGTAACGTCCTTGAGCTCCACGTTAGGAATCTGCTCGAATCCACCGGACACGAGTTCGTATCCGTTCTCCTCTATGTACTTCTGTATCTGGCCGTAGGCAGCGTAGTCTCCGTAGATGACTATGACCTTGGTGACATTGCCGTCCTTGTCCTCCTCTTCCTGCTCGAAGAGCTCATCGACGCCGTAGTCAATCATCTCGAGTTCGAGCTCCTCAAGGTCCATTCCGTCCTTTTCCTTGATACGGAAAGTGCACTTGTGGTCGAACATGAAGCTCACTGAGCCTGAGGTGCCGAGCGAGCCGCCGCACTTGGTGAAGTAGCTGCGCACATTGGCAACGGTACGGGTATTGTTGTCGGTAGCGGCCTCCACGAGGTAGGCGATGCCGTATGGGCCGTAGCCCTCATATACAAGCTCCTTGAAGTCGCCCTGCTTGCTCTCGGTCGCCTTCTTGATGGCGCGCTCGATGTTCTCCTTAGGCATCTGCTCCGTGCGGGCTTCTGCCATGAGGGCACGCAGACGAGGGTTGCCGGTCACATCCGGACCGCCCTGCTTAACCGCGATGGTGATTTCCTTGCCAAGCTTGGTAAATGTGCGGGCCATATGGCCCCACCTCTTCATCTTTCTCTCCTTGCGGAATTCAAATGCTCTTCCCATAACTTACTCGGATACCCTTGCGATATACTTGTTGATCTCGTATGACTCGATGGACTGCGGATAGTTATCCTTGATGGCGTTGTAGCACTTCAGCGCCTCGGCCTTCTGTCCGAGAGCCTCGTATGCCAGACCTTCCTTGAGGAGGTAGCCTGCGGCGAAGACGTTGTCTGCGCCCTCGGCTGCAGCCTTGAAGCAGCTGACAGCCTCTTCATACTTGCCGAGTCCCACATAGGCATCGCCCTGGCAGGCCTTGGCGCGGGAAGCGAGGATAGGCTCGCCGCCCTTGTATTTCTTGAGGTATGAGAGAGCGCCCTCGCAGTTGCCGAGCTGCAGCTCGCAGATGCCTGCATAGAGGTAAACCGCCTTGCCGGCCTTGGTACCGTAGTCGCTGATGATGTCGGCGAAGCCCAGATTGTTGCCGTCGCCGTTGAGAGCTATCTCGTACTCACCGTTGCGGAAGCTCTCCTCGGCAGGGAAAGCCTGCTCCTGCGCCTCTTTGCACTGGCGCTGATAGACGAATTTGTTCCAGGCGAGAGCTCCGAGGAAGATCACTACGATAGCGATTACCACGCCCCAGATTACCTTTTTGTGTTCGTTGTAAAACTGTTCTGTTGAGGAAACGGTCTTATCGATATTCTCCTGACGTACCGCGTCCTTGTCCTTAGCATTTGTGTTGGCCATATCTGTAATTATTCAAAAATCGATATTTCAGCCTGCAAAAGTATGAAAAATACTTTAACTTTCAAAGTGCCCGGGAAAGGAATAAAATATGTATCTTTGTCCGATATGCCGACACTCGACAAGATAGTCATCCAGGATTTCCGCAACATCGCGCTGCAGGAGATCGAGTTCTCTCCGAATATCAACTGCATAAGCGGTGGCAACGGGGAGGGCAAGACCAACCTGCTCGATGCCGTGTGGTACCTCTCTATGACCAAGAGCGCCTTCGCCGCATCTGACCGCTACAACTTCCGCCACGGCTGCTCAAGTTTCGCTCTCTCAGGCACCTACACTATGGGCGACGGCCCGCGGTCCCGCTTCAGCATCCAGGTCGGCGAGGGAGGCGAGAAGCGTCTGCGCCGCGACGACAAGCCCTACGGCAGGATTTCCGAACATATAGGAGTGCTCCCGATAGTGATGGTCTCCCCTGCCGACATCGCACTGGTCAGCGAGTCCGGCGACGAAAGGCGGCGCTTCGTCAACTCCGTACTCTCCCAGATGGACGGGGAATACCTCAACTCAGTGCAGCAGTACAACCGCCTGCTCCTGCAGCGCAACCGGTTGCTCAAGGACGGCTGCGCCGACGAAGACCTGCTCGACACCTTCGATGGCAGGCTTTCCGTGCTAGCGGAGCCCATCTCGAAGCGCAGGGCCGAGTTCTGCGCGAGCCTCGTGCCGGTCGTGCAGCGCTACTACGCCGAGATTTCCGGCGGCAGGGAGGAAGTGGACATCGAATACCGGAGCGACCTGCGGGACGGCAAGCTCTACGACATACTGCGCTCCCGCAGGGAGAGGGACAGGCTGCTCAAATTCACGGGTGCAGGCATCCAGAGGGACGATTTCCTCTTTACGATGAACTCCCACCCTATACGGCGCTGCGGCTCGCAGGGGCAGCAGAAATCGTTTATCGTGGCCCTGAAATTCGCCCAGTACGAGCTGATGAAGCTCAGCTGCGGCTGCGCCCCGATGATGCTGCTCGACGACCTCTTCGACAAGCTTGACCCGTCGAGGGTGAGCAACCTGCTGGGGATGGTCTCCGACAGGGAGTTCGGGCAGATTTTCATCACCGACTCCGACAAGGTGCGAACGCGCGGCATAGTCGATGCCATCACTACGGACAGGGTATATCTAAGGACGGAGGGAGGCGTCTTCACCAGAGCCGATGAATAACAATCCGGGCAGAAACAGAATCAGCCGCAAAAACGCGCAGCCGCTCGCCGAAGTGCTCAGGCAGTACCTCGGCTCGCGCGGACTCGCCAAGGGGATGAGCACCCATCTGGTATTCTCCGCCTGGGACAATGCTTCCGGCGCCGGTCCCTATACCGTGCGGAAGTTCTTCCGCGACGGCAAGCTCTACATCACGCTTAGCTCTTCCGTGGTGCGCAGCCAGCTCGGGTTCCAGAGAAAGGAGCTGGTGGACAAGATGAACGCCCTGCTCAAAGCCGACGAGCTATTCCCGGGCAAGACCGGGGAGGGAAATTATATCAAAGAACTGATACTCAAATGAAAATAGTAATCGACAGCGCCATACCCTTCACCGAGGGAGTCTTCGAGCCCTACGCCGAAGTGCTCTACAGGAGCGGACCGCTCATCAACCGGGCCGACCTCGAAGGCGCCGACGCGCTGATTATCCGCACCCGCACCAAGTGCGACGAGGCCCTGCTCAAGGGCAGTTCAGTCAAAATCATCGCCACCACGACCGTGGGTACCGATAATATAGATGTGGAATACTGCCGCCGCAACGGCATCTTCTTCAAGAACGCCAGCGGCTGCAACGCGGGAGCGGTGGCGGACTATGTATTCTCTGCTCTCTACGGCTCCGCGGCGCGCAAGAGCATCGACCTCGGCGGCGCGACAATAGGCGTCATAGGTCTAGGCAACATCGGGCAGAGGGTGGAGACCATGGGCCGCGGCCTGGGATTCAAGATACTCCGCCACGACCCGCGCAAGGCCGAGATCGAGTGGTACACGCAGTTCTGCCCCCTCGACTACCTGCTGGAGAACTCCGACATTGTCACCATCCATGTCCCGCTCACCGAGACGACCAGAGGTCTAGCCGGCAGGGAGTTCTTCGCCAAAATGAAGCCGGGGGCTTTCTTCATCAACACTGCTCAGGGCGACATCGTCGATGAGCAGGCGCTGCTGGAGGCCATCCCCAAGCTCGGCCCTGTAGCCATCGACGCCTGGAGCCACGAGCCGTGGATCAACACCGAGCTGATGAACAGAATCGACATAGCCACCCCGCATATAGCCGGCTACTCCCTCCAGGGCAAGCAGATCGGCACCTCGATGGCAGTGAGATCGGTGGCCAGGTTCCTGAGCATCCCGGAGCTGTACGAATTCTTCCCGCAGACCGACATAATGGAATACCAGGCCGTCCGCCTCAACGTGCTGGACAAAAGCCAGGGGCAGATTGCCGCGATGATTCAGTACAACTACCCTATCTTCACGGATGACTTCATGTTCCGGATGAACCCGACCAAGTTCGTGGAACTCCGTACAAATTACAGCTACAGACGAGAATTTTACCTATAACAGCAACATATATGGAAAAGAACAGTATCGAAGCTCAGATTGAGCGTTTCCGCAAAGGTTTCCCGAGGCTTGACATCGTGGCCGCAGCGACTCCGAAGAAAGGCATAGAAGTCCTTTCCGACGAGCAGGCTGCCGAGGCCGAAAAATACGCCGACACCGCCGACGTGGCGGGCAAATGCAAATTCGTGCCGGCTTCCGGGGCGGCATCCAGGATGTTCAAGGACATCTTTGCCGGGATGGACGAGCCCAATGACGCCACGCGCAAGTTGAGCGACAATCTCGAGAAATTCGCATTCTACAGTCCGGAAGTGTTCGGCAAGGCGCCGTTTGACCCGGTGCAGACTGCGCACCGCCTGCTCACCGATGCGGGCCTCGCCTACGGCAGCAAGCCGAAAGGGGTGCTCGCATTCCACCGCTACCCTGACGATGTACGCTCCGCACTGGCAGAGCATCTCGTTGAGGGGCAGGCATATATGCGCAACGGTGACGGCAGCGTCAACATCGTGGTGACCATCTCCCCGGAGCACGAGGGCCTCTTCCGCGAGCTGCTGGACAGCATAAAGGAAAAATACGAGCAGCGCTACGGAGTCAAATACAATATAACATTCACCTACCAGGACAAGAATACCGACACCGTCGCCGTGGACAGCGACAACCGCCCTATACTCAAGGACGACGGCACGCCGCTTACCCGCCCTGCCGGGCACGGGGCGCTCATCTACAACCTCAACGCCCTTGACGAGGAACTCGTGTCCATCAAGAACATCGACAATGTCTGCACAGAGAGGCTCCAGCCTGAGACCTACCACTGGAAGAAAGTCCTGATGGGCAGGGCTCTGCAGCTCCGCGACACCATCCGCGACTACCTCTACACCCTGGACCAGATGACCGAGGTGCGCAAGTCCCTCTCCGACTTCTGCTACATCCCCGGCTACAACATCAACCAGGACGATCCGTACGCCACCCCGGAGTGCCAGGAGCTCTGCAACGAGATAGAGACCTTCCTGCGCGACACCCTCTGCGTGACGATTCCGGAGCCTAAGGACTGCCGCGACAGGGCCGAGCTGCTCCGCGCCAAGCTCAACCGTCCTATCAGAGTCTGCGGAATGGTGCGCAACGAGGGAGAACCGGGCGGCGGCCCGTTCATCATCAGGGCCAAGGACGGCTCCACCTCGCTCCAGATACTCGAGGCCGCGCAGATAGATATGTCCGACCCGCGCTCCGAGGAAATCCTCAAGGGCGCGACCCACTTCAACCCTGTCGATCTCGTCTGCTGCCTCAGGGACTACGAGGGAGAGAAATTCGACCTGCTGGAGCATGTCGATGAAGAGACCGGTCTCATCAGCAGCAAGAGCTACAAGGGCCGCGAGCTCAAGGCGCTCGAGCTTCCGGGCCTCTGGAACGGCTCTATGTCCGACTGGAACACCCTCTTCGTGGAGGTGCCTTCCGTGACCTTCAACCCGGTCAAGACGGTACTCGACCTGCTCCGTCCGGCACATCAATAATTTTTCGTAATTTCGCAGCTTGAATTTTTGATAAATATGAGCATACAACAAGAAAAGATTTCACAGCTCGTTGCCCGCCGCGCCTCGGCCGCTCTCGGCGGAGGACAGAAGCGCATCGATGCCCAGCACGCCAAGGGCAAGCTCACGGCGCGCGAGAGGATTGCGATGCTTCTCGACCCGGGCAGTTTCGAGGAATTCGACATGTTCGTGCACCATCGCTGCACGGATTTCGGAATGGAGGCAAGCCACACCGACGGCGACGGCGTGGTGACCGGTCAGGGCACGATTGACGGCAGGCTGGTATATGTATTCGCCCAGGACTTCACCGTCAACGGAGGCTCGCTCTCCAAGACTATGTCCGAGAAGATTTGCAAGGTTATGGATATGGCCGTGAGGGCCGGAGCCCCTATAATCGGGCTCAACGACTCAGGAGGAGCGCGCATCCAGGAAGGCATAGATTCGCTTGCCGGCTACGGCGAGATTTTCGAGCGCAACATCCTCGCAAGCGGCGTGGTGCCTCAGATCAGCGGCATCTTCGGGCCTTGCGCGGGCGGAGCGGTTTACTCCCCTGCCCTCACCGACTTCACCCTGATGGTAGAGAATACCTCCTATATGTTCCTTACCGGCCCTTCCGTGGTCAAGTCGGTAACCGGCGAGACCGTGGACCAGGAACAGCTCGGAGGAGCGTCCGTGCACGCCTCCAAGTCCGGAGTGGCACATTTCTCAGCCTCCGGCGAGGAGGAAGGCATCGCGAAAATCAAGAAACTTCTCTCCTTCCTGCCTCAGAACAATATGGAGACGGCGCCTCTGCGCGAAACCTCCGACCTGCCGGGCAGGGTGGACGACGCGCTCAACAGCATCATCCCCGACAACCCCAACAAGGCATACGACATGTACGGTGTCATCGGCAGCATAGTCGATGACGGCGACTATTTCGAGGTACACAAGGACTTCGCCAAGAACATAATCACCTGCTTCGCACATATGGGCGGACGCAGCGTGGGCATCGTGGCCAACCAGCCGCGAGTGCTCGCCGGCGTGCTCGACATCAACGCCTCCCGCAAGGCTGCGAGGTTCGTGAGGTTCTGCGACGCGTTCAACATTCCGCTTGTCACCCTCGTGGATGTGCCGGGCTTCCTCTGCGGCACGCAGCAGGAATACGGCGCCATCATCACCAACGGCGCGAAGCTCCTCTACGCCTACGGCGAGGCCACCGTGCCTAAGGTAACGGTAACCCTGCGCAAGAGCTACGGCGGAGCGCATATCGTGATGAGCTGCAAGCAGCTCAGGGGCGATATCAACTACGCCTGGCCTTCAGCCAACTTCGCGGTGATGGGAGCCGAGGGCGCAGTGGGCATCATCTACGGCAAGGAGCTCAAGGCTGAGACCGACCCGGAAAAGCAGGCCGCACTCGCAGAAGCGAAGAAGAAAGAATACAACGACCTCTTCTGCAACCCTTACCAGGCTGCGCAGAAAGGCTATATCGAAGACGTTATCGAGCCGCGCAACACCCGCTTCCGCGTGATACGCGCACTCGAAGCCCTCAGCGGCAAGCGTCAGGAAATGCCAGCTCGCAAACATGACAACCTGCCTCTTTAGTCTTCTCACGGCCGGTGCCGACAAGATGGCACAGACCGATCCTCACGGATGGACGCTCACCCTCATCAGCGTGTGCGTGGTATTCTGCGCCCTGCTGATTCTCTACGGAGTTTACAGTCTCTCCGGCGACATATTCTCCGGCAAGTTCAAGCGCAAGTCCTCCCCTAAGGCCGCCTCCGGCGACGAGCAGGCCATCGCAGCCGCCATCGCCCTGGCTCTCAGCGCGGAAGGCACTTCGGACGAGGAGATTGCAGCGCTGGCGGCCCTGAGTCTCTACCTCGGCGACAGCGTCCACGACGTCGAGCCGGGCTTCATCACCATCAGAAAGAACCCCGCTTCTGCCTGGGGTAATCCACAGTTCAATTTCAGAAAATATCCAAGGAAATGAAAGAATACAAATTCAAAATCAACGGCAAGGAATACAGCGTTGCCGTCAATAGCGTCGAGGGCGCAAACGCCAGCGTCTCCGTCAACGGTGTCAACTACAATGTAGAAATCGAGGGCGGCGCTCCGGCAGCAGTCCAGCAGGCAGCTCCGGCGGCTGCCGCTCCGGCTCAGACCGCAGCCCCGGCAGCAGCCGCAGCGGCACCTAAGGCCGCCGGCGCCGGCAAGGACATCGTCTCCCCTCTTCCGGGAGTCATCATCAGCGTGGATGTCAAGGAGGGCCAGGCCGTGAAGCGCGGACAGAAGGTCGCCGTCATAGAAGCGATGAAGATGGAGAACGAGATTCTCGCCGAGTGCGACGGCACGATTACCGCCATCCATGTCTCCAAGGGAGATTCAGTGCTCGAGGACGCTAAAATCGTTACAATCGGCTAATGGAGAATATCATCGATAGCCTTCAGCAGTTCTGGCAGTTCACCGGATTTGCCAACTGCACCTGGCAGCATCTGGTGATGATCCTGATCGGTATCATCTTCATCACCCTGGGCGTCGTCAAGAAGTGGGAGCCGCTCCTGCTCGTGCCGATCGGTTTCGGTATGATTATCGGCAATATCCCGGTTCTGACCGGCCTGCAGGTCAGCATCTACGAGCAGGGTTCAGTGCTCAACATCCTGTATCAGGGTGTGCGTCAGGGCTGGTATCCGCCGCTGATTTTCCTGGGCATCGGTGCGATGACCGACTTCTCTGCGCTGATTTCGCAGCCTCGGCTCATATTGATAGGAGCGGCGGCGCAGATGGGTATTTTCGGAGCCTACCTGCTTGCTCTCTCGATGGGGTTTGCCCCGAATGAGGCAGGCGCCATAGGCATCATCGGTGGCGCAGACGGCCCTACAGCCATCTTCCTGAGCTCCAAACTGGCTCCGGAGCTGATGGGCGCGATTGCCGTTTCGGCTTATTCCTATATGGCGCTCGTCCCTGTGATCCAGAAGCCTATAATGCTGCTGCTCACGACCAAGAAGGAGCGTCTGATCAGGATGAGCAAGCCGCGTGTGGTCAGCCAGCGCGAGAAGATAATCTTCCCTATCGCCGGCTTCATCTGCACCGCGTTCATCGTGCCTTCAGGACTTCCTCTGCTGGGTATGCTCTTCTTCGGTAACCTGCTCAAGGAGAGCGGAGTGACAAAGAGGCTCGCAGCCACTGCAAGCGGTCCGCTCATCGATGTGGTCACTACGCTTATCGGCGTGACCGTGGGCGCATCTACCCAGGCAGATGTGTTCCTGACCGGCAACAGCGTCAAGATTTTCTTTCTCGGACTCATCTCTTTCGTGATAGCGACCACCTTCGGTGTGCTTTTCGCAAAGTTCATGAACCTCTTCCTGCCTGAGGGCAAGAAGATTAACCCGCTGATCGGTAACGCAGGAGTGTCCGCCGTGCCTGATTCGGCGCGAGTTTCCGAGATTGTAGGCCTCGAGGCAGACCCGTCCAACCACCTGCTCACCCACGCTATGGCGCCGAATGTAGCAGGCGTAATCGGCTCCGCCGTCGCCGCAGGTATCCTCCTCGGCTTCCTCGGCTAGCAGTCGCGGTCCCCGAGCCTGAGGAGCTATTTCAAGAGCCGCAGCGAGATGCGGCCGCGGTCGAGGTCCACGCCGATTACGGACACCTTGACCTGCTGGTGCAGCTTCACTACCCTGGTCGGGTCGGTGCCGCGCGGACCCATCTGGGAGACGTGCACCAGGCCGTTGTCGTGAAGTCCGATGTCCACGAAGGCTCCGAAATTGGTGATGTTGGTCACGATGCCCGGGAGCTCCATCCCCGTCTTGAGATCGTCGATGGAGTGGATGTCATCGGCGAAGGCGAATTCGCTTGCACTCTCGCGCGGGTCGAGGCCCGGCTTGGCAAGTTCCTTAAGAATATCATTGACAGTCGGCAATCCGGCTGTCGGGGTAACGAAATCTTCAGCCTTGATACGCGAGCAGAGTTCGGCGTTGCCTACAAGCTCCCGAGTGCTGACTCCCAGCGACTTTGCCATACTGTCCACGATGCCGTAGGACTCCGGATGCACGGCTGAGGCGTCAAGAGGATTCTCGGCCCCGCGTATTCTCAGGAAACCTGCGCACTGTTCGAAGGCCTTTGCCCCGAGACGAGGCACCTTCTTGAGTTCAGCACGGCTCTTGAATCCGCCCTCGGCTGTCCTGTATGCGACTATATTTTCCGCAAGCGAAGGCCCGATACCGGACACATAGGCCAGCAGGTACGGGGAGGCGGTGTTGAGGTTGACGCCTACCGCGTTGACACAGCTCTCCACGGTATTGTCCAGCTTCTCCTTAAGCAGAGTCTGGTCCACATCGTGCTGATACTGACCGATTCCGAGGTTCTTCGGATCGATTTTCACGAGCTCTGAGAGCGGATCCATCAGGCGGCGGCCTATGGACACCGCACCGCGCACGGTCACATCTTCGTCAGGGAATTCCCGGCGCGCGATTTCGGAAGCGCTGTAGATGGAAGCGCCGTCCTCGCTGACCGTCCAGACCTTGCAGCCCTGCGGGAGATGTATCCTGCGCATAAATTCCTCCGTCTCGCGGGAAGCCGTGCCGTTGCCTATCGCTATGGCCTGGATTCCGAATTTGTCTATCATTCCCTGCACCGCCGTAATGGCCTTGATCTTGTCGTTTTGCGGCGGGTGAGGATATATTATCGTGTGGTAGAGGAGATTGCCCTGCTCGTCGAGGCAGGCTATCTTGCAGCCGTTGCGGAAGCCGGGGTCTATCGCCATGGTCCGTTTCTGGCCCACAGGGGCGCTGAGAAGCAGCTGACGGAGATTCTCCCCGAATACCTGTATACTCTCGATGTCGGCCTTGCGCTTGGCTTCCCTCAGGACTTCGCCGGAGATGGACGGCTCAAGCAGTCGTTTGTATGAGTCTGCCACGGCCTCCTTGATCTGCTCGGCAAGCGGGCCGGAAGGATAGGAGTGCTCCTGGCAGAAGTCGTAGTATATCTTTGCGCCGCATTTCTCCGGGTCGGCATCTATGCCCACGCTCAGGAAGCCCTCGCTCTCCGCCCTGAGGATGGCGAGCAGATTGTGGGACGGGATGCGGCTCAGAGGCATCTTGAAGTCGAAGTAGCTCCGGTATTTGGAGGCTTCGGCGGAGTCGCGTCCGGCTTTGGTGACGGTGGCGCTGACCCTGCGGGCGCGAAAAATCGTGCGGAGATTCTCCCTAATCAGAGCGGTCTCGCTGAGTCTTTCGGCCACGATGTCGCGCGCACCGGCAAGTGCCGCCGAAGTATCGGATACCTTGTCGCTGAGGAACTTGCACGCGTCCACCTCGGGGTCGCGGGTGCGGACGTTCCACATCAGGTCGGCCAAAGGCTCGAGTCCAAGCTCCTTCGCCGCCGTGGCTCTGGTGCGACGCTTAGGGCGATAAGGCAGATAGATGTCTTCGAGCTCCGTGGAGCTTAGACTGCGCTCGATCTTTGCGCGTAGCTCGTCGGTGAGCGCGCCTGCCTCGCCTATGGTCTTGATTATCGTATCCTTGCGCTTCTCCATCTCGTCATAGACATCCGCCCAGTGACGCACTTCGGCCACCTGGGCATCGTCCATCCCGCCGGTCCGCTCCTTGCGGTAGCGGCTGATAAAGGGGATGGTATCGCCGTCGGCAAACATCTCCACGCAGTTCTCAACCTGCCAGGACTTAAGTTCGAGAAGCTCAGCTATATGATTGATATAAAGTTCTTTAAGCATTTTTCGGATGAATTTTCCTGAATTTCAGCGCCAGCACGCCCCAGAACGCTTCGCCGAAGATGCTGCCCGACATCTTGGAGGTGCCCTCCTTGCGGTTGACGAAGATCACCGGCACCTCGGCAATCTTGAATCCGAGCTTCCGGGCGGTGTATTTAAGCTCGATCTGGAAGCCGTAGCCTTTCATTCGCACATTGTCCAGGTCAATGGTTTCCAGCACCTTGCGCGAATAGCAGACGAAGCCTGCAGTGCTGTCGTATATGCGGAAACCGAGCACAGTGCGCACATAGATGGAGGCGCAGTAGGAGATGAGGATGCGCGAAAACGGCCAGTTAACTACATTGATGCCGTCGCAGTAGCGCGAGCCCACTGACATTTCCGCACTGCCTTCGACGCAGGGTCTGAGCAGGCGCGGGAGGTCTACTGGGTTGTGCGAGAAGTCCGCGTCCATCTCGAAAACATAGTCGTAGTCCCGCTCCAGGGCCCATTTGAAGCCCGCGACATAGGCGGTGCCGAGCCCGAGTTTACCTTCGCGCTCAATCATATGCAGCCTATCCGGGAATACCTTCTGCAGGTCACGGACCACCGCCGCGGTGCCGTCCGGCGAGCCGTCGTCGATGATGAGGATGTTGTATTCGCCCTCGAGGGAGAGGACCGCGTGTATTATCTTGGAGATGTTCTCTATCTCGTTGTAAGTCGGGATTATTACCAGTTTTCGCTCCATAATATGTGTGTCTAGCTTACAAATGTAGTGCTTTTTTCTTACTTTTGCGCCTATGACACCAAGCAGATTCGATATTCCTTTGCGGGTCTCCACTTCACGCATCAGGGAGATTGCCGCAGCCAGCACTTCAGACTACACACTTATCTATACCGGCCCTGCCGAGCTCCGCTGGGTTAACTTCGGCCTGGAGCGCATGCTGCAGGTCGCTTCCGACACCGGAGCGGCGATGGTCTATGCCGACCATTTCTCTTCCGTGGGGGGCGAAGTGCAGCCATACCCAGTCATCGACTGCCAGGAGGGAGCCCTGAGGGACGATTTCGACTTCGGCGGGGTGCAGCTCTACCGCACCGAAGCTCTCCGCGAGGCAGTGTCCGGGATGACTGAAGAATACGAATACGCGGGCCTGTACGACCTTCGCCTCAAGGTCTCAAGGCGCGGCAAACTTGTACATATCAACGAGTTCCTATATTACGAAGTGGTGCTCGACACCCGCAGGTCCGGGGAAAAGCTCTTCGACTATGTGGACCCGCGCAACAGGGCTGTCCAGATCGAGATGGAGAAGGCCTGCACGGAGCATCTCAAGGCCGTTGGGGGCTATCTGAAGCCGGAATTCAAGCCCGTCGACCTCAGCCTCGGAGGAGAATTCGAATACGAGGCTTCGGTGGTGATTCCGTGCCGCAACCGCGTGCGCACCATCGGGGACGCCATCCGCTCCGCGCTGGGGCAGAAAACATCGTTCAAATACAATGTGATAGTGGTCGATGACAATTCGACCGACGGCACGCAGGAGGTAATCCGCTCCTTCAGCGACCCGCGCCTAATCTACATAGCTCAGGACAAGTCCTACCACGCCATCGGGGGCAACTGGAACGCCGCGGTGCACCACCCCAAGTGCGGGCGCTTCGCGCTGCAGCTCGACTCGGACGACGTCTATTCCGGGCCGGACACGGTGCAGAAATTCGTGCACGCGTTCAGGGAGCAGAACTGCGCGATGGTGATAGGCTCATACCAGCTGACGGACATCAATCTGCAGCCGCTGCCTCCGGGAGTGATTGACCACCGCGAATGGACTCCCGAGAACGGGCGCAACAACGCCTTGAGAATCAACGGACTGGGTGCGCCGCGCGGATTTTGGACTCCGCTGCTGAGGGAGATCAATTTCCCGACCACCAAGTACGGCGAGGACTACGCCGTGGCTCTGCGCATCAGCCGCGAATACCAAATCGGACGCATCTGGGACGTGCTCTACGACTGCCGCCGCTGGGACGACAACTCCGACGCCGCCCTCTCCATCGAGAAGACCAACGCCAACAACCTCTACAAAGATCGTCTCCGCACCTGGGAGCTCCAGGCGCGCATTGCTATGAATCGGTACTAGTCTTCCTGGGAGATTTCCCGCAGCTCGCTGCGGTAGGCCATCAGGAGGCGGGACTTTGAGATGAAGCCGAGGTACTTCCTGTCCTGGTCGATGACCGGCAGACGCCAGGCCCCGGTCTTGTCGAATTTCTGCATCACGGAGCCCATTTTTTCGCCATAGTAGATATACTCCGGCGGGGTCTCCATAATGTTATAGACATGGATGCTGTCGTACTTATCGGTGCTGAAGAGATACTTGCGCGCGGCGGCGAGGTCCACCATTCCCTGGAAGCGCCCCTGCGAGTCAATCACGGCCATCACCGAAGCGTCGTTCTCGGAAATCATATCCACAACCTCGCGCAGCGTAGCGTCTATGGCGATTTTCGGGTACTTGTCGCGGATGAGGTCCTCGGTGCGCAGCAGGGTCAGCACGGCCTGGTCGTTGTCGTGCGTGAGCAGGTCGCCGCTCTGCGCGATACGCTTGGTGTAGATGGAGTATTTCTCGAATATCCGCACCGTACCGAAGGCTACGGTAGAAGTCATGATAAGCGGGATGAGAAGTTCATAACCGCCTGATATCTCGGCGATAAGGAAGATTGCCGTCATCGGAGCCTGCATCACGGAAGCCATCAGCGCCGCCATCCCCACGAGCACGAAATTCTGCTCCGGCACGTTGTTGCCACAGAGGTTGAGACACCTCGCCACCACGAATCCCAGGATTGCCCCGGCGAACAGAGTAGGTCCGAAAGTACCGCCCACTCCCCCGCCGGAATTGGTCAGGGTCATCGCCACAATCTTGAAGAACAGTATCATCACGAAGAATATCGGCACGCCCCAGGGGTGGTTCATCATCCCGGAAAGAACGGTCCTGTTCTCCAGGCTGATTTCCTGCCCGTTGAGCAGGCAGTTAAGCGAATCGTAACCCTGCCCGTAAAGCGGCGGGAAGAGGAATATCAGCAGGCCAAGCCCCACGGCGCAGAGCAGCCAGCGCAGATAGGCATTGTGCAGCTTGCCGAGCTTGTCCTCAAGCCATAGCGTCCCGTTGGTGAAATAGAGCGAGAAGAAGCCCGCAGCCACGCCCAGAATCAGGTAGAACGGGATATTGCCCATAGAGAACGCCGTCAGCTCGCAGGCGAATACCGGAGTCTGTCCGCGAAACGCGTAGCTCACCACCGTAGCCGAAATGGTGGAAACCAGCAGCGGCAGCATGGACTTCATCGACACATTGAAGAGGAGAATCTCCATCGTGAAGAGCACGCCGGCGAGAGGGGCCTTGAATATACCCGCCACCGCAGCAGCCGCGCCGCAGCCCAGCAGAATGGTCACATTGCGGTACGAGAGGCCGCAGACGCGCCCGAGGTTGGAGCCGATCGCGGCTCCGGTATAGACTATCGGAGCCTCGGCTCCCACCGATCCTCCGAAACCTATGGTGAATGAGGATGTCAGCACCGACGACCACATATTGTGCGGCCTGATGCGGGACTCGTTGCGCGAGACCGCTAGCAGCGCCTTGGTCACTCCGTGGCCGATATTGTCCTTGATGAGAAACTTGAGCAGAAGCAGCGAAATCATCATTCCGACGCCCGGGAATATCAGGAAACCCCATTCGTAGGAGTTGTCGGAGAAACTGCCGTCCAGCGCGCCGCTGATGGTTTCTATGGCCCAGTCAAGGATGACGGCGGCGCACCCAGAGAGCACGCCGACCACAAAACTGAGAAGCAGAAGCTTGTTCTGCTCGGATATTTTACCGAAAGGCTTATTCAGTTGCATCCGCAGGTTCATCCTCCGCCCCATACTGGGAGATGTTCTCGTCAGGAAGCGGGCCGCCCTCGTCGCCAGCATCGCCGGCAGTTCCGGCCACCTGCTCGTTCTCGGCATCTTCCTCGCCCTCGAGCCACCTCTCTATATCGTCGGCATCGTCAATCTTAACCTTGATTTTGACCAGATATATCGCATCCGGAATCTCAATCATCACCGCGTAGAACGGAGTGCCGTCCGGCTTGGTGTACCTGACAAGGTCAGGGAGATAGTCGCTGAATCCTTTTGGATACTTCTCCGCAAATGCCTCCGCAAGCTCGCGGGACATATTCTCATAACTTACGATGTGACGTTTCTTATTGTCCTGTGCCATATATCTGTATTAAATTCGGGTGCAATAATACTACTTTTTCTTAAAAAAAACGGCTTTTTGCGCTTTTTTTCTATCTGGATCGCGTTCCACAAAGACAGGCTTCATATTCCGGGGGTCGATGCCGGTGGCGAACATTATCGACGAGGTGGTCATCGGGGTCGGCATAAAATCCTGGACCTGGTCCATCCAAATGCCTTTGAGGCAAGGATTTGAGGCCAGTTTATACATATCCTGCAGGGTACATCCCGGGTGCGAGGAGATGAAATACGGGACCAGCTCGGTGTGCGTGCCGTTCTCCCGGTTGATCTTGTCGAACTCCCGGCGCAGCCGCTCGAAGAGCCGGAAGGAAGGCTTCGCCATATAATTGAGAACCTTGTCCTCGGTGTGCTCCGGGGCCACCTTGAGCCGCCCGGAAGTGTGACGGAGCATCAGCTCGCGGAGATAAGGCTTGCCCGTGTCGTCGATAAAGCCGTTCTCGTCAAGGAAGAGGTCATAGCGCACGCCGCTGCCTATGTAGGAGTGGCGCACTCCCTTCACCGCATCCACGCGGCGGTAGAGGTCCAGCACGCGGCTGTGGTCGCGGTCAAGGTTGCGGCAAGGGGCCGGGAAGAGACAGGATTTGCGCCGGCAGACCGCGCATTTCTCCGGGTCGGTGCCGTGCATTCCGTACATATTCGCCGTAGGCGCTCCAAGATCTGAAATATTGCCGTGGAACTCCGGCATCGAGGCCAGTTCGCGCACTTCATCGACTATCGACTTCTCTGAGCGGGACTGGATGAATTTGCCCTGATGAGCCGCGATGGTGCAGAAATTACAGCCTCCGAAGCAGCCGCGGTGCGTGATTATCGAGTCCTTGATCATATCGTAGGCCGGGATGCGCTTGCCCTTGTAGCGGGGATGCGGCTTCTTCGTGAACGGGAGGTCCCAGAACGAGTCCATCTCCTCCTCCGTTGCCGGCGGATAGGAAGGGTTCACCTGCACATATCCGTTCCCGACAGGCTCGATTATGGTCTGCTGGTGGAGCATATTGGCGTGAGTCTCAATCTGATGGAAGTTCTCGGCGAAGGCTGTCGGGTCGTCGCAGCACTGCTCGTAGGAGTGGAGCACGAGGGGGTCCTCGACTTTCCACTTACCTCCGCGGAGGAAGGCGAGCTGAGGGATTTTCTCAATCTGGCGGGTGTTGCGCCCGGTCTCGATTGCCCGGGTAAGCTCCAGCATAGGCCTCTCCCCCATTCCGTAGCAGAGCCAGTCGGCCCCGCTGTCCACGAGGATGGACGGGAAAATGGTATCGTCCCAGTAATCGTAGTGCGTAAGGCGGCGGAGCGATGCCTCCACTCCCCCGATTACGACCGGGACTTCCGGCCACAGCTGCTTGAGTATTTTTGTATAAACGGTCACTGCCCTATCCGGCCTCTGCCCGAATTTGCCCTCCGGAGTGTAGGCGTCGTCGTGGCGCAGCCGCTTGGCCGCCGTGTAGTGGTTGACCATCGAATCCATCGCGCCGGCGTTGACGGCGAAATAGAGCCTCGGGGCACCCAGCTTGCGGAAGTCGCGCAGGTCGTCCCTCCAGTTGGGCTGGGGCACGACAGCGACCCTGTAGCCGAATTTCTGCAGGTAGCGGGAGATGCACGCAGTACCGAAACTCGGATGATCCACAAAGGCGTCACCGGTAAAGAAGATGACGTCTATGTAGTCCCATCCGAGCTGTCGCACTTCCTTGACGGAAGTCGGTATGTCACATTCTCTCAGGCAGTTCAATTCCGAGGATTCCCATTGCGGAGCGGAGCACGCGGGCTGTGGTGGAGATCAGGGAGAGCCTCATCTCGAGCAGCTTGCGCTCCGGTTCGCGGAGTATGCTGGTGTCGTGATAGTACTGGTTGAACTCCTTGGCGAGCTCGTAGCAGTAGTTGGCTATGAGCGCAGGAGAGAGGGCGTCCGCGGCCTCGGCGACCTTCTGCGGGTAGGAGGCGAGCATCTGCACGATGCGTATCTCCTTGGCGCTGAGGACTACATCCGGGGCAATCGCAGCCTTGATGCCGCTCTCTTCCGCCTTACGGAGGATAGAGCAGATGCGGGCGTGGGTGTACTGGATGAACGGGCCCGTATTGCCGTTGAAGTCGATGGACTCCTTAGGGTTGAAGAGCATCTTCTTCTTAGGATCGACCTTGAGTATGAAGTACTTGAGAGCTCCGAGCCCGATGATGTGATAGAGCCTGTCCTTCTCGTCCTCGGGCATCTCGGCGAGCTTGCCGCTCTCCTCCGAGGTGGCCTTGGCCTCCTGGTACATCTTCTCGATGAGGTCGTCGGCATCGACCACGGTGCCCTCGCGGGACTTCATCTTGCCCTCGGGGAGCTCCACCATTCCGTAGGAGAGGTGGTAGATGCAGTCCGCCCAGCTGAAGCCGAGCTTGCCCAGGATGAGCTTGAGCACCTGGAAGTGGTAGTTCTGCTCGTCGCCGACCACATAGATGTGCGAGTCGAGCTTGTATTCGCTGAAGCGGCGCTCTGCCGTGCCGAGGTCCTGGGTGATATAGACCGAGGTGCCGTCGGAGCGGAGCAGGAGCTTGCGGTCGAGCCCGTCGGCGGTGAGGTCGCACCACACTGAGCCGTCAGGGTCCTTGACGAATACCCCCATATCGAGGCCCTTCTGCACGAGCTCCTTGCCCAGGAGGTAGGTGTCGTGCTCATAGTAGGTCTTGTCGAAGCTGATGCCGAGAGCCTTGTAGGTCTGCTCGAAGCCCTCGAACACCCACTCGTTCATCATCTGCCAGAGGGCGCGGACCTGAGGGTCGGCCTCCTCCCACTTGACGAGCATCTCGTGGACCTTGTCCATCACTGAAGGGTCTTCCTTCTCCATCTTGGCGAACTCCACATAGCAGTCGCCGACGAGGTGGTCGCCTTTCTTGCCGCTGCTCTGCGGGGTGGCGCCGCCAAAACGCTGCTCCCAGGCATACATCGACTTGCAGATGTGCACGCCGCGGTCGTTGACCAATGTCACCTTGATCACCTCGTTGCCGGCGGCCTTGAGCAGGTCGGAGACTGACGAGCCGAGCAGGTTGTTGCGCACATGACCGAGGTGCAGAGGCTTGTTGGTATTAGGTGAAGAGAATTCCACCATTATCCTGCGTCCCGTAGAAGGGAGCTGGCCGTATTTATCGTCGGAAGCTATTCCCTCGAGGCTTTCCTTCCAGTAGAGGTTGGAGAGGCTTAGGTTAAGGAAGCCCTTGACGGAGTTGAATGCGCTGATTTCCGGGCAGTTGGCTGTGAGCCATTCCCCTATCGCCGTGCCGGTCGCATCCGGGGACTGGCGGGTGGTGCGCAGGAGCGGGAATACCACGAGGGTGAAGTCGCCCTCGAATTCCTTGCGTGTAGGCTGCACCTGGAGGGTGGGAGCCTCGACTTCGACTCCGTAGATTGCCTTGATGGCCTCTGAGGCCTTCGCGGCGATGAACTGTTCCGCCGTCATTTATCCGAGATAAGTCTTTAGGAGCTTGCTGGCTGCAGGCTTCTTGAGTTTGCGTATAGCCTTTTCCTTAATCTGGCGGACGCGCTCGCGGGTGAGGTCGAGCCTCTCGCCGATCTCCTCGAGGGTCATCTCCTGACAGCCGATGCCGAAGAAGGACTTGATAATCTCCCTCTCGCGGCCGGTCAGAATCTGCAGGGCGCGCTCGATTTCGGTGCTGAGCGACTCGTTGGTGAGTCCGCGGTCGGCGCTCGGAGAGTCGTCGTTAGGCAGGACGTCCAGCAGGCTGTTGTCCTCGCCCTCCACGAACGGCGCATCCACGCTGACATGGCGGCCGGAGACGCGCAGGGTGTCGGCAATCTTGTCCTTAGGTATATCTATCATCTCGGCGAGCTCGTCGGTGGACGGCTGGCGCTCGTTCTCCTGCTCGAATTTGCCGAGGGCCTTGTTGATCTTGTTGAGGGAGCCCACCTGGTTGAGCGGAAGACGCACGATACGGCTCTGCTCAGCAAGCGCCTGCAGGATGGACTGACGGATCCACCACACTGCGTAGGAGATGAACTTGAAGCCTCGGGTCTCGTCGAACTTCTCCGCCGCCTTGATCAGGCCGAGGTTGCCCTCGTTGATGAGGTCAGGCAGGCTGAGGCCCTGATTCTGGTACTGCTTCGCCACTGACACCACGAAGCGGAGGTTGGCCCTGGTTAGCTTCTCGAGCGCCTCCTGGTCTCCCTTGCGTATGCGCTGCGCAAGCTCGACTTCCTCTTCTGGCGACACCAGCTCCTCGCGGCCTATCTCCTGGAGGTATTTGTCCAGGGACGCGCTCTCGCGGTTGGTGATGGATTTTGTAATCTTTAACTGTCTCATTATCTTACAATAAAATTATCGCGACCGGAGGTTATCCGGCCGCGACAATCAAATCCTGTACGACAGACAACCTATTCGTCCTTTCCGAAGCCGAAGTAACCAGGTCTGCCGCTCGCGGTGACACCCTCGATGAAGATAGCGCCGTTGCTCTTCTTGGCTATGTCGATGACATCCTGAGGCTTGCTGACCTTCTTGTCGTTGACATAGAGGATGATGAATCCGTCTTCTCCGCCGGCCTTGGCAATCCTGCCGTTGCCCGCTGAGACGATCTCGACGCCCTTCTTGGCCGCCCTGAGGCTGGCACCGTAGAATACTATCGTGCCGTCAGAGCTCTGGGCCGCGGCTTCCAGGCTGTCCTCGTCAAGGAAGGTTACAGGGAGTTCGAGCGTCTTGCCTGAGCGGATGAGCTTGATGGTAGCCTTGTCGCCCGGGTGGAAGCCGTTGACCTTTTCCTGCAGTCCCTGAGGGGTGGAAATCCTGGTGGAGTCGATGGCGATAATCACATCCTTCTCCTTCACGCCTGCCTTATCAGCAGACCCTCCTTTCACAACTTCAGCTATATATACGCCGTCAAGCGAAGAAAGTTTCATCTCTTTCATCATTTCTTCGGTAACTGAAGTGATTGAAACTCCGAGTTTCGCCCTCTTGACCGCGCCGAAGTCGATGAGGTCGGCGACCACCTTGTGGACGATGTTCGAAGGTACGGCGAATGAATAGCCGGTGTAAGAGCCTGTGGTGGAGACGATTGCTGTATTGATTCCTACTAACTCTCCCTTTTTGTTGACGAGCGCGCCGCCGGAGTTGCCCGGATTGACGGCCGCGTCGGTCTGGATGAACGATTCGATCTTGAACTCACCGCCGCTGGACATTGAGCGTCCCTTGGCGCTGACGATGCCGGCAGTGATGGTGGAGCGGAGTTGCTCCCCGAGAGGCGAACCTATCGCGAGCACCCACTCGCCGAGGCGCAGCTTGTCGGAGTCGGCGAACTGCAGGCAAGGAAGGTCCTTCTCGTCTATCTTGATCAGGGCCACGTCGGTGGCAGGGTCGGTACCGATGACCTTGGCCTCGTATTTCTTGTTGTTGTTGAGGGTCACTGAGACGCTGGTGGCACCGGCTACCACGTGGTTGTTGGTGACGATGTATCCGTCAGGACGGATAATCACGCCGGAGCCGCTGCCCTTGCGCTCACGGCTTCCGCCGCCCTGCTGACCATAGCCGTCGCCGAAGAAGAAGCGGAAGAACGGGTCTATATACTCCTGCTGAGGGGCCTTGGAGGTCACTTCCACATATACCACCGCCTCGACAGCAGTCTCGGCGGCGTAGGTGAAGTCAGGATAGTCGGACAGTGACAAATTGACAGTTTTGACAAGCTGCCCCTCCGGAGTGGTCGTCACCTGCGCAGAAGCCGCCTGACCTTCTGGAGCCTGCGTCTTGACGACTGCAAAAGCGGTAAGGCCGCTCAGAGCCATAGATGCAAGCACAATAAAGAAACCTTTCTTCATATCTTAAAGTCTTTAAAAATTTCCGAGGTCTAAAAAGTCAAATTGTGTGCCATTATTCGGGAATAATTCGTATTTTTGTAAAAATGAACTAATGACAAATATGGAATTCAACATTTCAAGCGCCGGACTGCTTAAAGGCCTCATGGATGTGTCAAAGGCCATCCCTACGAAGACCGCCCTACCTATCCTCGAGAATTTCCTCCTTGTACTCAAGGGCGACAAGCTCGAGATTACCGCTTCCGATCAGGAGCTCACCCTCAGGACGGTGATTGAAGTGCAGAGTTCAGTCGCGGAGGGCAGCATGGCAGTGCCGGCCCGCCAGATGACCGACCTGCTCAAGGCTCTTCCTGACCAGCCGGTCACGATAAAGACCACCTCCGAGGGCTCGTTCGAGTGCATCTGGAGCAACGGCAACTCCTCCCTCCCTTACTTCCCGGCAGCGGACTACCCTGCCATCAAAGGCGCCGGAGACGATGCCGCGACCGCCACATTCCCGGCCCAGACCCTCGCAGAGGGCATCAGCAGCACCATCTACGCCACCGCGGACGATGAAATCCGCCCGACGATGAACGGCATTTTCTTCGATATGGACACGGACGGGACTACCCTCGTGGCGACCGACTCCCACAAGCTCATCTGCTACACTTCCAAGGATGTCAAGGTGGCCGAGAAGTCATCCTTTATCCTCCACAAGAAGCCGGCGGCAGTGCTCAAGTCCTCCCTCGACAAGGAGGACGGGGATGTGACCATAGCCTTCGACGCCAACACCGTCGTATTCACCTTCGGCGAGACGATGATGGTCTGCAGGCTCATCGTGGGCAAGTATCCTGAATACCGCAGGGTCATCCCGCAGAACAATGCCAATATACTCCGTATCGACCGGGGCCGCCTGCTCAACACCGTAAGGCGCGTGGCCGTCTGCGCCAACAAGGCCTCCAACCACATCAAGTTCGACCTCCAGCAGGGCCAGCTCGAAATCACGGCCCAGGACCTCGGATTCGCACTCGCTGCATACGAGAAGCTGGACTGCGACTACAACGGAGACAGCATCAGCATCGGCTTCAAGTCATCCTTCCTCATCGAAATCCTCAGCAACATGAGCTGCGAGACCGTGGTGATGAAGTTCGCCGACTCACGTAGGGCCGCCCTGATCGTGCCGTCCGAGGAAGAGGAAGAGAGCGCAAAGCTCTGCGGCATCCTTATGCCTATAATGGTATCATAAACCCGTCTGCGCGATGCAACTTAATCTCAGCAGGCCTCTGATTTTCTTCGATATAGAAAGCACCGGCCTCAATATACCTGCCGACTCCATAGTCGAGCTCAGCTTCGTCAAGGTGTTCCCCGGCGGGGAGCAGAGGATAAAGACCTGGAATATAAAGCCTTGGGACTACGAGGCCCGGAGGCAGCGCCCCATCAACCCGGACGCTTCCAAAGTCAACCACCTGACGGACGATATGTTTACGGACTGCCCTACCTTCTATGAGGTGGCGGACGAAGTGGCGGAGTGGCTGCAGGACAGCGACCTCGCCGGCTTCAACTCCTCGAAGTTCGACCTCCCGATGCTCGCGGAGGAGTTCGAGAGGGCGAAGCTCGCGGGCAAGGACCTCAAGGTCAACCTGCACGAGCCGCTGATGGTGGATGTGCAGAATATCTACCACGCGATGGAGCCGCGCAACCTCAAGGCCGCCTACCGCTTCTACTGCGGGGGCGAGGACTTCGACAACGCGCACGACGCCGAGGCCGACACCGTAGCCACCTACGAGGTGCTCAAGGGCCAGCTGGACCGCTATCCGGAGCTCAAGAACGATGTCAAGGCCCTCTCCGCCTATGTGGGCAAGAAATATGTGGACTTCTCCGGCCACCTCATCTACGACGACAAGGGCGAGGTGCTGGTCAATTTCGGCAAGCATAAGGGCAAGACCATCAGGCAGGTGTTCGACACCGACCCGTCCTACTTCGACTGGGTGCGCAAGGGCAGTTTCACCCTCGACACCAAGGCCCAGTTCGACAAGTTTGAGGAGCAGTTCAAGCGGGAGAGACTCGCCGCCAAATACAATACCGGCAAGCTCTTCTGATGAATATAGTGGTGCTGACCGCCGGGAGGCGGGTTGTGGTCAGGCCGGACACGACCTGGGAGAAGGACAGCGAAGACCTCTATGTCCCGGATTTTGTGAATCGGCTCAGCTGGAGTCCGGTTCTCTTCACGAGGGTCAGCAAGCCCGGCCGCAGCATAGGGCTGAAATTTGCCGGAAGATATTTCCAGACTTATTCCTACGGGGTGCTGCTCTACCCCGAAGACTTGATTGACGGCTCGCAGGAGGGCTATGCCTGCGCCTGCTGCCTCGACCACACCTCGTTCCTGCCGGGCGAGATGTTCGACAAAAGCGCATCGGGCGCCGGTTTTACGCTTCTGCGTGACGGAGAGGAGCTTTTCCGGCACGATGGAGCTTCCATTCCCGCAATGGAAGAGAGCATCGCGGAGGTGAGCAGATTCTGCTACCTGCGCACCGGCGACCTGGTCGCCACGGAGCTGCGGCCGCGGGAGCCGCTCTGCACAAGAAATAACGGAACTTGCCGCCTGGAAGGGATTTCCGGAGAAGGCAGGATTTTAGATTTCAACATAATTTTTTAACACGCTATTATGGGATTCATATCCACATCAAAATGGAACAGGGGCATTGTACGCTTCGATAACCGTTGGAAGCTGATCTCCGGTTTCCCCTGGTTCCAGGGAGTACTGCTGATGTGCTGCGTCGTGATTGCGATGCTGCTCGCCAACCTGCCTCTGACTTCACACTTCTACCACAGCCTGCTCGGGACTGAACTTCAGGTCCACCTTTTCAGCGGAGGCGATTTCGATGTGCACTTCCCTCGGGATATGACGGTCGAGAAGTTCATCAACGACATCCTGATGGTGGTGTTCTTCTTCACCGTGGGACTGGAGATACGGCGCGAGATTGCGCACGGCGAGCTCTCCTCCACCAAGAAGGCCCTGCTTCCTGTAATTGCCGCCTTTGGCGGAGTCATATTCCCGGCTATCATCTATACCATTGTCAACCACGGCACAGCGGCCGCCAGCGGATGGGGAATTCCTACCGCCACGGACATCGCTTTCGTGGTCTGCATAATGACCATTCTCGGCGACAAGGTGCCGAGCTCAATCAAGGTGTTCCTGACGGCTCTGGCGATTGCGGACGACCTGATTGCCATCCTGGTGGTGGCGCTCTTCTACGGCGGTGAGGTCAATCTGCCACTGCTCGTCCTGGCGCTCGTGCCGATTGCGCTGGCGTTCCTGCTGCGCAGGCTTAACGAGAAGAGGATGGCGCCGTACCTCATCTGCGCGTTCCTGGTGTGGGTTATCTTCTACTACAGCGGCATCCACGCGACTATGTCTGGCGTTGTAATGGCGTTCCTGATACCTGCGGAGCCGCGCTACAACAAGGCTCAATCCACGCACAAGCGCGACCGCCTGATCGCACAGCTCTCACACTACGACTGCCTGGGCGGAGAGGAGTTCGACGGGATGCGCAAGGAGTGCCTGCACAAGCTCGTGCAGGTGGAGAGAGGCTCGATGGAGATGACCTACAGGGTGGAGCGGGCTCTGACTCCGTGGGTCAACTATCTGATACTGCCGCTCTTCGCCCTCGCCAATGCGGGCGTGGTTATCAGCGATGCATCATACTTCAACATCTTCCGCTACGACCCGGCGCTGGGCAGCGTGTCTATGGGTATCTTCCTCGGCCTCGTGCTCGGCAAGCCTATCGGCATCACCCTCTTCAGCTGGCTTGCGACCAAGCTCCGCCTAGGCGAGATGCCGTCCGGGGCCAACTGGGGCAAGATGTTCGCGGCAGCCTGCCTGGGAGGCATAGGCTTCACGATGTCCATATTCGTGGATACTCTCTCCTTCGGCGGCAATGCGCCTGAAATCGCTCAGCAGCTCACCGATGCTGGCAAGATTGCCATCCTGATGGCGTCCATCAGCGCAGGCATCGTCGGCAGCATCATGGTGAATATTGTGAACGCGCTGCAGAAGAAGAAAAAGTAGGGATTGATTGTTTAGATTTATTTAGTATCTTTGCAATCCCAAAAGCCACTTTAGCTCAGTCGGTAGAGCAGCGCATTCGTAACGCGCAGGTCGCCAGTTCGAGCCTGGTGAGTGGCTCAAAAAAGGCAGCCGCGAGGCTGCCTTTTTCTGTTGGGGGATTATTTCCGTTGCTTACTATTTCTTAATCTTCATCTTGGACATCTTCTTGTTGCGCTCGAGGGTCCAGCTAGGGCGCTCGGAGAGGAGAGGACGCTTGCCAAGGAACATCTTAGCGGCTTCGCTGTCGCCCTTGAGCTGCCAGTCGAGCCAGTAGAGAGCCACTATCGTGAACTCGCCGCCGTGAGGCTGGAGGTAGGTGCCACCGTGTCCTACAGGGAAGTTGGCCATGCAGGCAGGCACGTGTTTGATGCGGCTGAAATCATCGGAGCCGTTGACATAGGCGATGTCCTCCTTGCCTCCCATAATGTAGATGATCGGGGTGTGGATGTCCTTGAGCTTGTCCTTGGACGGCATAGGCATATCAGGCATCGAGCCTTCGCCGTTGACGAAGAGGCCGCTGTTGCAGATCATCAGCGACTTGATGCGCGGGTCGGCGCAGTTGGTAAGGGTCTGGAGACCTCCGCAGGACATGCCCGACAGGCAGATGTTGTCCACATCCACCTTCTGGTAGTACGGCGAGTCAGGATTGCCATTCTGGGCAATAATCCAATCGATGCTCTCAATCTGCTGAGCCGGCTTGGACATAGGGCCCTTGTACCATCCGTCCACCAGAGGAATATTTCCTGTAGCCAGGACGATATAGCCGTGGGAGGCGATCTCGTTGAGGAAGTTCATATGCTCCCAAGGAGAATTGGCACAGGCGCCGTTGCCCCAGACGAGCACGGGCAGCTTCTTCTCAGACCCGAAGGCCGCGAGGTCCTGAGGCGCGAATACGGTGTGCTCAGGGAGTGACGGCTCGGCACGCATTATGGCTTTGTAAGGGCCGGTGCCGCCTTCTTCGATGATACGCGTGGCATTCTCCTGTGCGAGGGCCGGTGCCGTGCAGACAGCCGACAGAGCCAGCACGGAAATCAATATCTTCAGTTTCATTTTTATAAGAATTTGGTGTTATTCCTATCTTCAAAGGTAGCAATAATACGCTTGTGCGGCACTGCGGGACAGTCAATGTGATACACGGGCGAAAATAATTGAAACAAACAAAAAAGCGGCCCCCGGAACGGGAGGCCGCCTTGAATTCAAATGTGCACGCTGGACTACTTCTTGGTCAGAGTGGTG
>CAVJHI010000002.1:54206-84530 GCA_963649415.1 bacterium
TTGTACCAGTTCTTGAGGCTATAGCTGCCGTCGCTCATTGCCACGAGGACTGCATTCCAGTACTTTCCGGCGCCGTCGAAGAATATACCGGTAACTCTCCACTTCTCGACTGTGCTTACAGTGAATTTGCAGCTGCCCGCCTCAGAATCTGAGTAAGCCTCATCGGCGCTGACTGCGGTGATTGAGAAGTTGTAATCGCCGTTGGCGAGATTCTCGATGCAGAGGGAGGTCTCCTCGGTGCTGCCTGTCACAGCCTCTGCGCCTTCGACTCCGTAGCTGTAGCTGTAGGAGTTGGCATTCTCGACTGCTTCCCAAGTGATTGTCACGATACCGGCTTCATATTTTGCGGTCGGCGCCGGAGCCTTGAGAGGCTGGATGGCAGCAGTAGTTCCCGTAACCGTTGCGGACTCGGACATCTCGTGGTCGGAGTCGCTCTCGGCGCAGTAGGCGGTGAGCTTGAAGGTGTAGGTGGTGTTCTCGGTCAGCTTGGTGAAAGTCACATTGAGAGCCTGGGTGCTGCCGGCCTTGACCTGGGCGCCTGCGGCGTCGGTAAGTTCATAGCCGTATTCCACGGCATCGGTAACAGCCTTCCAGCTGAAGGTGAGGGAGTTGACGGTAGCCGCAGCAAGAGTAGGCTGAGGAGCTGTCAAAGGAGTAGGCAACTTCTGGGTCGGGTTGCAGGAAGTGAAGGCTGCAAGGCCTAAAACTGCAATAACGGTGCATACAGTCCCGCGAAGAAATGATAATGATTTCATACTCTTTCGTTTTATTTGGTTCAACATTGTTTATTCTCCTGTAGGCAGGGCTTTGAGCGGTGCCCAGTATAGATAGATGTGCATATAGCCGTCGAGGGTTTCCTCTTCGGTGCTCAGCCAGGTAGTGAGATAGCCTCGGTAGGTGTCGGTCCCGGTCCCGCACATCTCGACGGATGAGTAGTAGGATGTACGATAAACATAGAGACCGTTGATGGTGGCAGGCGACTCCTCCGGCTTCCAATTGCAGTAGTTGCCCTCATCGTCGCGGAGGCTCCAGTATTTGTAGCTGTCGGTCGTGGCCTCCTCGGCATAGTGGTCGAGAGGGCTGAATTCGCCGGTCCAGGTCGAGATGTCCTCCGGATCGAAGTCCTTTTCGTCGCCCACGATGCTGAAGCTCAGGTCGTAGCCGCACTCCAGGAAGTTGGTGAAACGGAAACGGTTGAGACCTTCGAGCCAATAGACATCGGAATAGGTGACGCAGTCCAGCTTCTCATACAGCCAGAACTCAGCATCTTCGGCAATCTTTATCCACTTGGATACCAGCACGGTACCGGTGAAGACATCGGAGCCGTCATGGATAGCATAAGGGTTGACATACTCGTCGGCGAGGCGGATGATGAAGTTCTTCTCCACGCGGGACGGGATGTCGGGGAACTCGATGGTGAGCTCGGCTGTATCCTCACCGGCCGCGAACTCCACGGTGGACGGAATCCGGAACACATCGTCGCTGTAATCGACTATCACCGGCACGCTGGCGGCGAAGTCGGACTGCATTCTGCCCACTTTGAGCGTTATGCTCTTCACATCAAGGCCAAGGATATATTCCGAAGCGTTGGATGAGAGGAAGTAGGCCTCGATGCAATCGTCGGAAGGCTGCGGCGCAGGCTCATAGCTCCCGTTTTTTTGACAGGCGGTCAGCGCGAGTCCGAGGAGGGCGAGAGCGGAATAAATATATGTTTTCATATTTCTCATGCTGCTTGCTTACTGTGAAATGATGGAACCTGAGGCATCCGGATTGAGCACCACTGCCTGGTTGTTGTTCCTCTCGTAGGTAGGGATAAAGTAGTTCAGCCAAGGGGCGACATAGCCGGATTTGGTGTTGAGGCGGTGTGCCGAGATGAAGTTGGTACCGGTATACGCCCTGTTGATAGGGAGCTTCAAGCGCTTGTAGGCGAAGTAGTTGATGCCCTCTCCCCAGAACTCTATGCGCCTCTGCGCCATTAGTTCGGTGATAAAATTCTTCATCGTCGTGGCGGTGCAGCTGTAGCCGCCGTTGCGGAAGCGGTAAGTGTTGAGGAAGGATGCCATCTCGCTAGCGGCCGCGGCCACGCTCTGCGTATGGGCGATGGCCTCAAAGTAAATGAAGTACATCTCCTCCACTCTCATCAGAGGGAGCGAAGCGATAAGGCCGTTCTCTATGCTGCTGCCCGCTCCCCCGCCTGCGCGGAACTTGAGGTTGGCGTATTCAGGGAGCTCGCTCCAGGCCGCGCCGTCAAGGTCGGTCTTGTATTTGTCAGGGATGATTTTCTTGCCGGCATCCTCCGGGGCCACCCAGCTGCTCTTGCGCCAGTCGTCATCGGAGATTTTGTCGTAGAGCGCCTTGCTGATGCAGCGGTAGGCATTGCCGTATCTGGCCATGGACCAGGTAGGCTCGGAGCAGATCTGCGCCACGAACGAACAATAATAATAGGTGGTGTTGACCTCTTCCTTGGAAGTCACATAGGTACCCAGCATCCAGGAAGGCTGCGGGGTATTGAAACCGGTCTTGGCATCAGTCCACTCTTCTTCGGTGAGAGGCGTGTAGCCGCAGGAAATGGCCTTCTGTGCATATTCTGCTGCTAGAGCATAGCAGTCGAGCGCTTTGTCTATGTCGAGCTCGTCGTAGCCGTCACCAGAGCCCTCGGCGCTCTTCTGGAGGGCCAGGTCGGTGGAAGAGCTCTCGAATCGGCTGGCCATCTCGAGCCAGAGCCTAGCCTTGAGACCATAGACGACACCGAGGTCCACATTTGCAACGGTCGCCTGCGTGTAGTCGTAGAGGCAGTCCTCGGCGCGGTTGAGGTCGGTCATTATGAAGCGGTACATCGTGTAGAACGGGGCGCGCGGGTTGTTCTGGAGCTCCTTCTTGGAGGTGGTCTCGATAACGATAGGCACCGTGAGCCCCATTATCCCGCTTTCGTCGGCCTCATCGTTGAGGGCATCGACCTGGGTCTTGCGGTACTCGAACATGGCCTCAAGGTCCATATACATCATCGCGCGGATTCCGAGCGCCTGCCCGAGACTCTGGCGGGCCGTGACGGTGGCGTTGTCAGGGTCAGGGACGAGCGCGATTACATTGTTGGCGTTATTGATGAAGGAGTAGTAATAGTACCAGGTGTAGTAGGAGTTGTAGTTAAGGTAGCTTCCTGCCTCTTCGTAGCTCCAGTAGTCGTAGGCCGCGTCATAGACAGGGAAATCCTCCCCCATCACCTCACGCATATACATCTGGCAGGTGTATCCCCAGTCGTTGGTGTTGGCCGAAGTCCCCCAGGTATCATAATCCATAAAGTAGGACGAGAGCCCGTTTAGCAGGTACTCGAGCGAAGATGAATTCTTCGAAATCTGCTCCGGAGTCGCCTCGGTCGTAGGGAAAGTCTCCTCGATGCAGGCTGAGACGCAGACTGCGAGGGCAAGGGCTGAACAAATATTTAAAATAACTTTTTTCATATTCATTTCCTCCTCTGTCTTAGAACGTTACGGTAAATCCGCCCGTGATCATACGGACCGGAGAATAAGTAGTGGTGGTCGTAGTGCCCCAGAAGCTTCCGCGCGGGTCGAAGCCCTTGCGGCGGCTCCAGTAGCAGAGGTTCTCCCCCGCAGCATAGACTCTCAGCTTGCTGAGTCCCAGACGCTTGACGAGCTTGTCCGGCAGGGTGTAGCCGAGGTTGACGGTCTGCAGGGTGAGGGTGGAAGCATCGGTGAGGAAGCGGTCGGAAGTACCTCCTGCATAGTCGTCCACTGGCTGCACGGCGAACTGGAAGCGCGGGATGTCGGACTCGCGGTTGGTCTCGGACCAGGCACCCAGCAGATCCTTATGGAAACTGATGCCGGTATTCTGTACATTAGGGTTGCCCATCAGAGCGGAGTAGCCGTAGTCGATGGCCTTGCCGCCTATGCTGTAGTTGACATTGACCGAGAGGTCGAAGCCCTTGAAGCTGATGGTGGAAGTGAGGCCGCCGTAGAGATCAGGGTCTGCATCGCCGCAGTTGAAGTAGGAGGCCTTGGTGGCGTAGTCGGTGGTCTTGGTAAGAGTGCCGTCACTGCTCTCGACATACCACTGGGACTGGCCCAGGTCGTTTACGCCTGCATAGCGCCGGAGGTAGAAGGTATGAAGAGGGAGACCCTCGCCATAGAAGTAGGAGCCGTTGTCATAGCCGTGGTGGCCGTCGAGCACCGCTCTCTTGTTGCTCTCGTGGAGCATCGTAATCTTGTTCTTGTAGCTGGTGGCGTTGATGTGGATTTCCCAGTTGAAGTCGCGGCTGCGGATAACTCCGAAGTTGATGTCAAGTTCCACTCCGGTGTTGAGCATATTGCCGACATTCTCGTAGGTGCCGCTGTAACCGCCTGATTGTGGCACATATACATAGCTCAGCATATCGGTGGTGAGGCGGTTGAAGTACTCGGCGCTTCCGGCTATGCGGCCTCCCAGCATCTCGAACTCGAAGCCTGCGTTGAGGTTGCTGTTGGTCTCCCAGGAGATGTTCTTGTTGCCGATGCTGCTCAGCGCGAGGGAAGGCTTGCCGTTGAAGTAGTAGATGGCATAGGTATCGGTGTAGCGGTAGTCTCCGATGGAGTCGTTGCCCTGCTGGCCCCAGGAGAGCTTTAGCTTGAGCATATCTAGCCAGCTGCTGCTGTACCAGCTCTCCTTGCTGATGATCCACGCGCCGCCGAAGGAGAAGAAGTTGCCCCAGCGGTGGTCTGGATGGAAGCGGGAGGAGGCGTCGCGGCGGTAGGAGGCGGAGAAGAAGTACTTCTCGTCGAGGTTGTACATCGCGCGGGAGAACCAGCCCTCGGTGTTGTAGCGGCTGGATGAGCCTCCGTTCTCTTTGATCTTGATGGCGCCGCTCAGCTCCTGCGAGCCGAAGTAGTCGAAGAGACCCTCGCGGTCGCCGCTGATCCACTCGCTGCGGTAGTCGTAGTTCTCGTGGCCCACCATCGCGGAGACGTTGTGGCGACCGAACTGGGCGCTGTAGTTGAGGATTTGCTGGAAGTTGAGGGAATAGGTAAGGCTGTTGTACTTATACACATAGCCGTCCGGGTAGGCGGTGTGGCCGTAGCCGTAATAGCCCTGCTGCGTGCCGGTGTAGTGGCTCTCGCCCTGGGTTACTGTGCCGTTGACCGTGAACTTGAAGCCCTCGAGCGGGGTAAAGTCGGCGTAGCCGGTGAGGTTGGTGGTGTTGCTGATGGTCCTGTCGGTGTTGAGGGAGTTCTCCTGCAGCGGGTTGTTGCGGGAGAGCACAGGACGGGTAAGCCCGCCGAGCTCTCCTGAACCGTAGTCGTACATCTTGCCGTTCTCGTCGTACATTATCTCCCCGTTCTCGTCGCGCAGATAGACCGGGTAAATAGGCGCCATAGTGTTGGCAATGCCGAAGATGGAGGTGCTGGAGCCCTCGTCCACATCGTTGGAGCTGCTGTGGGACCAGTTCATATTGGCACCGACCTTGAGCCAGGACTTGGCCTGGTAGTCTGCCTTAACTCTGGCAGTAAAGCGCTCGAAGTCAGAATTATAGACTATACCCTGATTGTCCAGGAATCCAAGGGAGCCGTAGAAGCGGAGCTTTTCGCCTCCGCCGGTGAGGCTGAGGTTGTATTCCTGGCGAAGGCTGCGCCTGAACGCCTCCTTGAGCCAGCTGTCCGGCATCACGGTGTAGGTCTTGCCGTTGTAGCTGACCTTGCGGCCGAGGGTCGCGTTAGGGTTGAGGCGCCCGTTGGTACCGATCAGGTATTCCCCGTCAGGGACGCTGTAGGCTATGTAGCCCAGACCGCCGTCGGCAGACGCTCCGCCGAGATTGGCATTGGCAGTGGTGTGGGCGTCATAGGAGCCCATGCCGCGGTCGCGCACATAATAGTTGTAGAGCGCGGCATACTGGAGCTCGTAGTACTGGGCCGGGTCGTCGATGTAGTCGTAATCGACCGTGGCGCGGCTGTTCATGCTCCATTTGCTGTCGAAGGTGATGACCGCCTCCTCGCTCTTGCCGTTCTTGGTGGTAATCATAATCACGCCGTTGGCTCCGCGCGCACCGTAAAGGGCGTTGGAGGCGGCGTCCTTGAGCACCGTGATGCTCTCGACATCGTTAGGGTTGAGGTTGTTCCAGCCTCCGTCGTAAGGAGCGCCGTCCACGATGATGAGCGGCGAGGTGCCTGCATTGATGGAGCTGAAGCCTCGGATCGCCATCGAAGGGGTGGCGGTAGGAGAGCCGGAATTGTTGACCATCTGGAGTCCTGCCACCTGGCCCTGGAGGCCGCTGAGCACATTGGTAAGCTGCTTTTTCTCGATTTCATCCTTCTTGACCACAGCAGCGGAGCCGGTAAATGAAGACCTGGTCTGCTGGCCGTAGGCGACCACGAGCACATCGTCGAGCATCTGGTGGTCAAAAAGCAGGACGACGGTGAGCTCTGGCTTCGCCGCCACCTCCTGGGATATCATTCCGGTGCAGGAAACCTGAAGTATGTCGCCGCTCTTGAGCCCGGTCATCGTGAAGTGTCCGTCGATGTCGGCAATCACGCCCTTCTGCGTGCCCTTGAGGACCACATAGGCGCCGATGGCCGGATCTCCGTTCTCATCGATGACAAGACCATTCACACTCACGTTCTGCGCCGACACTTGCAGGGCGAGCGTCAGCAGCAGGGACGGAATTAAAAACAGTTTGAGTCGCATATTCGTTGGTGTTGATCAGTTATCTGTATATTATTCCCCAGGAGGGAAGCACGATTCCGCATCGGGAGGAGTCGGACCAGAGCCATACCGCGGAGGTGGTTTTCTTGAGAATGTATAGGTCGGCGAACTCCAGCCCGTCGTGGCCGAGAGTGCCGGACACACTGCCGCTTACCTTCCCGCTCTCAGTCGGCAAGCCATTGAGAGTAAGGGTCATATAGTCGTCTCCGTCAATTTCGGAGAAGCGGTACAGCCCCTTGTCCGGGCTGCACCAGTACTGATAGCTCGCCCTGTCGAAGCTCAGCAGAACCTTCTCGCCCTCGCAGAGCACATATTCCTCCTGTGTCCTGAAACTCTCGCGGAGAGCTTCGCCGCCGTCGTCGCGCTTGCAGGAGACGAGCGCAAGCACTGACAATAACAATAAGCTATGGAGGAAGAACTTTGTCATTGCGCAACCTTTAGATATCGCAGATAATATTCCTTGGCGCCGCCCGGCAGGGTGACTGTGGCCTGGATGCGGCGCTCCCCCGTCTTGAGGGTACGCCAGTTGTCGGACTTGGCTCCGTCCACGGTCCACTGGACACTGCTGTATTCCCCGCAGTCGAGGAGGGTAAAGAGCACCGTCTCGGAAGTGTCCGGGCTGGAGGAGGACACGGCTATGCGCGGGTTGCCCTTGCCTTCGGATGAGGCGGTGAGGCTGAGGGTGGCGCTGCCTTCCCTGTCGCTGAGGATGCTGACGCTATATTTCTCGCCCGGTTTGAGGCCGGAGAGATGGGCGCGAGGCTCGCTTACGCTGACGCTTCCGCCCTCTCCGCCGCTCTCGGGAGTCCAGCTGACCTTCCAGGAAGATGAGCTCTCGTCCTCCCAGCTGACGATGGCGTCGCGCTGCCAGACTTCTTTTTCAAGCCCGCTGATATCCGGGGCGTGAGGTACTATGTTGAGAGTGAGGGTGCCCTCGCTTTCATTTAGGCTGATGCCGGAGATGTCGGCATAGGTCAGGGAGCCGCCGCGCGCCGAGAAGCCCTCAGTCATGCCGCTGACGAGTCCGGTGACAGCGCCGCTGCCCGGGAAGAAGCTGTGCCCAGGGGCGAATACCGGCTTGTATCCTTTATACATTGCCGGGTTGGAATATACGACGGTAAGGTGCTCGCCGCCCGGGGTGCAGTTGACGGCGTTGTTGCGCCAGACGGAGGTCTTGCTGACATCGACGCGCCAAACCATCAGTCCCCAGTATGTGCCGAAGCCGTAGAAATCCATATAGGAGGCGGTGTCCCAGACGGTCTTGCCCGCGCCGCGACATTCGAGCAGAATATATTCGCCTGCGGCTTCGCTGCGGATCATGTATCCCTTGCCCTCGGTGACAGGCCTGAGAGTGTGCGCTCCCCCGTCTTCGCAGAGTTCGGGCTCGGACCAGCCGAGTATCCACCTGTCCATTATGCCGAGCGCCGGAGGGGTGCGGCCGTCGTTGCTGTAGCAGCCCACATCCATCAAAGCGTAGAAACCGGGAGTTTCGGAATCTGCAGTACCGTCCGTATCATAGTAGTCCGGGAGACCGAGGCAGTGGGAGAATTCGTGGCAGAAAGAGCCGATGGAGGTGAAGCCTACACTGCCGTCGTTCTTCTTGTCGAGCTCCGAGCTGCAGGCGTATCCGGAGAGGATTACACCATCGAGGGTGACGGCCGGGAAGCTGTACCTGTGCGGCCAGATGCCTTCGGCGGCGGAACCGTCGGCGCGCTGTCCGCCGGCGTAGAATACGAAGACATCGTGCCCGGTGCCGTCGGTAGCGAACTGCCTGTAATCGACATCCGAGTCTGCGAGAGTGACGGCCTCGCTTATCATTTCACCTACCTTGGCATCGTCGTCGGCGCTGTAGTAAGAGCGCTTGTTGGCGAGGGTATAAGGCCCCACGACAGTGAATTCGGGGTCAAACTCACCGAGAGAGTTGTCATAATAGTATTGCCAGGCGCTGCCGGTGGCATCATTCCGGGTGTAGCTGCGGGAGTTGAGCAGATCGTCGAAAGCCGCGCGGTCGTTGCCTGAGCGGAGGGCGACATCCTTAAACTCGACGATGATGACGAGGACCTTGGTCTTGCCCTTGGCTTTGATTACCGTGCCGCCGAGCTGCGGAGGGCAGAGCTCGGAGGAGGCTGCCGCTTTTCGGCTTGCCATTTGCCTCGCGGCCGGGGATATTCTGCTGCGGCTTTCAGAGGTCGGGCGGAGGTTTTTCTTGAGCGCGGCGCGCTGGGAGGCGCTGAGCCTGGATGCCGGAGCAGCCTTGATGCCGGTGGAGACGAGCCTGCCGCGGGAATCGAGCTCCGCGAAATACCAGTCACCACCCTCGCCGCCTACAATGCTATAGCCGTCCAGGGTGGTGGTCCAGTGAAAGAATTCGTCACCGTGAATCTGAGCCTTGATGGCAGTGCCGTCGCTCTGCGTGAGGGTGACCGTACCGGGACGGGCCGGACCGGCATATGCTCGCGGCAACAGACAGCCGGCAAGCACCAAACTCAGCACGATGGACACCCAATTCTTCATATTTTAAAAAATCACCCATAAATATACGGAAAATTTTAATATGTATGCAGCATTTGGGCAAAAATCCTCTCTCCACAAGCCCGGTGCCGCCGGCAATGCAAAGCGCGGCAAGCTACCTCTTGACCCGGTACACCGCGAAGCTATACTCAGGGAGCTCGGCAGCGAAGGCGCCATCAGATGTCTTGAAGGTCGAAGTCGCAGGGACGAGGCCGGTGTCGTCAAGCTCGCCGCAGAGCACGCTACACTCCACGCTGTACTCCCCTGCCGCAAAGCTCTCAGGCAGGGCCACGCTGAGCGAAGTGCTCACAGGCAACATATTGACAACCTTGACGATAAGGTCGCCGCTCGCGCTGTCGACAACGCTGGAGAAAGCAATCCGGCGAAGCAGCTGCGCGTCAGGCTTCTCGAGACTCAGCGAAGCAGGCAGATAGCGGTCACCTCCGTTGCAGCCGAAGAGCTTCTGTACCTGATAGCCGGTCGTAGGCTCCACGCCCGTACCGGTGAAATAAATCAGGTCCGGATTCCACTGCGTATGTCCGCGGCGGGCCAGAAGCGGAGCGTATGAAGTCATCTCCACCACATCCCCGTTGCGCTCCACATTGCAGAGGTGCATAGCCTCGGCAAGCGCCGTCTCAAGGCAGTTGGTACGCGAAGCTATATGCGCCGCATACTCGCCCAGATAGACCTTCGTACCCTCGCGGCGGTAGCGGTCGTAGAAATCTTGATGGTTGACATACCAGCCCGGGCTCACATAATAATGCTCGTCCACAATCGGGATGTCAAGCTCATCGGCGAAACGCCAGCCCTCCTCATAGTCAGAACCGTTCCAGAACGGTCCCACAGTGCCGATTACCGTTATCTCCGGGCATCTCTCGCGCAGAGCCTCGTAAATCATCTTGAAACGCTCCTTGAAGACATCGCTGATTATATCCTCGTTGCCGATGCCTATGTACTTGAGCCCGAACGGCTTGGGATGCCCGGCTTCGGCACGCTTGCGCGCCCACTCCGAGGTCTTCGGGTCGCCGTTAGCCCATTCCACAAGATCAACTATATCCTGGATGTAGGCGTCCATCTCATCCATAGGGATGCCTCCCTGCTGGCCGTAGCCGCCCGCCCAGGAATTCTGGCAAGGCACGCCGGCGGCAATCACCGGAAGCGGCTCAGCCCCGAAATCTTCGCACATCTGGAAATACTCGAAATAGCCCAGTCCCAGGCTCTGATGGTAGCCCCAGATGTTCCAGTTCGGGATGCGGGACTCCAGCGGGCCGATAGTATTCTTCCAGCGGTAGATATTGTCAAGACCGTTGCCGTGCGCCACGCAGCCGCCCGGGAAACGGACGAACTTAGGCTTCAGGTCTGCGAGGGTCTGTGCCAGGTCGGCGCGCAGACCGTTCTTGCGTCCCTTGAAGGTATTCTGAGGGAAAAGGGAAATCATATCCAGGGCAAAGCTGCCGGCGGAAAGCGGCGCTATCTCAAGGCTTGCATCGGCGCAGTCGGCGGAAGGCTTGAGGACGATCGCGCTCTTCTTCCACGAAGACGAAGAAGCCGTGAAACGGCCCTTGGCGAGAACGCTCCCCTGCCCGTCCACGAGACGGACCTCGAAGCGGCCCGAGCCCTTGCCCGCCCTGCGGGCGAAAACGCTGAAGTCGTACTTCTCGCCGGCCTTGAGCACTATCCCGTCATAGCCTCCGTTGCAGAGCGCGGCTCCGGCCGCAGTGACCTCCAGCAGGGCATAATGAGGATTGTTGGCGTGCAGAGGCTCCGAAGTCTCCACACTCCACTCCGTCCCGGAACCCTTTAGAGTCCAGCAAGTTGCAGAGTCCCACTGCCCCTTGTCGCGGGAGCTGTACTCAAAGTCGCGGTTCTGCACCAGCTCGGCATAGAGCCCGCCGTCAGCAGAATAGTTTATATCCTCGAAGAATATACCTATCAACTTGTCGCTGATGGACTTGGAGCCGTCCTCGCTAATGCTCGCGCTGAGCTTCTGCGGAGCAAGTCCCGGGAAGCGCTGCGCATCATCTATAATCCTCTCCGCATTGGCCCTGTCCTCCGTGGCGGCCGCTGCCACCGCATCGAGCAGGGTCTGCACGGTCTGCCAGCCCACCTTGTGAAGCGTGCCCTTCACCTCGCCCGCTAGAGGCAGGGAGAGGCTGACGCGCTCCGGAGCGGTACGCGCGGCCGCCACCTCGGAAGACTTGTAATAGTCCTGGGGCTTCCAGTGCACAAGGTCCGGGGTGCTGGTGAGAGCAAGGACATCCTCGCTCTCGTTGACCCTCCAGAATGCCGTCCAACCCCCGTCCTGGCGGTGAATCAGGTACGGGTCGAGCATTCGCTTCTGGCTGCCCCAGTCGCCGTAGTCCGACTTCACGAAAGAATATGAAGGGCCGATTTCGTGCCAGGCCACGCAGTCGCCCGACCAGGCGATATGGAGCCCGTTGCGCCCGCCGTTGACATTTGTGGCATAGGCGAATACATAAGCCGAGTCAAGCTGCGACGCCGCGGCTGCGGGCGAACCCGCAGCCAGACCGAGACTTATCAGAAGAGAATATAAAAGCATAATTATTTTGAAGCTACCATGTCCTTGAATGCAAGGCCGAAGATTATGTACTGCGTATTGCCTGCAATCGTACCCTCGTTCTGCCCCCAGAGGAACGGCCAGTCATCGAAGTTCTCGAAATGGTCAGGCTGCCTGAAGAGCAGGCCCGGGGCCACATTGCCCGGAATGAAGGAGAAGTCAGCGCGGTTGTTGCCGTAGAATACGGCCTTAGGCCTTGCTGCGCCAACCGTTGCCACGAGAGAATAGTTGTGGTACGGGTGGCAGCCGAACATAAAGCTCGTCACCTTGTAGGCGTGGTCCGGAGAGATGATGTCCGGATAGTACTTGCTGGCGAGGCAGATGGAGGTGCCGAGGTTCACTATCATTCCGCCGGCTGCCCAGTTGCCCAGTCCGAGAGGCACTCCGTAAGGGTTGTCCTTCTCAAGGCCGACTATGTATTCGTTGTATTTCTCCACATAAGGGCGGAGTTTCTCCCTGTAGGCCTCGTCCATATAAGGTATGGCCTCGATGGCGGTGTCGATGCCGAAGTTGACATTGCGGTCAAGCATCGCCCAGATACCCGCCTGGAAGCTGTCGAGATAGCGCTGCTCGCCGGTGGAAATGTAGAGCTGGAGGTTGGTGGACACATCGCCCCCGAAGCCTCCCCTGCGCCCGTGCTGCGGAGCCGGAGCCTTGGCGAGGAGTTCCTCGGACTCCTTGAGCAGCCTGCGGGACTGCTTCAGGGCACGGCCGGCAAGGTCGTCGTTGTAGCCCTTGAGTGCGCGGCTCGCGGCGGCGAACATCGCGGCGGCGCGGAGGTCGAGCTGAGGGTTGCGGGAGGTAAACGCCCACATGTCATCCTTGACACCGCTGCGCTTGCCGTCGGCGGATTTCTCGTAAGGTCCGAGGCTCGGGTCATAGTGCAGGCCGTCGGTGAGCGAAGCCGCGTCGCCGAGGTGGTGGTAGTTGTCCAGCACGGAGTTGGAGAGGCACTGGGACATATGCCCGATGTTCTCGGCCTGGGCTACGAGGTTGAGGGTGCCGTGCTCGATGTACTGGAGGATGTCAGGAGTGCCGTCCGGACGGTGGAGGTCCACATAGCGCTGGCTCTCGCTGACGAAAGTCATATCGCGCAGCGGATGGAACTTCTCCCAGGCGGAGACGAAGTTCTGCACCACGGAGATGTTGGACCCCGTCTCGATATCGAAGTCGCCTGCATCGAAGAATCCGCCCACATTCAGGCCCGGGATGAGTTCCAGCGCCTTGTACTTGGTGTCGGTGGTAGGGCCCTGGGAGTGCAGGTCGAAGTGGTCGGTCGGTGCCGGAGCCTGGAGGTAGCCCTCCTTGAACGGCTCCCCGTGCCATACGCGGTACGCCTCGTTGACGAAGATATGGTTCATATGGATAGGCACCCAGACATCGCTCGTAGCGTCCGTAATCTTGTCATAGACGGAGTCGTCGATGATGAAGTTGCCGGTCTTGGTGTCGCCGTACTGGATATAATATACGCCAGGCTCCTGAAGGGAAGTGAAGTCGAACTTCACATAATTATATTTATAGTATTTGCCCCAGACGTCGGTCTTTCCGCTGAACGCCTTTTCGGCGCTGCCGTCATCCCTGACGCGCCATACGGAGGCGGAACTCTTAGGCTTGTCCAGCATATCGAGCTCGATCACGGCCACCTTAGGCTGTGACGGGATGTAGCCGACCTGGGAGAATCCGACATTCGGCTCCCTCGTCCAGCCCTTGACGGCATTCGGCTCCACATGCCAGCTAAACAGCTTGCCGGTGCGTCCTGCAGGAAGCACGCTGCGGAGCACGAACCAGCCGTTCTGCGCAATCATGCGCCCGTCGTAGAGCTTGAGCTCGGCATCCTCGGAGCTGATTTTGATCATACGCTCCGGAGCGTCTGGGGCGAAGAGCATCGTGTGTCCGACGGACATAGGGAGCGGGTCCACGAAACGATCCGTGCCGCGGTCGTCGTAGGTCTTGTAGCCCTTGAACTGCTTAGGCTTCTCGTTGTTGGGGCGGGTCACCGTCTCGCTCACAGCATAGCGCGGGAAACGCTGCGGCTTGCCGTCCACGATGTAGGCCTTGTTCCAATACTGGCTTGGCAGGAATTCGAGGTTGAATCCGGCTTCGCCCTCCAGCGCCTCCGGCACCGGTTTGTCGAGATAGACATCAATCCTGAAGCCCTCCCCCTCCGGGCTCACCACGAAGCGGGAGTCGAAGTCGTAATCCTCGTAGCGGAGGCCCACCTCGATGGTCTGCGTGTCGGGGTTGACGTTGCGGAAAGTCGTGGAAGGCACGAGGTCCCATTGCTCGGGGGTGTTGTTGAGCCGGATTGCGCCGCCCTGTACGGTGCGCACGCCGTGGTGGATGATTTCCAGGCCGGAATTCTTCTCGTCGTTGAATCCGCCGGAGAAAAGATTGTTGTACACGAGGACGTTGACGCCCTGTTTCTCGAAGTACTCCAGGTCATTGAGGACCAGAGCCTTGTCGGAGCCGCCGCAGGATGCAAGTACGAGCAGCGCTGCAGCTAGTGGTAATGTGGTTCGTTTCATACTCCCAAGATAAGGACAATTTTTACCTCCCGCTACCCTATATTCGGGATATGTAATAATGAAAATAAAAATTGTAACACAGGTATCATTTCCGAAACGAATTTTTAAATTTGCGGCCGATTTCAGGGGCAGGCTCTTCCCGCGATGGGAGGTCTCCGCCTGAACGGCAAAACAGTTAGCAGTATAATGGAAGAACAGAAAATGTCGGCAAAGAACTGGGTAGCCCTTGTCGGGCTCGCCTGCGCCGCCTTTATTTTCAACACATCTGAATTCGTGCCGATAGGGCTCCTCACCGACATCGGCGCCGACTTCGGCCGCAGCGAAGCCGAGACTGGAGTGTTGATCACGGTATATTCCTGGATGGTGATGCTGCTCTCCCTGCCGCTCACGATGCTCTTCTCCCGCACGGAGATGCGCAGGCTGCTGCTCGGCGTGATTGCGCTCTTCGTCATCTGCCAGGGGCTCTCCTCGGTTTCCACTTCGTTCGGGATGCTGATGGGCTCCCGTATCGGAGTCGCCTCCACCCACGCCCTCTTCTGGTCCATCATTCCCACGATTGCCGTCCGCACCGTGCCGCACAAATACAGCAGCCTCGCGCTCAGCGTGGTGGTCACCGGCACCTCCATCGCCACGATCATGGGTATGCCGCTGGGCCGCGCAATAGGCCTCAGGCTGGGCTGGAAGATGACTTTCCTCAGCATTGGAATATTCGCCCTCGTCACCTTTATACTTGTGGCCCTCACCCTGCCGAGGATTCCTGCCGGCAAGGGAGTCAGCCTGCACAGCCTGCCAAAGATGCTGCACAACAGGGTCCTCATAGGGATTTATATTTTCACGCTGCTCTTCGCCGCCGGCTACTACACCGCCTACAGCTACATAGAGCCGTTCCTGGCCCAGATCGGAGGCATGAAGGAGGGACTCGTCACCGGCACGCTGATGATATTCGGAGTTGCGGGGCTTGCGGGCAGCTACGCTTTCTCCAAGTTCTACACCCGCTTCCGTTTCCGCTTCGTGCACCTTGCCGCCGTCGGGCTTATACTCGCCCTCGTGCTGCTGATGCCGTTCGCATTCAGCCACGGCCTGCTCATCCTGCTCTGCGCCGTCTGGGGCATCTCGGTGACCTGCTTCAACATCGCTATGCAATCCGAGGTAATCGGAGCCTCCAACGATGACGAGTCCGCCGTCGCAATGTCCATATATTCAGGCATTTTCAACCTCGGAATAGGCAGTGGAGCCCTCATCGGCGGCGCAGTCTGCACGCATTTCTCCCTCTCCTGGGTCGGGGCGGCAGGCGCGGTGCTCGCAGTAGCGGCGCTCTGCTACTGGCAGTACCGGCTGAGGGTCGCAATGCAGCGGAAGTCATAATTTTGATTATTTTTGCGTCATGCAAGAGAAGAACGAAGCGACAGAAGTTCTTGAGGTAGCGTCCGAGGCCGGGCACATACTTCTAGAGAACGGAGCCGAGATTTCCCGGGTGGAGGATACGATGGACAGAATCGCATCCCATTTCGGGGTGGAATCCGGGCACTTCTTCGTCATCAGCAACGGCATCTTCACCACCGGACCGTCCGGCAAATACGCCAATGTCGAGTTTATCCCGATTCGCGGCATACAACTCTCCAAGATAGTGGCTGTCAACCATTTGAGCTACGACATAGCTATGGACCGCTGCGGCCTAGCCGAGGCGCGGCGCAGGCTGGACGCCATCAAAGCCTCGAAAGGCAAGCCGGCCTGGGAGCAGATTGCAGGCTCTGCATTCGGCGCCGCCGGCTTCTGCGCGGTGTTCGGGGGCGGCCTGGAGGACTGCCTCGCGGCTTTCGTCGCGGGGGCTTTGCTCTATGTATTCTGCCTCTTCGTAAGCTCCAGATACCTCTCCAAGATTGTGGGCGACCTTGCTAATGCGTTCCTTGCCACCTTCCTATGTCTCGCATTCTACAGGATAGGGTTCGGCGATAGCCTCAGCAATGTAATAATCGGCGCGATAATGCCCCTGATTCCGGGGGTGCCGTTCGTCAACGGGGTCCGGGACCTTGCCAATTCCGACTACATTTCCGGCATCACGCGGCTTACCGATGCGATGCTGGGATTCATCTGCATAGCGCTCGGGGTCAGCATCGGCTTCCTGCTGGACGGCGGGATTTTCGGGGGCCTCATCGTTCTCACGGGGATGAGCGTCAACCCGCAGACTGCCGGGCTCCTCTCCCAGATGCTGGCGGCATTCATCGGCACTTTCGCCTTTGCCATCCTCTTCGGAGCGCCGCGCAGGGAATATGTGACCGCCGGGCTCATCGGTGCCTTAGGCTGGGGGATTTTCCTCGCCCTGACCCGCTACGCCGCCATGGGGGCGACCTTCGCCATCGTGCTCTCCACCGCCGTGGTCTGCATCCTCTCCCGTTTCGCTTCAGTCCTGAGGAAGTGTCCGAGCACGGTTTTCCTGCTCTGCGGCATCTTCCCCCTCGTGCCGGGAGCGGGCATATTCTGGTTTACCTACTATCTGGTTTCCAATCAGTTCCAGCTCTCCCTCACGACCGGGTTCACGGCGGCCAAGGCTGCCATCGCCATCGTGCTGGGAATAATCTTCGCCATGGAACTCCCGCAGAGGCTCTTCTCCGGGAAGCGTTTCCGGCTGCCAAGACGCCGGCGCGGATAAATTTCAGGCAAAAAAGACGGGCAAAAATACCCTGCAATTACCAAGGAATTCCTATATTTGAAGTGATAACTCATACTTCGAATATATGGATAGAATCATCGAATGTGTCCCGAACTACAGCGAGGGCCGCAACCAGGAAGTAATCAATAAGATAGTTGCCGCAATCACCGGTGCGCAGGCTCCGGGGAGCGGAGAAAAGGTCAAAATGCTCAATGTGGACCCGGGCGAAGCCACCAACCGCACGGTAGTCACCTTCGTGGGCTCGCCGGAAGCGGTCTGCGAGGCTGCGTTCCGGGGCGAAAAGACTGCCGCGGAGCTTATCGACATGAGGCAGCACCACGGCGCACACCCGCGTTCAGGAGCCACCGACGTGCTGCCGCTGATACCGGTCGCCGGCATCACTCTGGAAGAATGTGCGGAGCTGGCGAGGGCCCTCTCAAAGCGGATCTACGATGAGCTGGGCATCCCGTGCTACTGCTACGAAGCGGCGGCCTTCAAGCCTGAGCGCAAGAACCTTGCAGTCTGCAGGGCGGGAGAATATGAGGCTCTGCCGGACAAGATTGCGGACCCGGCGCGACGCCCGGATTATAGCCCTTCCGAATACAACGAAACGGTGGCAAAGTCCGGAGCCAGCAATGTGGGAGCGCGCAACTTCCTGATAGCCGTCAACTTCAACCTCAACACCACCTCCACCCGCAGGGCAATGGCAGTGGCGTTCGACGTGCGCGAAAAGGGCCGCAAGGCACGCGAGGGCGGCTCGCTCACCGGCAAGGTGCTCAAGGACGCTGAAGGTAAGGAAATCTGGATCCCGGGGACGCTCAAGGGCTGCAAGGCAATCGGCTGGTACATAGATGAATACGGCATCGCCCAGGTGTCGATGAACATCACCGATATCGAAGCGACCCCGCTGCACAAGGCGTTCGAGGAAGTCTGCCGCGCGGCAGCCGCGAGGGGACTCAGGGTGACGGGCACGGAAATCGTGGGACTCGTCCCGAAGAAAGCCCTTATAGACGCCGGCAAATATTTTCTGGAGAAGCAGCAGCGCTCCACCGGCATCAGCGAGAGCGAAATCATCAAGATAGCAGTCAAGTCGATGGGACTCGACGACCTTAGGCCGTTCAAGCCTGAGGAGAAAGTCATAGAATATCTTATGCAGGACGAGGCCGAACTCGCCCGCAAGGAGCGTCTGGTGAGGATGAGCCTCAAGGCCTTCGCCGACGAGACAGCCTCCGAATCCCCTGCCCCGGGCGGCGGCTCCATCTCGGCATATATGGGTGCCCTGGGAGCGGCGCTCGGCACTATGGTCGCCAATCTCTCCGCCCACAAGAGGGGCTGGGACGAGAGGTGGAAGGAGTTCTCCGACTGGGCCGACAAGGGTCAGGAAGTGATGCACGAGCTCGTGGAACTTGTGGATGAGGACACGGCCTCCTTCGACAGGATAATGGAAGTCTTCAAGATGCCAAAGGGCAGCGAGGAGGAGAAGGCGGAGCGCGCCGCAGCGCTCGAGGAGGCCACTCTCTATGCCGCCCAGGTGCCTCTCCGCACGATGAAGGCAGCCCTCAAAGCCCTGCCGATCTGCCGCGCCATGGCGGAGAAAGGCAACCCCGCATCGGCCTCCGACGCTGGAGTGGGAGCCCTCGCGGCGACCGCGGCAGTGAGGGGAGCGCAGCTCAATGTGCGCATCAACTCGGCAAGCCTAAGTGACAGAGCCAAAGCCGATGCTCTCACCTCCGAAGCCGAGAGCATAGCGCAGGAAGCCCTGAAACTTCAGGACGAAGTACTCGAAATCGTAAACAGCCACATCAAGTAAAATATATGGACGACCATCACCATCATCTCAGCTGGCAGGAAGAAATACTCGAGGGTATTCCGAGTTATCTTCCGGAAGCCAGTACATACGACCCCCGGATCAACCACGCCCCGCGGCGCAAGGACATCCTGAGCCGCAGCGAAAAGGCGCTCGCGCTGCGCAACGCCCTGAGGTATTTCCCGAAGGAGCTGCACGCCGCGCTCGCCCCGGAATTCGCCCGCGAGCTCCGCGACTACGGCCGCATCTATATGTACCGCTACCGCCCTAAGAACGACATCTTCGCCCGTCCTATCGACCAGTACCCTGCGCGCAGCAGGCAGGCCGCGGCGATAATGGCGATGATACAGAATAACCTCGACCCGCGGGTGGCCCAGCACCCTCACGAACTTATCATCTACGGAGGCAACGGGGCCATCTTCCAGAATTGGGCGCAATACCGCCTAACGATGAAATACCTTGCGGAGATGAGCGACGAGCAGACCCTCTCGATGTACTCCGGTCTGCCGCTCGGCCTCTTTCCGAGCCACAGGGACGCGCCCCGCGTGGTCGTGACCAACGGAATGGTGATTCCCAACTACTCCAGCAAGGACGAATATGAGAAATTCAACGCCCTCGGAGTGTCGCAATACGGCCAGATGACCGCCGGCTCGTATATGTACATAGGCCCGCAGGGCATAGTGCACGGCACCACCATCACGGTGATGAACGCCGCGAGGATGCAGCTCCGCAAACGGGGCCTCGAAGGCACGCGCGAGGATATGAAGGGAGTTCTTTTCGTGACCGCCGGACTCGGCGGAATGTCGGGTGCGCAGCCTAAGGCGGGCAACATAGCCGGAGTGGTAAGCGTCACGGCAGAGATTAACCCGCTCGCGGCCCGCAAGCGCCATACGCAGGGCTGGGTGGACGAACTCCACGAGAGTCTGGACGAACTCCTGCCGCGCATACGCAAGGCAGTAGCGGAGCGGGAGACCGTTTCGCTCGCCTATATCGGCAATATAGTTGACCTTTGGGAAAGACTTGCCGATGAGGGAGTTAAAGTTGACTTGGGCTCCGACCAGACCTCCCTGCACAACCCTTGGGCGGGAGGCTATTACCCGGCAGGCTACAGCTTCGAAGAGTCGCAGCGGATGATGGCCGAGGAGCCGGAGCGCTTCAGAGAAGCGGTACAGGCTTCACTGCGGCGTCAGGTGGCAGCCATCAACCGTCTGACCACCAACGGTATGTATTTCTTCGACTACGGCAACGCCTTCCTCCTGGAAAGCTCCCGTGCCGGTGCGGATATTCTCAACTCTGACGGCTCGTTCCGCTACCCTTCCTATGTGGAGGACATTATGGGTCCGCTCTACTTCGACTACGGCTTCGGCCCGTTCCGCTGGGTCTGCATGTCCGAGGACCCGGAGGACCTCGCGAAGAGCGATGCGCTCGCCGTCAAGGTGCTGCGCGAACTTGCAGTTGACGCCCCGGAGGAGATACGCCACCAGATGGAGGACAACATCCACTGGATTGAGGAGGCCGGCAGAAACAGGCTCGTAGTGGGCTCGCAGGCCCGCATCCTCTACGCCGACTGCATGGGCAGGACTAAGATCGCCCTCGCCTTCAACGAGGCGATACGCAGCGGGGAGATCACTGCCCCTATCGTTCTTGGACGCGACCACCACGATGTCTCCGGCACCGATTCCCCGTTCCGCGAAACCGCCAACATCTACGACGGTTCGCGATACACGGCTGATATGGCGGTGCAGAATGTCATTGGCGACTCCTTCCGCGGAGCGACCTGGGTATCAATCCACAACGGCGGCGGAGTCGGCTGGGGCGAGGTCATCAACGGCGGCTTCGGGATGGTAATCGACGGAAGTGACGACTCCGCGCGGCACATCCGCGAAATGCTATTCTGGGATGTCAACAACGGCATCGCGAGGCGCAGCTGGGCCCGCAATTCCGGCGCCATGAGCTCCATCCTCAGGGAAATGGGCCGCAGCCCAGAGCTCAAGGTCACCTGCCCTGTACTTGCTGATGACACCACCATCGAAAACGCTTTGAAATCAGTCTTATGACACATTATATTTCATCCTCACGCCTTAGTTTGGATAAGGTAAAGGAAATAATTGACAATCACGAAGATATAGCCCTATCAGAAGAGGCGGTGCAGGCGGTACTGAAGTGCCGTCGCTACCTCGACACCAAGATGGAGGACATAGGCCGCCCGGTCTATGGGGTCACCACGGGCTTCGGCTCGCTCTGCAATGTGACAATCCCCGCCGACAAACTCTCGCAGCTCCAGTACAACCTGGTAGTTTCGCACGCCTGCGGCTCTGGAGAGACGGTGCGTCCCGAGATAGTGAAACTGATGCTTCTGCTCAAAGTGCAGTCGCTCTCCTACGGACACTCAGGCGCGCAGCTGGAGACCGTGCAGAGGCTCGTGGACATGTACAACCGGGACATTCTGCCGGTGGTCTATCAGCACGGCTCGCTCGGGGCCTCCGGGGACCTCGCTCCCCTCGCCCACCTCAGCCTGCCGCTTCTGGGGCTCGGAGAGGTGCTCTACAAGGGCAAAGTAAGGCCTAGCGCGGAAGTGAACGCGGAGATGGGCTGGGAGCCGATTACACTCCAATCCAAGGAAGGCCTCGCTCTGCTCAACGGTACGCAGTTTATGAGCGCGAATGCGGTCTGGTGCCTGCTCAAGAGCCGCCGGCTCTCAAAATGGGCTGACTATATCGGCGCCATCTCGCTCGACGCCTTCGACGGGCGCATCGAGCCGTTCCTCCCGCTGACGCACCAGCTGCGAGCGCACAGGGGGCAGATCGAGACCGCGGAGCGCTTCCTGGAAGTACTCAAGGGCAGCGAACTCATAGAAAGGCCGAAAAAGCACGTACAGGACCCGTATTCGTTCCGCTGCATCCCTCAGGTCCACGGAGCCGTCAAGGACTGCATACGCTATGTGGAAGGGGCCATAGAAACGGAAATCAACAGTACCACCGACAACCCGAATGTATTCCCGGACGAGGATATGATCATCTCGGCGGGCAACTTCCACGGCGAGCCGATTGCGCTGCCGATGGATTCTCTCGCAGTGGCGATGTCGGAGCTGGCGAATATCTCCGAAAGGCGCATCTTCAAGCTCATCTCCGGGCAGAGAGGCCTACCTTCGTTCCTCGTGGCCGATTCGGGTGTCAATAGCGGTTTTATGATTCCGCAATACACGGCGGCGTCAATAGTCAGCCAAAACAAGGGCCTATGCTGGCCTGCGTCTTGCGACTCCATCCCTTCATCCCAGGGCCAGGAAGATCACGTCAGCATGGGCGCCAACTCCGCGACCAAGCTCGTCAGAGTCGTGGACAATGTAGAGGAAGTACTTGGAATAGAACTGCTTAACGCAGTGCAGGCTCTGGAGTTCCGCCGCCCTGCCAAGACCTCGCCTCTGCTTGAGGGCATCATTGCCGACTACCGGCGCGAGGTGCCGTTCGTGGAGAAGGACAGCTATATGCACCCTCTCATCGAGAAGTCCGTACGCTTCCTGCAGGAAGAGAAGATATGAAGCGTATCTTCATCAATATCAAGGGACTCTCCGGCATAGCCCCGGAAGGGCTGCTGAGGCGTCAGGGCGCGGAGATGTCCGAATTCCCGAGCCTTGAGAACGCCTGGCTGAGCACCGAAGGCGAAGTGATCTCCGGCTTCGGCGAGATGGCCAGCTGTCCGCTGGGGGCCGTCGCTGATGATTCTACGGGCTTTCCGGGCAGCTCCGCCGATTGCTTTCCGGGCAGCTCCGCCGATTCTGCGGCAGGCAGTTCCGCCGGCTCCAGGAGCGAGGGTTTTGATGAAGTTGTGGACGCCAGGGGCTGCTACCTGCTGCCTTCGTTCTGCGATTCGCACACGCACATCGTCTATGCCGGCACGCGGGAGGGAGAGTTCATCGACAAGATCAACGGCCTCTCCTACGAGGAGATTGCCGCACGCGGCGGCGGCATCCTCAACTCCGCCGACCTGCTGCACTCCACCTCGGAAGACAGCCTCTATGAGCAGAGCCTCGCCCGCGTCCGGGAAATGATAGCCAAGGGCAGCGGAGCAATTGAAATCAAGAGCGGCTATGGCCTCAGCACCGAAGACGAATTGAAGATGCTGCGGGTCATCCGGCGGCTGCGCGAAGCCGTCCCAGCGGTCATCCGCGCCACCTTCCTCGGCGCCCACGCAGTCGGCAGGTCCTACGCCGGGCGCAGGGAGGAATATGTGCGGGCGGTCTGCTCCGAAATGATACCGGCAGTCGCCACGGAAGGCCTTGCGGACTTCGTGGATGTCTTCTGCGACGAGGGATTCTTCACCCCGGAAGATACGGCAAAGATACTTGAGGCGGGCGCCCGCTACGGCCTGCGCCCTAAAGTCCACGTGGATGAGATAGCCGTCACCGGCGGAATGGAAGTCGCCCTGCGCTACGGGGCGCTCTCGGTCGATCATCTGGAGAGGACGGGCGCTGAGGGCATCGAAGCCCTGCGCGGCAGCTGCACTATGCCGACTATGCTGCCAGGCTCGTCGTTCTTCCTCGGGCTCCCCTACGGACGGGCGCGCGACTTCATCGAGGCGGGTCTGGGACTTGCTCTCGCCAGCGACTGCAACCCCGGCTCGTCGCCTTCGGGAGATATGAGATTTGTCCTCGCGCAGGGCTGCATCAAGATGCGGCTGACCCCCTCTCAGGCCCTCAACGCCTGCACCCTCAACGGGGCGTATGCGATGGGAGCGAGCGGGCTCTGCGGCTCCATCACGGTCGGCAAACTGGCCAATCTCATCCTCACCGTGCCGCTCCCTTCACTCGGATTTATCCCTTACTGCTACACCGCTCCGTTCATCCGGAAGCACTACCTCCGCGGAGAGGCCGCGGCATAGCAAAGAGGCGGTTTTAGCCCGACAATTCGGGAGGAATCGCCTCTTAACATTTTTGTTAGCGACTTTAACTATTTTGTTTTATTGCGTGTTCTTGTGAGTCTTAACAAAAGGCGTATAGGTCAAATATATTGTATTGTTGCGGAATATGCTTTTTTGTCTATCCTTGCAAATCACAAAATCAAATCTTAAATTTGCATAAATTATTTGAATTTATGATAGCTCGCGAACTAAGCAACAAGGCATTGGCACTATCCAGACAATACCCATTCGTGGTAATTACCGGCCCAAGACAGTCGGGCAAATCGACATTGGCCCAAAGTACCTTCCCGGATTATCGTAAAGTTTCGCTGGAAGACCTGGACAACAGGGAGTTCGCGAGGGAAGACCCACGCGGATTCATCTCCACCTACCCCGACAGAACTATAATCGACGAGGTTCAGAAAGTGCCGTCGCTGCTTTCATACCTCCAGACGCACTGCGATGACACTGGCCGCGACGGGATGTACATTCTCACCGGTTCACAAAACCTGCAACTGATGGAAGCCGTGGACCAGAGCCTTGCCGGAAGAGTTGGGCTTCTCCACCTGCTGCCGTTCTCCAGGACAGAAATGGCATCAGGCGGCATACTTCCTCAAAGCACGGATGAACGGATACTGAACGGATGCTATCCGCGACTGTATGATAAGGGGATTGCACCGGTGGACTATTATCCGAATTATATCAATACCTATGTCGAGCGCGATGTGCGCAACATCAAGAACATCTCTGACCTCGGACGTTTCGTCAGATTTCTGAAACTCTGCGCTGCAAGAGTCGGACAAATACTCAACAAGGTTTCCCTTGCCAACGACTGCGGGATCTCGGTGCCTACCGTAGACGCGTGGCTATCTATCCTCGAGGCCAGCTACATCATCTTCCTCCTCAAGCCGGACTATAACAACTATTCGAAGAGGATAGTGAAGACCCCGAAGCTGTACTTCCACGATACTGGGCTCGCATGTTCGCTTCTGGAAATCAAGACATTGACTCAGATGAACACCCACTACCTGCGCGGCAATCTGTTCGAGAACATGGTCGTTGCCGACATCATCAAAAATGACTTCAACAAGGGCATAATCGAGCCGTCAGTGTCGTTCTGGAGGGACAGTGCCGGCAACGAGGTAGATCTGATCCACCGCGACGGCGACAGGGAGGACGCATACGAAATCAAGTCAGCCGAGACATTCAACGAATCCTTCCTCCACGGGCTCAAATACTGGTCAAAACTCTCCGGAGCAGACGCTTCCAGACTTCACGTAATCTACGGCGGCGCCACCCCGATGTTCCGCTCCGAAGCCTCCGTCGAGTCATTCTGAAACCGTTTGGTTGCAGTTCATACTGATCTTAACAATTTCAGGGAGTTGTCCTTTACCTATCCTTCTTTACCTTTTTCAGATCGTCGATGTACTCCTTGACCATGACATAGGCAAGGAAGAGCCCGAATATGATAAGCATCAGGCAGAGGATAGCGAGCGCAGGCCTGTTGATGACCAGGCCCAGAACGAACGCAAAAATCACCATAATGGCGATTCCGGCTCCGATAGCAATCTTGTCGAACTTCAGCTCCTTCTCCACGCTGCCGAGTTTACTGTCTATCCTGTCGATCAGGAATCTTGTCGCTCTTGAATTATTATCCATACTGCAAATATAATCAATTAGTTCGACTTCAATGCCGAGGAGCGGCCAAACAGCGCACGAATCTGTAAATATCCGGGACAATCATAATCAGGGATGTCGCCAGAAGTATGTATAGCCAATCCTGAGCGGAAAGCGGGGCCACATCGAAGAACATACTGCAGCCATTAACGATGAGCACCTGGCCCAAAAGAATAATCAGCGCAACCGCAAAGAATCCGACCCCGAAGGTCTTTATATGCTTCTTACCTTTGGCAATCAGGTCGATGATGTCTCCCAGCAGGCTGCGGCCCGTACGGAAATACCTCGCATTGAAGAGGTTCCATAACTGCGCGAACACAAATGTCGAGAAGAATATGCCACGCTCGTATGAAGTCATCACATCAGTGTCGTAGGCTCCCGTACCCATATCCTGCATCAGGAGGCGGAAAGAGTCGGCGGTGAAAATCTGGCGCACGCTCTCGATATCCAGACGATAGAGTATCTGCCAGAACACCGCGAGAATCACGAAGAAAATAAGTCCCACTATGGCAATCTGGCTTCCCATCCGCCTGTCGATGATATTCTTCTTCTGGTCGCGGGGCTTATCGCTCATCACCCTCCTGTCAGGCGGGAGCGATGACAGAGCCATTGCCGCGAAGGTATCCATAATCAGATTGACCCAAAGCATCTGAGTAACCGTCAACGGCGAATCCAGGCCCACAAACGCACCGAACAGCACGATAAGGCAGGCGCAGACATTGATGGTCATCTGAAACAGGATAAACCTCCTGATATTCTGATAGAGCGAACGGCCCCATAGTATTCCGGTATTGATGCTCGCGAACGAGTTGTCGATAATCGTGATGTCGCTGGCTTCCTTTGCCCTTGAAGTGCCGTCGCCCATGGAAAGGCCCACCTGGGCCTTCTTGAGCGCCGGAGCGTCGTTAGTACCGTCGCCGGTGACAGCCACCACATGCCCCGTCTCCTGCAGGAGAGTCACAAGCCGCGCCTTGTCTTCAGGACGCGCCCTGCAGAGCACGGTCAGATGCGGCAATATCTCGCTTTTAAGTTTCTCGTCGCTCATTGCAGCGAACTCGGCTCCGGTAAGGGTCAGAGAGGTTTCCGCCTCATCGACTATTCCCACTTCGCGGGCTATCTCGTTGGCTGTCAGAGAGACATCGCCGGTCACCATGATTACGCGAACCCCCGCCTGACCTTTGCAGACTGCAATTGCGTCCTTGACATCCTCCCTGACCGGGTCCGCAATCCCCACATGGCCGACATAAATCACAGGATTGTCTTTCCCCTCCTCAATCAGCTGATAGGCAAAGCCGAGGGTCCTCATCCCGAGCTTCTGGTATTCAGCGAGCTCATCCAGGACATCCTGCCTGCTGCGGCCGCCGGGAGCCAAGTCAGACATCTCGAGCACAACTTCAGGTGCTCCCTTTATGTACCTTATAACCCGCCCGTTCTCTTCATTGCGGGCCACGGTCTCCATAGACTTTTTCTCAGTCGTGAACGGTCTCTGGCTTATGACGGCAAGCGACTCACGGTACTGCTGATAGTCCTTTCCCTCATCGGCAACCAGCCAGCGGAGTATCGCGCCCTCAGTCGGATTGCCGACAATTTTGAGCTCTCCATTCTCATCAGGCTCAGACACTTCGGCGGTGGAATTGACCGCCGCGCACTCGGTAAAGAAGTCAATATCAATATCGAAGAAGTCGTGCTTAACGACCTTCATCCTGTTCTGGGTTAGCGTACCGGTCTTGTCGGTGCAGATGACCGTCGCGGCCCCCAAAGTCTCGCAGGCGTGGAGTTTGCGCACCAGATTCTTCTCCTTGAGCATCTTGCGCATGCTCAGCGCCAGGCTTATCGTCACGCTCATCGGGAGCCCCTCAGGGACGGCGACCACTATCAGTGTCACGGCAAGCATAATCGAGCTCAGGGTCATCTCGATGAACTCTATCGCATTGAAGTCGTCCCCGCCGTGCCCGGTCGCAAAATACAAGACCATGCGCCCGGCAATGATGAGAGCGGCGAAGATGTAACTTGCCCTGGTTATCCATTTAGCTAGATTGCCAAGCTGCTGATTAAGAGGCGTTTCCACTGTCTGCTCCTCGTGCAGGATCTTCGAACCCTTGCCTTCCTCTGTATCCACGCCAACTGCGGAGACCTTATATACGGCATTGCCCTCGATAACGGTCGTGCCCCTGATCAGGAAGTTCTTGGGATATGCCTCCTCGTGCGCATCAGCCTCCGGTTCTACGGTCTTGCTTGTAAAAAGTTCTCCCGTAAACGCCGACTCGTCCACCCTCAAAGAGGTGGCTTTCAGCAGATAGCCGTCGGCCGGGATTTCATCTCCGTTCTCAAGATAAACTATATCCCCGACGACCACATCAGCCCGCTTGATTTCGAATACAGTCGGCCGTCCGCGCCTGCTAGCCTCGCTCTTCCACCTCAAGACCTTGACTTTCCGCTCATCTTTAACCTTGTTGAGAATCTTGAACTCCCGTTCCGCACGCACCTCGAAGATAAACGCTATGCCGGTGGAGAGCAGAATGGCAAGGGCGATGCCGACCGATTCAATCAAGCAGGAAGCGCTCCTGCCAAGGAATATGATCTCATACCCGGAAATGGCGAGCGACAGGAACAGGACGACTATCAGAATCGTGACAATCGGGTCCTTGAACTTCTCAAGGAACAGTTTGAACAAGGATTCCCTCTCCGGCTCGGGAATTATATTTTTTCCGGCCCCCTCCAGCACTACGCGCGAATCCGCCGCCAGACAATCCTTTGCATAATTATTCTTTTCCTGCTCCATATCGTATAAATTTGCGGCAAAATTATCCCATTATTTCGCCACAGGCCACTATAATCCAAACGATTGGATTATTTCAGGCTCTTCCAGAGGGAAGAATCTTTCAGGGGAACGGCATCCGCGCCGGCACCGATCAGGAAATCGGACAGGCCCGCATTCACGGAATACGACTTGCTCCCGGCATCGTACGAAACTTCGAAGCGCTCCCGGTTCGCCAGTATTTCACAGGCCCCGAAGCCCTTGTTGATATAATTCTTGAGCGAACTGCGATGCCGGAGTATGCTCGCCACATAGCCAAGGAATTCAGGGCTCTCGTCATCCTTGGTGGAAACGGAGCGATAGATCTCCATCGTATTGACTATAAGCCTGGAAGCCTCGTCTCCTCTATCGACGAGCCGGGACTTGAACGCCTGATAGTCGAAAGTTTCGCCCCCTGCCCGCTCCATCTCCCCGAGTAAGTCTATCGCTTCCTTGAAAAGACTCTGCTTGATTCCATAAGGGCCGTAGAACAGCAGCAGGAGGTAGAAGGTCCGGGCCTGCGGAGAGGACTCGAACACTATCTGCTCCGGGGTCCCGTCTCCGGCGTAGAACTGGTAGGCGGCATCCAGCCTTATCGGCTTGACCGACTTCGACTCGGAGCTCAGATAATCATAGATGAACTTGTAGTAGCCCTCGTACGAAATCAGCTGGTCCTGCTCGTCAAAACGGGAAATGAATTCAAAAATCCGCTTCTTCACATCCCGCGAGAGGTCGATGCAGAGGAAGTTGGTGTTGCCCTCCAGATTGTTGGAATCGTTCAGGACCTGACTGTCGGATATCTTCAGGAGCAGCAACGCCTCATAGGGTACAATCTCCGAGGAGAGGCCGTATCTGGAGAGGATTACCCGCAGGAAAGTGGGCGTATCCAGCGAGCCGAGAGCCGAGTCGAGATTGTTGAGCTTGATTTTGTTGCCGGCCGGCACGATAAACTCCATCGAGCGCTTCAGAAGCTCGAATTTCCCGTCAGCCGTCCCGCCCTGCGCGCCGAGCTGCAGATTCAGCCTCCGAGTGATGTCCGGGAGGTAGAGAAACTTCAGCCCGATGTCGCCGAAAGCCTTGGAGATGAGCAGGTTGTTGTAGGCATCGTCAAACACGGCGTGCGCCGCACGGCAACGCTGCTTCTCGAGGAATATTATCTGCCTCTCCGACGAAGGCGAATCCACGAACGGAACCGTGATGACGGTGCACCACGCCTCGGAGTCTGAGCGGATGGACATCGTCACCGCAGAAAGCAGAACCCTCTCGTCGAAATCGATGTCGTTATCCGAGCACATTATGCTCCCGAACAGTTCGCACAGCGCCTCCTTGCCGGCATCGTCAACCCCTTTCAGCGCTCCTATCGCATCCTGCATGGTGCAGTAGTGGATGAGATCCAGCTGCGCCTGCTCAATCGCAAGAGCCTCTTGTAGCTGAGCCAGCGCACCTATCTCCTGACTATGTATCCGCCTGTCAGCCTTCACGAGCTCCACCGCAAGCTTAAAAACGGCCTGCTTCCGGGACGGGGTGAGGTGTAGAGAGGAAAGATCCATGGTGCGTTATGTCTTCCTTGCGGAAAAGCAAATTTAGCGAAATAATCGGATTATTTCAAGCTTCGGGGACAGAGCTGAAAAGAAGCGTAGATTTTTGACGGACGAAGTAGTCTCATCGAAGCCGCTTCCAGCTTTCCACCTTGCTATCAACCATTTATTGTTAATGAAAATCCAAATTAATATCAGCTTGGGAAAGCGACTTTGTAATGATTATGTAAACTTCCCCTTTTGGAGCCACAATCACAAATATAAGTTCTCGAAGGCTGTCACTGCCAGCAAGTTGCCCGCAACTGAACAACAGCAACTTCCGGATCTAATCTTGTCCATATTCGGGCAGATTTTTTAAATCTTACAATTCCCATTCAGCCGGGTATGAGCTGGAGGGCCGTGGGAAGCGACCGGGGCTGAATGGCGAGGGGGTAAAGGCGGTCGATATTCAGCCCTACCCCAAGCAGAGGGCCGCGAGGGGCAATATTGCCTGCACGGGGTTTGTAGGATTGGCCGGCCACCCCCTCGGTGCTTCGAGCCTGCGGCATTTCGATGCTTTGACTCTCTCAGCAACCGCAGGCTCAATGATCGTAGACCCGGGGGCCGAAAAAACCGCCCAGGGAAAAAGCTCCCCCGGGCGGCATCAAAATTAGCAATC
>CAVJHI010000003.1:0-82560 GCA_963649415.1 bacterium
CCCAGAGAAAGATTGTGACGATCAGCACTATCGGCAGAAGCACACAATACTTTACATTGAATTTACTGTTTGACATTAGTGTTATAACTGATAATATTAATTGCCTCGCAAAAAAGCGCCCCAAATTTAGGAATTAAGAACTGCTTTTGAAAATATTTCGCGAAGTATTTTCACAGGCGGGCCGTTTCCGGCAGGCAGGGCTCAGAACACCAGCAGGCCTATGACGCCGGCGGAAAGGATGATTGTGATGGGGCCGACAATCTTCTTCTGGCTGAGTATCAGCGCCACGGCGAACAGGGCCCAGGCAATCCAGTTGGGGAAATTCTCCTCTATGACGGAGAGCGGCCTGATATGCAGGGTGAGCACCACCGCGGCTGCGGCGATAAGCCCGGCCACGACGGGGCGCAGGCCGGCCATCGCATAGGAGTAGGCCTTGCTGTCGTGGTATTTGTTGAATATTCTTACGACCACCAGGAAAACGAGGAACGAAGGCAGCACGACGGCAAGCGTGGCGAGAAACGAGCCCAGGATGGAGAGCCCAAGCCCGTAGCCGGCGGTGTTGATGACCTCGTAACCCACATAGGTGGCGCAGTTGATGGCCACAGGACCCGGGGTGCTCTGCGAGATGCCCACTATGTCGGTGAACGCCCCCTCGGTGAGCCAGCCGTGCAGTGTAACCACCTGACTCTGAATAAGTGACACCATCGCCCCTCCGCCGCCGAAGTTAAGCAGTCCGATGAGGAAGAAGGTGTAGAAAAGCTCCCAAAACAGTATCATTTCGCCGCCCTCCTGTCGTTTAGAGCCGAGATGCTGACGGCCCCGGCGATGACCGTGAGAATTATCCAGACCGGAGAGACGCTGAGGAAGGCCACGAGGAATATGGTCCCGATGCACAGAGCCACGGCCCACCAGCTCCACTTCGCCCCCTTGAACATATCGAGGGCGGCCGAGAGGATGAGGGCTACTGCCACCGGCCGCACTCCCTGAAAAAAGCGGCGCACATAGACATTGTCCTTGAAGTTGGTAAATACCATAGCGATGGCGAGGATGATGAGGAACGACGGCAGCGCGGCACCGATGGCCGCCACGATGCTGCCCTTGACTCCCCTGATGCGGTAGCCGGCATAATAAGCTATGTTGATGGCCAGGATGCCTGGGGCGCTCTGCGCGAGCACGGTGACATCCTTATAATCCTCGGCGCTGATCCAGCCCCTCTTTGTAACCTCGTCGCCGATAAGAGGCAGCATCACATAGCCGCCGCCGATGGTGAAGGCCCCCACTTTCGAGAACACCCCGAAAAGACTCCAGAGCGAAACTTTATTGTCCATATAGGGCGCAAAGATAGGGAAAATTTGCAGTATCTTTGTCCCCTATGGATGTCGGGAGGACAGTGAAGGATTATTCCTATTATCTAAAGGTTGAGCGGGGGATGTCGCCCAACACGGTCACCGCGTACTGCCGCGATGTATCGCTCTTCCTTGCCGAGAGCGGCTGCGACCCCGCCACCGCCGCTTCCGACTCTCTCGAAGCCTATATGGCCTCCCGCGCCGGGAAGCTCAGCGCCCGCTCGCAGGCGAGAGTACTTAGTTCGCTGCGCTCATTCTTCGACTGGCTGATACTCGAGGGCGAGCGCCAGGACAACCCCTGCGACCGCCTCGACCAGCCCAAGATAGGCCGCTATCTCCCTGACGTGCTGTCGGTTGAAGAAGTCGATGCCATAATGGAGTCAGTCGATCTCAAGAGAGCGTCCGGCCTGCGCGACCGGGCCATACTCGAAGTCCTCTACGGCTGCGGACTGCGCGTCTCCGAGGCTTGCGCCCTGCGCATCTCGCACGTCTATCTCGACGAGGGCTTCGTCCGCGTCATCGGCAAGGGCAACAAGGAGCGCATCGTCCCGATGGGCGAGATGGCCCGCAGCGCCTTCGCCGACTACCTCGCAGCGCGTCCGGCCGCCTCCGCCCCCGCCTACGACGACATAGCCTTCCTCAACCGCTTCGGCTCCCCGATGAGCAGGGTGGCGATGTTCAACATAGTGAAGCGGCAGGCACTGCTCGCCGGAGTGCGCAAAAACATCTCCCCGCACACCTTCCGTCACTCTTTCGCGACCCACCTCATCGAAAACGGCGCCGACCTCCGGATAGTCCAGGAAATGCTCGGGCACGAGTCCATCCTCACCACCGAAATCTACACCCACATCGACTCCAGCACCTGGCAGGCCGCAGTGCTAGCACATCACCCGAGGAAATAGATGAATAATTTGCTATCTTTGCCGGGATGAAATGCTCCGCGCTGCTCATAACCGCTTTTGCAGCCCTGCTTCTCGCCGCCTCCTGCGCACGGGAAGAGCAGCCGTACAAGGGCACCTACGACGATGTCTTCATCTACTGCGGGCTCGGCTACAACAACCTCAGTTCAGCCCTCAAGGCGGATGTGGAGGAGCTTTCCGAAGGCGCAGTGCCCTCCATATCGAGCTCCCGCGCAGTGCTGGCCTACTGCCACAACCTCAGCGCGTCGGGCGGCTACTCCAACCCCAACCAGCCGGTGCTGATTCGCCTCTACACCAAGAACGGCACGATGGTGCGCGACACCATCAAATCCTACCCGATAAGCACAGTCAGCGCCACGCCGGACGCCGTCCATACCGCGCTCTCCGACATTAAGAGAATGTATCCGTCCCGCCGCTACGGGATGCTCTTCTCCTCACACGCAACCGGCTGGGTACCGCCGGGCTACAGGGCCGGCAGCGAAAAAAGCAGCTGGTCGCGCAGAGCCCCTGCAAGCGCAGTGGAGGAAGAGAACGGGCGGATCTACCCGCTCACCAAATCGGTGGGAGCGCAATATTATTATGAAGGTTCCAAGACCTGCTCCACCGAAATCGACCTGCTGGACTTCGCGGCGGCAATCCCGATACACCTGGACTACCTCATCTTCGACGCCTGCCTGATGGGCGGGGCGGAAGCGGCGTGGGAGCTCAGGGATGTCTGCGACCGCCTGATATTCTCCCCTACCGAAATCATCTCCAACGGAATGGTTTACAGCACCCTGCTCAAGCACCTCATCTCCGGGGCAAAGCCCGAGCTCGAGGCGGTCTGCAGGGAATATTACGAATTCTACGAGGCCCAGAGCGGCTACATTCAGTCAGCCACCATCAGCCTCGTGGACTGCTCCGCGGTCGAAAAGCTCGCCGAAGCGTTCGCGGACATAGTCACAAGCTGCAGGGCAGGCTTCGACAGGCTGGAGAGGACTTCCGTGCAGGCATATTTCTACGATAGCAAGGACTGGTACTACGACCTGCGCGACGCCGCGGCGAAAGCCGGCGCCTCGGAGGAGCAGCTCGGGAGGCTGGATAGCGCCCTCGCGGACTGCGTGCTCTACCACGCGGAGACGGAGAAGTTCTTCGACCTCAGACTGGAGAGGTGCTGCGGACTCAGCGTCTATCTTCCAGACAGCTGCCGGCCAGAACTCAACGCCTACTACAGGACACTCGGATGGAACTCCGCCACCGGTTTGGTAAAGTAATAAGTTTTCACTATCTTTGCGCGCATTTTAAAACCCGGCAGGGTTTTGGTGCAATGGGGTCTGATTAACTTCAGATTGAGTAACACATTTTAATTTATTGCAAAATGCAGCATTTTGAACTTAAAGGCCAGGTCCGCGAAGTCGGCAACAAGGCCGTAATCAAGGCAATCCGCAAGCAGGGACTCGTACCTTGCAACCTCTACGGAGCCGGAATCGACAGCAACATCCTCTTCACCGTTGACGCCAAGGAGCTCAAGGGCCTTACCGACACCCCTGCTTCCTACATCGTTGACCTCAGCCTCGACAACGGCAAGAAATATGAGGCAGTTCTCCACGAGATGCAGTGGCATCCGGTAAGCGACGCCTGCCTGCACGTGGACTTCCTCGCAGTGGACGACAAGAAGCCTATCAGCATCAAGGTTCCTATCGAGATTACCGGACACGCCATCGGCGTACAGCAGGGCGGTAAGTTCTTCCAGCCTTCACGCGAGCTCCGCATCAGCGCTCTCATGGCCAACCTTCCTGACAAGGTAACCGTCGACATCACCTCTCTCGGACTCGAGAAGAAGATCAAGGCCGGCGACATCCAGGTCAAGGACGTTGTCATCCTCAGCGACAAGGACACCATCATCTGCGGCGTCAAGACCACCCGCAACGTGAGCGCGGACGCAACAGCCGCTTAATCAGCATAGCACATCGTGTCCGAGAAGACTTATCTCGTTGCCGGACTGGGCAACATCGGAGCCGAATACTCTTCGACGAGACACAATGTAGGATTTATGATATTGGATGCCTGGGCTCAGGCGTCCAATATCGTTTTTTCTACCGAGCGCTACGGCGACATTGCACATTTCCGCGACAAGGGGCGGGAGATATGGCTGCTCAAGCCGTCCACCTATATGAACCTCAGCGGCAATGCGCTGCGCTACTGGCAGACCAGGCTCGAAGTGCCTTTGGAAAACATAATGGTCATCTGCGACGACCTCAACCTGCCTTTCGGCACAGTCAGGATGCGCAAGTCCGGCAGTGACGGCGGACACAACGGTCTCAAAAACATCGAGGAACTGCTCGGCACGCGTGACTTCGCGAGGACGCGAGTCGGAGTCGGACACGACTTCGCCCAGGGAGCCCAGATCGGCTTCGTGCTCAGCAGCTTCAGTCCCGAGCAGATGCAGGCCCTCCCGGAGATAGAGAAGAAAGTGATCGGCGGGATGCGTACCTGGGTGCTTGCAGGGCCGGAAAGGGCTATGACAGAGCTTAACAGCAAAGCAAATCAGCAAAAAGAGGCGAAAAACGAAGAAAATTCGCCAAAAGTTTAGGATTTGAAAATTTCTTTGTTTATCTTGCACGGAGTTGGGATTTAAATCCCGCTCACGAGTACTTGGAATCAACTATTAACATTCTAAATAATAAAGAAAATGGAAAATCTTGTACAGAAAATCAAAGAGAACATCGATGTTTTCGTAGCCAACGCTGAGGCTCAGGTCGCTAAGGGAAACAAGGCTGCAGGTGCACGCGCACGCAAGGCTGCCCTCGAGCTTATGAAGGACCTTAAGGAGTTCCGTAAGGTTTCAGTTGAAGAGGCTAAGAAATAATCAAAAATATTTGTTTTTGATGCAACGATACTGAACCGGCCTGCATCTTTGCTATAGGTTTAGGTTTTAGTACACGTTTTAAGGGTTGGTAGCCGTGAGGTTGCCGGCCCTTTGTTTTTCTCATAAATTATCACTATCTATGTGGTCGCAAACGTGTATAGCATGAACCTCTGCGCCGCAATAATTCTCGCCGTCTTCAGGATGGTGGTGATACCTGTCCAGTTCGAGGACAGGGAATTCAGCTGCACTGCAGATGAGTTGAAGCAGACTGTGACCCTCTCGGAGGAGTACTTCAGGCGGCAGTTCAGGGGCGAACGGGATTTCAGCTTCACACTTGCGCCGACGGTGACCCTGCCGAAGACGGTCGCCTACTACGGCTCCAACTACTCCGACCGCAGGGATGTGCTGCTGCACGAGGCAGTGCGCTCGGCCTGCACAGCAGCTTCCGGCAGCATAAACTTCTCCCTCTACGACAACGACTCCGACGACTATGTGGACAATGTATGCCTCATCACTGCCGGCCTCTCCGAGGCTGACGGCGCCGACGAGAGCTGGATATGGCCGCAGCACGGCTTCCTCAAGGATCACGGCGGCACGCTGAGCATCGGCGGAGTGCAGGTCAACAGTTTCACCGTCTGCACGGAGCAGATCTCCGACGCGGGGGCATCTCCGCGCACCGCGGGCATAGGCATATTCTGCCACGAATTCGCCCATGTACTGGGGCTCTACGATCTGTACGACACCGACGGCGAGGGCAGCGGGGGCCTGTCCAAGGGACTCTGGGGACTCTCCCTGATGGACACCGGCTGCAGGCTGGACGATGCCGCGAACCCGCCGGACTTCAACGCCGTCGATATGGACCTGCTCGGTCTGGGAAAGTGCGAGAGCCTCGCCAAAGGCAGTTATACCCTTGAGCCGATTGAGAGCGGCGGGCGCTACCTCAAGGCGGAGACCGACAGCGAGGGAGAATATTATCTGCTCGAATGCCGGAAAGGCCGCGGGCTCGCCATCTACCATATCGACCGCTCCGCGAACTCCGCGGGCTGGTCGGACTACTACAGGACTGAGCTCACCGCCGCAAAGAGGTGGGAGCGCGGACAGGTCAACTGCCGTCCGGACAGGGAGTGCGCCCGTCTGGTCGCAGCCGACCCGGATGCCGTCGATGCCTCGGGGATATTCTTCCCGCAGAAGGGGCACGACAGCTTCGGCTCCGACACCAGCCCGGCCTGGCGCTTCTGGAGCGGGGCAAGCCCGTCGCTCGCCATCACTGACATAGTCCTGGACGGGGACGGGAGCGTAAGTTTCAATGTGATAGAGCCTCTGAGCCTGGACGTGGTCACGGTATTTCAGGACGCGGCGATAATAAGCTGGAAGCCGGATGCAAGTCTCAAGGACATAAGCAGTTGCGAGATAGAGTGGGCTGGCGGCGAGGAGGAATACAGCACCACGGTGGACGGCGACGCCACGAGCTATACCGTCACGGAGCTGAAGCCGCAGACCGCCTACAAATACAAGGTGCGCCTGAGGCTTTCCGACGGTTGTGCCTACTCCGCGGGGGCGAGCTTCGTCACCAAGGTCCTGCTGCAGAATAGCTATCCGTACATATATCTCAAGGGCAGCGACCGCAACTCCGACGGCAGTTTCAACGCCGGGGCCAAGCTGGCGCTGAGGGTATTCAACGCCATAGATGCAGCCGAAGTGAAATGGTACTTCAACGGCAGAGAAATCTCCGTCGGGCCTGACGGCTACTGGAGAGTCAGCGCATCCGGCACCCTCAAGGCGGAAGTGCTTATGAACGACGGCTCTACCGAAGTGCTTATCAAGGAGATACAGTTATGAAAGCCATACGGGGAATATTAGTTCTGCTCGCGGCGCTCGCGCTGCTCTCTTCCTGCGACGGAAGCAGGGAGCGAAACTCCTTTGTCGAGAGCGGCGAGATACGCCTGCAGGTGGGACGGGCGGTGCAATTCAGATACGATCCGCTGAAATGCCAGATGTCGTTCAACCGCAAGCGCAAGGAGTTCCGCGTGCAGACCGACAATGTGTCGGACTACTATGCGGCGACCCTCTCCGAAATCCCCGTTTCCGAGGGACAGACACTGACCGCGGACCTCTACTGGACTACCGAGACGGATGTCCTCAACAGAAAAAATCTCGCCCTCGAGGTCGTTAAGATCGAGGGCGAGAAGATTTGGCTATGGAGCGACTCGGGCCGCATCGGCCTGAGCGTCGTGGTCTTAGAATGACATCGCAATCTGGATGAAGTCGTCGGCCTTGAGGGCTGCGCCTCCGATGAGACCGCCGTCGATATCCTTCTGAGCGAAGAGCTCCTTGGCGTTGGATGGCTTGCAGGATCCACCGTAGAGGATGGTAACATCCTCAGCCACAGCCTCTCCGAACTTCTCGGCGAGGGTCTTGCGGATGTAGGCGTGGATTTCCTCGGCCTGCTCTGCGGTAGCGGTCTTGCCGGTGCCGATAGCCCATACAGGCTCATAAGCCACGATTACCTTCTTCATATCCTCGGCGGTGAAGTTGTAGAGCACATTCTTAATCTGCTCTCCGCAGACATCGAAATGCCTGCCGGCTTCCCTCTCCTCGAGGTTCTCGCCTACGCAGAGGATGACTCCGAGGCCTGCCTCAAGAGCGAGCTTCACCTTCTCCACGAGCTTTGCATCGGTCTCCCCGTAGTACTGACGGCGCTCTGAGTGTCCGAGAATCACCCACTTGCAGCCTACTGCCTTAATCATGTCGGCTGACACCTCTCCGGTGTAAGCGCCCTTGACGTGGTCAGCGCAGTTCTGTGCCGAGAGCTCAACCCTTGAGCCGGCGAGGTTCTTGCCTACCGCGCAGAGATGGGTGAAAGGCGGAGCCACGATAAGGCCCACATTCTCAGGCACCTGGGCTGACTTCTCAGCCACTGCCTTTGCAAGTTCAACTCCTTCAGGCTTGATGGTGTTCATCTTCCAGTTGCCTGCAACAATTTTCTTTCTCATAATTATATATGTTTTACTAACTTTTCGCGCCGCGAATTTCGCAATTTTTATCGAGAAAAACTACTCCACAGTCACCGATTTGGCGAGGTTGCGCGGCTGGTCCACATCGCGTCCCTTGGCTATGGCGATATGGTAGGCGAGCAGCTGGAGAGGCACGACTGAGAGGATAGGCACGAAGCACTCCTCTGTGTCCGGAATCTCGAAGCAGTAGTCGGAGATGTTGCGCACATCGGTATCGCCCTCCGTGACGATGCTGATAATCTTGCCTTTGCGGGCCTTAATCTCCTGTATATTGCTGAGTATCTTGTCGTAACGTCCGCGCTTCGTGGCTATGACGACCACCGGCATCTCCTCGTCGATGAGGGCGATAGGGCCGTGCTTCATCTCGGCTGCAGGGTAGCCCTCGGCGTGGATGTAGGAGATTTCCTTGAGCTTGAGAGCACCCTCTAGAGCCACAGGGTAGTTGTAGCCGCGCCCGAGGTAGAGGAAGTTGCGGACATAGGTAAATATCTTCGCGAGGTCGGCAATCTGCTGGTCATGCTCGAGTATCTTTGCAATCTTGTCAGGGATGGTCTGCAGCTCGCCCACGAGTTCGATTCTCCTCTCGTCGGTGACGGTGCCGAGCTGCTCGGCAAGGCTGAGCGCAAAGAGGAAGAGAGTCGTGACCTGGGCCGTGAAGGCCTTGGTGGAGGCCACACCGATTTCCGGGCCGATGTGCGTGTAGCAGCCGGTGTCGGTGGCGCGTGCGATGGAAGAGCCAACCACATTGCAGATGCCGAAGAGGAAGGCCCCGGACTCGCGTGCGAGCTGGATGGCCGCGAGGGTGTCGGCGGTCTCGCCGGACTGCGAGATGGCAATGACCACATCGTCGGGGTTGATGACCGGCTTGCGGTACCTGAACTCGGAGGCGTACTCTACCTCGACCGGGATGCGGGTGAGCTCCTCGATTATGTATTTGCCTATCAAGCCGGCGTGCCAGGAAGTACCGCAGGCACAGATGACGAACCTCTTGGCTCCCAGCAGCTTATCCCTATGGTCGATGATGCCTGAAAGCTTGACGGTGCCGAGCTCCGGATGCAGACGGCCCTTCATGGAGGCACGCAGGGTGCGCGGCTGCTCGAAGATTTCCTTGAGCATGAAGTGCGGGAATCCGCCCTTCTCGATTTCGCTGAGGCTCATCTCCAGCTGACGCACCACAGGGGTCTGCTCGACCTTGCTGAGGTCGGTGATTTTCAGGTCCTTGCCGCGCTGGATGTAGGCTATCTGCTCCTCACCGAGATAGACAACCTTGTTGGTGTATTCGATAATCGGCGACGCGTCTGAGCCCACGAAATATTCGTTCTCCCCCACTCCGATGACGAGCGGGCTGCCCTTGCGGGCGGCTATCATCCTGTCCGGCTCGGCCTTGTTGATGATGACAAGCGCGTAGGCTCCCACCACATTGCGCAGCGCAAGCGGCACAGCCTCCTCTAGACTGATGTGATGCGAATCCATTATGTACTGGATGAGCTGCACTACGACCTCCGTATCTGTCTGGCTCACAAAGTGGTAGCCAAGACGGGCGAGCTCGGTCTTGAGGGAGAGGTAGTTCTCGATGATGCCGTTGTGGATGAGGGCCAGGCTGTGGTTCTCGGAGAAATGAGGGTGGGCGTTGCAGTCGCTCGGCTCGCCGTGGGTCGCCCAGCGGGTGTGGGCTATGCCCACGGTGCCGCTGACATCCTTGTCGGCTGTCATGGTCTCGAGGTCCTTGACCTTGCCTTTGGTCTTGTATATCACGAGGTTGGAGTTATCGTTGATGAGGGCCACTCCGGCGCTGTCGTAGCCTCGGTACTCGAGCCTTGTAAGGCCCTTGATCAATATCGGGTAGGCCTGCCTGCCGCCTACATATCCTACTATTCCGCACATAATTGTTATAGATTAAAGCTCCGCCGGCCGGACTTGAAGCCGTGGCGGGGCAAGTCAATAATCCAAATTGTCCAGCAGTTCGTCCAGCTGCCGGCGGTCTTTCTTCGTCGGGCGACCTGCACCCTTGTCGCGCTGGAGCATAATCGTCTCGCGGGGAGCGTGAAGCTTCTCGAGCTCCGACTCCGGAGTGAGATTGTCGGCGTACTGGGGCACGAGGGCCGCACCCATGCGGGACTCGGTGAGTGCCAGCACTTTATAGCTGAATAGGGCCGAAGCCTTGCGCACCTCGAGGAGGTCGCCGGCCTTGACCGCCTTGCTCGGTTTGGCGGGCACACCGTTGAGGCGCACCTTGTTGCCGTTGCAGGCGTCGGTGGCTTCGCTGCGGGTCTTGAAGACCCTGATGGCCCAGAGGTATTTGTCCAGTCTGACGCTGTCCATCGTTATCCCAGGTACAGAGAATGAGCCACTTCCGCAGCCACAGCTTCGCCTTTCAAGGCTTTGAGTATCGCCAGTCCGAAGCTGAGCGCGTGTCCGGCGGAACGGCCGGTGATGATGCGCCCGCAGACCACCGCCGGCTCGGGACGGAACTTCGCGCCCCTGTCCTTAAGGTAATCTTCGAAACCGTCGAAGCAGGTGAATTCCACGCCTTCAAGCCCGTCCAGCTGGCTGAGCACCAGACCCGGAGCGGCGCAGATGGCGGCAACGGTGCCGCCTGCGACGTAGTGGGCGCGCATCAGGGAGATGAGAGTCTCATTTTCCGCAAGGCTCCTAGAGCCCGGCATACCGCCGGGGAATATCATAACGTCGCTCTCGTTTGTGCCTTTTTCACAGGCCTCAATATCAGAGAGATACGCATCCGGCACGACTATGACTCCGTGGGAGGAGCGCACGGTCGGAGTGTCGGAGATGGCGGTAAGTTCTACTTTTAGTCCGCCTCTGCGGAGCACATCGCAGACGCCGAGGGCTTCGACATCCTCGAACCCGTCAGCGAGAAATATTCTGATTCCTTTCATTATTCTTCATCCGGAAGCTTGGCTTCCACATTTGGGTTGATGTATTTGTCCTGCTCTACCCTGTTGACGGAGGCGGCAAGCAGCACCGTGCCCCTGTCTTCCGGCACGAGGGCGAAGTCCTCGCATTCGGCAGGCACCAGGATAACCTCCCCTTTCGCGATGGGATAAGTCTCTGTGCCTTCGGGAGATATAACCTGCACCGCGGCGGCGCCTTCGATGCAGCAGTAGATGGTGAACGCGTTGTCGTCGCCGGCCTTGATGCGCATAGGGTCGGAGAGCTTTATCTTCTCGACTCCCATCTGAGGGATGTCTGCGAGAGTGTCGGCGGCCGAAGCGGCGGAGACGAACTTGCGGTAGTTGATGAAGTCCATTGCGTCAGTGGGCTGCAGCGCGGGGTCGAACTGCTCTTCGGAGACTTCGCCGCCCCAGCCGCAGAGGCAGAAGTCCAGCGGCGACGACTCCCCTATCTCAAGCAGCTCCACATCGCCGAAAGCGGCGTGCGCGGTGCCGGAAGGGATCATCAGGCACTGCCCGGCGTAAGGCGCAACGATATTGAGCAGGCTCTCTACGCTGCCGTCGGCACAGCTCCCGTAGAACTCGGAGGCATCGCAGTCGCGGCGGAAACCCAGCGCAATCCGGGCATCCTTGCCGGCGCGAAGCACATACCAGAGCTTCTCCTTGCCGAGCAGGTCGTAGCGCTGTCCGGCGGTCTCGTCATCGGGATGCACCTGGAGAGGCATCTTACCCTTGACGCTCAACTTCCTGACACAGAGCGGGAACTGCCTTCCGAAGAAGTCGTAGTCCCTCTCTCCGGGGATGCGGTCGAAATAGGTGTCCATCAGCTCGCTGAGACTGTTGCCGGCGAGCCAGCCTTCCCGCACGAGCGAGTCGCGGTAGCCGAGGTCGGCGAGCTTGAACTCCTCCGACCCCCAGTTGTAGTCGTCCTGCAGAGTGCAGAACTTCATCGGATATAACTTCTTTTCTTCCATTTTAGGACAAAGTGCAAATATAACACTTTTTCCCTTACCTCTTTCTGGTATCCGGCAGGAAGGCGGCAATTACGCCGAGCAGCGGGAGAAGTCAGTACTCGAAGTCGGGGGAAAACCGTACCTTTGCGGGAGGTAAAGATTGGAAAAGTTATGAGCGAATTGCTTGTGAGGCGCGCGAGTCATTCAAGACCAGAGATGTCGCCGCGCTTTGAGCGGTCCGGGGTTGTTGTCCCGGTCCGGAGTTCCCCGGAATCTGCGTATATTTGCGAAGCAAAAAATATCAGCAACTAAAAGAACACTTATCATCATAAAGCCGTGACAGTCAGCATCCAACATTACCTCTCCCCTTGCGGGGAAATGGTCCTGGGAGCCGTGGGCGGAGAACTCTGCCTCTGCGACTGGGCCGCAAAACCGCAGGAGGGAAGCAGTGCAAAACCGCAATCCGCGCGCAACAAAAAAAGGCTGGAGAGACTTCTGAACGCGGAATTCAAGGAAGAATCCACCCCGCTGCTGGAGCGGACCAAAACGGAACTTGACGAATATTTCGCGGGCAGCCGCAAGGTCTTCGACATCCCGCTGCACCCCGCAGGCACGCCTTTCCAGATGCGCGTATGGAGCGCCTTGACAGAGATACCCTACGGACAGACAAGGACTTACAGGGAAATCGCACAATGCGTGGGCAATCTCCGGGGCGTTCGGGCCGTGGCACAGGCCATCGGAGCCAACTGCATCGGCATCATAATCCCCTGCCACCGCGTGCTAGGCTCAGACCATAGCCTTACCGGATTCGCCGGCGGCCTGGACGCCAAAAGAATACTTCTGCAAACTGAAAGCCGCTAAACCCAGAGCGCCTCAATCTAGGCAAGCCTGCCCCCGGCGCGCAAGCCTCCGCGAAGAAAAGCAGGCGACGGCAAGGCCGATGAGCGCGACGCCGACGGCCGTAAAGAGCACATCAGGCAGCTGAAGCTCAATCGGATAGGCCTGAATAAAGAAGCCCTGCGGCATCTTGACGAGCCCGAAATGCTGCTGCAGGAGGGTAAGCCCGACCCCGAAAACAAGGCCCACAATGAGGCCGAGCAGCGAAATCATCCATCCCTCAAGCAGGAAGATGCGCCGCACCATCGAAGCCCCGGCGCCCATCGCGCGCAGCGTCCCGATATCCTCCGTCTTCTCGATTATGAGCATCGAAAGCGAGCCGAAGATATTGAAAGCCACGATGATAACGACAAAAATCAAAATCAGGAAAATGGCGAGCTTCTCATACTTCATCATCTTGTAGATGGAGCTGTTCTGCATATAGCGGTCTCGCACCGAGAACCCGTCCCCGAGGGCGGCAGCGAGTTCTTTCCGGACAGCGGAAGTCTGCGTAGGATCCACCAGGCGGAGTTCCACCCCGGACACCTCCCCGGAGGAGCAGCCCGTCAGCTCGCGCATGGCCTCCAGCGGCACGACCATCAGCGAGGCGTCGGTCCCCGAGCTGACGCTGAATATGCTTCCCGGCACGAGCCGCACGCATCCCAGCGCCGACGAAGGGCCGAGCAGCGGACTTCCTCCCGTGCTCTTGGGGTAGTAGAGTTCTATTTTTTCGAGAAAACGGGGACTAATCCCCATCTCGTAGGCAAGTCCAGAGCCTACGGCCGCGAGCGGCACATCCCCGCGGTAGAGGGAGAACTCACCCGCACCGATGTGCGAGGCGAGCGGCGACTCCTCTTCATAGACTTCATCCACGCCCTTGGCACGGGCTATGGCCTGCCTGCCGCCGTAGGAGACGAAGACATCCGCCTCCAGCACCGAGGAGACGCTGGCGATGCGTCCGTCCTCAAGTATGGCGTCGAATACCTCGCCCTCGGGCACAAAGAAATCCCCGCCGCCGGAAGCGGTGACGAGGATGTCGGGGTCGAGGTCCGAAAGGTTGTCCCGGATGATGCGGTCGAAGCCGTTATAGACCGAAAGTATCAGTATCAGGGCCGCCGAACCGATGGCAATGCCGGCCGCGCTGATTGCGGAAATCACATTGATGACATTGTGGGACTTCTTGGCAAACAGGTAGCGGAGGGCTATGAACAATCCGGTGTCCAACGGCGGATCAGCTATTTTTTAAGCAATTCTTCTATGTGCTCGGCGTAGTCGAGGGTCGTGTCCCGGTAGAAGTCAATCTCCGGGACGATGCGCAGCTGCGATGCCACCTTGCGGCCAAGCTCCCCGCGGATTGCGCGCTTGTCCTCCTCCAGGGCCGCGAGCGCCGCAGGAGCCTTGTCGGAAGGGAATATGCTCACATAGACCTTGGCGATACTGAGGTCGGGGCTGACCCTGACCTCGCTCACGGTCACCAGGCAGCCTGCATAGGCCGCCATACCACGGCTGCGGATGATTTCCGCGAGGTCGCGCTGGAGTTCGCGGGCAACCTGAAGCTGCCTTTTGCTTGCCGGCCTATCCATTGACTACGAGGATATAATAGTCCTTCTTGCCCTTCTGGACAAGGATGTATTTGCCGTCGATGATGTCGTCCTCAGTGAGGGAGCGGGTGATGTCGGTCATCTTCTCCTTGTTGAGGCTGAAGCCGTTTTGCTGTATCATCTTGCGGGCCTCACCCTTGGACGGGAAGACGGAGGTCTCCACGGCAAGGGCGTCGAGGATGCCGAGAGGAAGCTTGGTGCGCTCGATGCTGAAGGTCGGCACTCCGTCGAACACGGCGAGGAAAGTCTTCTCGTCGAGGCTGCGGAGGTCGTCGGCGGTGGCCTTGCCGAAGAGGATGCCGGAAGCCTTGACTGCCGTCTCGTATTCCTTCTCTCCGTGCACCATCACAGTAACTTCCTTTGCCAGAAGCTTCTGGAGCTCGCGCTTCTCCGGGCACTCCCTGTGGGCTGCGATGGCCGCCTCGATGGTCTCGCGGTCGAGCATCGTGAATATCTTGATGTAGCGCTCCGCGTCCGCGTCGCTCACATTGAGCCAGAACTGGTAGAACTGATACGGGGAAGTGCGCTCCGGATCGAGCCAGATGTTGCCCTTCTCGGTCTTGCCGAACTTGCCGCCGTCAGCCTTGGTGATGAGCGGGCAGGTCAGCGCGTAGGCCTCGCCCCCGCAGGTGCGGCGGATGAGTTCCGTGCCGGTGGTGATGTTGCCCCACTGGTCTGCGCCGCCGAGCTGGAAGCGCACATTCCGGTGCTGGTAGAGATAGAGGAAATCATAGCCCTGGAGGAGCTGATAGGTAAACTCCGTGAACGACATTCCCTCGGTGGAGTCGCGGCTGAGACGCTTCTTGACGGAGTCCTTGCTCATCATGTAGTTGACGGTGATGAGTTTGCCGATATCGCGGGTGAAGTTGATGAAAGTGTAGTCCTTCATCCAGTCGTAGTTGTTGACGAGCTCCGCCTTGTTGGGGGCGTCGGAATCGAAATCCAGGAAACGGGCGAGCTGAGCCTTGATGCAGGCGACATTGTGGGCGAGGGTCTCCTCGTCGAGCAGATTGCGCTCCTGGCTCTTCATCGACGGGTCGCCAATCATCCCGGTGGCACCTCCCACGAGGGCGTAAGGCTTATGTCCGCAGGCCTGGAAGTGCTTGAGTATCATTATGCTCACGAGATGCCCGATGTGCAGGGAATCCCCCGTCGGGTCAATCCCGACGTAGGCCGAAGCAGGGCCTTTCATAAGTTCTTCCTCGGTTCCCGGCATAATGTCGTGGATCATGCCTCTCCATTTGAGTTCCTCAATAAAATTTCGCATCGAATGATTTTAAAAATATTGTAATGTTATAACAGTCAAAAAGGCTGCGCACCCGGAATTCCTGACGCGCAGTCTGCAAAGGTATCAATAATTTGCGAGATTAGCGCCTCTGTGCTATGCCAATGTAATAGAACAGAGTGGCGAGTGAGCCGATTGCCGCGATGACATAGGTGTAGGCCGCCCATTTGAGGGCGTCCACCGCCATCGGACGGGAAGTCGCATCCACGACTCCGGCACCTTCGAGCCACTGCACTGCGCGCTGGCTCGCGTTGATCTCCACCGGCAGGGTGACGAAGCTGAAGAGGGTGGTCATCGCGAAAAGGGCGATGCCGATCCAGATCAGGGACGGGAATACATTGATGAATATCACCCCGAGCAGGAGCACCCACTGCACCGTGTTGTTGGCGAACGTCACCACCGGCACGAGGGCGCTGCGCAGCTTGAGCGGCGCATATCCCCTGGCGTGCTGAATGGCGTGCCCGGTCTCGTGCGCGGCCACGGCGCAGGCGGCGATGGATGCGCTGCCATATACCGATTCGCTGAGATTGATGGTCATGTCCTGAGGGTTGAAGTGATCGGTGAGCTTGCCCTTGACGGACTGCACGGTCACATTGGAGATGCCGTTCTGCTGGAGCATCAGTCGCGCCACATCCGCCCCGGTGAGACCGTGAGGCGAAGGTACGCGCGAGTATTTGTCAAACTTGTTCTGGAGGGTAGCCGAGATGATGTATGAAAGCACCATCACCGCTATCATCAATATCCAAATCATTTTCCTGTCAATTTAATGGTTCAACGAACATTCTAATACACAAAGGCTATGCCGAAGACCATTCTGAATGCGTCCTTGAAATAGTTGCTGGACCAGAGGAAGAATTCGTAATGTCCTACAGCCCAGGAACATCCTACCGCGAGATCGGGGTCGGAGTCGAATCTCCACGAGTGAATCGTACCCACCATAGGGTGAATCAGGCTGCCGTTGGAGAGCGGGAATTTAGCCCCGAGGTAGAGCCAGTGCTCGATATCTGCCATTTTGTCAGCGTGCACCGTCCAAAAACTATTGGAGAGCCAGTAGAAGCGTCCCGTAGGCTCGAAGGCGCCGTGGATATAGAGGCCGCTAGTGATGTAGGAGAACTTGTGGTGGTCGGACATCGAGAAGGTCGGGCTGGTCTGGAAACCTATGTTGAAGTAGTTGCTCTTGTAGAATCCGGCCCTGAAGGTGTAGCCGGAATAGACTCCCGTCGGGCAGGTGTAGAGCTCCAGGCCGACGGCGGTCTTGCCGATGCCGTACTGGAAGGTGGTGAAACTCTCGTTGTAGCCGCTCGCAGGGCGGAACTTCAGCGAATGGTAGCCGAAGAGCACGCCGTCCCCTGGAGCCGCAGCATAGAACGGTACCTGGGCTGAGAGCGCCCCGCAACCCAGCAGCATCAGCACCGCCAGAATGGGCTTGAGAAGTCTGGTATGGTTTGACATAGAGTTATTTTTTCCAAATATAGTCAATATTATTGTTCGGCGGCTTATTTAATCTGCGGGAGGCCGAGGTCAGGGAAGGTGCGCGGGGCTGGGACGCCAGGGAGGGCCTTGCGGTCCTTGATCTGCTTGAGAGCCACCTCGATGGCCTTATTAAGCTGCTCGTCCTCGCCGGCATATTCCTTTACCGGGTCATTGTCCAGCAGGATGTCAGGATCCACGCCGTGGTTCTCCACAATCCACTCTCCGGTGACCGCATCGTAGTTGGTGAAGAACGGAACGCGCACATCCGTGCCGTCCATATAAGGCAGCGAGCCGCTGATGCCCACGATGCCGCCCCAGGTCCTCGTGCCGATTACCGTGCCGAGATTGTTGGCCTTGAAACTCCACGGGAAGAGGTCGCCGTCGGAAGCTGAGTACTTGTTGATAAGCAGCACTTTAGGTCCGGTATGCGTACCCTCCGGGATAGTGCCGGTCTGGGTGGAGGTCCTGCTCATCGTCATCCTGTAGGCATTGCGGAGCAGCCGCTCGATAATCATCGGGGAAATGTTGCCGCCGCCGTTCTCGCGGTCGTCGATGATCAGCGCCTCCTTGTCAAGCTGAGGATAGTACCAGCGGGCAAACTCATTCAGTCCCTCGGCACCCATATCCGGGATGTAGATGTAGCCCACCTTGCCGCCGGATTTCTCTTCCACGGTCTTGATATTGTTCATCACCCACTCGTAGTGCTCGAGAGGATATTCATTGTCGATAGGCTTGACGACCACCTTGCGCCCGCCCTCAGAAGCGGATTTGTTGACAGTCAGCTCTACGAGCTTGTCAGCCTTGCCGACCAGCAGCTTGTAGATGTTGTCGATGTCCTTGAGCGACTGCCCGTCGATTGCGGTGATGTAGTCGCCCTCGCTGATGTCCATCCCCGGCTCGGTCATAGGAGAACGGAGCTCCGGTCTGTAGGCCGCACCGGAGTAGATGTGGTCTATCTTGAAGTAGCCGTTGCGGCCCTTGCTGAGCTTGGCGCCGAGAAGTCCCATAGGGGTGCGTTCCGGCTTAGGGTAGTCGCCGGGGGTGACATAGGCGTGACCGCTGGCCAGTTCGCTTATCATTTCGCCGATGATGTAGTTGAGGTCAAGACGGGTCTTGGCGTAAGGCAGCAGAACGGCATATTTCTCCTTGACGGCCTTCCAGTCGCGGCCGTGCATGTTCTCGAGGTAGTAGCCGTCGCGGAAGGCTCTCCAGACTTCGTCGAAAATCTGAGGCCACTCCTGAGAGTAATCGACGGTGGTGTACATATTGTCCACATCGACGCTCTCTCCGCTGCCGACCTTAGGGGACGGGAAATTCACGGCGCTCCACTTTCCGTTGGAAGCCAAGATGGCTTTCTTGTCGCCAGGGCGGTACATCACGCGGCCTTCGGCGCACTGCTCGGATTTGCCTGTCGCGAAATCGAGGACTTGCGTGGAGCGGCCTTCCGAGTACCAAAGCTTCTCCCCGTCGCAGAAATATGACCTTGCGCTGCCGATTGGGAGCTTGATGGTCCTGTCCACCAGACCTTCAGGGTCGATTTTCACCTCCACCGCCTTCATCTCCGGGGCCGGTTTGCCATCCTTGGCCTTATGGCCCTTCCCGCCGGCCGGCTTGTCCCCGCCAGGCTCTGCAGCGGGCTTGTCTCCGTCGGTGCCGAAGACCGACTCGCTGTCGGAAGGAAGCAGCGGCGAAGGAGTGCCGGCTGCGAGCATGGTCATATAGACTCCGCTGCGGTCGGTGTAGGCGTAGTTCCATTCAATCCAGCTGTAAATCGGGCGGAGATCCCTGTCGGAGGTGAATATCAAGTACTTGCCGTCCGTTGAGAATACCGGCGAGGAGGAGTCGTACCATTTCTCCGTGACCGGATATTCCTTGCCGGAAGCCAGGTTATAGACATAGACCACGCTCATCTTGTTGGATGCCGGGCGGGTATATGCAATCCATTTGCTGTCAGGGGAATATGCGACCCCGCTAAACTCCTGCTCCGGGTTCTGAAGCAGCGTCCTGGATGTCCGGGCAAACGGATCGACTTCGACGAGCCTGTTCTTGCGGTCGGTGTAGAGGATATGCTTGCTGTCGGGGCTCCACTGGAGGCTGCGGATGTAGGTGTCGTTGCCCTTCGTAACCTGCACGGGAGCGCTTCCGGCGGCGATGTCGTAGATATAGACCTCGGTCTCTCCGGTGGCGTCGCTGATATAGGCGATGTACTTCCCGTCAGGGCTCCAGTCCGCTCCGCGCTCGTTGGCGCCAGGAGTTTTGGAGATGTTGCGGGTGATTCCCTTCCCGACCGGAATGTCGAAAAGTTCACCCCGTGCAGTCACGGCCATTCTCTTGCCGTCAGGCGAGATGCTGTAGGAGCTGCGTCCCTTCCTGCCGACATTCATCCTCTCGGCGCGGCCATAGACAAGGTCGGAGCCGAGGGTAATATCAATCTGCTCGGCGGACTTGGTGGCTGGGTCGAGCTTGTAGAGGTAGCCGCCCTTCTCGAATACTATCAATTTGCCGTCGGTGCTCGGGAACTTGACATCGTAGTCGTCGAACGAGGTAACCTTGGAGGTAGCCTTAGTCTTTGTGTTATAGACGAATATATTCATCGTCATATCCCTGTCGGAGGCGAAGTAGATCTCTTCGCCCACCCACATCGGGAAGATGTCCTGGGCGATGTTGTCGGTGACTTTCTCCACCTTCTTGCCGTCATAGACCCAGATTTCGTCGGCCATTCCGCCGCGGTAGTATTTCCAGGTCCTGAATTCCCTCATCACACGGTTGTAGGCGAGTTTTTTCCCGTCCGGGGAATATGAGCAGAAGCCTCCTTCCGGCAGCGGAATCTGCTCCGGCATACCGCCGTCAACCGACACGGTCCAGAGTTTTCCCGGGAATCCGTCGCCGGTGCGGTTTCTGAATATGATCTTTTTGCCGTCCGGCGTCCATCCCATCACGATGTTGTTCGGGCCCATCCTGTCGCCGAGGTCGTCACGGCTGTTGGTGGCCGTGTAGGTCAGGCGAACCGGCTCTCCGCCCTTTGCGGGGATGATATAAACCTCACGGTTGCCGTCGTATTCACCGGTGAAGGCAATCGTCTTGCCGTCCGGGGAATATCTCGCGAACATCTCGTAGCCGATGTGCGAGGTGAGCCGGCGCGCTTCGCCGCCCGAGAGAGGTGCCGTGAAAAGGTCTCCCGCATAGGAGAATACCACATCCGTGCCGTTCGTGGCAGGGAAGCGGAGCAGGCGCGCCTCTTCAGATTGTTGATAATCAGAAACTTTGGCAGGGGTGCCGGCCTGAACGCCGACCCCGCAGACCAGGCCCGCCAGAATGAAAGCCAAAAAATGTTTGCCCATACTTCGTGCAATTAAGAATTATCCAAGGGAGTAAAGTTACAATTTTTTCCAAGCTTTTCAATCAAGGGTTGCAAGTTTTCGCAGGCTGTCGAAATAATTTTCAGAAATTTTTGCGGGAACGCTTGAAAATCAAAAAGGGATTGCTATCTTTGCGCTTGTAGTTTAGAATTATTCAAAGTTAGAAAAGTTATGAAAAAGAAATTCAGATGTTTGGTATGCGGGTTTGTGTATGAAGGCGAGAACCCTCCGGCGAGCTGCCCGCAGTGTCACGCTCCGGCGAGCAAATTCGTGGAAGTCAAGGGCGAGAGCCTCGAGTGGGCTTGCGAGCATAAGCTCGGCGACGGACGCGTCGAGGATGAGGAGATAATGCAGGGCCTGCACGACCACTTCAACGGTGAGTGCTGCGAGGTGGGCATGTATCTGGCGATGGGCCGTCAGGCGGAGCGCGAGGGCTATCCGGAAATTGCGGAAGCGTTCAAGCGCTATGCCTGGGAGGAGGCAGAGCACGCGGCCAAGTTCGCGGAGCTGCTGGGCGAAATCGTCTGGGACACGAAGACGAATGTGCGCAAGAGGGCCGAGGCCGAGTGTGGCGCCTGCGAGGGCAAGCTGGCCATCGCTACACGCGCGAAAGAGCTGGGCTACGATGACATCCACGACACCGTCCACGAGATGGCGAAGGACGAGGCCCGTCACGGTGCCGGCTTCCAGGGGCTGTACAAAAGATTCTTCGAATAGAGGGTTTGGGGTTTACCCCAATAAAAAAGAAGGAAAGGCTCCCGCTAGTCGAGAGCCTTTCCTTCTTTGTCATAGAGTTCATACTGCAGGATGCTGTGCTCGGTCACTTCGACCAGGGTCAGCTTGCACTTGTACTTGCGCTTCCATTTGCGGACAAATGAGTTGAGTCCGCGGCTCAGGTAAGCCCCCAAAATCGGGCTGACCTTGAGTGTAAATGTCTTTAGCCCCTTGTCCACATAGTCGGAGAGCTTGCGCTCTATCTCCTCGTCGATGACGACGGTGGAGGCAATCTTGCCGGTGCCGTGGCACAAAGGACATTTCTCGGCCGTCTCTATCTCCGTCACGGGGCGTATCCTCTGGCGGGTGAGCTGCATTAGGCCGAATTTGGTAAGCGGCAGCACATTGTGCTTCGCTCTGTCGGGCTCCATCAGATCTCTCATATACTTGAAGAGTTCGTTGCGGTGCTCGGCCTTGTCCATATCGATGAAGTCGATGATGACAATGCCGCCCATATCGCGGAGCCTGAGCTGGCGGGCAATCTCCTCCGCCGCAATCTTGTTGACCTCGAAGGTGTTCTCTTCCTGGTCGTTGGTCTTGGCGCGGGTGCCGCTGTTGACGTCGATGACATTGAGAGCCTCAGTGGTCTCGATGACCAGGTATGCGCCCTGCTTCATCGGCACGACTTTGCCGAAGGAGCTCTTGATCTGGCGCGTGACCTCGAAATGGTCAAAAATCGGCTCCTTGCCTTCGTAGAGCTTGACAATCTTCTCCTGCTCGGGTGAGATCAGGGAGACATAGCGGCGGACCTCGTCATAAATCTTGGAATCGTTGACATACACATTGGAGAATGTGTCGTTGAACAGATCGCGGATGGTCGCGGTGGTCCTGTCATACTCTGTAAAGAGGAGCTTGACGCCCTTGGATGCGGCAATTTTCTTCCACGATGCCTCCCACTTCTCAATCAGCGAGCGGAGTTCGGCCACCAGCACTGCGGCGTTCTTGTCTTCGGCGGCGGTGCGGATGATTGCTCCATAATTGTGGGGTAGGATGCTGCGGACGAGAGTCTCAAGTCTCTTTTTCTCCTCGCGGGAGGAGATCTTCTGGGAAACGCTCACCTTGTCGGCAAAAGGGAGCAGTACAATATTGCGTCCTGCCAATGAAATCTCCGCAGTCAGCCTGGATCCTTTGGTGGAAATAGGTTCCTTGACAATCTGGGCGATTATCATCTGCCCCGGCTTGAGGTGGTCTTCGATGCGGCCCTCCTTGGCAAGCACAGGTCCTATCTTGGTACTCGAGTAGAGCTTGCCGAGATCCTTGTTGGGATTGCTCTCGCGCACGAAATTGTCGAACGCGTCGAAATACAGCCCGAGGTCGAGATAGTGGATAAATGCTTCCTTGCTGTCACCTATGTCCACGAAAGCGGCGTTCAGCGCGGGAAGTATCTTCTTGACCCTGCCAAGATAGACATCCCCGACCGAAAAACCGTGATCCTTGGTTGACTCCCTGTCAAGCTCGATGAGCCGATGGTTCTCCATCAGCGCGATGCGAACTTCCGAGGCCGATACGTCGACCACAAGATCCTTTTCTGTTTTCGCGGTGGTTTCCATTTGCAATATAATTAAGAAAAAGCCCGCCGGATCTCCCGTCAGGCTTTTCTCGACTACTTCTTCTTGTGTCTGTTCAGACGCAAACGCTTCTTGCGCTTGTGCGTGGACATCTTATGTCTCTTATGCTTCTTTCCGTTTGGCATTGTAGAAAAAATTATTTTGTCTTGACTTCAGCTACGAATGACTTTGATGGCTTGAAAGCCGGGATGTCATGTGCAGGGATGGTCATAGTGGTCTGCTTGGTGATGTTGCGTGCAGCCTTCTGTGCGCGATGCTTGATGATGAAACTGCCGAAGCCACGAAGATATACAGGGTTACCCTTGATAACGGAAGCCTTGATGCTCTCCATTGCAGCCTCTACGACTGTCTGTACAGTTACCTTCTCGATTCCTGTCGACTTGGCAACTTCGTTTACGATTTCTGCTTTAGTCATTGTCTTAATATTTAGTATTCAATAAATTTGCAAGGCAAATTGGAGTGCAAAAATATATTATTTTTTCCATTATTCAAAATACTTTCAATGAGTTTTGATTTTTTTTGCAGTGGCACGGAGATTGACTATATTAGCAGTCCGATTTTAGGAGCTATCATTACTGACAATTTGACAGAAATATGAGACAAGATAAAGAATTCACCTTCCCTGCAGGGGCCGAGGTAAGCATAATACCGGTACTGCAGGGCGATAGCCTGATGAAGGTTGACGATGCCGAACTGCCTGATGTTCTGCCTGTTCTGGCACTGCGCAACGCGGTGCTTTTCCCAGGAGCGATATACCCTGTCACGATAGGACGGGAGAAATCCATAAAACTTATCCAGGATGCCGAGAAGGAGGGCTTCTTCATCGGCGCCGTACCGCAGCAGGATGTGATGGTGGAGGAGCCTCAGGAGGAGGACCTCTTCCACTACGGCTCTGTGTGCAAGATAGTTAAGACCCTGGAGATGCCGGACGGCACCATCACCGCCATACTTCAGGCCTTCAAGCGCCTGGAGGTCGAGGCCGTGCTCGGCTACGAGCCGTACATCACCGCAAGGGTGCACTACCTGCCGGAAATCCTCAAGGGCGACATCCACTCCACTGACATAAAGGCAATCAGCGAATCGCTCAAAGACAAAGCTATCCAGATACTCCGCTCGTCCAACATCGGCTCGAGAGAGACCATAGGCGCGGTCAAGGCCATCGACGACTTCAAGTTCCTCGTCAACTTCATAGCCACCACCATCGAGGTGGAGAACTTCGACTCCAAGGCGGAGCTCCTCGAGATTGACGACGTGAAGGTCAGGGGCCTCAAGCTGCTCTCCATCCTCAACGTGCAGACCGAGCTGATGAAGATCAAGCAGGAAATCAACCAGAAAGTCAAGAGCGAAATCGACCAGCAGCAGAGAGAATACTACCTCAACAACCAGCTCCGCACCATCCAGGAGGAGCTAGGCATGGACGGAGAGGAAGAGTTCGACAAGTTCCGCGAGAAAGCCGCCAAGAAAAAGTGGCCAAAGGAGATAGCCGAAGCCTTCGAAAAAGAGCTCGCAAGGCTGGAGAGGTACAACCCGTCCTCCCCGGACTACAGCGTGCAGTACAACTATCTGGAATTTATGCTTCAGCTGCCTTGGGGCGAGATGAGCAAGGACGACCTCGACCTCGCGCACGCGCAGAAGGTCCTCGACCACGACCACTACGGACTCGACACCGTCAAGGACCGCATCGTGGAATACCTCGCCGTGCTCAAGCTCAAGGGCAATATGAAGTCCCCTATCCTCTGCCTCTACGGGCCTCCGGGAGTGGGCAAGACCTCCCTCGGCAAGTCAGTGGCCAAGGCGCTGGGACGCAAATATGTGCGCATCGCGCTGGGCGGCATGCACGACGAGTCCGAAATCCGCGGACACCGCAAGACCTATGTGGGCGCGCTTCCGGGACGAATCCTCAACGGCATAGCCAAGGCGGGCACTTCCAACCCGGTAATCGTGCTCGACGAGATAGACAAGCTCAGCTCCGACTTCAAGGGCGACCCGTCATCCGCACTTCTGGAGGCGCTCGACCCTGAGCAGAACGCGACTTTCCACGACAACTACCTCGACCTCGACTACGACCTGAGCAATGTGCTCTTCATCACCACGGCCAACAGCATCTCGCCTATCCAGCCTGCGCTGCTCGACCGTATGGAGGTAATCAACGTCACCGGCTACCTCGCCGAGGAGAAGATGGAAATCGCCCGCAAGTTCCTCGTGCCTAAGCAGCTGGAGGAGCACGGCATCAAGAAGAGCCTGCTCAAGATAGACAAGGCGGCGCTTGCGGAAATCATCGACCAGTACACCCACGAGTCGGGCGTGCGCGGCCTCGAGAAGCAGATTGCCAAGATTGCCCGCGTGACGGCCAAGAAGATAGCGCTCGGCGAAGACTACCCTAAGGTAATCAAGAAGGAGCATCTCAAGGAATACCTCGGCCTGCCGACGGCCTTCCACGACAAGCAGAAAGGCAACGAAGCCCCTGGAGTCGTGACCGGCCTGGCCTGGACCCAGATGGGAGGAGAAATCCTCTTCGTCGAGAGTTCAGTATCCAACGGAAAGGGCGTGATGACCATGACCGGCAACCTCGGAGATGTGATGAAGGAGTCCGCGACCATCGCCTACCAATACATAAAGGCGCATCCGGAGATGGCGAAGATGACTTCCGAGGAGTTCGCAGCCAAGGACATCCATGTGCATGTACCTGAGGGAGCGACCCCTAAGGACGGTCCTTCAGCCGGCATCACGATGGTCAGCTCTATGGTGTCCGCACTGCGCGGAGAGGGGATAAAGTCGGGTGTGGCGATGACCGGAGAGATGACTCTGCGCGGCAGAGTGCTCCCAGTGGGCGGCATCAAGGAGAAGATCCTCGCCGCCAAGAGGGCCGGTGTCCACACGATAGTCATCTCCGAAGACAACCGCAAGGACATCGAGGACATCAAGCAGATCTACGTCGAGGGTCTGACATTCCATTATGTGCAGACCATCAAGGACGTAATCGACTACATCTTCTAGAAAAGCGTCGGATGGTTCTCCTCCAGGCCCTTGAGGATGCGCTCCATAAGAGCCTCCCTGATTAGTGCTGAGCGCGAGGAGACCTTGAAACGACGACAATATTCATCGATTGCCGCAAGTTCCTGCCCGTTGAAGAGCACCGACTTGCGGTAAATTCTTTTTAGGGACTCCTTCTGACGGTCCATGTAGGCCGGATCGACAGCGGAGAACTTCCTGCTGCTTCTACTCTTTTTCTTGGCCATCGCTAATGCTTATATAGTGGATAATTTCCTGCAGATTGGTCACTTCCAGCCTCCGGCCCAGAATTTCCCCGTCCTTATAGACGACGAACATCCTCGGGGTGCCTGTCACGCCGTAGAGCCTCTGGTAGTCGGAGTCCATCTCCGGATCCCAGAGATGCACGAGCTTCACGCTGCGGTTACGGATTTTGAAATTCTTGCGGAAAGCCTTCCAGTCCTTCTTGTCCGAACCCACATAGACGGCGTAGAAATTCATCGGAAAATCGACCTGCGCAAGCACGGAAGGCAGCACCTGGCTCTCCAGACGGCATTTGGCGCAGGAGGTGTCGTAGAAAAACAGCACCGCTACCCTTCCGTCCTCCGGCACTGCACGGCTGCCGCCGCAAGGCTTGAGTAGCCGGACTTTCGGGGCCGTCATTCCGATAAGTGAATGCCGGTTGAAGTCGGCGAATATCTGCGCGTCCATCAGCTCGATGTCGGTGGCGGTCTTTACCAGTCCGGTGGCGAGCCAGGTGTCGTAAACATGGATCGCGACAGCCTCCTCCCCCATCACTCTCGCGTGGCGGTAATGGTCGAATATGCTGAGAGTTACATGCTGTCTTGTCAGGGAGTCGCGGCAAGAGGAGATGAGGGTGTCGAACTCGTCGTACTTAGCCTCAAGGCTCTCCCGCTCAAGCGCTCCGTAGAACTGCGTCAGCAGGCTGTCGAGCCCGGCATAGCGGTAGAGCGAGTCCTCCTGCGCAAAGAGCGTGGAGAAACTCAGCAGCAGAGCGAGGGCTATGGCAGCGAGGCGCTTCATTTGACTTCAGGAAGCTTGACGCCCTCCGGAAGGAAGAGCGAGGTGTCTCCGTGGTGGCGGAGGATGTCCCTCACGGCGGAAGACGAGATGTGCGCGAACTCCTGTGCGGTAGGGATGATGATGGTCTCTATCTCCGGGGCGAGGCGGCGGTTGGCATCAGCGATGGCGCGCTCGTTCTCGAAGTCGAGCATATTGCGCACTCCCCTGACTATGTGGCGTATGCCCAGCTCACGGCAGATGTCCACCGTAAGTCCGTCATACTGAATAACTACCACATTATCCATACCGGCCGTCTCCTGACGGATTATGTCGAGCTTCTGCTCGTTGGTAAAGAATCCGTGCTTGTCCTGGTTGATGCCGACTGCCACTGTCACCTCGTCGAACATCGTCAGCGCCCTGTGGAGGATGTTGAGATGCCCTGCGGTGAACGGATCGAATGAGCCCGGGAATAGTGCTTTGACTTTCATAGCTGCGAAGTTACGAAATATTAAGCATTTTCTTCCATTTAATATAGCCGGCGACTGCGATTATCACATAAAGGCCATAGAGCGAAGCCTTGAACGGGATGCCCTTGTAGAAATATAGGGCGCAGGTCACGACATCCACCACTATCCATATCAGCCACTGTTCCAAGTACTTGCGCGCGAGGGCCCAGCAGCCCACGAAGCTCAGCGCCGTGGTGAAACTGTCGCAAAGCGGGACCTGAGAGTCGGTGAAGCGCACCAGCAGGAAATAGATCAGAGCCCAGAGCGCAACCGTGGCGAGGGCCCAGGGCAGGATGTACGGACGGGCGAAATGCGTCACCACCGTAGGCTTTTTGTCATCGCGCCCCTTGAGGTATTTCCAGTTGACAAAACCGTAAACCGTCATAGCGATGTAGTAGAACTCCATGCCGCAGTCCGCGTAGAGACCGTGCTGCCAGTAGAGTACCACATCGAGGCTCTGCATCACGAAGGCCACCGCCCAAAGCGCAAGGCTCGCCCTGTATTCCAGGAGGATGTAGGCGAGTCCCAGCGCGGTGGTGAGTATGTCAAGCCAGTGGACGGCGAGAAATTCTGACATGGAGCTAGAATCTCAGGGTCACATTGCCGAGGGCGGTGAAGCCGGCGGCCGGCACGAAGCCTATCTGGTAGTAGCGATTGTCGTTCGGGTGGCCGTAGCCCGCGGCGATGGCGGAATATACCCAGCCGCTGGTGGCGTAATGGCTGTTGAACACATTGCCCAGGTTGAGTCCGAGACGCAGCTCCTTGAGCGCGCCCTTGAACCTGAAGGTGTAGGAGAAGTCCACATCGGAGCAGCTGTATGCCGGCAGGGAACGGTCCTCGTTCTGAGTGTTGTCGAGATACTGGCGGCTCACGAAGCCGGTGTGCCATACGGCGGCAAAGGCACCGAAGCGGAAGTCCGCGAAGCCATTGAGGATGGCGCTCGGGGAGAACGCGAGCGTGGAGGAGTCGTAATGTATTACAGTGTAGCCGTTGTCCCAGTCCTCGGCGTACTCGTCGAAGTCGAGGATACGGTTGGTACTCAGGGCGGCGTTGCCCTCGAGGGTCAGCCAGCTTGCGGCGTCCCAGGCGAGGGTGATTTCAGCTCCGCTGCGGTAGGACCTAGCTATATTGGTGGTGAGGTTCTCGCCTATGTCGCTCTGCTGTCCGGTCTGCACGAACTGGTCTCGGTAGTCCATATAGTAGAGGTTGATACCGGCGCGCAATTTATTGAGACTCAGCTGGTAGCCGAGCTCGTAGTCGATGAGGCTCTCTGCCTTCGGGGCGGGATAGTTGCCGTTGTCGGTGAAGTTGTTGCGCTCCGGCTCGCGGTGGCTAAGAGCCACTGACGCGTAGGCCCTGTGCGGCCCGTTGATGTAGCTGACGCCTCCCTTAGGATTGAAGAAATTGTAATGCTCGTTGATGTCGAGGATCTGGTTGGCGTAGCTTCCGTCTTCATTCTCAATGAATTTGTCGTTCTTGCCGTCGGTGCGGTAATCGACCCTGCGGTACTGCAGGTCGCCGAAGATGTCCCAGTGCTCGCCGAGGTTGAGCGCGGCCTTGACAAAGGCGCTGTAGTCCCCCTTGAAGGCGTCGGAATCGTAGTAGGTATAGCGGCCGTCGGAATCGAGCGTCGCTGCCGCAAGCTCCTCGTCGGCGATGTAGGTGAGGTGGCCGAAATGGTTGGAAGTGAAGCGCTGGGCACTGACTCCGCCGATGATGTCCCAGCGGGAGTCGCGGTAGCTGACGTTATAGACAGCGCCCCAGGTATTCTGGTCGAGGCCCTTCTGACGCACGAAGTCGGTCTTCTTGAGGGTGGAGCCGTCGGCCCTGGTGAAGTTGGAGAGGCCGAACTTCCTCAGTTTGTTGTTGTAGCGGAACTCCTCGTAGTAGCCGTAGCCGTAGGTGTAGCGCAGCGAGAGGTTCATATTCCAGTGCTCGTCGATGTTCCAGGAGCCGGAGAGAATATTGTGGTTCTGGATGAAGTTGTCAGTAGTCTTCGGCCATAGCGAGCCGTCGCGGAGAGCGTAGCGCTCGGTGGAGTAGCGGCCGTCTGCGCCCTTTATGAAATTGCCGTCCTCATCGGTGGCAAGTCTCTCATACAGAGAGTTATAGCGCCCGAGACCGACGCGGTACATATCGGCGTAGCTGTGTATTCCGGTGCTCGCGCCGTAGGTGCCGTCCATCAGCGAGAGGTCGTCGCTGCCGGCTGTGACTCCGTTCCACGCCTGCCCGGTGTGCTCGAAGTTGCCGATGTTGCGGTAGCGTATCGTGAAATTGCCCCCGAGCCAGGTCAGGCCGGCATAGTAGGAGCCTGAGCGGCCCGCGGTACCATCGACATAGCCGTCGGTAGTGGTCTGATGGTAGCCGCCCTCGGCCACGAAGTGGTTCCAGAGCAGGCCGGTGGAGGCGCTGACGCCCAGGTTGAGGGTGTTGTAGGAGCCGTAGGAAGCGCTGACTTCGGCATACGGGGTGAGCGAGGCAGCCCTGGTCTTCATCGTCACCGTGCCTCCGAACGCGCCGTCGCCGTTGGTGGAGGTACCCACTCCCCTCTGGATCTGCACGCTCTCCATAAAGCTGGAGTAGCTGTTCATGTTAGCCCAGAACACGCACTGGTCTTCAGGCGAATTGAGAGGCACGCCGTCAACCGTCACATTGATTCTGGAGTCACCGGCGCCCCTGATGCGCATGTAGCTCGTGCCCGTGCCGACTCCGTTTTCGCTCCACGCCAGCACGCCCGGGGTGCGGGAGAGCAGAAACGGGAGCTCCTTGCCGCTGAGCGAGAAGCTCTTGAGCGTGCTTTCAGTGATGTTTGCAACTGCGTAAGGTGCGTTCTTCTGCACCCTAACCCCCTGAACCACAGCATCCTCGAGTCTTTCGACGAGGAGTGAGTCAGAGACCGTCTGCGCCCCGGCATTCAGCGACAGGACCAACGGTACGACAAAAAATACATTCTTTTTCATTAAAATGTAGTTAATTAATTAAAAAACAATGTATAAGGGGAGGTTTACCTACGCCGGCATTACCCGGATCAGGTTATGGGTATAATCTCAGCCTCATCAATGATGAAGCACCCCTTACAGAAGCACGGCACCGCGCCGTGCAATCGGGCGCAAAGGTAGAAAATAATTCTTAACTTTGGTGAATTATGGACGTAAAGATAGAACAAAGCTGGAAAGAGGCGCTGCAGGGCGAATTCGACAAGCCGTATTTTGCGGAGCTGGTCGCCGAACTGCACCGGCAGAAGCGCGAGGGAGCGGTGATATTCCCTCCGGGAGGACAGATCTTCAGGGCATTCGAGCTCTGCCCGCTGCCCGCTCTCAAGGTCGTGATACTCGGGCAAGACCCCTACCACGGCTACGGCCAGGCCACGGGGCTCTCGTTCTCCGTACCCGCAGATGTGCCCGCTCCGCCGTCGCTCAAAAACATATTCAAGGAAATAGAGTCCGACCTCGGGATACAGATGTCGGGCTGCCCTGACCTTACCCGCTGGGCCGAGCAGGGCGTGCTTCTGCTCAACGCGGTGCTCACCGTGCGCGCGGGCGAACCGACCTCGCACAGCAGAATAGGCTGGCAGGAATTCACTGACGCGGTGATACGGACCATCTCGGAGCGCTGCGACGGGGTGGTATTTATGCTCTGGGGCAATTACGCCCGCAGCAAGGCGGCGCTCATCGACTCCAACCGCCACTTCGTGCTGGAAGCGGCGCATCCCTCCCCTCTCGCGAGGGGCGCGTTTTTCGGCTGCCGGCACTTCTCCAAGGCCAACAGCCTGCTGATTTCAGAGGGGAAGTCTCCTATCGACTGGAGACTTTAAGCATCACGATCCTTACGACGAGCAGGGCTGCGAGCAGCAGGAATACGAGGGTGCAGACGCGCCCCGCGATGTCCCCGTTGCGGACGAAGAAAGTCTGCTCGGAGTTGAGATTGATCTCGGAACTGATGGTCGCCCTCTCCCACCAGGGAGACTGCTCGAGTATCTCGCCGCGCTGGTCGATGATGCAGGAGATGCCCGTGTTGCCGCAGCGGGCGATGTCGCGGCGCAGTTCTATCGCGCGCAGGGCGGAGTAGCTCAGATGCTGCCTGTATCCCGGAGTGTTGCCCCACCACGCATCGTTGGTTATGACGGTCATCGCCCGGGCACCCTTGCGGACATATCCGCTGCAGTATTCTCCATAGACCGACTCGTAGCAGACGGCGCAGCCGAGCGGAATCCGCTCCGGTCCGAAATGCAGCACCGAGGCCTCGTCCTGGCCCTCGCAGCGGCCCATCAGCCCGGCGACGCCCATCTTGTCGGAGAGCCAGTCGTCCAGCGGCACGAATATCTTTGGATAAGGTGTGAGCTCGGTCCCGACCACGAGACGGCTCTTGTGATAGACTTCAGTGCGGAGGGAAGCATCGGTGAGCAGGACGGAGTTGTGCGAGGTGATCCAGCCGTCGCCGAAACGGCGCGCAAGTACTGACGGAGCCTTGCCTGCAGGGTAGATATTGTAGGCGCTCGCGCCTATCAGAAGCTCGGCGCGGGGATATTTCTCAAGCAGCTTGTGGAAACTGCGAAGCGTAGCGGAGGAAGACAAGTCATTGAGAATCACATCAGAAGTAAAGGTCTCCGGGCCGATGAGCAGCACGGGACGCAGGGAGGCGCTGTCCTTGCTAAGCTCGGATTCGAACTGCTCCTCGAGCACTGCGGTCTGCTGCTTCTGGCTGAGGGAGGAGAATTTCTCGTAAGGGTCGAAGTTCGGCTGCCCGATGATGACCCCCACAGTCCCCTCGGATTTCTCCTCATAATTGTCGTAAATCGCCTTGGAGAGCACCAGAGGTCCAGCCACAACGAGCAGAAGCGCAAGGCAGGCAGCGGAGCGGGCGATGCGGTTCCAGCCTTTCCAGGCCCCGCTCACGCTGGCGACTATCATCCCGAAGAACGCCATATTGCCGAGCCATATCCAGAGCGAGCCGCCCAGAGAGCCGGTGTATTCGTACCACTGCACGCTGCGGGTGCTACCGGCGAAGGCATTGCCGAGAGTGAGCCACGGCCAGCTTATATCCACATCAAAATATCTGCGCTCCCAGGCGAGCCAGGCTGCCACAAGCAGCACATAAGGCACGGCACCAGCCAGGTATCGCTTTGAGAATCTGAAGATTACCCAGACAAGCGTCATCTGCAGGGCGTTGGCGACTATCGCGAAGATGCCGCCCCCGACGGTGGCATTGCAGACCCAGAAAGTGGTGAGAGCGTTCCAGACGACGAAAGTCAGCAGGGCGTAGAGCCAGAATCCCCTGACACGCTCCCTGTCGGCGAGCCAGTCGGCCACAAGCAGAGGCACAAAGCCCACGAGCGCAAGCGCGCCGGTGTGCGGCACAAGCCAGGGCAGGCTCAGCAGCACTGCCGACACAAGGCTTAGTATCAGGAGTTTTGTCTTCATTCTTCAGGCATCTGGCCGCAGTATTTGCGCCATTTCTCCAGAAGTGCGGTCATATCTTCCGGAAGCTCGGAGTCGAACTGGAGCCACTCCCCCGTGCGCGGGTGCACGAAGCCAAGAGTCTTGGCGTGCAGAGCCTGGCGCGGGCAGAGCTCGAAGCAGTTGGCGATGAACTGGCGATATTTGGAATATATCGTACCCTTGCGGATTTCGTTGCCGCCGTAGCGTTCGTCGTTGAATATCGGATGTCCCATCTGCGACATATGCACCCTGATTTGGTGCGTCCTGCCGGTCTCCAGCTTACATTCCACGCAGGTCACGAAACCGAAGCGCTCCAGCACCCGGAAATGGGTAACTGCGCGCTTGCCCTTGTCCTCCTCTTCATAGACCCGGAAGCGCAGGCGGTCGTTGGGGTCGCGGCCGATATTGCCCTCGATGGTCCCCTCGTCCTCCTGGATGTCGCCCCAGACTATAGCGATGTAGCGGCGGTCGATGCTGTGGTCGAAGAACTGCTTGGCGAGCTTGAGCTGCGCCTGTTCGTTCTTCGCGACGGCGAGCAGGCCGCTGGTATCCTTGTCGATGCGGTGCACCAGCACTCCCATCCTCTCGTCCTCAGCGTCCGCCCCCTGGCTGATGCCGAGGTGGTGCGAGAGAGCGTTGATCAGAGTGCCCTCGAAGTGCCCGTGGCCCGGATGCACGACCATTCCGGCCGGTTTGTTGACCACCAGCACATCATCGTCTTCATATACTATGTTGAGCGGAATGTCCTGCGGGAGTATCTCCAGCCCGCGGCGGCGGTACGGCATCACGAAGCGGATGGTGTCGCCCGGCTTCACTATAAAATTGGCCTTGACAACTTCCTCGCCCACACGCACATAGCCCTCCTTGAGGGCCTGCTGCACGCGGCTGCGGGAGGTGTCCTCCATATGCGTGGACATATACCTGTCTATGCGCATGGGGGTCTGCCCCTTGTCCACCTCTAGCCGGAAGTGCTCGAAGAGTTCCCCGTCCATTATTTGCTCTTGAAATAGAGTGATACTTCAGAGCCCTTGCGGACGGTGCCGGAAGCTGGGTTCTGCGAATGTACGACTGCAGCCACGGAGTCGGCGTAGTCCCTAATGCCGGCCTCGAAACGGAGCCTTCCCACATTGAGGGAGTTCTCCTGGAGGATATCCACGGCCTGCAGGTACTGCTTGCCGCTGAGGTCCGGAACATAGGTCATATCGTCCTTGCCAAGTCCGAGCACGAGGTCAATCCTGGTGCCGCTGGAAACTGGAGCGCCGGCGGCTATGTCGAAGCCGTAGCGCTGCTGGCGGAGCACATTGTTGGTGGCGATGTCACGCACATAGATGAGCCGTCCGAGGGTGAGACCATTGCGGAGGAGCTCCGCCTTGGCCTGGCGCAGGGACACCCCGACGAGCGAAGGCATATAGACCTCCTTGGGGCTCACGGTGTTGGCTGTGAGGCGTATCTTACGGCCTTTCTTGACATTGGAGCCGGCCTTGGGGTTCTGCATATACACTGCGCCCGGCTTCATCCTCTTGACATAGACGGAGTCGGTCACGACGGCCTTGAGCCCGGCCGACGAGGCCACGGCCTGCGCCTCCGCCGCCGTCATATTGGTGAAGTCCGGCACCGTAATCTCCTTGCCGTGCTGGGTCACCGCATTCAGAAATAGCGAGACAGCTGTCACCAGCACAAGCACGAACGCCACGGCCAGAATCAGGTTCCTGACAATCCAGTTGCCGAAAAATTCCTTTATATTCATCTCAAATCGTTATTATTCCTCTAATCGCAAGCACGAGCGCGAAACAGCAAATCGCTGTCCCGGCGACCCGGCTCATTATCTTCAGCGTCTTTCCGCTCGGCTTGACGAAGCGGGAAAGCAGCGCAACTATCACAACCCAATACAGAAACTCCCCAGCGAACACCGCTATCAGCAGGGCCCAGAGCGGGGCGTCGAGGCTGCCGGAGCCGAAACCGGCCACGGCAAGCAGCCCGAGCATCATCGCCAGCGCAGCCGGGTTGGACAAGGCCGAGCCGAACGACTGGAACGAGCAGCCTAGCAGGGAAAATGTCCCCTGCGAGCCGCCGTCCGGCGAGGTGAGCTCAAGTTTGCCGCTCCTGAGAACCATGCAGATGCCGATTACGGCAATCAGCACTCCACCGGCAATCATTATCAAAGCCGCGTGCTTCTCCACGAAACTTTCAATCAAGGTCAATGTAAACAGCCCGACCGCAGCATAGACAGTGTCCGCCAGGGCCGAGCCGAAACCCGTCATTATCCCCGCCGATCTGCCTCTGCAAAGCGTCTTCTGTATTACCATCAGCAGGACCGGTCCGACCGGCACCGCCGCGCATATCCCTATGAAGAAGGCTTTGATGAGTTCTGTTATCACGGGGGACAAAGATACTAATTTTTTACATCATAGGAGGTGGGCCTCCCGGGCCGCCGCCTGGACCGCCGGGGCCGCCGCCAGGACCGCCCCTCATTCCACCTCTCCTCTGGCCTCCCATGGTGCCGAAGCGCCAGGTCAAGGAGACTACGATGTAGCGTCCGAGGGTGTTGTTGACCGCCTCGCTATGGTAGTTGGAATTGTCGGTTACGGTCAGGTTCTTGGACTGTCCGAGGATGTCGTAGCCGCGCAGGGAGAGGGTCATATTATTGTTGAAGAGGAGCTTGGAAATCTCAGCATTGAGCACGCACTGAGACGGCTGGGCGGTGGAATATCCGCGATACCAGTTGTAGTCGAAGTCGCTCTCGAGGCTGATGCCGGTGGCTGTCCAGTTCCAGGTCAGGCTCGCGGAGAGCTGATTGTTCCAGGTCGTGGTATTGTCCTTCATCGTGGAGATGGTGTACCAGGAGCGGTTCATCCTCGTGCGTCCGCCCACAGATGCCTCCAGAGCCGTGCCGCGGTAGGTAAGGCGGAGACGCTCGTTGGCGCTGAGGGTGCTGGTGGAGTTCTCGGTGATGTGTGCGGCGTAGTAGTCAGGATCATTGAACTGCTCGATGAACCATTCCATAAACTCGTAGTAGCCGTCGGTGTCGTAGAGGCTCATATCCACTCCGGTACCCACATAGGATGCGCTCCTACTCCAGTTGACTCCCAGGGAGTTGTTGATGGAGAAGTCGCTCTTGCCGATAGGGATGTTGCCGAACATGTTGACGCTGGCGTTGGACTTGGAAGGTCCGTTGAACGGCATGGAGTACTGCCCGCCGTTGTCGCCGTACCAGATTGCGCTGACGATAGGATTCTGGGTGTATCCGGCGTTGAAGCGCACATTGAAAGATGAGAACTTTTCGCGGTTGGAGTAGCGGAGGTCGCCCCTGAGGTTGTGCGAGAAGTATGGGGTCAGCGACGGATTACCGAAGCTGATGTTGAGCGGATCGCTATTGTCCGGCACAGGCATGAGCTGCGAGGTGGACGGCTGGGATGATTCTCCGCGGTAGAAGAGTCTCCAGTTGAACTTGTCGTTGAGGTCCATGAACATCATCGCCTGCGGGGAGAAGTTCCAGCGGAAGTCGTTGTATTCCTGCGGCGCGTAGGAACCGTCGGCGGAGTTGTACTTCGTGGTGCTATTGTAGGTCTTGGTCGGCATGGCGGAAAATCCCACCTGGGCCCTGAACTTGCTGTCCTGATAGAGGGCGTGAACACCTATCTCCTGACGCACATTCTCGTTGATGATGCTGTTGGAGTAGTCGTAGGCCTTCGTCTTGGTCTCAAGGTCGATGGTCTCCTTGTCGGAGCTTGAACGTCTCCAATTGTAGGAGTAGTTCGCCTCCACATAGAAGTGGTTACCGAGAGGCTCGGTATAGGTGAGGTCTCCGAAGATGGAGGAAGACTTCTGGTTATTGGTGAAGCTCTGGTTTACGATGCTGGCAGTGGAGGTGCCGTCTTCGTTGTAGCTCGTCGTACCGTTGTTGTTGATGCCGTTGAGCTCGTTGTTGGAGAACTCGAAGTGTACCATCGCCGTCATCGTGCGTCCGGGAAGTCCGAGCCTCTGGCGGAAGAGCAGGAAGCCCTCCGCGCTGGCGTTGCGGTTGCTGCCGGTATTCTCCGTGTAGGCATCGTTGAGCTTGGACTGGCTGCCGGTGAAGTAGTCGCTGTAGGTAGTGTCGCGGCTGCTCTGGGCATAGTGGCCAGAGCCGAAGTTAATGCTCGGCTCGAAGAGAATCGAGGTGTTGTCGGAGAACTTGTGGTCAAGCCTTACCCCGAAGCGGTGGCCGTCGGAGTGGGTGTTGCTCACGCCACGGCTGTTGTAGATCAGGTTGTGGTCGCTGAGATAGGTGGTCTTGACGCTGCTCTCCTCCACATCGTTGTCGCTGGCGTTGTAGAGGTAATTGCCGCCGAGCTCCATCTTGTCGTCGAAGAGGGTCCAGGCCCCGTTGACACCGCCCATATAGGAGGTGGTGATGCCGTTGCCTCGGCCCCAGCCGCCCTGTCCGCGGCCCATTCCGCCGCCGCCCATCATTCCAATCATCATATTGCCGGAACGGTTGGTGGCACCGCGGTTGTTGGTATTGTTGCCGTTGAGTATGAGGCTGAGCTGAGTGTCGTCGGTGAAGCGTCCGATGAAGGCGTTGCCCTGGTAGCGGTAGTCGCTCTGAACTCCTTCCTGGGACGGGATGTCATGGCCCACGCCGGCCTGCACATTGCCGAGGAGTCCCTTCATCATGCCAGGCTGCACGGAGAGGTCGATGACCGTCTCCTCCTCGCCGTCGTCGATGCCGGTAAACTCGGCCTGCTCGGACTTCTTCTGTATGACTTTGAGCTTATTGACCATCTTGGCAGGAATGTTCTTGGTGGCCAGCTGAGGGTCATCGAGGAAGAACGTCTTGCCGTCAATCGTAATCTTGGAAATGCTCTCGCCGTTGACGGTCACGGAGCCGTCCTCCGATACTTCCACGCCCGGCAGCTTCTTGAGGAGGTCCTCAAGCACATCGTTGTCGGTGGTCTTGAACGAGGAGGCGTTGAACTCTATCGTGTCTTTCTTGACGATTATCGGGTTGCCGACGGCAGATACGGAAGCGGCGTCAAGCTGCTCGCTGTCAAGCACCATCTTAAGCTTTCCGAGGTCCTTGGGGGCGGAATCCATCTTGACATCCACGGTGTAGGGCTTATAGCCGAGGAGCTCGGCTTTGAAAGTGTAGTTGCCCTTGCTGACGGACTCGATGGCCACTTTGCCCTTGTCGTTGCTAAGCGCATACTTGTAAGGCTTGTCCTTGCCCGATTTGAATAGGGAGACCGTCACATAGCCGAGAGGCTCGCCGCTGGACGCATCGACCAGCTCGGCGGAGATTCGGTTTTGCGCGAAAGCGCCGACCCCAGCAAAAAGCAGGCTCAACACTACCACAAAAGATTTTAATACCTTCATCTATTTATTTTTTACTCTATCAGGATTCGCAGCCACAAATTTCTCCCACGACGTCGTACTTGTAGCGCCGGAAAGTGGACTGGATAAACGGTAAAAATGGCAAAGCGCTATCGCCAGCGCATCTGTTGCATCGAGGTATTTGTTATCAATTTTAATGCCAAGAGTTTTCTGGGCCATCAGACAAACTTGCTCTTTTGATGCCGCTCCGCTGCCGCAAATGGCCATTTTGGCTTCACGGGGCGCGTATTCACAGACACTTACGCCTCTGGAGAGGGCTGCGACCATAGCCGCACCCTGGGCCCTTCCGAGCTTGAAAATCACCTGGGCGTTCTTGCCGTAGAACGGGGATTCTATCGCCAGGTGGTCGGGATGGTGCAGGTCGCAGAGCGCCGCGACCTTCTCGGAGATGACTTCGAGCTTGTCGTACGGGGAGGAGAGCTTGCGCAGGTCGAGCACGCCCATATCCACATACTGCGGCTTGCTTGAGCCGTCAACACGGACAATCCCGAAACCAAGGATGTTGGTTCCGGGATCAATGCCCAAAATTATAGTATTTTCCTTAATCAATCTTGTCGAATCCTGTGTATGGACGGAGAACTTCAGGGATGACGATGCCGTCAGGAGTCTGGTTGTCTTCGAGCAGGGCGGCTACGACGCGAGGGAGCGCGAGGGAACTGCCGTTGAGAGTGTGCGCGAGCTGGGTCTTGCCGTTCTCGTCACGGTAGCGCAGGTGTAGGCGGTTGCTCTGATAGGTCTCGAAGTTGGAGACTGAGGAAATCTCGAGCCAGCGCTGCTGGGCGGCTGACCAGAGCTCGAAATCGTAGGTAATGGCGGAGGTGAAGCTGAGGTCGCCGCCGCAGAGACGGAGAATCCTGTACTTCAGGCCGAGCTTGTTGACAAGGCTCTCTACATGGGCCACCATTTCATCTAGGGCTGCGTAGGAGTTCTCAGGCTTCTCGATGCGCACGATTTCCACCTTGTCGAACTGGTGCAGACGGTTGAGTCCGCGCACATCCTTGCCGTAGGAGCCGGCTTCGCGGCGGAAGCAAGGGGTGTAGGCGGTGATGCGCTGCGGAATCTGGTCGGCAGGAAGGATTACATCGCGGTAGATGTTGGTGAGAGGCACTTCGGCCGTAGGCACCATATAGAAGTCGTCAAGGTTGGCGTGGTACATCTGGCCCTCCTTGTCAGGGAGCTGGCCGGTGCCGAAGCCGGAAGCGGCGTTGACCATCACAGGCGGCTCGACCTCCTTGTAGCCGGCTGCAGTGTTGCAGTCGAGGAAGAAGTTGATGAGCGCTCTCTGGAGCTTCGCGCCCTTGTCCTTATAGACAGGGAAACCTGCTCCGGTAATCTTGACTCCAAGGTCAAAGTCGATGATGTCATATTTCTTGGCGAGTTCCCAGTGAGGAAGCGCTCCCTCGGGAAGCTTTACCTCCGGGCCGCCCATCTTGACGACTTCGTTATCCTCGGCGCCCTTGCCCGGCTTTACGAGCCCGCAAGGGATGTTAGGCATCAGCACGAGCTGGCTTTCAAGCTCTTTGGAAGCCTCGTCCATCTTGGCGAGGAGTTCGTTGGATTTTGCCTTGAGGGAAGCGACCTCGGCCTTGGCAGCCTCGGCAGCGTCCTTGAGGCCCTGCTTCATCAGGCCGCCGATTTCGGCAGCCTTGGTCTTCTGGACTGCAAGCAGTTCGTCGCTCTCCACCTGTAGGGAGCGGCGCAGGGAGTCGAGCTCGAGCACCTTGTCCACATAAGGCTTGGCGTCGAAGTTCTTGATCTTCAGTTTGTCGATGACGGCCTGCGGGTCGTCGCGAAGCATTTTGAGTGTAAGCATAGCTTATATGTTAACTTTCAGTATTTTCAATAAAAAACAGAGGACTTACACTTATCTCGAAGTGCAAGTCCTCAGATTCTGCATAAACCCCTTCGAGATTAATTCTCAAACGGGATTACCGATACATAAGATTTGTCGTTCCTCTTGCGGGAGAACTTGACTGTACCGTCAATGAGAGCGTAGAGGGTGTGGTCCTTGCCCATTCCGACATTCTTGTCAGGGTTGTGGACGGTGCCTCTCTGGCGCACGATGATATTTCCGGCTTTAACGACTTCGCCGCCGAATTTCTTGAGTCCAAGGCGTTTGCTTTCTGACTCACGACCGTTCTTAGAACTTGATTGACCTTTCTTGTGTGCCATAATCCTTAAGCGATTTCGTTAATCTTAATCTTGGTGAGTTTCTGACGGTGACCGTTGAGCTTCTGGAAGCCCTTGCGGCGGATCTTCTTGAATACGAGAACCTTGTCAGCCTTAGCGTCGTCGTCGAGCACGGTAGCCTTGACTACGGCACCCTCGACATACGGAGTTCCGACCTTAACCTCAGCGTCATTGGCAACGAGGAGGACCTTCTTGAACTCCACATCAGCACCTTTGGCATCGGCAAGCCTCTGCACAAAGATTTCATTTCCAGCTTCTACTTTAAACTGCTGGCCTGCAATGTCTACGATTGCGTACATTTGAAACTTGTTTAAAAGTTCGGACCGCAAGCGGTCGCCTGCTTCGGCGGCTCTTATGCTATAGCTCCACGGCCATAAATATCGGGGTGCAAATTTAGAGAATTTTATCTTATCCACAAATTATTTTGCTAATTTTGTGTTCAAACACTTCTGTTATATGGACGTACCTTTCATCTACAGCAAACCCGTCGGAGGCAAGAGCTACATAGGCCGCAAGGCGGAGACGGCGGCGGTCGCCAACCTGCTGGGCCAGGGCGAGAACATAGTCATCTACGAGGCGCCGAAGACCGGCAAGACCTCGCTGGTGCAGCAGAGCTTCTACAATATGAAATCCTCCGGGCAGGACTTCGCGAGCGCGAATATCAGCCTGATGAATGTAAGGACGCTGCGCGAAATGGCGCTGAAACTCGGCACGGAGGTGCTCCGCGCGGCTTTCGGCGGGCCAGAGAACTATTCCTCGATAATCGGGGAGCTGCTACCGGGCACGCACTTCATCTTCGATGCCGAGCGCTTCGCCGCCGGCGGGGAGATACTCTCTCTCAACTGGGAGATGGACCGCGAGGACCTCAAGGCCGTGCTGAACCTGCCTTACCGCTGCGCGCTGAAGCGGGGCCGCAAGCTCTATGTGGTGATTGACGAATTCCAAAACATAATGCTCACCGAGGACGGCGAGGGCGCCTGCTCCCTGATGGAGGAGGTCTTCCGCGAGCTTAACCCCGAGATGAAGGCCGCCGCAAGCTATATCTTCATCGGCTCCAAGGTCAACGCGATGTACGAAATATTCGGAACCAAGAAGTTCTTCTTCCGCCAGGCGGAGAGGGTGAAGCTGGGCGAAATAGACACCCGCGAAATCATCGAGCATGTAATCCGCGGACTGCTCGCGAGCGGAAAGGTCATCGACCGCGACCTGCTGCTGGGAGTGTGCGGGCTCTTCCACAACAATATATGCTACATTAACCATTTCTCCTCAATCTGCGACTCTCTGACCAAGGGCTACATAATGGAGCCGGTGCTCAATGCGGCCCTGGACACCATACTCTCGATACACGAGCCCAGATTCGTGGCGGCAATGGAGGACCTGACCACCTTTCAGGTCAGCCTGCTCAAGGCAATCCTGGACGGGCATGTCAAGTTTACAAGCGCGGAAGTTATTGAAGAATATAGACTTAACTCATCAGCCAATGTGCGCCGCCTAAAGGACGCTCTCTGCAAGAAGGAGATAGTATATTTCGACGAAAGCGGCAAGCCGCAGCTAATCGACCCTCTCTTCGAATACTGGGTCCGCCGCTATTATTTCGGGATGAAGATATAGCAAGCTCCCCGGCCGCGCACATCTGAAATGCGACAGCCGGGGAGGCAAAAATCAATCGGTATTATTTAACCGAGAACTGTACCGGCTCGCCGGAGGCGGAATCTCCCGCTACCCAGAGCTGGAAATCTCCCGGCTCGACGATGCGTCTGAGGTCTATGTTCCAGAACGCGAGCTCCTGCACAGGCAGTTCGAACTCCACTTCAGTGCTCTCCCCCGCCTTGAGGTTGACCCTGCGGAAAGCCTTGAGTTCCTTGACAGGACGGGCGATGGAGCCGACGAGGTCGCGCACATAGAGCTGTGCCACTTCAGTGCCGTCGTATTCTCCGCTGTTGCGGAGCGTAAACTTGACCTTGACGGTCTCGGAAGCGCCGTATTCCCTCTTGTCGAGCGTGAGGTCGGAGTACTCGAAGGTCGTGTAGCTCAGGCCGTAGCCGAACGGGAAGAGAGGGCCGTAACCGCTGTCGAGGTAGTAAGAGGTGCAGCCGTTGGAAGTCTGCCCGGCCTTGAGAGGGAGATCCATAAGGAGGGTCTCCGTGCCGGTATTGGGACGCCCGGTATTGAGGTGGTTGTAGTACATAGGTGCCTGACCCACAGTCTTGAGGAAGGTGACCGGAGTCTTGCCCGAAGGGGTCGCCTTGCCGCTGAGCAGATCCGCGATGGCCTCGCCGCCCATGGTTCCGGGATGGAAGGAGTAGAGCATCGCGTTGCAGTTGTCGAGGTCGCGGCCTATGGTAAGAGGCCTGCCGGCCATCACGACTACGATTACCTTCTTGCCGGTGCGCTTCATCGCGGCGATCAGCTCGCTTTGGGCGCCCTGCAGATTGAGGTCGGAGAGGCTGTGGGCCTCGCCGGAGAGGATGGCCTCCTCGCCCGCAAATACCACGACGGCATCGGCCCTTGAAGCGGCTGCACGCGCCTTGGCTATGCCTGCGGTGCTTGCGTCACGGCTGTATGCGGTGCCCGGTTCATAGATCACATTGTATTGCTTGCGGAGGGCCTGCAGAGGGGTAACAGTGCGGGTCTCGTCCCCGTCGAACGCCCAGGTGCCCATTTGCTCGTAAGGCTGGTCGGCGAGAGGGCCGGTCACAAGCAGGGTTTTGACGCCCTTGAGAGGGAGCGCGCCATCGTTCTTGAGGAGTACGGCGGACTCGACGGCGCTCTGCTTCGCAGCCTCGAGGTGGGCCGGAGCGTAGAAGGTCTTTGCCGGAGCGCCCTCGTCAACATAAGGGTTATCGAAAAGGCCGAGGCGGAATTTGAGACGGAGTATGTTCCTGACGGCATCGTCGATCTGCTTCTCGCTGATCTTGCCCTCCTTGACGAGTTCCTCGACGAAGGATATGTAGCCGTAGGACATCATATCCATATCCACGCCGGCGTCGATTGAGAGCTTGGAAGCGTCCTTGAGGTCGCTGGCATATCCGTGCATCACCATCTCGCCGGAGGAGTTCCAGTCGGTGACAACCATTCCGTCGAAGCCCCACTCGCCCCTCAGGATGTCCTGAAGCAGCCATTTGTTGCCCGTGGAAGGGATGCCGTCGATGGTGTTGAATGAAGTCATAAGGGTCATCGCGCCGGCATTTACTCCCGCCTCGAAGGCAGGGAAATAGATATTGCGCAGCGTCCTCTCGCCAATCTCGGATGTATTGTAGTCACGGCCGCCCTCGGCTGCGCCGTAGCCCGCGAAATGCTTGAGGCAGGCGGCGACGCTGGTGGAATCCCCATTGCCCTGATAGCCGCGGATCATCGCGGAGCCCATCACGGAGTCGAGGTACGGGTCCTCGCCGGAGCTCTCCGCCATGCGTCCCCAGCGCGGGTCGCGGGAGATGTCGAGCATCGGGGAGAATGTCCACCTGACACCGCTGGAAGCGGCCTCGACTGCGGCATAGCGCGCTCCCTGCTCCACGAGTTCGGGGTCAAACGTGGCCGCGAGTCCGAGAGGAATCGGAAATACGGTCTTGAAGCCGTGGATGACATCCCTGCTCACGAGGACAGGAATCCCGAGACGGCTCTTCTCGACGGCAATCTTCTGGACCCTGTTGATCTCGGCGGGATCAACGCAGTTGAGTATGCTGCCGACCTCCCCCTTCTCGACGGCCTCGGCGAGCCAGTCTCCGCCGGAGAGCTGGTTCATCTGGCCGACCTTCTCGTGCAGGGTCATCCGCGAAAGGAGTTCATCGACCTTCTTCTCGGTCTCGTCCTTGTCGGTACAGCCGCAGAGCGCAAGGGAAAGCGCAGCTATGGTTATGTATTTGTAAATCTTCATTTATAAATTCTTGCTTATGGTGTCCAATCTTTCAAGGTAAATCTTCCTGATTCGCGCCACGGCGGCCTTGAAGCTCATGTTCTCGTCGCCGTTGATGATGTTCCCGCCGTTCTGCGACGCGTCCTCGGAGGGGTTCCACATCCGGAAATTGAGTTCCGCGGAAGCCTCGAGGGTCTTCTCCAGCTCGTCGATGTAGTCCGGTATGGTCCTCAGCTGCGGGAGGAGTTCCTCCCAGCGTGCCTTGACTGCGCTATGGAATGCCGGATCATCGAAGAGACGCGCGTACCAGATGGCGTTGCGGTTGATCAGTCCGTTTTGGGCGTGAGGAGAGGCGTTGTAGGACAGCGTGCCCCAGTCGAAGTCCCAGAGCGGGCCTGCCGTGAGCTTGCTGTCGGCGCTTTTGTGCATATAGACGCTTCCCGGGTTGCCGAGCTCGTGGTTCACCATCAGTTCGCAGACTATCCAGTAGTCGATATACGAATTGATATCCAGATACTTGGCATAGCCCTCGGAGGCATCGGCGAAACCCTCGCCGTAAATGGTCTCGGACACGGTCTTGATATAGTCCTTAATCTCCTTGAGCCCTGCATCGGTCAGACCGTCATCCCAATCAGGATATTTAATCCCGAAAGGTATGCCGCCGTCGCCGAACTGGTTGCTGCGCCCCGGAGTCTGCACCCACTGTATCTCATTGTCGTAGTGGAAGTCGCACTCCAGCAGGAAGCCGTCCTCGCAAGGCACCCTCTTGCTGTCGGCACGCACCTGCTCGACGAGCAGATAGGTGCCGCGGTGAGTTCCGTTCATCACGAGCTCCACGCTTCTGCAGTGCGGAGTCCAGTCGAGCGAAGTCATCGAACCTATCTTGTAGGCTATGATGTTGCGCATCAGGGTCCTGTCCATAAAGTTGGCGAGAAGCAGCCAGCGCTTGTGCTTAGGCAGCCCGAATACGGACTGCTTCTTGTCGAACTTGACGAGGTAAGGCTTCTTTGCCCAGGTCCAGGTGGTGTTGCCGTGCCCCTTGACGGAGCAGGACACTTCTTCCATGGAGTCGGCCTCGTCGATGCCGCTTATGCTGAAGCTCGCGCTGAGGTAATCGTCCTTGGAGACAACCTCCTTGCCGTCCTCGGTATTGATATAGATGACAGGCAGGCCGGTATTGAGTCCTTTCTCGGGTGCGACCTTGACCAGAGTGAATGCCGAAGAATATATCAGCGTGCCCTGAGGCAGCTTCATCGCGAAACGGACGCTCTCCTCGTAGCCCTCGCTCACGTCGAGGTCGGAGATGGAAGCGGAATACACCCCCTCCTCCCCCGCTAGCGGGACTATGCCCGTCAGGGCGAAATCGGCAGGCTCTGAGCCGTCCTGAAGCCTGAGGGAAACGGCGCAGCCGCTGCCCCCGACGCCGTAGTCGAAGACGTAGCCAGGCTCATCCACCTCAAACTCCACGCTGGCCTTGCCATCTTCATCGAGGGTCACGGCAACGGCGCCGACGCTGATGGACCGGAATACCGGCACGGACTCCCGCTCCTGTCTGCCGCAGGAAACGGCAAGCAGAAGCGCAAGTACAAGCCCTGAACGATGGAATTTCATCACTGTTTCTGATAAACTCTCACGTAATCAATCTCGTAGGTAGCAGGCAGGCAGCTCTCGTCCACGCCATACATTCCGCCCCAGTTGCCGCCCCAGGCAAGGTTGAGCTTGAGGTAGAAAGGGTTGTTGAACGGCCAGGTGTCGTAGTTGCCCTTGCCGTCGTTCTTGAAAGTCATATGGACCTCGCCGTCGAAGATGAAGTCCATCTTCTCGGCAGTCCACTCCAGAGCGTAGGTATGGAACTCCGACTGAGCCCCGGCGAGCTTGAACTCGTGAGTTTTCTGGGTGTTCTTGGGATGGTTGTAGGCGGTGCAGTGGATGCTGGAAGAGACATATTCCGGATTGCACCCGACCTCTTCCATAATGTCTATCTCGCCGTCCTTTGGCCAAGCGGTGTAGTTCTGCGGCATCATCCAGAATGCAGGCCAGGTACCTTTGCCCTTAGGGAGCTTGAGGCGGGCCTCGAAGTAGCCGTAGGTCCAGTATGACCTGGTGTTCATCCTGACTGACTGCACCTTGCTGCCTATCTTCTGCGCCGTGATCTTGAGGGTTCCGTCGGAAACCTCAGCAATCTTCACATCGCCGCAGACGCCGTCGGCGACATAGTTCTGGAGCTCGTTGTTGCCCCAGCCGCCGTCACCGGTCTCGTACCACCACTTGTCGGAATCCGGAGTGGAGGTGCCGGAGGTGTTGAACTCATCCTGCCAGACCAGCTTGTAGCCGGCCGGGATGTCGGAGCCGCCGGCCTTGCACTCCTGCTTGACGGCGACCGTCTTGCGGGACGAGCCGTAGCGGAAGGTCAGAGCGGTCTCGCGAGCGTCGCTGGTGTAGTTCTCCGCGAGGGAGACCTTGACGCTGGACTTGCCTGAAAGGCCGCCGCTCGGGGAGACGGTGCACCAGTCGGTCGCTCCGGAGGAGACGCCCCACTCGCAGTTAGCATCGACTTCAAGGGTCAGCGTGGCAGCCTCGTAAGAAGAGGAAAGTTCGGTCCTGTCTATTGTAAGTTCGAAGTTCCCGGACGGAGCGCTCGGAGCCGTGCCCTGGCACGAAGACAGAGAAAGGGCTGCCGCCGCCTGAAGCGGCAGCAAGCCCAGTGATAAAAAGTGCAACAATCGTTTCATTATTTGTGTTCCTGGAGACAGATCTTGCTCAGGGTGACGGTAGTGCCGGCTGCGCAGCGTCCAAGGTCAACGAAAAGCACTGCTTTGTCGTAGTCCACATCCGGGGCCGCGGCTTCGACGGTGAAGGTGGCGGCTGTCCCGGCCTCAACTGAGAAGTTGTTGACATAGAACGCGGCGTGGTCGGCGTCATTGCCCTCCCAGGCGAGCTTGAAGGTCATCGCGGAGATGTCCTGGTCGCTCTCTACGGTCGCGCAGAAGTCGTAGGTCTTGGAGGTGGACATAGGGATGTCGGTGTGGAATTTGGTCTGTCCCATCCATTCGCTGCCGCCGATTCCCTCAGGGATGACTACCTTGAGGCCGTTACCCTCGAGGGCCTCAGTCTCAGGGGTCAGACCGCCTGACCAGTCGGAAGGCGAATACCACCAGTCCACGGTAACCGAAGCTTTCTTCCAGAGGTTGCCCTCGCCGTCGATGTCGTAGCTTACTGGCGGCTTCGGCTTGTAGATGTACTGCCATGAGATGCCGGAGAGGTTGGCCACGATGACGAGCTTGTCCTCGGTGTTCTCGGTGATGACATAGGTCGGGTTGTTGTAAACCTCGTCGCCAGGCACATATCCGATTACGACACCCTTAGGGAAGGTGAGCACATCGCCCTCGAGCTTGTAGGTGGATTCCTGTACGGCCCAGTCGATATCGTAGTCCTCGGTCTTTCCGCTGACGCCGATGGCGGTGACGCCGTAGTTGATGTAAATCTTGCCGTCCGCGCCAGGGTTGAAGACATACTTGCCGTCAGCGTAGAAGGTGATTTCGTCGTCGTAGAGACCGGTACCGGCCTTGTCGTTAGGATTGGCTGACCACCATCCTGCAGGATTTGACTGGTTCTCGCCGCAGCCGAGGTGGCCCTGCTGGTCGGATGCGAGCACCCAGGTCTTGCTGGTCTTGCCGTAGAGAGGATCTTCGACGTCTCCGCCGGCTGCGCTGCCCTCCTTGACGAACTCGTAGTGCCATGCGATGCCGTCAGGGTTGGCAGTTGTCTTGAGGTTGATGGCCAGCTTGAGGCATTTCTTCATATCGGAAGGATTGTTCTCGAGCACGAGGTATCGAGGGTCGTCCAGAGCGGTCTGGTCAGCTATGTAGGACATAGGGGTACCCTTCGGGAGGGTGATGTAGATTTCCTCTACGCCTGCGTCGTTCCAGCTGTTCTCCACGCTGTAGGTAGTGGTGGTGACATCCCAAGGAATGATGTAGTCGGCACCGGTGGTGTTGTATTCCGGCTTAACGCCTGAGCCGACATTGACGAAGGTCTGGCCGTCGCCCGGGTCGAAGGTGTACTTGCCGTCAGAGGTGAAGGTAATCTTGTCGTCGTAGAGGCTCATATCAGCCTTCTCGTTCGCTCCGGCGCTCCACCATTCGGTACCGTTGCCGCCGTAAGGGCCGCAGCCGAAGTGTCCGGCAGTATTGTAGTTCCACTCCCAGGTCTGGCTGTCACCGTTGCTGAGGGCCTTGATATAAGGCGATGCGTCGAACGGGTCGCGGTAGGTGTTGTCAAGAGTAAACTTCACTATCTGAGAGCCCACTGAGATACCGTTTGAGTTGTAGGCCTTGACCTCGACAGAGTGCTCTCCGGCGTCGCGGAAGCGGAGCTGAAGTCCGTTGCCCGTGTAGGCGTAGTTCTTGCCCGTCACCTTGGAGCCGCTCGCGTTGTCGATAGGGTCGGTAGAGCCGATGATCCAGATAGGCACAACGGCCTGATTGTTCATATTGAACGTGACATAGTTGGTCTCCTGGTCCACATTGACCTCAACGTCGAAGTCTGCAGCCAGAGGGAGCTTCGTCTGGTCCGGAGTATTGTATTCCGGGGAGCAGGCCGCCATAAGGGCGACTGCAGCCGACAAAGCGATATATTTAACTCTTGTCTTCATTTTCATTCAGGATTAATAGTTGTTCTGCTTGAGGTTGGAATCCTTGTCGATCTCGGTCTGAGGGATCGGCCAGTATTTCTTGGACTCGGTCCAGTCATTGGTGCGGTACTCGTGGTTGGCGGCGGTGAGGACCGTTGCAGCCTTTCCGCTGCGGATGAGGTCCCAATAGCGCTTGCCCTCGCCCACGAACTCCTTGTGGCGCTCCTGGATGATGTCGTCACGGGTCACTCCGGTATCCTGGCTCTTGGCGCGGGCGCGGACTTCCTTGAGGTAGGAATCCGGTGCCTGTCCGAGGAGGAGGGAGAGCTCTGCGGCGTTGAGGAGGGTCTCGGCATAGCGGTAAACGCGCTCGTTGTTGCCGTGGTTCATGTTAGAGTCTCCGAGATAGCCGTGGTTGCCGTTGGCGCGAGGGAGATACTTGCGGAGGAAGTATCCGGTGTCTTCCCAGCGTATGGTGTAGCTTGCTCCGGTCTCGGCTGCATACTTCTCGAAGTTGAGGATGCCTCCGTCGCGGCGGATGTCGGTGTCGTCATACATATCGTATGCGGCCTTGCGTACAGGGCCGAAACCCCATCCCTCGACATAGTCAGAACTACCCTTGAGTGAAGGGATTCCGGTCAGGACTGCGAAGACGTTGCCGCCGGTGGCGATAGGAGCGTCCCACGAGCGGACTGCGCCTTCGGAGATGTAGTTAATCTCCCAGATGGACTCGGCGCACCATTCTCCTGACTCTTCCCAGATGCCTGCGAAGTCATCGACGAGCTTGTAGCTGCCTGAAGAGATTATCTCCTTCATGTAGTCGAGAGCCTTCTGGTACCTGGCAGCGTCGTTCTGATACATGACTGCCTCGGCGTAGAGCATATAGGCCATTGCAAGGGTCACGCGTCCCTCGTTGCCTGAGGATGCCTTCATCGGGAGGACATTCATCTCGATGGCGCTCTCGATGTTGCTGACAATCTTCTCATAGACGGCGTCGTGGTCGAGCTGCTCGGTGAAGTAAGGGGACACGAGGTTCTGGTCGTAGTAAGGGATGTTGCCCCAGAGCTTCCAGAGGATGTTGTAGTAGAAGGACTTGAGGACGGTGCACTCGGCCTTGTAGAGGGCCTTGGTCTCGTCGCTCATCTCGGCTACATTGTCCACATTCTCAAGTACTACGCAGCAGCGGTTGATTCCGGAATATGCGATGGTCCAGATCTGGTTGCAGACATCGGTGGAGGTGGCGGTGTAGAAGTGCGTCTTGACGAGGATAGGCTGGTCGCCCTCGCTGGAGCCGCCGGCGTTAATATCGTCCGCCATAATGTCATAGACGAGGTGGAGCGGGTCGTACTGGTAGAAGTAGTCAAACCACTCGAGCGGGTCGTATGCCGCGGTAAGTCCCTGGAACATACGGGCTTCCGTATTGAAGTACTCGCTCATCGGCTCGGAGGAGTTGTGCTCCGGCGTGACGAATTCTTCTGAGCAGGAAGAAACGGCCAGTATTGAAATTGCGCAGAGCGCGAATAATATCTTTTTCATCTCTAATCTCATTTTAGAAGTTGACATTGACACCGAAGGTGAAGGTCCTGTTCTGCGGATATACGCCGCGGTCGATTCCGACTTCAGTGCCGTAGCCTGAGTTGCCACCGGTCACTTCAGGATCGCATCCCGTGTATTTGGTGAGGGTGAAGAGGTTCTCGGCCTGCAGATATACTCTGAGGCGGGAGATTGCCACATGCTTGGTGAGGGAAGCAGGGAGGGTGTAGCCGAACTGCATGTTCCTTGCCCTTACGAATGAAGCGTCCTCAACCCAGTAGTCGGAAGCCCTGTAGTTCTCGTTGGCTGAGCTGAATGAGAAGCGAGGGGCGCTGTCGGTGGAGCCTTCTCCGGTCCATCTGTTAAGGATGGTCTTAGGGAGGTTGATGTAGTAAAGGTCGGTACGGCGGCTTACATTGAATGCCTGTACGCCGAACTGTCCCTGGAGGAGCATGCTGAAGTCAAAGCCTTTCCACTCGAAGTTGAGCGAGAGGCCGAGGGTCCAGTCAGGAATGCCCTTACCGATCATGGTGCGGTCGTCGTCGTTGATGGTGCCGTCGCCGTTGACATCGACGAAGCGGAAGTCGCCTGCCTGTGCGTTAGGCTGGATAAGAGCACCTTCGGAGTTGGTGTATGCCGCAACTTCGGCTGCATTCTGGAACACTCCGTCGGTCTTCCATCCGTAGAAGTAAGGGAAAGGCATTCCCACGTCGCCTCTGGTGAGGGTTCCGAGCTTGTGGCTGGAGCCGGTGAGGTAGGTGGCGTCATCGCCGAGGTAGGTCAGCTCGTTGTGGTTGTAGGAAGCGTTGAGCTTGACTCCGTAGTTGAAGTCCTGAACGTGTCCTCTGTAGCCGAGGTCGATTTCGATACCGCGGTTGACCATGTCGCCGAGGTTTCCGGTAGGAGCGGAGTCACCTGCATATGAAGGAACCGGCATTGAAAGAAGCATTCCGGAGGTCTTCTTGTTGTAGTAGTCGATGGTGGCGGTGAGTCTGTTGCCGAAGAATCCGAGGTCGGCTCCGAGGTCGGTCTGGATGGACTGCTCCCACTTTACGTTAGGGTTGGCGAGGCCGCTAGGCTTCACGCCCGTGGAGATGGCTTCAGTGTTGTTGCCACCGGCTCCGAAGACATAGTTGTTGCCTGAGCTTGAATATACTGCATAGGTGAAGTCACCGATGTTGTCGTTACCGTTGATACCCCATGATCCGCGGAGCTTGGCGGTCGAGAGGAAGTTCACGTCCTTGAGGAAGCTTTCGTTCTTCGCGTTCCAGCCCAAGCTGAATGAAGGGAAGGTACCCCACTTGTTGTTAGGGCCGAAGCGGCTGGATGCGTCACGTCTTACGGTAACCTCGGCCATGTAGCGCTCGTCGTAGTTGTAGGAGATACGGCCGAAGTATGAGATAAGGCTGTAAGGGATTGAGTTCCAACTGCCCCAACCGTTGCGGTCTCCGTTCTCCTGCTTGCCGAGGGTATTGTTGACGGAGATCTTCCAGCTATCGTAAGGGTAGGTCAGGCCGTTGGCGCTTGCACCCACATTGGCTGAAGTGTAGCGGAGGGCTGACTGTCCGAGGACGGCGTTGATGCTGTGCTTGCCGAAGGTCTTGTCGTAGGTAAGCACGTTCTCGACCTGCCAGGTGTAGTACCTGTACATGCTCTGGGATGCGCTTGAGCCGTAGTTGATCTTCTCGGTCACAGACTTGTTGCCGTCTGCGTCATAGCTGACTTTCTCTGTGACGGTGTCATACTTGTAGGACTTTGAGGTGAGGAAGTACTCGGTGCTGTAGCTGTTGCTATAGACATAGGCGAGGTCCAGGGAGACGGAGTTGCGGAACTTGAGGCCGTCGATGAGGTTGAGCTCGGTGTTGAGACCGGCTACGATCTTGTCGGTGCTGGTGTTGGAGCCCGGCCTGTCAAGCATTGCGATAGGGTTGGCCTGCTCGTTATATACGCCCGCGTCGGCGATAGAGTAGGCAACGCCTTCGGAGTTCCTTATAATATAAGGGTATCCGTCAGGATAGAGAGCCTTGTATCTCTCCTCGTCCTCGGCGGTGGCGTAGATGGACTCGAGAGGTGACATTCCGATGGCTGAGCCGAGAGGCGAGCCGTACTCGGAGTTGGTGGAGACGGACGCCGAACGGATGTGGGCGTAGGAGAGCTGGTTGCGGAAAGTGAGCTTGTTGAGCCAGCTGCGCTCCTGGGTCTTGTCAAATACGGTGACACCTACATTCTCGCGGAAGGTGGCCCTGTTGTAGTATGAACGGCCGAAACGTCCGCCGATGGTACCCTCGTTGGAGAGGTAGCCTCCTGAGACATTGTAGTCAACCTTGCCGTTGCCGCCGGACAGAGAGACATCATGCTTTACGATAGGAGAATTCTTGTCGAAGATGGCGTCAACCCAGTCGGTTCCCTCGCCGAGGGAGTACGGGTCGTCGTAGATAGGGGCCTTGCCGTCGTTGAGCATACCCTCGTTCATCATGATGGCGTACTCGGTGGCGTTGAGCACTGCAGGCTTGCGCCAAGGGTTCTGGATACCGTAGGAGAAGTCGTAGCTGACTTTCGCCCTGCCTTCCTGGCCCTTCTTGGTGGTGACGAGTATGACGCCGTTGGCTGCACGGGCTCCGTAAACTGCACCTGAAGCTGCGTCCTTGAGGACCTCGATGCGCTCGATGTCGTTAGGATTGATGAAGTCGATGCTTCCGGCAGGCATTCCGTCCACTATGTAAAGAGGATCGGAATTGTGGATGGTACCGACACCTCTGACCCTGACCTGAGAGCCGGCGTCAGGAGAACCTGAACCCTGGGTGACAAACACGCCGGAGGACATACCCTGAAGCATGTTGTCAACTCTAGTGTTGGACTGGACCTTGAGGTCGTCGGAGGTAATGCTGGAGATTGCAGCAGTGACGACGCTCTTTTTCTGAACGCCGTAACCGATTACGACAGTCTCTTCAAGAAGCTGGGAATCAGGAAGAAGGGTCACCTTCATATTCTGCGCTGCAGGGAGTTCCTGGGACACGTAGCCGATGAAGGAGAACTGAAGTACGGCACCTTTCGGAACGGTGATTTCAAACTGGCCGTCGGCGTCTGTCATAGTACCGTTAGAGGTACCTTTCTGGACGACACCTGCACCAATGAAACCTGCCCCGTTCTCGTCAAGAACGGTACCGTTGACACGGACGGACTGTGACCATGCGGTCGCCGATCCGATCCCTAGAAGACAGATGACTGTCAAGGCAATCTGCTTTAGACTTTGGATGTTCATTGTTATTAGTGTTAGTGTTGATGGTAATCAGCAGTGGTGTGCTGTTTGTCTGACACAAAAATAAAAAGGTGTATCATAAATAAAAAGCCCTCCGGGAAATTAGGGGCAAAGAGTTTTAAGTGGATTACTTAAATAATTGTCGTGCAACGCTTTACGCTTTAGCGAGCGGCAAAAATAGTGGATTTGGGCTTTTTGGGGCGGGGGCTCGGAAGCCGGATAAGTGGAAACAGTGTGGCTTTGCAATTTTGTTTATATGCTAATAATCAACATCCTAGACAATTCGCCCCAAAACAAAAAAAGTGGACCTCACTGTCCACTTAATTACCGATTTGCTTGATTTTTTCTTCAAATTGCTCCCTGTCCCCGAGGGCGGAATTCTTGATCTGCGCCCTATAGTTGTAGATGGTGTTGACCGAGTAGCGGAGCATCGATGCTATGTCGGAGGACTGGGTGATACCGAGCCTAATTAGGGCGAAGATGCGGAGCTCGGTGTTGAGAAGCTTGCCCTTCTTGAGCTCTATCCTCGCGTCCTCGCGCAGGAGGTCGTTGAACTGCTCCACGAACTTTGGGTAGAGCCGGAGGAAGGCCTGATCGAACATGTCGTAGAACTCCTTGAGCTCCTTATCCACATTGTCCGGCGACGAAGTCTCGGCAATCAGTTTGTCGAGGTTGCCGGAGAGGGCCATCTTGCGTACTCGGCTCTGGTAAGCCTTCATCTTGTCAATGTAGCTGGAGCACATGCTCAGGAACAGTCCGATGTATTCCTCCTTGGCGGCGTTGGCCTCCTTGAGCTCGAGATTCATCTTCTTGAGCCTCTCGTTGAAGTCAGAGAGGGCCTCGGAGCTCTGCTTGACCTCGTCGTTCATCTCGGCTATCTTGCGGCTATACTGTATCTGCCGGCGGTAGAGCCTGAGCAGGGCCACAGCCCCTATCAGGAGCAGCAGCGAAAGCACGCAGGCAAGTATGAGCATATTCCTGACCTTGGCCTGATGCGCCGAACGCAGGTCGGAGTAGCTCTTCTGCACTGCCGGGAGGATGGAGGCTATCTGCCACTGGCGCAGCTTGGCGTCAAAGGCGACTGCATCCTGCAGGGAGAAGCTGGAATATCTGAACGCCCTCTCGTAGTCGCCGTCCTGGAAGAGGGCGTCGGCGAGACTGAAGAGCGAGGCGTTGTCCTTGGTGGCAGTCTTGATGTCGGCCATCGCGGAGCGGATGAACCAGTTCTTCATCTCCTCGCGGCGGTTGAGCTGCTCGCAGATACGGGCTTGATAATAAGCGAGGTTGGCGTAGTCGTGGCTAGCAGGGTCTATGCTGGAGAGGGAGTGGCGGTTGATGAAGTCAGCCTGGGCGTAGTTCTTGTCGTCGATGCACTTGCGGACCATCACATAGCGGCTGAGGGCGCTGGAAGGGTCTGCGAGGCTGAGCAGGCGGTCGCGGTAATAGGCGACTTTGCGCAGCATCGACTTGTCGGCTCCTTTCTGGTTCTCGTCGTAGTCGAACCAGAAGCGCTGCTGGACATTGCAGTAGGCTATCTCCTGCTCCTTAGCCAGGACGGTGGTATCCAGGAGGGCGAGGTCGTTCTGCGCTTCGAGGAATTCCCCGGCCGCGGTGTTGAGCATCGCCTCCTTTAGATAAACATCGTTGAGCTTGCTGCGGTCGCCGAGCTGGAGGGCGAGTTCTTTCTGCGCTTTCAGTGCATCGACCGCCTTGCCGTAGTTGTAGGCCTGGTATTCGTCGAAGAGCTCCCCGTATATGAAGTATTGCCTCTCAGGTTGTACGCCGCGGGAGTGGAGAGTATTCTCTATAGTCTTGATACGCAGCTCTTTAGCAGTCACATACGAAGGCGCTTCATCTATCGTGCGGTCCAGCTCGGAGAGCAGCTCCCGCTGGGTCTGGGCGGACAAGGAAAACTCGGTCGCCAGCGTGGTGGCGGCTATAGCGAGCGCGGATGCGATGAGGCGGGAAGACATCATGTGGTCTGGGCTAATCAGTGTCAGCAAAAATAACGATAAATCCCGAAATAAATTGTGCGTTTATGAAATAAATCATTACCTTTGCGTCCGCAAAAAGAAAAAGGGGGTGATTTAAAGAAATGATTATCGTACCAGTAAAGGAAGGAGAGAACATCGAAAGGGCTCTTAAGAAATTCAAGAGGAAGTTCGAGAAGACGGGCGCAATCCGCGAACTCCGTTCACGCAAGAACTTCGAGAAGCCTTCCGAGAAGCGTCGTGTGGCCAGGATGAAGGCCATCTATGTGCAGCATCTCCGTCTCGAAGACGAGCAGTAATCTTTTCTCACCGATAAGATAATGACGGCCTACCCCTTTGGGTTGGCCGTTTTTTTATTATATTTGCCCCTTGGAAAGAGCCCTGCCCCCGGGCGGGTAGTTTTTTCCGACACGCGGGTGTGTTGTAATTGGTAGCCAAGCCAGACTTAGGATCTGGTGCCTCGTGCGTATGGGTTCGAGTCCCTTCACCCGCACTTCTTAATAATAACGCTGAGCATAATGAGAAGACTTTCCCTGATTTGTGCGGCGCTGCTCTGCGCCTCGCTGCTGTCTGCAAACGGGCAGACATCCTCCTCCAAATATGTACCTGACTACCGCTGGGAAGTCCGTGCCGGCTGGGGCATTGTCCCGTTCGTCAATGGTATCCTCTACGGAATCGCTTCCCTGAGCCACATCAACGATGAAGCTGAAGACAAGCAGCAGGATGACGGAATCGCCACGGGCGACCTCTCCATCGACATCTCCCGCAAGCTCAATCGCTGGCTGGCCGTGGGAGTGGATCTGGGCTATCAGGGATTCACTTCCAGCCTGGGCGGGGAGATGGCGAGCCACACCCTCGATGTCGTGTCAATAATGCCGCAGGCGACGATGAACTATCTCACCAGGGAGAAATGGACCCTCTACGGAAAAGTAGAGGCCGGCGCAGCCTTATATAAATTCGACTGCTCCGACCCCCAGTTACAATTCGTCTTCCAGGCCTCCCCTATCGGAGTCACTTTCGGGCACAAGTTCTATGGATTTGCCGAGCTCTCCGCAGGTATGCTCTATCAGGGCGGGAAGCTGGGCGTAGGCTACCGCTTCTAACTACCAGTACCTCGGATCGATGCCGAACACCTTGTCCACGGTGTAGTCGGCCGCTTCCTCCGCGCTCATCTCACGAAGTCCTGCCCACTTGGCGCGGGTGCTCATATCTGCACGGACGCCGCTGTTGCCATACTCGTAGAGGTGGAGGTCCGGGCTGCTTGACGCATATTCCATTCTCCATGTCGTAGGCCAGCCGAGTGGGTCCATCTGGTCGCAGTATTCGCTATTGAGGATGGCCACCTTGGGGTAGTTGTGCCAAGGCCTGCCGATGGCTATGCTGCGGCCGTCATCCCCCTTGCGGGGGCTGTTGTCGCGATAGGTGAAGCGGCAATGATTAAATACAAAGCCGTAGGCCTGCTCCTTGGGAGTGGAAGGGGCAGTAACCCAGCCGCCGCCCCAGCTGCGGATTTCACAGCCCTCGAAGTAGGCTATAGCACCGCCGTAAATATAGTCGGTACGGCCTATGATGAGGCAGTTCTCGAAATAGCTCCTCTTGCCGGAGGTCCAGAGATAGATTGTGTCCTGGTAGCTGGAGAGCACACAGTTGCGGAAAGTGGTGCGGTCCGCGCAGACTGTGACCGCAAGTGCCTGACCCACAGGGCCGGCAGAGTTGCGGAGAGTAAGGTTTTCGAAGACGCAGCCCTCGCCGAGCACGGTCACCGTGGCTGAAGTGCGGACGAGCATTGGATTGCCGCTCCACTTCTTCCACGCATCGACCGGGAGCTTATTGCCGGTCTCGGGACTGTTGCCGTCGTGCATATGATAGCTGATGATGGTCCCCTCGCGGCTCTCGCCCACGAAGCTGATGTTGGCCTTGCCCTCCGGGATGATAATCTTCTCCTCATCGTAAACGCCGTCCTTGATGTAGATTACGAAGCGCTGGGAAGAGCACTCCGGCGCGGCGTTGATGGCCGCCTGCAGTGAGGTATATTCCCCGCTGCCGTCCTTAGCCACAACCGCATCTGCAGCGACCTTGGGGTTGTCGGAGGAGAGGGTGACCGTGATTTCCTGCCCGGGCACGGTCTCTATGTCATAGAGGTATCCCTGCGGGATTTCCGGGCCGTGAAGCTTCGCCTTAGGGCTGACGATAGGACGGAGAATTTCCTGGGTAGCAAAGAGCGGGTTAGGATTCTCACTGCCGTCCTTGACCTCCCTTAGGCCCTCTCCCTGCAGTCTTGCATAGGAGCGGATGCGGAGGTTGCCGCCTATGGTGGAGCGGATGACAGCCTTCTGGAGGGTGTTGTCGTCCCACTCGATGCTCTCGACCTCGAAGCCGCCGCGGGCTCTGAGACCCCTCACTGAGCCCTTCTTCCATGCGTCAGGGAGGGCAGGCAGGAGATGCACGGCTCCGTCGTGGCTCTGCAGAAGCATCTCGGCGATGCCTGCGGTGCAGCCGAAGTTGCCGTCAATCTGGAATGGCGGATGCGCGTCGAAGAGGTTAGGATAGGTGCCGCCGCTCTTAGGCGATGCCGGATCCACATGGTTGAGCTGCTCCTTAATCATCTTGAGAGCGTGGTTGCCGTCGAGCATACGGGCCCAGCAGCAGACTTTCCAGCCCATTGACCAGCCTGTGGAGGCATCGGTGCGCTGGATGAGGGTATTGCGTACCGCATCGAAGAGAAGCGGGGTGCGGTATGGAGAGATCTGATATCCAGGGAAGAATCCCCAGAGATGGGAGATGTGGCGGTGGTGGTCGTTCGGGTCGTCCCAGTCCTGCGCCCACTCCTGAAGCTGTCCGTACTGGCCAACCTGCATAGGGGTGAGACGGTGGCGGAGGGTACGGAGGGTGTCGCTGAATTCTTTATCGACTCCGAGGATTTCGGAGGCCCTTTCTATGTTGGAGAAGAGGTCGGTGAGCAGCTGGTTGTCCATCGTGACTCCGGACTGGAGGTTGCCGCTCTGGGACTTAGGTCTATTCTCAGGAGAGTTGGAAGGCACCACTACCAGGTAGCCGGTGTTCGGGTCCTCCACGAGGAAGTCCACGAAGAACTCAGCCGCTCCCTTCATAAGCGGGTAAACCTCGGCGAGATACTCCTTGTCGCCGCTATAGAGGTAGCGGTCCCAGAGGTGCTGGCATACCCAAGCACCGCCGGTCGGCCAAAGGCCGCAGTAGGAGTAGTCGAGGGCTCCGGTGCAGCGCCAGAGGTCGGTGTTGTGGTGCAGCACCCAGCCGCGGCAGCCGTACTGCAGGCGCGCGGTCTCGGCTCCGCTCTCGGCGACCTCCTTAACCATACGGATAAACGGCTTGTGCAGCTCGGAGAGATTGGTAACCTCAGCCGGCCAGTAGTTCATCTCGGCGTTGATGTTGGTCGTATAGTTGCCGCACCACGGAGGTGAGACCAGATTGTTCCATTTGCCCTGGAGGTTGGCAGGCTGGCAGTCAGGCTGCGAAGAGCAGATCAACAGATACCTTCCGTAGTTGAAATACAAAGTAACGAGCTGGTTGTCAGAGGTCCAAGGAATCGCAACGGTGCGATACACCGTGGTCTGCGCGTCCCCGTCATAGTCGGTGGCAAGTTCAAACTTCACCCTGTCGTACTGGGCTTTGTAGGCTGCCACATGGGCTGCGCGGGCCTTGTCATATTTCTTCGATGAGTTCTTCATATAGCCCTCGCAGCGCTTTACCTCATTAGCGGAGAGGTCCTTGTAATTGACGAAGTTGGTCGCCATAGACACATATATCGTGAGCTCGCTGGCCTTCTCGACCTTGAGGCTCTCGCCGTCGGCAACCACCTTTCCGCCCTTGTTGACGGCCTTAACATCGGTGCAGTAGCGAAGCACTCCTCCCTTGACGACCTTGCCGTTGCCGGATGCGCCCTGCATCCTGATGGTCTTGCCCTTCACCGTCACGGACGGCTCAGGCATAGGGGTACTGAGCGAGAGGGAGCAGTTGAGCGCGCCCTTCCTGGAGGAGGTGATGCGGATGACGATGAGCTGGTCGGTCAGCGAGGCGAAGGCCTCCTGGGTGTATTCCACATCCCCTACCTTGTAGCGGGTAAGGCTCAGCGCATTGTCTATGTCGAGTTCGCGATAATAGTCGGTATATTCCTTATGGTCAGGGAATTCGATATTGAGCGAGCCGGCGGTCTGGTACTGGAGCTCCTGCCCTACCGGGGATAGGAGCTTCTTGTCCGCGATGGCCTGGGCCTCCTTGGACTTGCCCGCCCAGATGAGCTCGCGCACCTGCTGGAGGTACTGCGGCCCTTCGGGGTTGTAGTTGTTGTACGGGCGGCCGGCGGAGATGGTCTCTTCGTTGAGCTGTATCTCCTCTTTCTCGGCTCCGCCATAGACCATTGCAGCTATGCGCCCGTTGCCTATCGGGAGGGCTTCCTCCCAATATGTGGCCGGCTTGTCATACCACAGTCTGTTTCTCTGCGCAGAGAGCGGAAGTGCGGACAGCAGCGCCGCCGTGAGCGCAATGATGGGAAAAGTGCGTTTCATTGTCAATAATTATTAGTCGGATAAAGGTAGTCATTTTTTATGACTTCCTTAGTATCTTTGCACCATGATTTACAGGCAGCTTACAGAAGCCGAGTTCGAGGATTTCGGCAGCAGGATACTCTACGAGGACAATCACATCCTGATAGTCAACAAGAAGGTCGGGGAGATTACCCAGGGCGACAAGACCGGGGACGAGTGCCTCGCGGAGGCGTACAAGGCCTATATCGCGAAGCGGGACTCCAAGCCGGGGCAGGTCTTCCTCGGCGTGCCGCACAGGCTCGACCGCCCGGTCTGCGGCATCTGCATACTCGCCAAAACCTCCAAGGCGCTCGAGCGGCTCGCCGCGATGTTCCGCGACGGCGAAATCCACAAGCGCTACTGGGCGCTCTGCTGCGCAAAGCCCGAGCCGCCGCAGGGGCAGCTCTGCAGCTGGCTGGTACGCAACGAAAAGCAGAACAAGAGCTACGCAGTCGCGCCGGGTTCAGCCCCGAAACCGGCCGGCCGGGGGGACGCCAAACTCGCCAAACTCAACTACCGCTATCTGCTCAGCACTGACCGCTACCACCTCGTGGAAGTCGAACTGCTCACCGGACGCCATCATCAGATCCGCTGCCAGCTGAGCACCGAGGGTTGGCCGATCAAGGGCGACCTCAAATACGGCGCTCCGCGCTCAAACCCGGACGGAGGCATCTGCCTGCAGTCCCACGAAGTGGAATTCATCCACCCTGTCCGCAAGACTGAGGTTCGGGTATCAGCTCCCGTTCCGGACGGATGGAAGGGCGTACGACAAGCCCTGAACGAAGCTTGACGATATATTCTCCCGGGGGTTCCCCCATATTGAGCTTGAATGCCATCGAAAAAGTAACATTCGAGTGGTAACCGCTCTTCTCCGCCAGCTCCGTGACCGTCTGGCGCGGGTTGTCCTCGAGGAGCTCCAATGCATACTGTATGCGATAGCCGTTGACGAACTGCCGGAAGTTCTTGCCAGACATCACATTGATTGTCTTTGAGACATAAGTCTTGTTGGTGTAGGTCGAGTCGGCGAGGTCCTGGAGCGAGTAGTCCGGATTGAGGAAGGGCTGACGCATCGCCATAATCCGGGTGATTCTGTCGAAAAGGTTCCGGATTTTCTCCAGCTCCTCCCTCTCCTCCCCGGAAAGAACTTGCCGGGAAGCGTCCTCCATCTTACTGATCATCCGCTTGACTATCTTCTCCTTGCGGCGGCTCAGCAGCAGGCAGCGCCCGGAGACGGAACGGTAGTAGAGCAGCAGATACATAAGGGCAAACAGGCCAGAGAGCAGGTAGCCGGCGACCGGATGGTCGGGAGCAGCGAGCGCGAGCAGCGCAAGCATCCCGAGCGCAGACGACAGGAGCAGCCTCAGATGCGACTCCAGCGAGTACCAGACCGCTTGCGGCTTGAAGAGGGTCCGCAGCACGGTGTGCCTTGCCGAAACCCTGAGAATCTGGTGAATCAGCACCAGTAGCAGGCAGGCGAACACGAAAAGCGGGCCCGGGAAATCGAGCAGGGCGAAACAGATCGAATCAGCCAGTTCGAGCAGGGCAAATACCAGCGAAAAGATTACATTCTCATCGGCAATCGGCAGCATTATCAACACTGTCGAAGCCGACAGAAGGGAGAAGACGAGCACTTCGGGCACAGGCGGACGGCCGGCGGTCAATCTGATCAGAATCATCGGAGTCAGGATGCAGGCCAGTGAAATCATCCGGATCCAGAAGTGCAGTGTACGAAAATAAATCTTCATAGTGAATAGACTTTCCCCGAAGATAAAAGAAATTCCCCGCCCTTGACCTGCGTCAGAGCGGGGATATGTGAAAAAATTTATGTTTTCGTATATTAATTTCTGTTTTTTATCTTTTTCTTGTCTGTTTTTATCGTATCGAAGCCCTGTCCATAGACACCGGTCACCGAGCTGACGGAAATAAAAGCGTTGGGGTCGATTGCGTTGATGTACTTGAGAAAGATGTTGAGGTCGGTCTTGCGGGTGATAATCATCAGCACCTGCACGCTGTTCTTGGTGTACCAGCCCTTGCCGTCGAGCACGGTCACTCCGCGGTGGAGGTCCCTGGTCACGGCATCGGCGATTTCGGCATACTTTGCAGAGAGCACGAAAATCTGCACGGACTGGCGGGAACCGGACAGATAGAGGTCCACGACGACTCCGTTGGTCAGCACGAGGATGAAACCATAGACGATGGTCGTAATCTTGTCGGCCCAGGGCATAGGTGAACCGTCCGGCATATATGACGGCACGACGATGGAAGAAAGGATGATGACCACATCCATCATAAGTATCATACGGCCAGGGGAGACATTGCGGTACTTGTTGACCATCAGCGCGATGATATCAGTGCCTCCGGTACTTCCGCCCTGAGTCATCGTCATACCGATGCCGACTCCGGACATCATTCCGCCCATTATCGTACACATCAGCTTGCCGTTGCCGAGCGCGAGGATTTCGATGATATCCTGAGGAATCAGCGTCTGGAGCAAGTTGAGCAGAGCCGAAGCCACTATGATGGCATAGACCGTCTTGACCCCGAAGCCCTTGCCGAGCACGAAGAGCGAGACGATGAGCAGCACGATGTTGATTACGAAGTAGCTATAACCGATCTTTATGCCGGTCGCATACTGTATGATGGAGGAGATACCGGTGACTCCGCCGCCGATGAGGTTGTTAGGCACGAGGAAGAGGGTCCAGCCCACAGTGTAGGCCACCAGGCCCACGGTGATGAGGAAATACTCCTTGAGCCCCGTCCAGAATGTTCTGTTTAATGTAGGCATATACTACTACTGCTGATTGTTGTCCTTTGTTTTCTTGATTTTCACGCCCGTCTTGATTTCCTCGAATCCCTCTCCATAGACGTTGTTGGTCGGAGAGATGGACATGAACGCCCTCGGGTCGGTCTCCTTTATCACCTTGGTCAGCGAAGGCAGTTCTTTCTGATTGATAAGGATATAGAGCACATTCCTATCCTGCTTTGTGTACCATCCCTGCGCCTTGAGAAGGGTCACTCCCCTATCCATGTTGTGGATGATATGGTCCGCAATCTCGGCGTATTTCTCGGAGAATACCATAAGCTGGTAGGAAGATCTCTTTCCACCCACCACCGTGTCTATCATCATCGAGAACACCACCACTTCCTCAAGGCCGTAGCACATGTCGGAGAAATTCTTCTCCGGGAGGAAGAGCAGCAGCGAGCAGATGACCAGGTCGGCCACGAGGAACGCAGCGCTCAGCGACACCGGCCAGTACTTGTTGACCATCAGTGCGATGATGTCCGTGCCCCCCGTGCTGCCGCCGTAGCGCAGCACCAGACCTATGCCCACGGCTTCGAACACGCCGCCGACTATAGGGATGAGCACCGTCTCCTGGATAAAGAAGAAATTGCCCGGCACGCAGTGCAGGAAGGTCAGCTTGGACATTATCTCCATCGCGACCGTGGACATCAGGATACAGTATATCGTCTTGAATCCGAAGCCGATACCCATCGCCAGCACGGCGACTATGATGAGGGCGGCGTTGATGACGATATATGAATACTGTGCCTGGATTGCACCTCCGGTGGCGTACTGGATAATGGTGCAGAGACCCATCATTCCGCCGGCTGACATGCTGTTCGGAATCATGAAGCACTCCCAGCAGATGGAGAAGATGAAGCAGGCGACCGTGAGGACAAGGTATTCCCAGAGCAGCTTCTTTACATCGATTTTACCGAGTTTCAGTTTCATTTGAGAACTATGTTGATGATTCTTCCAGGCACCACGATGACCTTGACTATGTTCATCCCGGCTGCCCATTTCGCGGTCTGCTCAAGTCCGCGCACGCTTGCCTCCACTTCGGCAGGGCTCGCGCTCTTCGGCATATCCACGGTAAAGCGCATCTTGCCGTTGAACTGCACCGGATAGGTGACATTGTCTTCAGCTGCGTATGCGGCTATGTATTCAGGGTAAGAGGCGCGTCCTACGCTCGTCTCGTGTCCGAGAGCGTGCCAGAGCTCCTCGCTGATGTGCGGGCAGAACGGCGAGAGCATCACCACGAGACTCTCGAGAATGCCGCGCTTGCTGCACTTCAGGGCGGTAAGGTCGTTGACGGCAATCATGAACGCGCTGACGGTGGTATTGTAGGAGAAGTTTTCGATGTCTTCCTGCTCCTTGGCGATGAGCTTGTGGAGCACCTTGAGCTCAGCCGGGGTCGGGGCGTCGTCGGTGACGAGCCAGCGGTCACGGTCGTAGAAGAGTCTCCAGAATTTGCGGAGGAAGCGGTTGACGCCGTCGATTCCCTTGGTATCCCAAGGCTTGCTCTGCTCCACAGGCCCGAGGAACATCTCGTAAAGCCTCAGAGTATCAGCGCCGTAGGTATCGCAGACCACATCCGGATTGACTACATTGTACATCGACTTGCTCATCTTCTCCACGGCATAGCCGCAGATGTACTCGCCGTTCTCGAGCTCGAACTCAGCGTTCTCGAACTCCGGTCTCCACTTGCGGAAGGCCTCGAGGTCGAGGCGGTCGTTGTGCACGATGTTGACATCCACATGGATTTCGGTGGTCTCATACTTGTCCTTGAGTCCGAAGGAGACGAACTTGTTGGTCCCGACGATGCGGTAAACGAAGCTGGAGCGGCCCTGAATCATTCCCTGGTTGATCAGCTTGCGGAACGGCTCGTCCTCGCACACATAGCCGAGGTCGTAGAGGAACTTGTTCCAGAATCGGGAGTAGATGAGGTGGCCGGTGGCGTGCTCGGTGCCTCCGACATAGAGGTCCACGCTGCGCCAGTATTCGTTGGCCTCGCGGCTGACGAGAGCCTCGCCGTCGTGAGGGTCCATATAGCGGAGGTAGTAGGCGCTGGAGCCGGCGAAGCCCGGCATAGTGCTCTTCTCCAGAGGATAGCCCTTGTAGGTCCAGTCCTTGGCCCTTGCGAGAGGCGGTTCGCCGTCGGCGGAAGGCTTGAACGAGCTGATTTCAGGAAGCCTCAGCGGCAGCTCGGACTCCGGAAGCGGGGTCGGGATGCCGTCCTTGTAGTAGATAGGGAACGGTTCGCCCCAGTATCTCTGGCGCGAGAAGATGGCGTCGCGCAGACGGTAGTTGGTCTTGCGGCGGCCGAGTCCGTGCGCCTCGACATAGTCTTTGGCGGCCTCAATGGCCTGCTTGACGCTCATTCCGTTGAGGAAGCCGGAGTTGCACATTATGCCGTCCTTGGCGTCGAAGCTCTCCTCGGAGACATCGCAGCCCTCGATGAGCGGGACAATTGGCAGGCCGAACTTCTTGGCGAAAGCGTAGTCACGGCTATCGTGGGCAGGCACTGCCATAATGGCGCCGGTGCCGTAGCCGGCAAGCACATATTCTGAAATCCATATAGGAATCTTGTCGCCCGTGAGCGGGTTGATGCCGTATGAGCCGCTGAATACGCCGGTGACCGTCTTGGTCTCGGCAAGCCTCTCCCTCTCGGTCTTTTTCTTTACATAGGCGAGGTATTTCTCCACCTCGTCTTTGCACTCGGGAGCGGTAAGCTGCGCCACGAGGTCGCTCTCCGGGGCGAGCACCATAAAAGTGACTCCGAAGACAGTGTCAGCCCTGGTGGTGAAGATGGTTATCGGGAGGTGGCGCTCCCCGCAGACGGTGTCAAACACCATCTCCGTACCCTCGGAGCGGCCTATCCAGTTGCGCTGCATCTCCTTGAGGGAATCGGTCCAGTCAAGAGAGTCGAGCGAATCGAGCAGCCTGCCGGCGTAGGCGGAGACTCTCAGCTGCCACTGGGTCATCTTCTTCTGCTCCACAGGGTAGCCGCCCCTCACGCTGAGGCCGTCCTTGACCTCATCGTTGGCGAGCACGGTCCCGAGGCCCTCGCACCAATTGACGGAAGTCTCGCCCTGATAGGCGATTCTGTATCTCATAAGGATGTCTGACTTCTCCTTCTCGGAAGCCGCCGCCCATATCTGAGGGGTAACGTCCTCATAGCCAGTGCTCTCGAACTTGGAGATAAGCTCCGCGATCGGACGCGCCTTGTCCAGGGCCGGATCATACCAGCTGTCGAACATCTTGAGGAACGCCCACTGCGTCCACTTGTAGTAGTCGGGGTCGCAGGTGCGCACTTCCCTGTCCCAGTCGTACGAGAAACCTATGCGGTCAAGCTGGCCGCGATAGCGGGTAATGTTCTGTACGGTAGTCACTTCCGGATGCTGACCGGTCTGGATGGCATACTGCTCGGCAGGGAGGCCGAAGGCGTCGTAACCCATCGGATGGAGCACATTGAAGCCCTTGAGACGCTTATAGCGCGAGAATATGTCGCTGGCTATGTATCCCAGTGGATGCCCGACATGCAGGCCCGCACCTGACGGATACGGGAACATGTCCAGCACATAGCACTTGGGCTTGGATTTGTCCTCTGTTACCTTGAACTCCTTTTCGGCTGCCCAGCGGGCCTGCCACTTGCTTTCGATTGACTTGAAATCGTAATCCATATTATATTGTCGTCACTTTTTCTTTTCGAGTCTGAATTCCACATAGAGCGACATCTCGCACTTCACCTTCTGCCCGTGCACCCTGGCCGGCTTCCAGTCCGGAGACGCGCTTATCACCCTTATCGCCTCAGCATCAAGCGCTTCGCTCACGCCCTTGATGACCTTGACATCCTTTACCTTACCCTTTTTGTCGATGATGAAGTCCACGAGGACCCTGCCCTGCACTCCGTTCTCCACGGCCTCGCGCGGGTAGCGTAGATATACATATACCCACTTGGACATAAAGCCGGAAGGGTCGGCGGAGCCGAGGAATATAGGCTTCACATCGCAGTCCGACCAGGCATAGACATCCTTATCGGAGCTATAGCGCCTGCCGCTCTCATCCGTCTTGCGGAACGGGAGCTTATCGCCGTTGACAAGCTGAAGGGAGAAGTTGTATATGTACTCTAGCTCCCTTTCCATATCCTCGTACTCTATGATGGAGGCGGTGTCGCGCTCGGAATTATATTCCGGATACATCCCGGTGGTAAAGAGCACGGCGGGAATTTCCTTATCATAGAAGCTTCTGTGGCAGGAACTTACAGGCTCCAGCGAGACAAGCTTGGGAAGTATCGGCTGCAGAGAGCCGGACATCTTCTCGAGAAGCTTGTTGAGCGCCTCGTTGGAGGCGGTGTAGGCGTAGAACCCACCGGAAGCGGTCCCGAGCATATCGAGGTTGATCATCGCGTCGATGTTCGGGGTGTCGGTGAATGAACGGTTGAGGAAGTACCACGCGCCGGCATCCATATTGAGGGAGGAGCCGAACGCTGCGATGATGACCGAGCGGCGCAGCAGCACGCGGTTGGTGCTGAGCTTGCGGGCAAGCTGCATGAGCATCGCAAGGCCGGAAGCATTGCCGTTGGCGCCGTAGAATATCTTTTCCCGCTCCTCGCCGTTGACATTGACGGTGGCGGTGCCAAGGTTGTCGAGCCTGGCACCAATCACTATGTAGTGGTCTTTCAGCGACTTGTCGTAGCCGGGGATGAATCCTATCACATTGCGGGAACGCAGGGTGTCGCCGGCCTCCAGGCGGATGCCGAAGAGGGAGTCGTTGCTTCCGGACAGCAGATCGACTCCGTATGACTGAAGCACTTCCGCCACATATTCAGCAGCCTCCTTCTCTCCCTCGGAGCCGGCCTTGCGGCCCTCAAGTGCGGCGGAGCTGAGATATGAGACCTGCTCCTTCATCGCGGAGACCACCTCGCTGTCGTCCAGCTCCGGAGGAGTTCCGGAAGCGAACTGAGCTTCGGCGCCGAGCGGGCACAGAAGAAGCAGCAGCAGTATGTAAAGGTACCTTCTCATCATCGGCGGCTGTTGTCAAGTATCCAGGCATCGGCGCAGAAGCCGCTGCCGCGTATTTCGCTAAGTTTTGAGAATGCCTCGGGGAGCGAGTCGGTGGCGCAGACGCCGACTGCAGTAAAGCCGTTGCGGTATCGGATCTGCGTCGGAGTATAGCCGGCCTTTTCTGCTAGAGAAGCGCATTTGGCGGCATTGTCAGCCTTGCCGAAAGTCCCGACGATCACATAATAACGCGACGGGAGCGAGCGCCTGACAGATTCGGAGAGCTGTCGCGCCTCGACGATGGAACTCTTCATCGCCTTGATGGAGTCCAGAATCTCGAGAGAATCGGAAATCTGGGCCTGCATAATCTCGAGCGAATCAAGCCGTCCGCGGTGCCCCGCCTGCTCGCTTTCAATCAATTGCCGCTTGGCCTCTATCTCCTCCGAAGTCGGCCGTCCCGCCATCTTGCGCAGCAGGTCGCAGCCCCCCAGCACAGTCACCGAGGCAGCAAGCAGCACTATTACTGACAATTTCTTCATAAACTGCAAATTTATGAATTTTAAATTATATTTGCCCCCGTATGAAGAGGATTTCCTTAATGCTCGCACTGCTCGCAGTCCTGACGGTGAATGCCGGGGCGCAGACTATCAGGCTCGACATTCCGCCGGCGACGCCTCTCGTCCACGGGGCGGACACTGCAGGCGTAATGATTATCGGCGACGTGATGATGCACACGCGTCAGCTAGAATACGACCACCGGGAGTTCCTGCGTGGCATCGCCCCGGCGCTCAGGGAGGCCGATCTTGCAGTGGCGAATATGGAATTTTCGCTCGGTGGGCCTCCGTACAGCGGCTATCCTGCATTCTCAACCCCCGATTCGTATGCCGAATATGTCAGGGACGATTGCGGCGTGGATGTCTTCCTTACCGCCAACAATCACATCCTCGACAAGGGCAGAGCAGGACTTACGCGCACTCTAAATGTCTATGATACGCTTGGGGTCAGACACAGCGGAGCAGCCGCCGACTCGCTGAGACAGGTCTCGGACTACCCGCTCATCCTCACTGTCAAAGGGATACGCATAGCATTCATCAATTTTACCTACGGGACCAACAACCCGTCAAAACCCTCCGGGCCGTGGCCTCGGGTCAATCTGATGCGGCGCGAAGATGTCAGGGCCGCCATCGGCAGAGCCCGGGAGAGGCGTGCGGACTTCATCGTGGCGCTGCCGCACTGGGGAGTCGAATATGAGCTGAAACATAGCGCGCAGCAGCAGGAGTGGGCGGAATGGCTTGTGGATGAAGGCGTTGACGCCATCGTGGGCGCGCATCCGCATGTCGTGCAGGATACCGTCTGCATCAAGGGCGTGCCGGTTATCTATTCTCTCGGCAACGCCATCTCCAATATGAGCGCTCGCAATACCCGGCTCGGTCTCGCCGTCACGCTTCGCTTTGCCTCCGACCCCGCTTCCGACAGCAAGAAGATGCTCCGGCCGGAATTCCGCTTCATCTGGTGCACGCTCCCCGGCACTCTCACCAAGGGCTACCGCACCATCTTCGTCGATGAATACCTCTCCCGCCGATCCGAGTGGCTGGACCCCTCCGACTACGACAATATGGTCGCCACCCTGCGGCGCGTCTCCGCCGCTGCCGGCATAACATTAGATACGGAAAAACCGTCCGGGACGACATCCCGGACGGCCTTGAATTAATTAAAGTCAAACTTTACTGAGCGTTGCCGGCGGCAGCTGCAGCGTACTTGTCGTACTTGGCCTGCATATCGGCACTCTCGGTGCGGAAGCGGAAGCAGGCGTTCTTGAGGTACTCGGCCACGCTGACCTTGACCTCTGCGTCCTTGGTAATCTCAAAAGCCTTCTCGAACGGAGCGATGCAGGACTTGAGAGCGGTCTCGAACTCGCCCACAAGAGCCATATACTTGGCATCGTCCATCTCGGTAGAGGCCTTCTCCTGGAGGTCAACGGCGAGGTTGTAGAAGTGGATACCCTCTCCGATGTAGCCGTACTCGTAATCAGGGTTGATGTCAGCGCACTTGCGGTATGCTGCCACTGCCTCGTCGCCCTTGCCGAGCTTCTCCTTGATGTTGCCTTCCACATAATAGAGGGAAGCGTTGTTAGGCTCGTTCTTCTTGGCCTCGTCAAGGAGCTCGAAGAGACGGTCGGTCTGCTCGCCGCTGGAGATATAGTAATTGATCAGGCCCACGAGGATGCTCTGGCTCTGAGGATACTTGGTGAAGCCTTCCTCAAGATAAGCCTTGCCTGCCTCCTTGTCGCCGAGCTTTTCGCATACGTCAGCAATCTTGGCGTAGGTGTCGCCGTCGGTGCCGGCATAGCCGATCTCGAGGCACTTGGCGAAGAGACCCCTGGCGCGCTCGTTGTTGCCTGCAGCCCAGGCGGTGAAGCCTGCGTTGTAGATGGAGTTGGAGTCAATCTGGCTGAGCGGAGCGGAAGCCGCAGCGTCAACGGCCTTCTCGAAGAGGACGGAAGCGTCGCCCATCTTGCCGAATGAATAGGCGGTGTAGGCGTCAGCTGAATACTTGTCAGCTATGTCCTTGAGGGAGTTGGAGATATCCTTGGTCTTCTTGCCTTTGTCGTCGAGCTTCGCAGCCTCCTGGAAAGCGGCGAGAGCCTTGTCGAGAGCGCCGTCCACTACAGGCTCGGTGACCTCGATGATCTCAAGAAGTCCGTTCTCGTTGAAATAGAGATTCTTGTTGGAATAGGCGACCTTGGTCATCTGGCGTCCGCCGACCTCGGCAACTGTCTCAGAGACAGGCTTTTCGTTGCCGCCGAGAATCTGAAGGTCCTGACGGGACATTCCGGTCCAGAGGTTGCCGGCCGGTGCGTTGTAGGCATCGATGAGGGCGTGGCCGTACTTAATCCATACGGCGGCCTTGGTGGCCTGCTTAGGATTGGTGGTGGCTGCTGCAGCCTTTTCGACAGCCGCCTTTGCCGCTGCCGGATTCTTGACCTGAGCCTGGGCGTCGAAAGCCTGCATTGAGGCGATGACAGCCAAAACTAAAAGGATCTTTTTCATATTGTCAAAATTAAATTAGTTATCAATTCCGTTATTATTCTCCTGCCTCGGCACCCGCCGGAGCAGCCTCGGTTTCCTGGTTTTCTGCAACTTCCGTTCCAGCCTCTTCTTCGGCCTTGGCCACAGGGGAAACGGCTGCAATCGCGTCTCCCTCGCGGATGTTGATGAGTCTCACGCCCTGGGTAGCCCTGCCTGAGAGGCGGATGTCCGTCATCTCGACTCTGATGGTAAGGCCCGACTTGGTGATAATCATCAGGTCGTTGTCCTCGGTCACTGCCTTGATGGCCACGAGCGGTCCGGTCTTGTCGGTGATATTGATCGTCTTCACGCCCTTCGCGCCGCGGGAGGTAATCCTGTACTCCTCAGGGTCGGAGCGCTTGCCATAACCGTTCTCGCTGACCACGAGCACCGACTTGCCCTCGCGGGCTGCGGCCTCGGACTCGATGGCTATCGCGCCGATGACTTCATCATCATCCTCTATAGAGATGCCGCGGACGCCCGAAGAGTTGCGTCCGAGCGCACGAAGTTCGTCTTCCTGGAAGCGGCAGCAGCGGCCGTTACGGGCGGCGACCATTATCTGCTCGCTGCCGTCGGTAAGCAGGGCATCGAGCAGTTCGTCTCCCTCGCGGATGTTGATGGCGATGATGCCCTTGTTGCGGCTGCGCTTGTTGGCGTACTCGGAGAGGGTGGTCTTCTTGACCGTGCCGCGCTTCGTGACGAGGGTCACGAAATGGCTCTCGGTGTAGGCCGGATCCTCGATTGAGCGGACATTGAGATAGGTCTTGATGCTGTCCTGCGCATCGATGGAGAGCAGATTCTGCACTGCCCTGCCCTTCGCCGTGCGGGTACCTTCAGGGAGCTCGTACACCTTGAGGCGGTAGCACATTCCCTGCTCGGTAAAGAAGAGCATAGTGGAGTGCATATTCGCCACATAGATGTGCTCGATGAAGTCCTCGTCGCGGGTGGCGCTGGCCTTCTTGCCCACTCCGCCGCGGGCCTGGGTATGGAACTCGCTGAGCGGCGTGCGCTTGATGTATCCGAGGTGGGAAATCGTGATTACGACATCCTCGTCGGAGTAGAAGTCCTCAGGGTTGAACTCTTCCTCGGAAGGGCGGATCTCGGTGCGGCGGGCGTCGCCGTACTTTTCCTTGAGCTCCTGACACTCCTGCTTGACGATATTGAGCTGCTCCGTATCGCTTGCGAGTATCTCCTTGCAGCGCGCGATGAACTTCTCGAGCTCGTCGTACTCGCTCTGGAGCTTCTCCTTCTCGAGTCCGGTGAGCTGTCCGAGGCGCATCGCCACGATGGCGCCGGCCTGGATCTCGTCGAAGCCGAAGCTTTCGATGAGCGCCGTCTTGGCCTGGTCCACATTGCGGGAGGCCTTGATGGTCGCGATGATTTCGTCTATGATGTCGATGGCCTTGAGCAGACCTTCGAGTATATGCGCCCTCTTCTGAGCCTTGTCAAGCTCGAATCTCGTGCGGCGCACCACCACTTCGTGGCGGAAATCGACGAAGACCTTGAGCATGTCCCTGAGGGTGAGAGTCCTCGGACGGCCGTCCACGAGGGCGACATTGTTGATGGAGAAACTCCCCTGCAGGGCGGTGTATTTAAAGAGCGTATTGAGCACCACGCTGGAGTTGGCGTCCTTCTTGACTATGAACTCGATACGGATGCCGGTGCGGTTGGTGAGCTCGCGGATCTCGGAGATGCCGTCAATCTTCTTGTCACGGATCATCTCGCTGATGCGGGAGAGCATCTCGGCCTTGTTGACCATATAAGGCACCTCGGTGACCACGATGGCTTCCCTGTCGTTGCGCAGGGTCTCAATCTCGGTTTTGGCGCGGAGCACGATGCGGCCGCGGCCGGTGGTGTAGGCGTCCACGATGCCCTGGCGGCCGATGATGATGCCACCGGTCGGGAAATCCGGGCCCTTGATGTACTGCATCAGCTCCTCGACGCTGATGTCGGGATTGTCGATGTATGCGCAGATGGCGTCGCAGCACTCGGAGAGGTTGTGCGGGGCCATGTTGGTGGCCATACCGACCGCAATTCCGGACGAACCGTTGAGCAGCAGCAGCGGCGCCTTGGTAGGAAGCACCGTCGGCTCCTCGAGGGAGTCGTCGAAGTTGAGCATCATGTCCACGGTATCCTTATCGAGGTCGCCGAGCACATCCGCAGCCATCTTCTCGAGCTTGGCTTCAGTGTAACGCATCGCCGCCACAGGGTCGCCGTCCATAGAACCGAAGTTGCCCTGACCATATACAAGCGGATATCTCTGGTTCCAGTTCTGTGCAAGGCGCGCCATCGCGTCATAGACGCTGGAGTCGCCGTGCGGGTGGAACTTACCGAGCACCTCACCGACTATTCTCGCGGACTTTTTGGTCTGTCCGCCGTAGCTCAGTCCGAGACCGTCCATCCCGAAGAGCACCCTGCGCTGCACCGGCTTCAGACCGTCGCGTGCGTCAGGCAGAGCTCGCGATACGATGACCGACATCGAGTAGTCGATGTAAGCCGTGCGCATCTCGTGATCGATCTCGACCGGCTCAATTATTCCTGTCACTTCTTCCTGAATTTCTTCAGGATTCTTTACCTCACTTTCCATAAAAGATTGCTATAATCCAAATATGCAAATTTAACATAAAAATCCGATTATTTTTATATTTTTGCCCCGATTATGAACATAAACCTGTCGGATGAATTCAAGACCGTCATCTCCTATGCAAGGGACGAGGCGATGCGCACCGGGCACTACGGCATCGGGGCGGACCACCTGATGCTTGCCATCCTCCGGCAGCGGGACAACTCCGCCTGCAGGCTGCTCGCCGAGCGGGACATCGACCCCGAAGAATTCAAGCTGCACATAGACAGGCGCATATTCCGGGACAAGGCAATCCCCTACTACGACGCCGACCGCGTCCGTCCGACCCGCACCGCCGCCGGGGTCATCAGCCTCGCCGCCTACGAATCGCTGCGAAGCGGGCAGGAGTCCATCAGCGCCGCCCACCTGCTGCTCGCCATCTCGCGGGCCGAAGACAGCGCAAGCCGTGACTACCTTGCGGAGCACGGCCTGAGCTACAACGCCCTGAGGGCGCTTATGTCTGAGAACGGGCTGCTTTCACCTGCCGAAAGCGGGGCGCAGCCTAAAATGGAAGACATCGCCGCCGCGCTCGGAGAGCAGCTCAGCAGGCTCTTCTCCGGAAGCGGAGCGGATTATCTGAGTTAATCCTCTGCCAATCTGTCCATTGCGAGACCGATCAACTCACGGACGCGCGGCTTGTAGTCGGTGTTGGCGTCCTTGAGATAGCGGTGCGCGATGGCGCAGCACACCGTGCCGGCATTGTGCCCGAGCTTGGCGGACAGTCCTGCTAGAGCGGAGCCCTCCATCTCGAAATTGGTAATCTTGTAGCCGTTGTACTCGAAGCTCTCGAAATCCTCAAGCATATTCGGCATCGCAAGGCCCTGACGGACCACGCGGCCCTGAGGCCCGTAGAAACCCGGAGCGGAGATGGTCATACCCTTGACGGTGCAGTCAGCGAACTTCTTGATTATCAGGTCGGAAGCTCTTACAAAATACGGATCCGGCAGATGACAGTCCCAGTGCACATGCTTCTTGAACGCCTCCTCGAAGTCGAGCAGAGCAATCTTGTCGCGTCCCTCGTACCAGTTGAGCAGGCCGTCGCAACCCACTGATATATGGGAGAAAATGAACGCTCCAAGAGGAATCTCCGGCTGGATGGCGCCGCAGGTGCCGATACGGAGCACATTGAGAGTGCGGTGCTCGGCGCGCTGCTCGCGGGTGGTGAAGTCCACATTTGCGAGGGCGTCAAGTTCCGTCATCACTATGTCTATATTGTCGGTGCCGATGCCGGTGGAGAGCACGGTAAAGCATTTGCCGTGGTAACGGCCTGTTTTCCATACGAATTCGCGGGATGCGCCCTCACATTCGACGGAGTCGAGGATAGGGCCGAACATTGCCACCCTGCCAGGGTCGCCCACGAGGATTACATTATCTGCGAGCTGCTCCGGTTTGATATGGATATGGAACGCCGAGCCGTCGCCGTTGATGATGAGTTCTGATTCTGCTATTCTCATAATTATGTGATTTTAAGGTTATTACTTCTTCTTCGCGGAACCTCTCTTTGCGGCGCGGAGGCGGGAGGCGCTGCGCACGATGAGCTCGTCGGCGTAGATGCTGCGCGCGGCAAGCAGGTCGAGTATCGTCACCGCGAGCGGAAATACCATCGGAAGCCTGTAAACTATGCTCTTGTCGGAGACGAAGAAGTCCACCGCGAGCCAGATCTGCAGCGCGAGCGCGAGGATCGCGGCGAGTCCTGCCGTCCTCATCTGGAAGATGCGGAAGCGATAGACAAAAATCGCCAGGATATTGAGCAGCAGCACGATGACTATCAGCGCCGCATACGGGAAGTACGATGTGAACCGCACGCCGGCGGCCATATCACAGAAAAGCATACTGAGCACGAGGCCGGTTGCGATGAGAAGATAAAGTGTCTGTATTCTCTGCCACATAATGATTATCTTGAATTGAAACGGGCAAGCACATTCTGCTCGTAAGTTTTGGATATCGGGATGGTGTCGGCCCCGTCTATGCCGAGGCTGATTTTGTAGCCCTCCTTCTCCGCTTTGAGTATCTTTACTTTGGTGATGTTGACTATGTATTTGCGATGGCAGCGCACCAGGTCGCTGTCGGCAAAGGAGTCCTCCACAGTCTTGAGCGGGCAGCGCATCATATACTGGCGCACCTCGCCGTCGCTGTCGGTGTACCAGACCTTGATGTAGTTGTCGTCGGACTCGATGTAGTAGAGGTTATCCGAATCGATGGAAAATTTCAGCGCTCCGCTGCTGTCGAAGAGGGTGATTCGCTTCTCCTCATAAGGCTTGGTCGGGGTGTCGCTGACCACATTGGAGTAGTTCATCAGGCGTATCGTGTTGTTGCGGTCGGCGAGGCTGAGGTAGAGAGCCGAGAACACATATGGGACGCCGAGGCATATAAGGCTGAAATATAATGCATTGAGAAATTCCTCCCAAGCCTTCCTGTCCCCTATGTCGATGATGTCGGCCTTGTCTCCCTGGATGGTGAAGAAAGTGTAGAGCAGGCTGATTACCACGATTTCGACGAGGTTCCAGACTATGTATTTAAGCACCGTGAAATCCTCATCGTTGCGGTGGCTGTGCATCAGCACCTTGCTCAGCACCACAATGCCTATCGACACCACGATGAACGCCACGGTAAAGAGAAAAGCCGAGCTCAGCCCGAGCTCAAACCAGACATTGTGCGAGAACGGGATGCTCAGCAATATAACTACGAGAGAGAAGAGGGCCGTGAAAGTTACGGTCCAAATCAGCTGATACTTGCTGAGCAGGTATCGGGGCAGCTGTTCTTTCAAGAACGACATAACTCTGCAAATATATGAATTTTTTACTACCTTTGGCAGCAAAATAAGAAATAGATATGGAAAGAAAAGTGGCCGTAACGGGGCTTGGAGTGCTCTCCTGCGTGGGAAACGATGTCAAAACATTTTGGAACAACCTCATAGCCGGAGTCTGCGGAATCGACTATATAACTGAATATCCTACTGAAAATCTGCCCGTCAAGATAGGCGGAATGGTAAGGAATTTCAATCCCGAGGAATACGGAATGGAGAAGCCGTTCATCCGCAAGCAGGACCCGTTCACCATCTACGCGATGGCCGCCACATTCCAGGCTATGAATGACGCCGGGCTCGTATCCGGGGAGAATATCGACCCTAAGCGCCTCGCCACCTACATCGGCTCCGGAATCGGAGGATTCACCACCATCCAGAGGGAGCTTGAGAAATTTATCGAAGACCCGAGCGGGCAGTGGATTTCCCCGAACTTCGTGCCTACGATGATCGGCAACATCGCCGGCGGCCAGGTAGCAATCAAATACGGGGCACAGGGCTCCTGCATAGACATAGTGACTGCCTGCGCCACCTCCACCCACGCCATCGGAGAGGCCTACAGGGCCATCCGCCACGGCTATGCCGACGCAGTAATCGCCGGCGGCGCTGACCGCTGCACCATACCTATCGGCATCGCGGGCTTCGCCAACGCCAAGGCGCTCACCCGCGCCGAAAATCCGAAATACGCCTCCCTGCCGTTCAACGCCAACAGGGGCGGATTCGTAATGGCGGACGGAGCCGGCATACTTATCCTCGAAGAATACGAACACGCCAAGTCCCGCGGGGCACATATCTATGCGGAAGTCGTCGGCTACGGCAGCACCTGCGACGCCTACCACGCCACCGCACCGCGTCCGGACGCCAGCACCCAGGCGGAATGCATAAAGATAGCCCTGGACCAGGCCGGATTCAATCCCGACAGCGACAGCGTATATATCAATGCCCACGGCACGGGCACGCACCTCAACGACATAGCCGAGACCCTCGCCTACAAGCAGGCCTTCGGCGACTATGCCTACAAGTGCCACATAAGCAGCACCAAATCCATGCACGGACACATGTTCGGAGCGACGGGAGCGGTGGAGGCCGCCGCTACCGTGCTCGCCCTGCAGGAGAGCATCATCCCTCCTACCGTCAACCTCGACGCCCCGGATCCGGAGTGCGACCTCGACTACACGCCTAACAAAGCCGTCGAAGCCGAACTCACGCTCGGTCTGAGCGATTCGTTCGGCTTCGGAGGTCACAACGCCTGTCTGGCGTTCAGAAAAATCTAGCTAAGCGGCTTCCTTGAGTCGCTCCGCATTCTCTGCAATCTGCAGCTGATCAATACATTCCTGTATGTCTCCGTCCATAAAGACGGGGAGATTGTACATTGACCAGTTGATGCGGTGGTCGGTCACGCGCCCCTGCGGATAGTTGTAGGTGCGGATCTTGGCCGAGCGGTCGCCGGTGGACACCATAGTCTTGCGCTTGGCGGCGATGCCATCGAGATACTTCTGATGTTCAAGGTTATACAGACGGGTACGCAGTTCCTCGAAGGCGCGGTCCTTGTTCTTGAGCTGGGAGCGCTCTTCCTGGCACTGCACGACGAGTCCCGTCGGAATGTGGGTGAGGCGTACTGCAGAGTAGGTGGTGTTAACTCCCTGTCCGCCAGGGCCTGAGGAGCAGAAGAGGTCGAGCCTGATGTCGTCCCAACTGAGTTCCACATCGAACTCGCCGGCCTCCGGAAACACCGCCACGGATGCGGCTGAAGTCTGGATGCGGCCCTGGGTCTCGGTCTGAGGCACTCTCTGCACGCGGTGCACGCCGGACTCGTATTTCATCACGCCGTAAACTCCCTCGCCGGAGAGCTTGAAGACCACCTGCTTGTAGCCTCCGGATGTGCCCGGGGTCTGGTCGGTGACTTCCAGCTTCCAGCCCTTGGACTCGGCGAAGTGCTGGTACATGCGGAAGAGGTCGCCCGCGAAAATCGCCGCCTCGTCGCCGCCGGTTCCGCCGCGGATTTCGACTATCGCGTTCTTGCCGTCGTCAGGGTCCGCCGGTATCAGGAGCAGCTTGATGTCCTGCTCCATCTGAGGCATCCTGGCCTCTATGTCGGATATCTCTTCGCGCGCCATTTCGCGCAGCTCGTCATCCTTCTCGTTTACAAGGATATCCTTTGCCGCGGCGAGGTCCTTGGTCATCTTCTCGTACTCCTTGCCGGCCTTGATGATAGGCTCCAGCTCCTTGTAGTCCTTGTTGAGCTGGACAAATTTCTTCATGTCCGACATCACCTCGGGACTCGAAAGCTGGTCCTGAAGCGACTGGAACTTCCCCTCCAGCGAGAGTACTTTCTCTAAAAGCTTGTTATCTGCCATAAATGATTAAATGTCTTTGATATAGCACCGGCGCTTCATATACGGTTCGTGCTCGTAGCAGTTCCAAATGTTGGCCGCCGAATCGTCCTCGATCTGAGGGTTGGATATTGCCCAGCGGTTGCCGATGCGGATGGCCTTGTCCCCCATTTCCTTATAATATACGGAGGACACGCCGGTATTCTGCCACTCCGGGACGGCCCCGTGGACCATCAGGTCGGTGAGTTCGTAGTCGTATTTGGCCTTGAGCAGGTGAATCCAGCCGAACGGGAAGAGGCTGCCCCTGGCCTTCTGGAGCGCAGCGGATATGCTCGGGAACGAGATTCCGAACGCCACGATTTCATCCTTTTCGTCCATCAGCATGCAGCAGGACTTGCCGTTGAGGAAGCGAAGCACCCTGGAAGCCTCGTCACGGATTTCGTCGTCGGTGAGAGGCACGAAGCCATACACCGTCTCGGTAAAGCTATCGTTGAAGGCCTTGAAGAAACGGCGCACCCACTCGGGGTCCTTCTTTAGCGTATCTATGTCCACGAAATGCAGATTGGACTTCTCCTGCAGCATCCTCGCGACCCTGCGGGCCTTGTCCGGCACGCCGTGGTTGGCCACCATCCTGTACTGCACCCAGTCGCACTCCTTCTCGAAGCCGAGGGAGGAGATAAAGTCGTCGTAGTACGGGTAGTTGTACGGGCAGTTGAACGGAGGCACATATTCGTAGCCCTCCACCAGCAGGCCCTGACGGCCGAGAGTGTTGTAGCTGAGCGGCCCGTGTATCTGGGTCATACCCTGCTCAGCGGCCCATTTCTCCGCAGTGGAGATGAGGAGCTTCGCCACCTCGAAATCATCGATGCAGTCGAACCAGCCGAAGCGGGCGCGCTTCGTATTGTATATCTCGTTGTAGCGCGGATTGATGATGGCGCAAATCCTTCCGACGACCTTTCCCTGCGAGAGTGCGAGCCACATTTTGCGCTGGCAATAGGACAGGGTGGAGACGCCCGTGAGCAGGAACATCTCGTCCGAATGGAGGGCCGGGACATACTGCGGGCAGCCGCGGTAAAGCTCGTCCGGGAAGCGGATGAACCGCCGGATGTCGTGCTTTTCGCTTACTTCTATGATTTTGAATTCCGCCATAAGGTTTCGATTGGGTACAACTTCGCAAAGTTACGAATTTACTTCAATACCCGCAAGCCGCTACAGGCCCTTTGCCTTGCCTTCGTCCCAGATGGCGTCCATCTCGGCGAGAGTCATATCGCTGAGCTTGCGTCCCTTGCGGATGGTGTTCTCCTCCAGATAGGTGAAGCGGCGGCGGAACTTGCTGCAGCACGCTCCGAGGGCCTTCTCCGGATCGACTCCGTAGAGGCGGGCGGCATTGATCACGGCGAAGAGAAGGTCGCCGAACTCCTCCTCCTCGTGGGCGAAATCGTCCTCTCCGCAGGCCTCGCGGACCTCGCCGAGCTCCTCCTCGACCTTGTCCCAGACATCCTCGCGCTTCTCCCAGTCGAAGCCGCAGCCGCGGGCCTTCTCCTGCATTGAGAGCGCCTTGAGAATGGCGGGCATCGCGTCCGGAATACCGGAGAGGATGGTCTTGTTGCCGTCTTTCTCCTTGGCCTTAACGAGCTCCCAGGTATCGGCTATCTCCTTGGCAGTAAGCTTCTTGCCAGAGGTATCGCCGAAGACGTGCGGGTGGCGGAAGACCATCTTGTCGCAGACCTTGTCCAACGCGTCGGCGATGTCGAACCTGCCCTGCTCCTGCCCGATGCGGCAGTAGAACGCTATGTGGTAGAGCAGGTCGCCAAGCTCCTTGGCGATGGCGGAGGCATCGTCTTTTATGATGGCGTCGCTGAGTTCATAGACTTCCTCCTCGGTCATCGGACGTATGGACTCCAGGGTCTGCTCCGCGTTCCACGGGCACTTCTCGCGAAGCGCGTCCATCGTATCGAGCAGTCTCGAAAAGGCTGCAAGCTTTTCTTCTTTTGTATGCATTTTTTATTATTTTTGCGAGCACAAAACTAATAATAATATTTATGAAAGCGATAAATTTCGTTTCCGCTGATGAAGCGGTCAGCCATATACCGTCACATTGCCACGTGCACCTGAGCAGCGTTGCCAGCGTGCCGCACTGCCTGATACAGGCTCTCTGCCGCCGTGCCGATGCGGGAGATGTAGTTGACCTGCACTTCCACCATTTCCACACCGAGGGGCCGGCTCCATACAGCGAGCCGCGCTATGAGGGCATCTTCTTCGAGCAGGGCTTCTTCGTGGGCCCGAACGTGCGCAAGAATGTCAATGCCGGCTATGCCGACTACCTCCCGGTGCACCTCGGCGAGAGCCAGAAACTCTACCGCGACGGCGCCATCAAGCTCGGCGCGGCGCTGGTGAACATATCGCTTCCGGATGCTGAAGGCAGGGTGAGCCTCGGCACTTCAGTGGACTGCTCAGTGGCGGCCGTGGAGACCGCCGATGTAGTTATAGGTGTAGTCAATCCCAATGTCCCTTACGCCCACGGCGACCTGCTGAGCCTCGACCAGTTCGACTATCTCGTGCAGGACGACACCCCGCTGGTGACCGCCGCGTTCGCCGAACCCACCCCGACGGAAGTGCTGATCGGCAAGAACTGCGCGGCCCTCGTGGACGACGGCGACTGCATCCAGATGGGCATCGGAGCGCTTCCGAATGCCCTCGCGGCGCAGCTCCGGGGCCACAAGCACCTCGGGCTCCACACGGAGATGTTCGCCGACGGCCTGCTCTCCCTCATCAAGTCGGGAGTCATAGACGGCAGCTGCAAGAAGATAGATACTGGCAAGGTGGTCGCATCCTTCCTGCTTGGCTCGCAGGAGGTCTATTCCTTTATAAATGACAACCCGCAGGTGCTGATGAAGGACATCAAATACACCAACGACCCGTGGGTCATCGCGCAGAACCCTAATATGAAGGCCATCAACTCCGCTACCGAAGTCGATATCACCGGACAGATCAGCGCCGACTCAATCGGCACCCGCATCTTCAGCGGCACCGGCGGACAGCTCGAGTTCGTCAAGGGGGCGACGATGTCCCGCGGCGGCAAGAGCATAACCGCCTTCGCTTCCCGCACCAACAAGGGGAAGAACAAGATAGTCGCCGAGCTCAATCCCGGAGCGGGCGTTGTCACTCCGCGCGCAGATGCGCACTGGATTGTGACCGAATACGGTGCAGTGGATCTCTACGGCAAGAGTCTGCAAGAAAGGGCCAAGCTGCTCATCGGCATCGCCCATCCTGACGACCGCGAGATGCTCGACCGCCAGGCCTTCGAGCGCTTCGGCCCGCACTGGCACAATCTGGCGGTGTAAGGGAGATCCCGCACCAAGTTTTTGGGAAAAGTGCTCGGGGGCTGGGGCCTGTCAGCTCGCCGGGCAGCTCTTCCAACACCCTCCCGTGCTGTATCATATGGAAGAGCGCGTCCCTGTCGCTGCTGCATCTCAACGATGAAACGCCTCCCGTCGTCGGTGCAGCAGAGGACATCGAGCGCCGTACCCTTGCCGCCCTGAAAATCCGGCAGCTGCTCGCGGTCGAGGTACGCCTCGATTTCCGCGATGGCGTCGCGCTCCGGCAGCAGCAGATTCAGCATCTTGCGGAGAAGTTCACGGTTGTTCTTGTCGACGAAGACGGCCTT
>CAVJHI010000004.1:0-73769 GCA_963649415.1 bacterium
TCGGCGGCAAAAAATACCCTATGGAGTGGGGTGACGGTGCGATGTGGCACGTCACGGTCAAGAACTGCAGCGCAGCGGCGCTCAAGGATTATACCTATGTGGTGATGCGCGGCGGGCTGATCTGGCGTACCGAGTGGACGCACCACAGTTCCAAGGTCGCCAAAATAATTGAGGACCAATGGATTGACTGCCCAATCGCGGGCTGTCCTTTCCCTCGTGAACACCAGGCGGCTATGTTCGACCGTCCGGGGTTCAGAGGCGCCGGCACCGCCGTGCCTGTGTTCTCCCTGAGAAGCAGTGACGACTTCGGAGTCGGGGAATTCCGCGACCTGCACGCCCTGATCGACTGGGCGGCGGCCACCGGACAGTGCATAATCCAGCTCCTGCCGGTCAACGATACGACCCGCAAGGGCGACTGGAAGGATTCGTACCCCTACAGCCCGGTATCGTCGTTTGCCCTGCACCCGATATATATGCACCTGCAGAGCCTCGGAATCCGTGAAAATGCCGAATTCAAGAAGCAGCAGGGCATCCTCAACTCCCTGCCGGAAATCGACTGGCCAAGGGTGTTCAAGGCCAAGATGAAATATATCCGCCAGGCTTTCGAGCAGCGCGGAGAGAAGGATATGCAGACCCCGGGCTACAAGACTTTTGTCAAGGAGAACGAGGGCTGGCTAGACGAATACGCGAAGTTCTGCGCGATGCGCGACTCGCTGGAGGCAGACTACTACCGCTGGATGCAGTGGCATCTGGACAAGCAGTTCTACGCCGAAGCGAAGTACGCCCGCAGCAAGGGCATCTCGCTCAAGGGCGACCTGCCTATCGGGGTGAGCGCCGACAGCGCGGAGGCCTACTGGCATCCGGAACTCTTCAACCTCGACTCCACCGCCGGCGCACCGCCTGACTTTTTCAGCAAAGACGGCCAGAACTGGGGCTTCCCGACCTACAACTGGGACGCGATGGCACAAGACGACTACGCATGGTGGAAGTCCCGCCTGCGCAAGATGTCGCGCTATTTCGATGCTTTCAGAATCGACCATATCCTCGGATTCTTCCGCATCTGGGAGATTCCGGCGGACAAGTGGAGCGGCCTTGACGGGCACTTCAACCCCGCCCTGCCGTACTCCGCGGAGGAGATACAGCAGATGGGTCTGCCGTTGGAAGGGCTCTTCCACGAGGACCCTCGCCACCCGGGAATGTACCAGCCGCTCATAACTCCTGACTCTCAGAGACTTCCGCAGTGGCAGCAGGAGAAGTTCGGCGCACTCTACAACGACTTCTTCTACCACCGCCACGAGGAGTTCTGGCGCCGCAACGCGGAGAAGAAGCTCCCTGAGCTGCTCAGCGCAACCGGGATGCTCGCCTGCGGCGAAGACCTCGGAATGGTGCCGGGCTGCGTGCCGGGAGTGATGGATCACGAGAAGATCCTCTCGCTCAAGATGCGCGGAATGCAGAACGAGGGCGAATGGGGTGCACTGAGCGTCTGCGCCACCTCCAGCCACGATATGGAGACCCTGCGCATGCAGTGCGACCACGACCCTGAGCCGTGGGAGGTCAGGAATATGCTCTGGGAGTTCCTCGCCTCGCCTTCTATGCTGGCGATATTCCCGCTTCAGGACTGGATTGCCCTCGACACCTCGCTCCGCCGTCCGGAGAGAAACGAAGAGAGGATCAACCAGCCGGCCGACCCTCATCATCATTGGCGTTTCCGCCTGCATATCAACCTCGACCGCCTCGCCGAGGCGTCCTCGCTCAACGCCGCCATCTGCGGCCTGCTCAAGGACAGCGGGCGCTATACCGCTATTTAGCGATATTCTCGCGCATATCCGTATCTGCCTGGATGTTCTTCATCCGGTAGTAATCCATAATTCCGAGATTGCCCTTGCGGAAGGCTTCAGCCATCGCGAGCGGCACTTCGGCCTCGGCCTCGATGACCTTGGCCCTGGCTTCCTGCGCCTTGGCCTTCATCTCCTGCTCGAGAGCCACTGCCATTGCTCTGCGCTCCTCGGCGCGGGCCTGCGCGATATTCTTGTCGGCGTCGGCCTGATCCATCTGGAGCACGGCTCCGATATTTTTGCCCACGTCGATGTCGGCTATGTCGATGGAGAGGATTTCGTAGGCCGTGCCTGCGTCCAGTCCCTTGTTGAGCACGAGCTTGGAGATGCTATCAGGGTTCTCCAGCACCGATTTGTGCGACTCGGATGAGCCGATGCTGCTGACGATGCCCTCGCCTACCCTCGCAAGGATGGTCTCCTCTCCGGCGCCGCCGACAAGCTGCTTGATGTTGGCACGCACGGTGACGCGGGCCTTGGCGATGAGCTGGATACCGTCCTTGGCCACTGCGGTCACAGGCGGCGTGTTGATAACCTTAGGGTTGACGGACATCTGTACGGCTTCGAGCACGTCGCGGCCGGCCAGGTCGATGGCTGAGGCCATCTTGAAGTCGAGCATGATATTGGCCTTGTTGGCGGAGATGAGGGCCATCACCACCTTGGTCACATTGCCCTTGGCGAGGTAGTGGGCTTCAAGTTCATTGGCCTTGAGGGTCAGTCCGGCCTTGGTGCCGGTGATCATCGCCATCACGATGGTGTGCGGGTTGACTCCCCTCCAGCGCATCAGAACGAGCTGAAGCAGAGACACATACACTCCGGAGAGCACGGCCTGGAACCACAGTGCCACCGGGAAGAACCAGAGCACGATGATGAGCGCTACGATGATTATCGCAGCAAGAAGGATTGGATTCATTTTATTCTTGAGTTATTGGTTTGACTATCACTTGGTTGTCTTCAATGGAGACGATTTCCAGCGGGGTGCCGGCATCGATGAGGGAGTTGTCGTGCGACTTGACTTCGCAGCTGACTTCCCCGAAGCGTCCGGTCCCCATCGGGGCGAGCCTGGTCTGGGCCACGCCTTTCTGCCCTGCGCTGAGGCTGAGGCACTCGTCATTGACCCGCGAATCGACCTCTGTCTTGAGCTCGAATCGCCTCCAGGTACGCGAACGGAGCGCCAGCACCACACAGATGACGAGCATCACGAGCACCGCGACCAGCACCAGCCAGCCTACCGTGTCGCCGATGTAAACGAAACTGTACCAGCACGCTGCACCCAGCGATGCGAGGCTGAGAATGCCTCCGATGCCGACTCCCGGCACAAGCAGTAGCTCCACAAGCATGAAGAGTATGCCCGCGATGATTAGAGAAACTGTAATCCACCACATATAGATTGAGTTTTGGTTGTTTTGCAAATATACGAAAAGACTGCACAAAGTCCAGCCGTTTCCAGAACTTGTTTTATTAAAATAATTTCAGCCGGATACCCGATAACTTAAAATAAAAATACTAACTTTGCGGACTATTTGGGATAATTATTTTAAAAACCAATATTTTTATGCAAAGCAAAGGTGCAATCAGATTTGTGGCTATCTGCCTCATTCTCGCCTGCCTTTGGCAGCTGTCCTTCACTCTCGTGACAAGCATTTGCACGAAGAAGGCCGATGCTGCAGCGGAAAAGGCTGTCGAGAATGTGATGAAGACCGCCGCATACGCCGAAATTCCGGACGGAGACAAGGCATACTACCTCGACTCCATCAGGAAGATCGAGTCCCGCCGCTATACGGACTCCATCTCCACAGAGAAAATCTATTTCGGCTACACTTTCAAGAGTGTACAGAATCAGGAAATCAACCTCGGACTTGACCTCAAGGGAGGTATGAACGTGATGCTGCAGGTGCAGCTCGAAGACCTCGTCAAGGCTCTCGCCGGCAACAACGCCACGCCTGAGTTCCAGAAGGCCATCGCACTCGCCAAGGAGCGCAGCGTCAACTCCCAGTCCGACTTCATCACCCTCTTCGCTGAGGCGTGGAAGGAAGTCGGAAGCGGCCAGAGGCTCGCACAGATCTTCGGAACCTACGAGATGCGCGACCGCATCAAGCCTGAGTCCACCGATGACCAGGTGGTCAGCGTCATCCGCGAGGAGTCCGAGAGCGCAATCGCCAACTCTTTCAATGTGCTCCGCAACCGTATCGACCGCTTCGGCGTCACCCAGCCTTCCATCCAGAAGCTCGGCAACACCGGACGCATCCTCGTCGAGCTCCCGGGCGTAAAGGAGCCTGAGCGTGTGCGCAAGCTGCTTCAGGGCACCGCATCCCTCGAATTCTGGACAACATACGCAAGCCAGGAGATTGCTCCGTACCTCGAGGAGGCCAACTCTCTTCTCGCCCAGCTGCTCGCTGACGACGAGGTAGAGGAGGCTGCAGCCGAGGAAAGCGCCGAGGCTGACGACCTCGTAGCTCAGGAGATCAAGGCTCAGGGCGGCGAGGCAGACGAAGCCGATATGGCTGCCTACAGGAAGGCCAACCCTCTCTTCGCCGTGCTCTCTCCTAGCCAGTTCCGCGACAACGCCTGCATCGGTCTTGCTGCCGCAGCGGATACCGCTCTCGTCAACAAGTACCTCAATATGCCTGAGGTTGAAGCTCTCTTCCCTGCAGAGTTCCGCCCTATGTGGTCAGTGAAGCCGACTTCATACATCCAGAACAGCAATGTCTATGAACTCGTAGCCATCAAGGCCTCATCCCGTGACGGCAAGGCTCCGCTCGACGGAGGTGTCGTTACCAACGCCCGTGTGGACTACAACGACCGCCGCGGCGGCGAGCCTGGAGTATCTATGACTATGAACGCCGAGGGCGCCAACACCTGGGCCCGCCTGACCAAGGACAACATCGGCCGCCAGGTTGCCATCGTGCTCGACGGTACCGTATATTCTTACCCGACCGTTCAGACCGAGATCACCGGAGGCCAGTCCTCCATCACCGGCAACTTCTCCATCGAAGAGGCTACCGACCTTGCCAACGTGCTCAACTCCGGTAAGCTTCCTGCACCTGCCACCATCGTTCAGGAGCAGGTTGTAGGTCCTTCCCTCGGTGCAGAGTCCATCCACGCAGGTTTCGTATCGTTCATCATAGCGTTCTGCCTCGTCCTCATCTACATGATCTTCTTCTACAAGGGAGCGGGTGTAGCTGCAGACGTCGCACTTCTCACCAATGTCGTACTCCTCTTCGGTACCCTCTCAGCCTTCGGAGCCGTGCTCACGCTGCCTGGTATCGCAGGTCTCGTCCTGACTATGGGTATGGCGGTGGATGCCAACGTTATTATCTATGAGCGCATCAAGGAAGAGCTCAAGGCCGGCAAGGGTCTGGGCAAGGCTATCCAGGACGGTTACAGCAACGCCTACTCCGCCATCATCGACGGTCAGGTGACCACCCTCCTCACCGGTATCGTGCTCTTCTTCTTCGGCTCAGGTCCTATCAAGGGCTTCGCCACCACGCTCATCATCGGTATCATCACCTCTGTTCTTACCTCTATCTTCATCACCCGTCTTATCTTTGACGACCGCGTGAACAGGGGCAAGAACATCACCTTCGAGACCAAGCTCACCAAGAACTTCCTCAAGAACACCCACATCAACTTCCTCTCAGGAAGGAAGTGGTCTTATACCATCTCCGGTGCAATCATCGTGCTCGCCATCGTCTCAATGTGCTTCAAGGGCTTCACCTACGGCGTTGACTTCACCGGTGGCCGTACTTATGTAGTACGCTTCGACAAGCCTGTGACCGCTGAGGAGGTCCGCGAGGCCACCAACAAGGTATTCGAGGCTGCAGCTGCCGCCGACCCGAACGTCGCCGCTTCTTCAGTCGAGGTTAAGCAGTTCGGTGGAGACAGCCAGATGAAGATTACCACCGCCTACAAGTTCCAGGACGAGTCTTCAGCAGTGGATACCGAGATTGAGGGCATGCTCTACGAGTCCCTCAAGGGTCTCTACGCCGAGGACCTCACCCTCGATGAGTTCACCTCTACCCTCGAGAACCCTAACGGTATCATTTCTTCCGATAAGGTCGGTGCGTCCATCGCCAACGACATCAAGCGCAACGCATTGATTTCCATCGTTCTCGCCCTGCTCGTAATCTTCGCCTACATCGCGGTTCGATTCAAGGGCTGGACCTGGGGTCTCGGCGGCGTGGTTTCACTCGCCCACACGGCCATCATCATCATCGGATTCTTCTCGTTCTTCAGCGGAATACTTCCGTTCAACCTCGATGTTGACCAGACCTTTATCGCGGCCATCCTGACCATCATCGGTTATGCCATCAACGATACCGTGGTTATCTTCGACCGTATCCGCGAGAACCTCGGTCTGCATCCTAACGACGACTTCCGCGAGGTTACCAACAAGTCCCTCAACGCAACCCTCACCCGTACCGTCAACACCTCAGTATCCACCCTCCTCCCTATGCTTGCAATTGCAATCTTCGGAGGTGAGTCTATCAGAGGTCTTTCTGTAGCCCTTTGCCTTGGTGTCTGCATCGGTACTTACGCTTCCATCATGATCGCTACCCCTATCATGTATGACTGCACGATGAAGGCGCGCAAGAAGGCTGCCGAGAAGGCCGCTGCCAAGAGGAAGTAATTTTTTCTGAATATCAAAACGTCCGACCCGTCAAAAGGCCGGACGTTTTTTTTATCTTTGTGCTGCTATGTCTTTTGTACACCTTCACGTCCACACGCAGTACTCTATCCTTGACGGGATGAGCGATATCGAGAAACTGTTCCGCCGCGCAGAAGAGCTCGGCATGCCCGGCCTTGCCATCACCGACCACGGCAATATGTTCGGTGTCAAGGACTTCAAGGACGTGTCGGCGAAGCACCCAGGCGTGAAGCCGATCGTGGGCTGCGAAATCTATGTCACGCAGCACTACGACCACACTCTCAAGGATAGCGAGCACAAGAAATACTATCACCTCATCCTGCTTGCCAAGAACTACGACGGCTACCGCAACCTGATGAAGATAGTCTCCACGGGGCACATCGAGGGAATGTATTACAAGCCGCGTGTGAGCCACGAAGTGGTGGAGAAGTACCACGAGGGGCTCATCTGCTGCTCGGCCTGTATGGCGGGAGAAGTCCCGCGCGGGATCCTCGCCGGCGACGCGGAAGGGGTTGACAAGGCCATAGAGTGGCACAAGAGGGTGTTCGGCGACGACTATTACCTCGAAGTGATGCTCCACCGCACGGAGGTGCCGGGGCTCTCTACTGAGCTCTACGAGAAGCAGAAGGAGTATTGTGCCGAGATTTTCCGCCTCGCGGAGAAGCACGGAGTCAAGGTCGTGGCCACCAACGACGTGCACTTCGTGCGTAAGGAGGACGGTCCAGCCCACGACAGGCTCATCTGCCTCACCACCAACTCGATGGTCGATGACCCGAAGAGACTCCGCTACACCCAGCAGGAGTACCTCAAGAGCGAGGAGGAGATGGCGGCCCTCTTCCCGGACCACCCGGAAGCCCTCGCCAACACGCTGGAGGTACTGGACAAGGTGGAGAACTACGCCATCGACAGGGGCCACGTGCTCCCAAAGTTCCAGATAGACCAGGCCTTCCTCGACAATATAGACTTCTACCTCGACAAGTACTCGGATATCATCGAAAACGGGCGCTACGAGGTCACTAAAGACCACGATGGTAACATTATAAGCAAGACCGACAGAGGCGACGAATTCCGCCGTTCTGTGGCCTTTCTGTGCCATCTTACCTACGAAGGCGCGCGCGAGCGCTACGGCGAGACACTCAACGAGGTACAGAGCGAGCGCATCCACTTCGAGCTGATGACCATCTCCAATATGGGATTCCCGGACTACTTCCTCATCGTCCAGGACTTCATCAACTGGGGCCGCCGAAACGGCGTCTCCGTGGGCCCGGGAAGAGGCTCGGCTGCGGGTTCGTGCGTTGCGTACTGCCTGCACATCACCAACCTCGACCCTATCCGCTACGACCTCCTCTTCGAGCGCTTCCTCAACCCGGAGCGAATCTCGATGCCTGATATCGACGTGGACTTCGACGACGAAGGCCGCTACCGCGTAATCCAGTATGTGCAGGAGCACTACGGCGCCGACCACATCTCGCATGTAATTACCTTCGGAACGATGGCCGCGAAGCTCGCGGTCAAGGATGTGGCGCGCATCTCCAACATGTCCATCCCGGAGTCCAACCGCCTCACCAAGATGATTCCGGACAAGCCGATAGTGGTCAAGGAGAACGGCGAGGACAAGGAATACAAGCCGACGCTCGCCAACAGCGTGAAGTATGTCAAGGAGCTGAAGGAAGAATACGAGAACGGCGAGCCGCTGGTCAAGGAAGTACTCAACTACGCCCTCCAGCTCGAGGGCTGCATCCGTCAGACCGGCATCCACGCCTGCGCGATGATAATCGGACGCGGCAATCTCACGGACTACATCCCGATTACAATGGGCGAAGACAAGGCCACGGGCCAGCAGGTCTGGGTGAGCCAGTACGAAGGCACCAAAATCGAGGATGTCGGCATGCTCAAGATGGACTTCCTCGGCCTTAAGACTCTATCCATCATCGACCGCTGCCTCGCGCTCGTCAAAAAGAGATTCGGGGCGGAAATCGACATAGAGAAAATCCCTATCGACGACCCTGCCGTGTTTGACCTCTACTCCAGGGGCGACACCAAGAGCATATTCCAGTTTGAATCCGGGGGGATGAAGGAGTGGCTCATCAAGCTGCACCCGGAGCGCTTCGAGGACCTCATCGCGATGAACGCGCTCTACCGCCCGGGGCCTATGGACTACATCCCGAACTTCGTGGCCGGCAAGAACGACCCGAGCAAAATCACCTACGACCTGCCGGAGATGGAGGAATACCTCAAGGAGACCTACGGCGTCACGGTCTATCAGGAGCAGGTGATGCTCCTCTCGCAGAAGCTGGCCGGATTCTCCAAAGGCAAGGCCGACAAGCTCCGCAAGGCGATGGGCAAGAAGAAAAAGGATGTGCTGGACTCCCTCAAGGCATCCTTTATGGAAGGAGCCGAGAAGAACGGCCACCCGAAGGAAGTGCTCGAGAAGATATGGAAGGACTGGGAGGCGTTCGCCAAATACGCGTTCAACAAGTCCCACGCGACCTGCTATGCCTGGGTAAGCTACCAGACCGCCTGGCTCAAGGCCCACTACCCGTCCGAATTCCAGGCCTCCAACCTCACCCAGAACTCCGCCAATATGGAGGAGATGAAGGACATAATGGCCGACTGCCGCAAGGGCGGCATCAAGGTGCTGAGCCCCGACATCAACGAGTCTGAGGCGCAGTTCTCAGTCAACCATCAGGGCGACGTGCGCTTCGGCCTGAGCGGACTCAAGGGATTCGGTGACAATATGGTCGTGAGCATCCTCAAGGACAGGGAAGCCAATGGGCTCTTCAAAGATATTTATGATTTCGTGGAGAGAATGTCCGCCACCATCAACCGGCGCGGGCTCGAAACTCTCGTATATTCAGGAGCTTTCGACTCCTTCGGGCTCAAGCGGTCACAGTATTTCCTGCCGTGCAGGAACGGGGAGCTCTTCATCGACGAGCTGGTCCGCTACGCCAACCTCTACCGCAACGACGAGATGGACAGTGCTTCATCGCTCTTCGGCGATGTGGAGGAGATGAAGCCGGTGAGGCCTGAAGCCCCTGTATTCTCAGGTGAAGAGGACACTCTCGCCCTGCTCCAGAAGGAGAAGGAATTCGTGGGGATGTACCTCTCCGCGCATCCGCTAGACCGCTACCGCTTCGAAATCGAGAACTTCACGAGCTGCCCGCTCACGGGAATCGACGCCCTAGTGGAGGAGCAGGAAGTTAAGGGAAAGTCCTGCAAGGCCTGCGTGGCCGGCATCGTGACCGATGTTAAGACCATCACCACCAAGAGCGGCTCACCGGGCGCGAAGGTCATAATGGAGGACTTCGACGGCAACCACGAGTTCGCCCTCTTCGGCAAGGAGTACCAGGAGTTCCTGCCGTTTATGCAGCCTCACGCCCAGATATTCATCGAAGGTGAAGTTACCGAGAGATACTTCATAAAGAAGGAGGAGAGAGCTGCCGGGAAGACTTCGCCTTACACATTCAAATTCAAGAAGATATCCCTGCTCGGCAATGTCGGCAACGATATGATTTCCGAACTCGTGCTGCACATCGACTCCTCCCAGCTCAATCAGGAATTCCGCAAGAGTCTTGTCCGCCTGCTGAAGGATGCCAAGGGCAGCATTCCGCTCACCATCAATCTCAGCGATGCCGCGAGCGGCTACAAGATAGATTTCCGATCCAAGAAGTTCTCGGTCGATATCACTCAGGAGCTTATGGACAAGCTGGACAATCTGAAGATTCTCCACAACTTCGTCAAGAGATAGACTGGTTGTCCTGCACTGAATACTAAAAGAGGGCCGCGGCGATGTGCTGCAGCCCTCTCTTTATCAGGCAATTGCGGATTATTTGCTGAGGTTGAATCCGGCGTCGATGCTCTTCGCTGAGGCGAGCACTGATGAGAGGCTCTTGAGCGTGGAGTTGGTGGACTTGCTGGAAGTGGTGGAAATTACCTTCTTTGCGAAAGTGAGGAACTTCTCGCCGTCGAAAAGCAGCTTGCAGCCGTCGGTGGTAGTGCTGACTGTGCCGTCAAGCTGAAGGTAGGTCAGAGCCTTGCCGAACTTGATGGTCACTGCGGTGCCGTCCTGTGTCCAGGTGCCGGTGAGAGGAACTTTACCGAAAGTCATTGTGAAATCTCCGTCCTCCTCGAACTCGAGGGTGGCGGAACCGGCCTTGATGCCGACCTTGGTGAAGGCTTTGTTGATCTTGGTCTCGACTGTGCTGAGGGCTGCGGTGCCGGCTGCAGAAGTCAGGACGTTGTCGCTGCGGAGAGCGGTCGCCACTCCCTGATATGTCCAGGTGGTTCCCTTGAGATCCGTGGTCACGGCGGATGATACTACGCTGGAAGCTACGCTCTTGAGCGCATTGAGGATGTCGCTCTGGGCGCTGAGTGACACTGTCATAAGTGACAGAGCCGCGATAATGATGATTCTTTTCATTTTATGGATGATATAAAGTTGATTGCTACCAACCCTGAGCCGACACAGCGTGCTCCAGACCATCTGGGGTGACAAGCACCGTGCCAACTTCCGGGAGTGCGAGATGTCCGATGATATCGAAGCCCCCGAATTCCTTGCGGAACTCTTCGTAGCGGGAGATAGGGACAACGAAGAGCAGACGGAAGTCATCTCCGCCGTTCATCGCGGCTGAGACCGGGTCGATATCTAGTTCCTTGCCGAGGGCGAAACTGTTGCCCTCGAAAGGCATCTTGTCGGCATAGACCTTAACTCCGAGAGAGCTGTCGCGGGAGAGCCTCAGAAGCGCGTCCGAGAGGCCTCTGGTGACGAAATATGAGTACGAAGGCACTATCCCGGTCTGCTCTACGACGGCCACGACATCCGAAGGAAGCTCCGGCTTGAGGTAGGCCGCCACGAGCATTTTGTATTTCTCGAGGTCGTCCGGGCGGTGCTCCAGGGCCTGCTGCCCGAGATATGCCGCTCCGAGGCTCCCGCTCACGCAGACGAGGTCCTTGCTCTGCGCCCCGGGACGCTTCACATCCTTGGCTTCTCCACTCGCATTGAGGCTGATTGCCAGACCGTTGCGTGAAGGCACGAGATCGAGGCCGAGGGAGGTGTAGCCCTGCTCTTTGGCGGCATAGACCACTCCGTCCCAGACTTCCTTTATCTGCTCGAAGTCGAGCTTTGCGGAGACTCCTAGGGTAAGCGACAGGCTGCGCGGGTGCGCGAGGGCGGCGTAGAGTTCTCCGGTAACGGAGATTACGCTCTTATAACCCAGATGCTTGAGCGGGAAATAGACCAGGTTGAAGTCGGTCCCCTCCAGCAGCAGGCGGCTCGCCGTTACGGTACTGCTTTCCGCTTCAGAAGTGAAGCGGAGCGGCTCCGCGAACGGGGCGTATCCGCTGCCTTCGAAGAGCTGTCTGATGGCCTCGACACGGCCAAGTTCTGCGAATGTCCTGCTCTTGCCCATTCTAGAGATTGCGGAGCAGGTTGTTGAGATTGACCTTCTTGTCAATCAGCGCCTTGAGCTCAGCTACCGGCACCCTCTCCTGCTGCATCGTGTCGCGGTCGCGCACGGTGACGCAGTTGTCGACGATTGAGTCGTGGTCAATGGTGATGCAGTATGGCGTTCCGATGGCGTCCTGACGGCGATAGCGCTTGCCTATGGAGTCTTTCTCGTCGTACTGGCAGTTGAAGTCGAATTTGAGTTCGTTCATCACCTTCTGGGCGAATTCAGGCAGGCCATCCTTCTTTACGAGAGGAAGCACTGCGGCCTTGACCGGTGCGAGCGGTGCTGGGAGGCTGAGGACCGTGCGGGTTTCGCCGTTCTCCAGAGTCTCGACCTTGTAGGAGTGGCTGAGCACTGCAAGGAACATTCGGTCCACGCCGATGGAAGTCTCCACGCAGTATGGTACATAGCTCTCATTGGTCTCAGGATCAAAGTATTGCAGCTTTTTGCCGGAGAGTTTCTGATGGTTGCCGAGGTCGAAGTCGGTGCGGCTATGGATACCCTCGAGCTCCTTGAAACCGAACGGGAAGTTGAACTCGATGTCGGTGGCAGCGTTGGCATAGTGGGCCAGTTTCTCGTGGTCGTGGAAACGGTAGTTATCGGCACCCATACCGAGGTTGACATGCCACTTCATACGGTTCTCCTTCCACTTCTTGAACCATTCCATCTCAGTGCCCGGGCGGACGAAGAATTCCATCTCCATCTGCTCGAACTCCCTCATTCTGAATATGAACTGACGGGCTACCACCTCGTTGCGGAAAGCCTTGCCGATCTGTGCGATGCCGAAAGGAATCTTCATGCGGCCGGTTTTCTGCACATTGATGTAGTCCACAAATATGCCCTGAGCCGTCTCCGGACGGAGGTAGATGGTGCTGGAGTCATCGCCGACTGAGCCGAACTGGGTGGAGAACATCAGGTTGAATTGACGCACATCGGTCCAGTTCTTGGTACCGCTAATCGGGCAGACGATGCCGCAGTCGAGGATAATCTGCTTGTATTCAGCGAGGTCATTGGCCTGCTCCGCTGCTACATAGCGATTGTGAACCTGCTCGTAATGAGCCTTTTCGCGAAGCACATTAGGGTTGGTCTCGCGGAACTTGGCCTCATCGAAGGAGTCGCCGAACTTCTTGCGGCCCTTCTCGACTTCCTTATTGATTTTCTCCTCTATCTTGGCGAGATAATCCTCAATAAGCACATCGGCGCGGTATCTCTTCTTGGAGTCCTTATTGTCGATGAGCGGGTCGTTGAAAGCGGCCACATGGCCTGAAGCGACCCAGGTCTTCGGGTGCATGAAGATGCAGGCGTCGATACCCACGATATTCTCGTTGAGGCGGGTCATCGCGTTCCACCAGTACTGCTTTATGTTGTTCTTGAGTTCCACGCCCAGCTGGCCGTAGTCATAGACGGCAGCCAGTCCGTCATAGATTTCACTTGACGGGAAGATGAAACCGTACTCCTTGCAGTGTGCTACAAGCACCTTGAATAATTCTTCTTGTGTCATATCTTATTTATTTCTGAGTCAATCGTGCAAAGTTAACTTTTTTCGGTCAAATATCTCCATCAGCGGACCCATAATGAACTCTCTTTCGCGCATTTTGGGGTGCGGAATCTTGAGGTCCGGCTCGTCGAGGGTCAGGTCGCCGTAGAGGATAATGTCTATGTCGATGATGCGGTCGTGGTAGATGCGGCTGCCGTCCGGGGCGAACTCCAGCTTCTCGCGGCGGCCCATCCCGTATTCTATGTCTTTGCAGAGCCTGAGCAGCTCGCGGGGAGAGAGGGTGCAGTCGTAGCAGACCGCGCAGTTGAGAAAATCCCCTCCCTCGAAGCCCCAGGATTTGGATTCAATAATCGTGGAAAGGGCATACCAATGCACTCCAAGTCCTTCGTCGAGAAGTTTCAAGGCCTGCTCGAGGTTATGGCGGCGGTCTCCTGTATTGGTGCCTAGCGAAAGATATACCTTACTGCTCTTCATCGTCCATCTCGGGATCCATACCGAGCGCGACTCTCGCCTCGTCGGAGAGAAGACTCTGGTCCCATACAGGCTCAAAGACGAGCTCGATGTCGCAGCCGCTGATGCCCGGAGTATCCTCCACTACCCTCTTGACATCCGCCATCACCTCGTCCGCCATCGGGCAGTTAGGGGCGGTGAAAGTCATCTTGATATAGACCCTATGTTCTTTATTGATAGTGAGTTCGTAGATAAGTCCGAGATCATAGATATTGACCGGAATCTCCGGATCATAGACCTGCTTCAGCGCCAGCACGACATCCTCGTAGAGGGGTGCGAGCGCCTTGACATCCTCCGGAGTCAGCACATCGTTATTGTTGGTTTCACTCATTTCTGAATATTCTTTTCAGCTATGTTTCTGATTGTGGCAATCATAGATATCAGACCGTTTGTCCTGGTCGGGGAAAGGTTTTCCTTGAGACCGAGCTTCTCCACAAAGGAAAAATCATCGCCGGCAATCTCTTCCGCCGTCCTGCCGGAATATACCGTAATCAGCAGGGAAATGATGCCTTTGGTAATAATTGCGTCGCTGTCGGCGCTGAACACAATCTTGCCGTCCACCATCGTGGCATCAAGCCAAACTCTTGACTGGCAACCTTTTATCAATCTATCCTCGGTCTTCAGCTCCTCGGGGAACTCTTCCAGCGAGTTGCCGAGTTCTATAAGGTACTGATACTTGTCGAGCCAGTCATCGTACATCGAGAATTCCTCGATAATGTCGGCCTGGACTTCCTGTAATGTTTTCATCATTGTTGAAGCATTTTAATCGCCCTGTCGAGCGACTTCATCAAATAACGGGCCTCCTCCACGGTATTGTACGGGGCGAAAGATGCCCTCAGCATACCCGTAACCCCGAAACGGTCCATCAGCGGCTCGGCGCACATCTGCCCGGAACGCACGGCGATACCCATCTTGTCGAGGATGAGGGCGAGGTCTTCGTGGTGGAAATGTTCCACGGAGAACGAAAACAGCGGAATCTTCTCGTAGCCATCCCCAGGCAGTCCGTAAAGGTGGAAACGGGAGTCGGATGTAAGCGCATTCAGCATATAATCAACGACTTCCGCCATATTATTTTCAATTTCGGGAGAATGCATCGCTTCAGCCATCTCCAGTGCCTGGACGAGGGTCGGAGTACCGGAAATGTTCTGGGTACCGGCCTCGAACTTGCGCGGCAGCGGCGCGTAGGTCGTCCCGCTCCACTTCACACTCTCAATCATTTCCCCTCCTCCCATATACGGAGGCATCCTGTCGAGCCACTCCCGCTTTCCGTAGAGTACGCCCGTGCCCGGAGCAGCGTAAATCTTATGTCCGGAGAAGGCATAGAAGTCGCATCCCATCTCCCGGACATCGATCCTGGAGTGCACAACCCCCTGTGCACCATCGATTAGAACAGGGCAATTTATTGAGTGACAAATATTTACAATCTCCTTTACAGGGTTTTTGAGACCCAGGACATTGGAGATCTGTGCCACGCAGACGAGTTTTGTGCGCGGGCTTAGCAGGGACTTAAGTTCTGAAAGATTGAGATGCCCATTATCATCGACATGCAGCACTTTGAGCACGGCCTTGCGACGCGCGCACATCATCTGCCAGGGAACGATATTGGAGTGATGCTCGCACTCAGTCACGATGACCTCGTCACCCTCCCCCACGAAAGCCTCGCCGAAGCTGAACGCTACCAGATTGATGGAAGCGGTCGTGCCGGAAGTAAAAACAATCTCATCGCTAGAGGAGGCGTTGATGTATTTGGCTACAGACTCACGGGCACGCTCATATCGCTCTGTAGCGACTGCGGCGATATGGTGCACGGCGCGATGAAGATTGGCTGTGTATTTCGTGGAGATTTCGTTCCACTCGCTCACAACCGAAACGGGCCTGAGGGCAGTCGCAGCGTTGTCCAGATAGACAAGCTGCTTGCCATAGACCTGCTGCGAAAGCTGCGGGAACTCTTTTCTCAATTCATCTATGTTCATAGCGAGCGCAAAATTACGAATTTATGACTATTTTTGGAATTGCTTTTAGAAAATTCAAAAGGATCATGATTGACTATATTTCAGGTAAACTCGCAGAACTCACTCCAACTTCAGCTGTAGTGGACAACGGCGGCATCGGATACGCCATGGAGATTTCGCTTCAGACCTACGATGTCCTCGACGGCAAGACCGAGGCCACCCTCTATATCCAGCGCCAGGTAAACCAGAGGGACGGTCAGGAAGTGGACTACGGATTCGCGACCAAGGAGGAGCGAAACCTCTTCCGGAGCATCACAGGTGTCTCAGGAATGGGCGCAGCTTCCGCAAGGATGATACTTTCCTCGCTCTCCCCTGCCGAACTCAACGAAGCCATACTTTCTGAAGACATCAACCGACTGAAATCCGTCAAAGGCATCGGTCTCAAGAGCGCGCAGCGACTCGTGCTGGAGCTCAAAGATAAGATTGTCAAGGACGAGAATGCAAGTTTCGACACACTGATCAAGGCGGAATCCAACAAGAGCGCGGACGAGGCCGCATCAGCTCTGCTCAACCTCGGATTCGCCAAGCCTAACATATCAAAGGCTATCCAGGAAATACTCAAGAATAACCCTGGAGCAAGTCTCGAAGAGATTATCAAGGCTGCGCTGAAGATGCTCTAGCGAGTTTTAGCGTCCGAAATATACAAGCAGGACAGAGATGTCCGCAGGAGATACGCCCGAGATTCTCATAGCCTGAGCTATGGTTCTCGGAGCGTATTTTTTCAGCTTCTGACGGCACTCTATCGAGAGTCCTGAAAGCCTGTCGAAGTCGAAATTCTCAGGAATTTTCAGGTTCTCGAGCCTGTGGAGTTTCTCGGCATTCTGGATTTCCCTATCGATATATCCGCTGTATTTTATCGAGATTTCCACACTCTCCATTACCTCTTCACTAAACGTTCCACGTGGAACAACTTTTAGCAATTCCGGGAGAGAAACTTCAGGCCTGGTAGCGATATCCGAGATTTTGCGTGACTCGCTTATCTGGCTAGAGCCGCATTCTGAAAGGAAAGGATTGGCTACAGCTGGAGTTATATTGTGACTGTCACAGTAAGTCTTGAGATTGTAGATTTCATCGTATTTGCGCATCATTCGGGAGTACCTCTCTTCGCTTGCAAGACCCAGTTTATGAGACAGTCCGGTAAGTCTCTGGTCGGCATTGTCCTGGCGTAGAAGTATCCTGTACTCAGCGCGGGAAGTGAACATTCTGTAAGGTTCATCCACGCCTTTAGTGACTAGATCGTCGATGAGCACGCCGATGTAAGATTCATCCCTGTTAAGGATAAACGGAGCCTTGTCGTTAATCTTGAGATGGGCATTGATGCCGGCGATGATTCCCTGCCCAGCCGCCTCTTCATAACCGGTAGTTCCGTTGACCTGACCGGCAAGGAAAAGGTTTTCGATTGGCTTGGTTTCGAGATTTTGTTTAAGCAGAGTCGGGTCGAAATAATCATATTCGACTGCATAGGCCGGACGGTAGATTTTAACATTCTCTAGACCCTCTATAGCATGCAGGGCGTCAACCTGGACCTGCAAAGGAAGCGAGGACGAGAATCCCTGAAGGTAGTATTCATTGGTAGTACGGCCCTCCGGCTCAAGGAAAAGCTGGTGTGCCGGATTGTCGGGGAACACTCTCAACTTATCTTCAATGCTCGGACAGTAGCGCGGACCCTTACCGCTGATAAGCCCGGTAAAGAGCGGCGACTCGTTGAAACCGGAGCGAAGAATCTCGTGTACCCTCTCGTTGGTGTGGAGGATAAAGCAAGGCATCTGCTCCTGACCTGCCTGGATACTTGAGGGAACATCGAGGAAGGAGAAGCGGGAAGGCTGCTCATCACCGAACTGTTTCGGAAGCCGCGAAATATCTACGGAAGAAATGTCGATGCGAGGAGGAGTCCCGGTCTTCATCCTGCCAGAAACGAGACCTCTTTCGACAAGCTGTCCTGTCAGACCTTCGGATGACTTCTCCCCTATCCTTCCGCCGGTCATCACAGTCTGGCCGATAAAAATTTTGCCGGAAAGGAAGGTTCCAGAGGTCAGAATAAGCGCGCGAGAGTTAAAAATTGCCCCGGTGGATGTGCGGACACCGCAGATTTTTGAATTCTCAAAGAGAAAAGAAGTCGCAAAATCGACGTAAATATCTAAGTTAGAAGTAGTTTCGAGGATTCGGCGCCAGTTCAGCGAAAACTGTATTTTATCGCACTGGGCGCGAGGACTCCACATTGCCGGTCCCTTGGACTTGTTAAGCATCCTGAACTGCAGCGTGGCGCTGTCAGTAACCAGTCCAGTATAACCTCCAAGGGCATCTATCTCTCTGACTATCTGACCTTTGGCTATACCTCCGACGGCAGGATTACAGGACATCTTAGCGAAGAGAGTCATATCTCCGCTGATGAGCAGCACACTGGAACCAAGATTTGCGGCTGCCATCGCAGCCTCGCAGCCGGCGTGGCCTCCCCCGACCACTATAATGTCATACTGTCTGCTCATCCGAGAAGCGAGCGGCGAAGCTCGAGATAATAATTCTCCTTGGCACGCATCTGAGCGATGTCGCTTTCGCTGTGGTCATCATAACCTATAAGGTGAAGCAGGCCGTGCACCATCACCCTGTTGAGCTCGTCCTCAAACTCGGTCCCATAGAAGACAGAGTTCTCGCGAACAGAGTCTATACTGATGAAAAGGTCTCCCGACAATTTATCGCCCTCGCAGTAGTCGAAGGTGATGATATCGGTAAAATAATCGTGCTGAAGATATTTTAAATTGACCTCAAGGATGTACGAATCGGAGCAAAAGATTATGTTGATGTCTCCAAGACGCTTCATCTCACTCCCCGCAACAGTCTTTAACCAACTATTATTGAAGAGTTTATGCTTCAATTCAAACTTTATGTCTTCGTTAAAATAACGTATCATCGCGGCAGTTGCTGAAATTTTTGCAAATCTACTATTTAAATCAAAATTTTAGAAATGAATTGGAAATGAGTTTAAAGTTTTTTATCTTTGGAGCGCCAATTGAATATTTAAAGAAACTGATAAAATGGAAGTAAAGAAATCACCTAAAGCTGATCTCAGCAACAGGAAACTGCTGTTCATTGAGATTGGTTTTGTATTCTCTCTTCTATGTGTATTCGCTGCGTTTGAGTGGACAAGTTCCGAGACGCAGGAGTCAGTCTTTGTGGCTGAGAACATAGAAGTAGCAGAGGAGGAAATCATCCCTATCACCCAGGAGACCCCTCCACCACCACCAGAGGTTCCTAAGACCGTGGTTCTCTCTGACCAGATTGATATCGTTGACGATGATATCCAGGTAGAGGACAACATTCTCAACCTCGAGGATGACAGCAGCCTCGGTGTAGAGATTATGGACTATGTAGAGGAAGTTCAGGAGGAAGAGGTAGAAGAAGAGGCCATTCCGTTCCAGATTGTAGAGGTTAAGCCTACATTCCAGGGCGGCGATGCCAACACTTTCTCAAAGTGGGTTGCCCAGAACCTCGTATATCCTGAAATCGCAAAGGAGAACGGCGTGAGCGGTCGTGTAATGCTTCAGTTCACCGTCAATCCTAACGGCAAGATTTCAGATGTCAAGGTGCTCAGAGGTGTGGATGCATCTCTCGACAAGGAGGCCGTCCGCGTCGTTTCCAGCTCACCGAAGTGGGAGCCGGGCCGTCAGAGAGACCGCGCAGTTAAGGTTACCTACACCTTCCCTGTTATATTCCAGTTGAGATAATATCTGCAACACTATATTAAAAGGCTGTCCCGAAAGGATAGCCTTTTTTTGTATATTTGCCGCGTAAGAATAATGACAATGGAGAACAAGAAAGAAGATAAGGCCATATTTGTAGGCATAATAAGGCAGGGAGACGATGACCGCAAGGTGAATGAATACCTTGAGGAGCTGGAATTCCTTGCCGAAACTGCCGGCGCAACCGGCGACCGCAAATTCGTCCAGAGACTAGACAAACCGGAGAAATCCACTTACATAAGAAGCGGCAAACTTGAAGAGATTGCCCAGTATTGCGAGGATAACTGCATCAGCTATGTAATTTTTGATGATGAACTTACGGGGATGCAGCAGCGCAATATCGAGAAAATCATCAAGACTGCGGCGGTAATAGATAGGACCAGTCTGATACTTGAAATCTTCTCGCAGAGGGCGAAGACTGCCTACGCCAAGATGCAGGTGGAACTTGCCCGCTACAACTATATGCTGCCTCGTCTGGCCGGTATGTGGACCCATCTTGAGAGGCAGAGAGGCGGAGTCGGAACTCGCGGAGGAATGGGTGAAACCCAGATAGAAATCGACCGCCGAATCGTGCGCGAGAGGATTGCCAGGCTCAAGGAGCAGCTCAAGAAAGTGGACCGCCAGATGGCCACACAGCGCGGCAACAGGGGCCAGCTGGTAAGGCTGTCGCTGGTCGGATACACCAATGTGGGCAAATCCACTCTGATGAATCTGCTTGCCAAGTCGGATGTTTTTGCCGAAAATAAGCTCTTCGCCACCCTCGACACCACAGTCCGCAAGGTCGTAATAGGTAATGTGCCGTTTCTGCTGAGCGACACCGTAGGATTCATCCGCAAACTGCCTACACAGCTCATAGAAGCCTTTAAGAGCACCCTTGACGAGGTGCGCGAGGCAGATGTGCTGATACACGTAGTCGATGTGTCACATCCAGACTATAGGGAGCAGATAGAAGTGGTGGAGAAAACTCTTAAGGACATATCGGCCGCAGATAAGCCTATCTACCTGGTATTCAATAAGACAGATGCCTACACCCACGAGCCGTATGACGAATTCTCACTAGAGCCGAAGTCTGAAAAGAACTTTACTCTGGATGAAGTCAAATACGAGTGGATCAATGAGAAGAAGGTGCCGTGCATATTCATCTCTGCTCTCAAGAAAGAGGGCATCGACAAGCTGAAGGACGACATCTACAAAATGGTGGCTGAAATCCACGCGGGACGCTACCCATTCAACAACTTCCTCTGGTAAAAAAATTAAGGCTCGCCTCCAAACGGAAGCGAGCCTTAAATCTGAATATAAGTCCTTTAGTCTGAGAACTTTGCCTTAAGGAACTCACGGTTGAGACGGGCGATGTGAGCGACGGTGATGCCCTTAGGGCACTCGAGCTCGCAGGCGCGGGTGTTGGTGCAGTTACCGAATCCGAGTTCGTCCATCTTCGCAACCATTGCCTTTGCCCTTTTCGCAGCCTCTGGACGGCCCTGAGGAAGCAGTGCGAGGGAACTAACCCTAGCAGCCACAAAGAGCATTGCAGAGCCGTTTTTACAGGTCGCAACGCAGGCGCCGCAACCGACGCAGGCGGCAGCATCCATACTCTCCTCTGCCTTATCGTGAGGAATGAGGATATTATTAGCATCCTGGGCAGCTCCGGTGCGTACTGAGATAAATCCGCCGGCCTGGAGAATCTTATCGAACGCACGGCGGTCAACGACGAGGTCCTTGATTACAGGGAAAGCAGCGCTTCTCCACGGCTCCACGGTGATGGTGGCTCCGTCCTTAAAATGCCTCATAAAGAGCTGACAGGTAGTCACATGGTCATCTGGGCCATGGGCGCGTCCGTCAATATAGAGCGAGCAGGCGCCGCAGATACCCTCGCGGCAGTCGTGGTCGAAAGACACAGGACCGCTGCTCTGGCAGCCTCTCTCCACTGCTACAGGGTCGTTGCCCTCGCGGATGAGCTGTTCGTTGAGAATATCGAGCATCTCAAGGAAGGAAGCGTCCTCCTCGATACCTGAGATATGGTATGTTTCAAAATGGCCTTTGGCCTTGGCGTTCTTCTGACGCCATATCTTTAAATTGAATTCCATCTTAGTCTTTGTAGTTTCGTGTCGCAACCTTGATAAACTCGTACTTGAGAGGCTCTTTATGAAGCTCAGGCTCAACGCCTTCGCCCTTGTACTCCCAAGCTGCTACATACATATAGTTCTCGTCGTCGCGCTTTGCCTCTCCCTCTTCGGTCTGGCTCTCCACGCGGAAATGACCGCCGCAAGACTCCTTTCGGTTGAGTGCGTCGCGCGCCATAAGCTCGCCGATTTCGAAAAAGTCCTCGAGTCTGAGGGCCTTTTCAAGCTCCTGATTGAACTCATACTGGCTTCCCGGAACCTTTACATTCTCATAGAAGCTCTTCTTGAGCTCGCCGATCTCCTTGATGGCTTTCTTGAGGCCTTCCTCGTCGCGCGCCATTCCGACATACTCCCACATGATGTGCCCGAGCTTCTTGTGGATAGAATCCACGGTCTCGGTGCCGTTGATGGCGAAAAGCTTGTCTATACGAGCCTGTACGGCCTTTTCGGCATCGATGAACTCCTTGGTGTTGACATCGGTCTTAGGCTCAGCGAATTTCTTGGAAAGATAGTCGCCGATGGTGACAGGCAGGATGAAATATCCGTCCGCAAGACCCTGCATAAGGGCTGAAGCGCCGAGGCGGTTTCCGCCGTGGTCGGAGAAGTTAGCTTCTCCGATGGCATAGAGGCCAGGGATGGTAGTCTGGAGGTCGTAGTCAACCCATATACCGCCCATAGTGTAGTGGATGGCAGGATATATCATCATAGGCTCCTTCCAAGGGGAGGAAGCGGTGATTTTCTCATACATATCGAAGAGGTTTCCGTAGCGCTCCGCTACCCTCTTGTGTCCGAGGCGCTGGATGGCGTCGGCAAAGTCGAGGAAGACGGCCTTACCGGTCTCGTTGACACCATAGCCGGCATCGCATCTCTCTTTTGCGGCGCGGGAAGCCACGTCGCGAGGCACGAGGTTGCCGAATGCCGGATAGCGACGCTCAAGATAGTAGTCGCGGTCCTCTTCAGCTATCTGTGAAGGCTTTATCTCGCCCTTGCGGAGCTTGAGCACATCTTCCATCTTCTTAGGCACCCAGATACGGCCATCGTTACGCAGAGACTCGCTCATAAGGGTGAGCTTGCACTGCTGGTCGCCGTGTACAGGGATGCAGGTAGGGTGGATCTGCGCAAAGCAAGGGTTTGCGAAATATGCACCCTTCTTATAGCACTGCAGAGCCGCTGAACCGTTGCTGTTCATCGCGTTGGTTGAGAGGAAATAGGTATTTCCATAACCTCCGGTAGCGATTACGACTGCATGAGCACCAAACCTTTCGAGCTGTCCGGTCACGAGGTTGCGGGCGATGATACCCTTGGCCTGGCCGTTGACGATGACGAGGTCAAGCATCTCGTGACGAGGATATGACTTGACGGTACCGGCTGCAATCTCCTTATTCAGAGATGCATACGCACCGAGGAGAAGCTGCTGTCCGGTTTGTCCGCGGGCATAGAAGGTACGGCTTACCTGCACGCCGCCGAAGGAGCGGTTGGCAAGGTATCCGCCGTATTCGCGAGCGAACGGAATACCCTGGGCTACGCACTGGTCGATGATGGATGCGCTGACCTCGGCCAGACGATATACATTGGCCTCGCGGCTGCGGTAGTCACCTCCCTTGATGGTGTCGTAGAACAGACGGTAGATGGAGTCGTTGTCGTTCTGGTAGTTCTTGGCGGCATTGATACCTCCCTGCGCTGCGATGGAGTGCGCGCGGCGAGGTGAGTCGCTGATGCAGAAGATCTTGACATTGTAGCCGAGTTCACCGAGGGAAGCAGCTGCAGATGCACCGCCGAGTCCGGTACCTACCACAATGATTTCAAGCTTTCTCTTGTTGTTGGGACTCACGAGATGGATTTCAGACTTGCGCTTGGTCCACTTGCTTTCGAGAGGTCCTTCCGGAATTTTGGAAATTAACTTGTCAGACATTGTAATTATAGTATATTGTTATCTATATCAAAATAACGTAGCGTTCGCATCACTGTCCGCCGCTCGCTCAAGTCCGAGGTGGCGGTACGAGAGGTCAGTGGCGATTCGGCCCCTCTGGGTGCGCACGATAAATCCTTCCTTGATGAGGAAAGGCTCGTAAACTTCCTCGTATGTACCCTGGTCCTCCCCTATCGCAGTGGCTATAGTATTGGCACCAACCGGCCCTCCCTTGAAGGTGCTGATGATGGTGCGGAGTATCTTGTTGTCCACGGAATCCAGTCCGCGGGTATCTATCTTGAGCTTGTCAAGCGCAAATTTAGCTATTTTGAGGTCAATGTGCCCGTCACCTTCGACCTGAGCGAAGTCCCTGACCCTGCGGAGCAGAGAGTTGGCTATACGAGGTGTGCCGCGGCTGCGGAGAGCTATTTCGGTGGCGGCCTCGTCCTCTATATCGACCTTAAGGATGCCGGCGCTGCGTCTTACGATGCGCACCAGGTCAGCGGTGTCGTAGTACTCCAGCCCGCAATTGATGCCAAAGCGCGCCCTAAGCGGAGCGGTAAGCAGACCCGCGCGGGTAGTGGCACCGACGAGGGTGAACGGATTGAGGGAAATCCTCACGGACCTCGCTCCCGGCCCCTTGTCTATCATTATGTCTATCACGAAGTCCTCCATCGCTGAATAGAGGTATTCCTCCACCTCAGGCGAGAGCCTGTGAATTTCGTCTATAAAGAGCACATCCCCGGTGTCGAGCGAAGTCAGCAGACCGGCAAGGTCTCCCGGACGGTCAAGCACCGGACCTGAAGTTATCTTGATGTTGACTCCCATCTCGTTGGCGATAATGTGCGCGAGGGTGGTCTTTCCAAGTCCCGGAGGACCGTGGAACAGGGTATGGTCCAGGGTCTCCCCTCTCATCTTCGCCGCCTTGATGTACACCCGCAGATTGGACACGATTTCACCCTGTCCGGTAAAATCTTCCAGTTCGTGAGGCCTGATAATTCCTTCTAAATCCTTATCTTTGCCTTCACTTGTATTGTGCGGGTCGAAGTCTGACATCTCGAATAATCAATACAGGATACAAATATAGTTCTTTTATTTAGATAATTTGATGATTATTATTCCTTGTTGATATTGTTGATAACTATATCAAGGCTTTGATTATCAGATTTTTAGATAGGAGTAAAAAAGTTGAAAAGCTTGTTGAAATACTGTGTTGCAAGCTGTTGACAACTTCAGGACTGAAGATTTCAACACTGCGACACCGACTTATCAACAGGGTTATCAACAACTTTTCAACAGCAAAACGGCACTCGATGTTGATAAGTTCAAATTCCTGCGAAAAACTCAGGGCGAGCCTGAAATCGGGCAGGAAAAATATCTATTGCCGCGGGCTTTTCCTGTCCGCGCGCTGGGTCGTGCTCTCTTCCGTGGCAGACAAAGCTACGCATTTTATACTGCTTCCCAACAAGGAGGCGGCCGAATATTGCACCTCCGACCTCTACAGTTTTATCGCTGGGGACAGCGTATTCTTCCTCCCGGAGTCGGGCAAGAGCGTGGAGCGTAGCAACTACAAGTCTTCCCTTGCCGTCCAGAGGACCGCTGCGATAGGCAAGATTCTCTCCAATGACGGCGACAGCCTTAAAATAATAGTCTCCTACCCCGAGGCGGTAAACGAACTCGTCCCTTCCCTCCCCACCATCTCCGATTCCCTGCTCAGCATCTCGAAGAGCGATGAGATTTCCCACGAGAAGATAGTCGAGATACTCTCTTCAAAGGGCTTCGAACGGGTGGATTTCGTCTCCGCTCCGGGGCAGTACGCCATAAGGGGTTCGCTCGTGGATATATTCTCATATTCATTCAACCACCCTTACCGTATCTCATTCTGGGGCAATGAGGTAGAGAAGATAAACACCTTCGACTGCAATACGCAGCTCTCCCTCGGCGAGGTGGAGCGGGCGGAGATAGTTTCCGATGCGCTCTCCTCCGAGGCGGCCGAGGGGCAGAGCGTGCTCGACATACTGCCTCCGGACAGCATCCTCTGGCTCGATTCTTCCGATATGTATTCCAAGGAAGAATTTTTCCCGCTCACTTCCCGCTTCAGCCGGGTATTCATCGACACTCCCCTATCCGCTCAGACAGAGGACTATATACAGTTCAGCATCAGCCCGCAGCCGTCGTTCAACAAGAACTTCGAACTCCTCACCGAGGACATCCGCAGCCGTATTGAGAACGGGTACAAGGTCCAGATTTACGGTGACAAGGAGTCCCAGCTCGAGCGAATCAGGTCCATCCTGTCCCAGAACGGTGGACTCATCCCAGAGTTCATCAAGGGTAAGAACCTTCATAACGGATTCATAGACAATGAGAACAAGGTCTGCTGCTACACCGACCACGAAATCTTCGACCGCTTCCAGAGGGTCAGTCTGCGCCGCAGCGTGGAGAAGAGCGAGCAGCTTACCATCAACGACCTCAATTCCTTCAATATAGGGGACTATGTCGTGCATATAGACCACGGAGTCGGCGTGTTCGGCGGTCTGGTCAGGATGCGGGATGACAAGGGCAGGATGCGCGAGGTAGTCAAAATCACCTACAAGGACGGCGATGTGGTCTTCGTGTCTGTGCACTCGCTCAATAAAATCTCCCGTTTCCGTTCGCGGGACGGGGAGCCTCCGCGTATCAACAAGCTCGGTTCCAAGACTTGGGGCGCCCTGAAGACCAGCGCCAAATCTAAGGTCAAGGACATTGCGAAGCAACTCATCCAGCTCTATGCTAAGCGTCGCGCCTCCAAGGGCTTTGCTTTCTCTGCCGACACCTATCTCCAGCAGGAGCTCGAGTCTTCATTTATGTACGAAGACACTCCGGATCAGGAACTTGCCACCTCCGCCGTCAAGCGCGACATGGAGGACGACTGCCCGATGGACAGGCTCGTCTGCGGCGATGTGGGCTTCGGAAAGACGGAGATAGCCATCCGCGCCGCGTTCAAGGCTGTGGCTGACAGCAAGCAGGTGGCGGTGCTCGTGCCTACGACCATACTTTCCCTCCAGCACTACAACACCTTCAGGCAGCGCCTGCAGAACCTGCCGTGCAATATAGATTATGTGAGCCGCCTGCGCAGCGCCAAGGAGATTGCCGACATCAAGCGCCGCCTTGCCGCAGGGCAGATCGATGTGCTGATAGGTACCCACAAAATACTAAGCAAGGAGTTTGTATTCAAGGACTTGGGCCTGCTTATAATAGACGAGGAGCAGAAGTTCGGAGTCTCCGCCAAGGAGAAGCTCCGCGAAATTAAGGCATCCGTCGATACCCTCACCCTCACAGCCACCCCTATTCCGAGGACGCTGCAGTTCTCCCTGCTCGGCGCGAGGGATTTAAGTATAATCAACACCCCGCCGCCCAACAGAATACCTGTGCAGACCGAAATCATCCTCTTCGACGAGAAGGAGATACGCAGCATCATCAATTACGAGCTCAACCGCGGCGGCCAGCTCTTCTTCCTCCACAACAAGGTCGAGGAGCTCCAGTCTATCTACGAGATACTCCACCGCCTCGTGCCGGATATGAAAATCTGCGTGGCGCACGGGCAGATGGAAGCCGGAAAACTGGAGAACATAATGCTCGACTTTATGCGCGGAGACTACGATATGTTGCTCTGTACCACCATTATAGAGAACGGACTCGACATCCCTAACGCCAATACCATCATCATCAACCAGGCGCAGAATTTCGGCCTCAGCGACCTGCACCAGCTGCGGGGCAGGGTAGGGCGCTCCAACAAAAAGGCATTCTGCTATCTGATAGTGCCGCCGCTCGTCAGCATCACCGACGATGCGCGCCGCCGCCTCAAGGCGATAGAGGAGTTCTCCGACCTCGGAAGCGGCTTCAACATAGCGATGCAGGACCTCGACATCCGCGGAGCCGGCAACCTGCTCGGCGCGGAGCAGAGCGGATTCATCACCGAGATGGGCTTCGAGACCTATCAGAAAATCCTTGCCGAGGCGATGGACGAACTCGGGGTGGAGACCGGCATAGATGTGCGCGGCGAGCGGAGCGCGTTCGTCACCGAGTGCACGATAGAAACCGACCAGCCGGCGCTCATCCCGGATGAATACATAAGCATAACCGCCGAAAAGATAAGGATTTACCGCGACATCGACTCTATGTCCTCAGATAAGGAGATAGACAATTACGCCAAGCGGCTCGAAGACCGTTTCGGCGCCCTCCCTGAGGAGCTGCAGAACCTCTTCCTCGTAGTGAAGATACGCAACCGCGGCGCCGCCCTCGGCTTCGAAAAGGTTATTATCAAGAACGGAATAATGATTGCGTTCTTCGTGGCGAACCAGATGTCAGGCTACTATAAGTCTTCAGTTTTCGAGAAGGTTCTCTCGCGGCTTGGCGATATGCAGGGCAGGGTGGAGATGAAGCAGAGCGACGGCAAACTCAAGATTGTAGCCCGCAGTGTGCCTTCGCTTGCGGTGGCCTTCAAGATATTGAATACCCTCAGTTGACAGGTATTCAGAAATAATCATTAAATTTGCAGGCTTTGCACTTATGGCAAATCTTTTGGTAATAACGGGAAACACCGCGCTCAAGGCGGCCTGGTCCGATGGTACGACCATCGGAAAGACTTTCCGTTACCAGGGGGAGAAGATGCTCGACTATCTTCTGAGCCTGACCGAAAAGGATAAGCCGGAAGTGCTTACCATCGCTTCGGTGTCCGGTGTGCTGCCCGAGGAGGAGGCCATCCTGCGTAAGGAATGCTCCCACCTGATAATCCTCGACCGCAACCACACATACTACCTTCTGAAGAACGATTTCCCGGAGTACCTCTCCTGCGACAGGGCCGCCGGGCTCGTGGCCGCGAGGTTCCTCTTCAAGGGCAAGGACTGCACCGTTTTCGACTTCGGAACCACTCTGACCATTGATTTCCTGGGTGCTGACGGCCGTTATCTAGGCGGCAATATTTCCCCGGGATGCCGTACCAGATTCAAGGCTCTCAACCGTTATTCCAAGAATCTTCCGCTCGTTGATACACCCGACAAGATAACCCCTGAGGGGGGCTCTGTCGTGTCCTCGATAGAGGCGGGGGTCGTTTTAGGCATAATGTTTGAAATAGAGGGCTACATCAGGTCCCGTCAGGACAATATTGTGATTTTTACCGGTGGAGATGCAATTTATTTTGCCAAGAAAATGAAAAGTTCCATCTTTGTGGTTTGCAATCTTGAACTGATGGGCTTGGCCATTATTACAGAAGATTATGTCAGCAAGAATATCAAATAGGCTTCTGTCGCTTTCGGCTCTGCTGCTGTGTGTCTCCTTTGCTGCGCAAGGGCAGGCAAATAGCGGTTATTCTCCGTACTCCATCTTCGGAGTGGGGGACCTCAGCCGTCAGGGCACTGCCTACAATAGGACTATGGGCGGAGTAGGTGTGGCCACAAGGAGCAACAGGTTCATCAATATAATGAACCCGGCTGCCGTCACGGCGAGGGATTCCCTTGCCTTTATGGCTGACTTCTCCCTCTACGGCGACAACAAGATCTTCACTCAGGACGGAGTCAAGTCAGTCAACAATGTATTCAATATCAACGACTGCGCAATCTCTTTCCCGCTCTGGAACACTTCCGCGATGATGCTCGGCATCTCTCCTTACAGTGACACGGGATTCGGATATTCATTCAACTACACCGACCCGGATGTCATAGGCAGGACGGGCAACATCTCCTATAGCGCCTCAGGCAGCGGAAGCATCTACAAGTTCTTCACTGCCGCGGGCATCACCCTTTGGGACAGGCTCTCTCTGGGCGCCGAGTTCGACTACTACTTCGGTAACCTCAGCAAGAGTTTCTCCACTGCCCTCACTGACAACTCCTACAATAGCATCTCCAGCAGTACATCTCTGCAGGCCAATGCGATAGGAGGAAAGTTCGGACTTCAGTACGAGCAGCCTATCGGCTCCAAGCTCAAGCTTGTCCTGGGTGCCACCTACTCAACAGGAGCCACGATGAAGGGCTATTATGAAGAGCTCGCGCTCTCCGGAAGTTCCGCCGCGGTAGATACCCTCTACCACAAGTCCGATACCCTAGCTAGCAGCCGCGATGTCAGGCTCGCTTCTGAGATAGGTGTAGGATTCTCGCTCCGCTATGGCGACAAGTGGATGGTAGCCTTAGACTACACCCGCGCCGACTGGAGAAACTCCGGCATTGAGAACATCAGCGGATTCACCACCTCGTCCTCGCCTTTCGCCACCTCGCTTTCGGAGGCGTACAGGCTCGGATTCGAGCTGGTGCCTAACAGGAACGACATCCGCTACTACTTCAACAATGTCACCTACCGTGCCGGAGCATACTACAAAAAGGAGAATTTCCTACTGAACGGCAAGCAGATAGCGTCCACGGGCATCACGCTCGGAGTGACGCTCCCTATCTACAGATGGTACAACGGGCTCACTCTCGGCGTGGAGCTGGGACAGAGGGGGTCGCTCTCAGACGGTATGATTCGCGAGCGATACTTCAACTTCTCCATCGGAGTGAACATCTTTGACATCTGGTTCCAGCAACCACATTACGAATAATCAAATCAACTTGCTATAATGAAAAGAATAACACTTGCTATCGTATCTGCAGCCGCACTGCTGATGTGCGGCCAGGATGTTTTCGCCCAGGGAAAATGGGGCGCGGACAGTGCTGAATGTATTAAGTACATGTCCTATTACAAAGAGTACTACAAGCAGAAGGCTTACGATGAAGCCATCCCTAACTGGAGAATGGCCTACAAGCTCTGCCCTGCTACCGCCAGCCAGAATATGCTCATCGACGGTACTTCGCTTCTGCGCAGACTTATCTCCAAGAACGCTGCCAACGCCCAGTACCGCAACGCCCTCGTGGACTCACTCCTCACTCTGCACGACACCCGCGCGCAGTACTATCCTAAGTATGCGGTGACCGCCCTCAACAACAAGGGCCTCGATATGTCCAACTATATCAAGTCAGACCCGCAGAAGCTCTATGACGGATATGAGGGCATCATCGCCAGCAACAAGGAGCAGACCAAGGTTCAGATATTCCTCTTCGACCTTCAGGCAGCCATCGACCTTTACCAGTCAGGCGCCCTCGACGCTGAGCAGGTTATCAACATCTACCAGCGCAACGGCGATTATGTCGAGAAGGCTCCGATAAGGAACGACATCGAGCGCGAGCAGAACGACAATGTCAAGGGCGATATGGGCAACCTCTTCGCTGCCAGCAAGGTTGCAAGCTGCGACCACCTTGTCAACATCTACACTCCGCGCTTCGACGCAGATCCTGACAACCTCGACCTCGCGACCAGCATCGTAAGGACCATGAGCCTTGCAGAGGACTGCACCGGCAACGACCTCTTCCTCAAGGCCGTCACCACGATGAACAAGCTCGCCCCTTCAGCCAACTCCGCATACTACCTCTTCAAGCTTCACTCAGCAAAGGGTGATACCAACGAGGCTATCATGTATATGGAAGAGGCTATCGCAAGCGAGGATTCAGATGCCAAGACCGACATCGACTGGACCTACGAGCTTGCCACATTCTGCTTCAAGAGCGGACTCAACTCCAAGGCTGTGGAGCTCGCCTCAAAGGTTGCTTCCAACTCCGAGGAGCTCGCGGGCAAGGCATACTTCCTGATGGGTACCATCTGGGCTTCCACCCGCTGCGGCGGCGACGAAATCTCCAGCCGTGCACCGTTCTGGGTAGCCTGCGACTATATGAACAAGGCAAAGAACGCCGACCCGTCACTTGCTGACGCCGCTTCCGAGCACATCAGGTCATATAGCGCCTACTTCCCTCAGGCAGCCGAGGCGTTTATGTACGACATTACCAACGGCCAGTCCTACACTGTCGTATGCGGCGGTATGAGGGCCACTACGACCGTGCGGACCACCAAGTAGATTTGGGCAATAAGCCGAATATCATAGATGTACTGGCAATCACCGCCGTGGTTGCCAGTACTTTCGTTTCCTGCGGCAAGTCGCTAGGCGAGGCTGAGAAGCTCAATCTCGACGAGACTCCTGTACAGAGGGTGGACGATGTCTTCGCCGTGCAAAGCAAGAACGGCGAGATGGAGATGCGTCTCGAAGCCGGGGTGATGGAGCGCTACAGCAGAGATGGCAACGGCAGGGACTACTTTCCGAAAGGCATATCCGTCTTCAGCTACACCGAGGACGGACTGCTGGAGTCGGTGATAATTGCCGACGAGGCGGAGCATGTAGTGCCTTCTTCCGGAGACGAAGTCTGGAAGGCCTACGGCAATGTAATCCTGCACAATGTCATCAAGCAGGAGACGATGGAGACCGATACCATATTCTGGGACAGCGGCAAAAAGGAAATCTACACCGACTGCTATGTCAAGATGTACTCCCGCGACGCCTTTGCCCAGGGCTACGGAATGCGCTCCGACGACCGAATGCGCAACTCCAAGCTATTCAAGCCATTCAACAACTTCGTGGTCGTGCAGCGTGATACTACGGCAGTAATTATTGATTCTGTGAATTTTATTGGTCCATTTCCGAAAAAATAGTTAAATTCGCAGCCCTATTGGAAAATTTTAAATAAAGCTATAAAATGGCGGTACTTGAAAAAATACGCGTTAAGTTCGGCCTCGTGATATCAATCATCATCGCGCTGGCCCTTCTGTCATTTATCATTGACCCGAGCACTCTCGAGTCTGCATTGAATTCAATGTCATCGAAGTACGATGTAGGCCAGATTGCCGGCAAGAGCATTTCCTATACTGATTTCCAGGAGGAAGTGGACAGATACACTCAGATCAACGAGATGCTTTCAGGCTCTTCAGCACAGAACGAGCAGACCCAGAAGCAGATCAGAAACACAGCATGGCAGGGTCTTCTCGACAAGTATATGTTTGTCAAGAATGCCAAGGCCGCGGGCATCACCGTGGGCGAGGATGAGATGGTGGACCTCGTGTCAGGAGAGTCAATCTCACCTGTGATGGCGCAGAATCCGGTATTCCTCGACGAGTCCGGCAACTTCTCCTCCGACATGCTCAAGGCATTCATCGAGAATGTAGGCTCTGACCAGTCCGGCCAGCTCCGCACCTATTGGAACTATCTCCAGACAGCGATATACAACCAGCAGTTCTACCTCAAGTACGGCGCCCTCTTTAACGCCGCCAACTATGAGAATGCGCTGCAGCTCAAGGACGATGTAGCCGCAGGCAACACCACCGCCGACGTGGAGTACTGCATGACCTATTATCCGATGACCACGGACTCCACCGTCACCGTTAGCTCCGACGAGATCCGCAAGTACTACAACGCCCACAAGAACTTCTTCAAGCAGAACGCCAACCGCGATGTGGAGTATGTAGTGTTCGAGGTTGTACCGTCAGCTGACGATATCGCCGAGACCAGCGCCGAGATGGATGAGGCTTATGCCGAGTTCACCAAGACCGACAATATGAAGACTTTCCTTCTGAAGAACTCCGACCGCCAGCTCTCAAACTACTGGTACAAGGACGGAGAGCTCAATACAGTCAATTCTGAGCTCAACTCCCAGATTTTCGGCGGCCAGAAGGTATCCCAGATTGTAAAATCCGGCAACACTTTCTACGCTGCCCGCGAAATCGAGAGCGCGAATGTCCCTGACTCAGTATATGTAAAGCACATCCTTCTTCAGGGCACAGGCGCAGCGGTTCAGAACACCGCCGACAGCCTCGTGAATGTGCTCCGCAAGCCGGGCGTCAACTTCTCCAACCTCGCATCACAGTATTCAGCTGACCAGGGCTCAGCTGCTGACGGCGAGCTCGGAAGCATCGGCTGGATGACCCAGACCTATATGATTCCAGGCTTAGAGTCTGTGATGACCGCACAGATTAACAAGCCTTTCGTCCTCAAGACCCAGTACGGCACTCATGTAGTGCTCGTTTCCAAGACCACCAAGGCTATCGCAAAGAAGCAGGTTGCCATCCTCGAGAAGACCGCTCTTGCAAGCAAGGAAACATTCAACAGGTACTACTCCGAGGCCAATAACTTCGCCACCCTTGCAGGCGGCTCATATGAGGGCTACAAGAAGGCCATCGACTCCACCAAGGTTTACTCACACTCCCTCAAGGTCACCGAGGCCACATCTTCTTATGGCGCAGTTGACCAGGCAAAGGAAGTGACGAGGTGGATATTCGACAACAAGGCCGGCAAGGCTTCCGACATCATCACCGTCAATAACAACTACTTCTTCATCGCAGCCGTCAAGGCCATCCATAAGGAAGGCTATGCTCCGGTCAAGGAAGTTTCATCAGTTATCCACGACAGGCTCTACGCCGATAAGATTCAGGCCAAGACTCTCAGCGAGGTTGCAGCCAAGATTGAGGGCGCTGCCGACATCAACGCCGTAGCTACCGCTCTCGGTACTTCCGTTGACCGCAACGAGGGCCTCTCATTCGCCGCTACGACCGTTGACCCGGCCCTTATCGGAGCCGCTTCAGCAGCAGCTGACGGAGCCGTTTACGGACCTGTTCCGGGCTCTATGGGAGTATATGTAGTGAATGTAAGCAACAGGCAGGTCGGCTCATTCTACACTGAAGACGATGCCAAGAACCTCGCTGCCCAGAAGTCACAGTACATGTCACAACAGATTCTCAGCGTGATGTCCGACTACGACAATGTCAAGGACAACCGCGAGAGGTTCTTCTAGCAGACACACTCACACCATACAAGAAGCCGTCCCGCCCAGGGTCGGCTTCTTTTTTATTTGTATATTTGCAGCCGTATGGCTCAATCTGTAATTGAAGAAAAATGCGCCCGTTGCGGCGAAGCTCACAGGATGGAGTTCGCCGGGAGCGTGAATGCTCTCGTATCTCCTGAACTCAAGGAGAGGGTAAAGAGCGGTGAGCACTTCGTCTGGACCTGTCCGCACTGCGGCTGCGTCAACCTGCTCCGCAGACCTTTCCTCTACAACGACCCGCAGGAGCGGGTGATGATACTGCTTACCGATGCCGACCTCAAGGTTGACGGCCTTCCGGAAGGCTATACCGGCAGAGTGGTCAGCACCACGGGAGAGCTTATCGAGAAGATAAAAATTTTCGATGCAGGGCTTGACGACATCGTGATGGAGATGTGCAAATTCGTTACCGTCAGAGAGATGCATAAAGAAGTGTCGCTGCGCTTCTACAAGATTGACGGGGCCGACTCCGAGATGACTTTCACCTACCCGCAGGACGGCAGGATGGAGATGATTTCAGTCGGGTTCAATGTCTATGAAGACTGCGCCGGCATTCTCCAGCGCAACCCGGCCATAAAAGACGCAGTCCGGGGACTCGTGCGAATCGACCCGGACTGGCTCTCAAAATATTTCGGATAGGGGAGCGCTACAGCTTCCTTGCGCCGTCGGAGATTACTACATCGTAAATCTTCGGCTCGTGTCCGAACTTCTCTGCAAACTGCTTCCTGGCCGCGCTTACGAACGGCTCATAAAGCTCGTCCTTCACGAGGTTGATGGTGCATCCGCCGAAGCCTCCGCCCATCACGCGTGAGCCGGTCACATCCATCTTGCGGGCGAGACGGTTAAGGAAGTCAAGCTCCTCGCAGCTAACCTCATACAGACGGCTGAGTCCGAAGTGGGTCTGATACATCAGCTCTCCCACGGTCTCGTAGTCGCCCCTCTCGAGAGCGTCGCAGACATCGAGCACCCTCTGCACCTCTCCGATCACATACTCGGCCCTGAGGAAATCCTCTTCAGGAATCTCGCCTCTCACCTCGTCGAGCCATACCCTCTTGCAGTCGCTCAGGAAGTCGATTTCAGGGTGGTTCTTCTTGATGGCCGCAGCAGCGTTCTCGCAGGACTGGCGGCGCTTGTTGTAGGCTGAGGATGCGAGCTCATGCTTTACGCAGGAGTCCACGAGTACCAGTCTGAACCCTTCCGGATTAAATGGGAAGTATTTGTATTCCAGAGTCTTGCAGTTGAGGCGGATAAGGCTGCCCTTCTTGCCGAAGCAGGAAGCGAACTGGTCCATGATGCCGCAGTTGACTCCGCAGTAGTTGTGCTCGGTGCTCTGGCCGATCTTGGCGAGCTCGAACTTGTCGATTCCATTGCCGAAGAGGTCGTTGATTGCATAGGCAAAGCAGCTCTCGAGCGCTGCGGAAGATGAAAGGCCCGCCCCGAGAGGCACATCGCCTGCAAATACAGCATCGAATCCGCCTACCTTGCCGCCTCTCTTGGCGGTCTCGCGGCATACGCCGAAGATATATCTGGCCCAGGCTTCCTCGGGCTTGTCCTCCTCCTTGAGTCCGAAAGAGGTAGAGTTGTCATAGTCCAGAGAGTAGAGGTTGACCTTGTCCGTGCCGTTGAGGCGAATTTCAGCCATTATTCCCTTGTCGATGGCCCCCGGGAAGACATAGCCTCCGTTGTAGTCCGTGTGCTCGCCGATAAGGTTGATTCTGCCTGCAGCGGCATAGAAGATGCCGTCGTTTCCGTAAAGTTCAGTGAACTTGCCGTGGATTTTGTTTTTCATTTCCATTGTATGTGGTATATAATTGTTGCTATCCGCAAATTTATCAAAAATACACAAAACACGCAACGGGAAGATGGTCACTTACTCCGCCTTCGTACCTCGGGCCGATGAATGTGCGCCGCGGCTTCTGGCCCCCGAATTTACGGTCCTCCGTTAGCAGGGCCGGATCGTCGAATACCTCCTCCCGCAGCTGTATGTCCCCATAGGAGAAGCAACCGTCAATCTTTTCCCATTTTCCGTTGTATTTAATGGTTCCGGGGCAATTTTCGGGCCATATACTGTCGTTAAAGTCTCCGATGCACACCACACTCTTCGTGCCCGCGCAAAGCAGCGAATCGACCGTTTCCTCCATTTTTGCGAATGCCGCCCTGCGCCGGTCGGATTTGCCCCCTATTTTGGATGGGTGGTGGTTGACGAGCACAGCAATCCCTTCCTTGAACTGCACGGAGAGTATGTCGCGGGTCGCAATCACCGCTCCGCTGCTGTCGCGGATATGCACGGGGCGGCTCTCCTCGGGGCTCAAGGCCGAGCGGCGGTAGAGCAGCGCGCAGTCGATGCCGCGATGGTCGGGGGAGTCGAAGTGCACATAGGAGTAGTCCAGCTTGCGAAGGGGAGTTTCCTTTAGGAGGCTGCGGAGCACGAAAGCATTCTCCACCTCGGCGAGCGCCACGATATCGGGCAGTTTACCATAACGGTCTGCAAATCTGAGAATTATCTTAGCAAGCGCGTCGCACTTGGAGTAGAATCTCCGCTTCGTCCAGTATTCCGGGCGGGCAGGGGAGCGGTAGTCGAAAAAATTCTCCACATTCCAGAACATTACGGAAATTGAATCCCTCTGCGCGTGTAGCGACAGCGGCAGCAGGATGGCGAGAAGTATTATCATAGTCCGTTTCATACTGCTAATATGGTGATTTTTTGAGTATGTCCTCATCATTTTTATGAAAATTCAAATTATTTGTTTGATTTATTCCGGAATTTGCATATCTTGCCACGGAACCAAGATTTACACATCGATAAACTCTCGAGACTGATGCCGTATTTTTTTTCTATTCATAGCTTCACTAGTGGCCAAATTTATTTGGCCACTAGTGATAAAATATCTATTTATGAAATCAAAACATCTTTTCATTTCAAGCATCGTCTTGCTTATTATGTCTGCTGCCATTTGCGGCTTGACGCTAACCCAAAACGACCTTTCTTTAGGATTATTGTTTGAAGACCTGGAAGCATTGGCTTATTCGAATGAGCCACCAGGAGAGCAGGGATACCGACATTCCCAAGCCGTGTGGTGTGCCGGTGGAGGCTGGTCAATAAGAGCGGGATGTTGCTATGGTTCAGAGAATTGCTATAATATGGATCCGTGTGATGGACGAATGTATTCTTGTGACGGAAATAGCTGGTATAATTAAAATAAAAACATTTGACCATGAAATATTTTTATATTTTATTCTTCGTTACCATTTGTCTCTCATGTTCTACTGTTGTTAACAATGACTCTGCGGCTCCGACCGTTGATATAATCAAGGAAACAACGGAGGTGAAGACATTAGATAAATATATTTCTGATATTGATATAATTAGACTCAGCTCCGACTCTCTAACCATAATGTCTCCAAATAAACTTATCATTAATGGAGATAGATTAATAATCCTCTTTGCCGGAAGAGTATCCGAGTTTTCTTCTACCGGAGCTTTTGTCCGCAATATAGGGCGTGTTGGAAATGGCCCAGGAGAGTATCTTCACATTCAAGATTGTTGTTTGAATCACTCTGGAGATGAACTGCTTTGTTTAAATCACATGAATGAAGTTTTAATTTATTCTTTACGGAATGGACAGTTCTTAAATAAAATTCCAGCAGGCAATAGAGGTGTCACAGCTACTGCGGTACTGCCTCTTTCGGATGGAAAATTTGCATTGTTCTATCCTAATCCACCACAGGCGGACATAATGGATTTTGATAAAGAATTCAATTGTGTTAGAATTTATGACAAGTCTGGAAAGGAAATAGAAGCTTTGTCTCCACGAGAAGACTTTAATATCAGTATGGGCTTCACATCTCCTTCTGTTCAATCGTTCAAGGATTCTTATGTGCTTTCATATAAGCCAGGAGATGGTTTGTGTTATGTGGTAAAAGACGGAACAATAGCGCCTTTACTTAACATTACATTCGGAAACCATGGAATTCCAAATAAAGAAGCGGTAACAGGAGTCGATGATCCATGGATGAAAATTTCTGAAATATTTGAGGCGGATTACTACAAATGCCCATCCTCCGTTTGCGAAACTGAGAAGGTCTTATATTGTTCAGCTTTTGGGAAGGGATCATCAGTATGGAATTTCGCACTTGATAAATCCTTAAAGCATGGAATTAGATGGCGTTCCATAGGTGGTTATAATCCCCCGATGCGAGCGTTGGCAGCCGACAAAGATTATTTGTATTTTTGCTTTGGTGAAATTGGTTTTGCCGACCCTTCGAAGACAGAGGACCTCTTACAGAAAATCATCATAGAGAGGTCGGGGCTTGTTCTTGGAGAGGAAGATAATCCTGTCCTTGTTAAAGTAAAATTCAAGCGATTATGAATAGCTTCTCAAGGAATAAGTGGACTGTGGCTCTGTGTGGAGTGGCCGTGAGTGTCCTTTTTTTCGTTATCGCTCTGCAATTCAGAGCGATAACGAAATTTAAAACGATGGAGCCCAGAGATAGATATATAAAATCACTAGTGGTCTAAAATGATTTTATTTGGCCACTAGTGTAATATTAATCATTTTCACAACATGTGCTATACACTTTAATTCGGTATACTATTCGCTTGTGATTATTCTGACAATCCCTATATCTATGATTGGAGTCTTTCTTGCATTCGGACTCACTGACTTGATATTCGATAAAGGCGGATTTGCATCGTTGGTGCTGCTATGCGGAATTACTGTCAATTCCGGCATATATCTTGTTTCTGAATGGAAGCGTAGAAGTGGCCGAAAAAAATCCAAAGATTATATCCGAATGTTCAACAAGAAAATATGGCCTATCTCACTGACGATAGTTTCCTCAATTATCGGTTTGGCCCCATTTCTCATTGATGGACCTTTAGAGGTGTTTTGGTTTAATTTTGCTGTAGGGACAATTACTGGGCTGATATTTTCGGGGATCGCAATGCTTCTCTTTATTCCACCTTTCCTTTTGAATACACCGAAACATCGTAATTAGGGCTATCCGCTTTTTTTGAGTACATTTGCACACTAATTTTTGAATTTTATGTCTCTCAAGTGCGGCATCGTAGGACTCCCTAATGTGGGCAAGTCCACTCTTTTCAACTGCGTGAGCTCAGGCAAGGCCCAGAGCGCCAATTTTCCATTCTGTACCATCGAGCCTAATCTCGGCTCCACCAATGTGCCGGACCGCAGGCTCGACACCCTTTCCGAAATCTGTCACCCGCAGCGGACAATCCCCGCTACCGTGGATATAGTGGATATCGCCGGCCTCGTGAAGGGTGCGAGCAGGGGAGAGGGCCTCGGCAACCAGTTTCTCGCCAACATCCGCGAATGCGACGCCATACTGCATGTGCTCCGCTGCTTTGATGACGGCAATGTGGTGCACGTGGACGGCAGCGTGGACCCTGTCAGGGACAAGGAAGTCGTGGATATGGAGCTGCAGATAAAGGACCTCGAGACCGTGGAGGCCCGCCTCGGCAAGGCGGAGAAGGCCGGCAAGGCAGGGGACAAGGAGGCGAAGAAGCTTGCCGACCTGCTCACCCGCTACAAGGCCGCCCTCGAGCAGGGACGCTCCTGCAGAAGCGTTGCCCTTCTCAACGAGGAGGAAGTCGCCATCGCGCACGACCTCTTCCTGCTCACCAACAAGCCGGTGATGTATGTCTGCAATGTGGATGACGCTTCGGCCGTGAACGGCAACGCCTATGTGGATGCCGTACGCGAGGCTGTCAAGGACGAGAACGCCGAGATACTTGTAATCTCCGCCAGGACCGAGTCCGAGATTGCGGAGATGGAGGACTATGAGGATAGGAAGATGTTCCTCGAGGAAATGGGGTTGGAAGAGTCCGGAGTGGTCCGTCTCATCCAGAGCGCCTACCGCCTGCTCGGACTTCAGACTTTCTTCACCGCCGGAGCCGACGAGTGCCGCGCCTGGACCATCAAGGTCGGCGACAAGGCCCCTAAGGCTGCCGGAGTGATACATTCCGACTTCGAGAAGGGCTTCATCCGCGCCGAGGTCATCAAGTACGACGACTTCGTCAAATACAAGACGGAAGCTGCCGTGCGCGCCGCCGGCAAGATGGGCATCGAGGGCAAGGACTACACCGTCCAGGACGGCGACATAATGCATTTCCTTTTTAATGTTTAATACCATGAAACGCTTTACTTTACTCTTTTGTGCCGCCCTGCTGACGCTCGGCGCCTGCGGACAAAAGGAAAATCCCGGAGCCAAGGAAGAAGAGAAGAAAGACGATGTCACTTTCTACAAGGGAGCCGACATCTCCTGGGTGACGGAAATGGAGAGCAAGGGCAGCAAGTTCTACAACTCTCAAGGTCAGGAGCGGGACTGCTTTGTCCTGATGAAAGACTTGGGTCTCAATGCGGTACGCCTCCGCGTCTGGGTTAATCCGTCAGACGGCTGGTGCGGCAAGAGCGACTTCCTCGCAAAGGCCAAGAGAGCCGCTGCGCAGGGGCTTGACATAATGGTGGACTTCCACTACAGCGACTCCTGGGCCGACCCGCAGAAACAGTACAAACCTGCAGCCTGGGAGGGTAAGAGCCTCAAAGAACTGATGATAGCACTTCGCGACCACACAAGCGAGATAATGAACGACCTCAAGTCGGCGGGCATTACCCCGAAATGGGTGCAGATAGGCAACGAAATCCGTCCCGGGATGCTCTGGGACAGCGATGCGAGCATCAGCGGCGCAGCCTACGATGTGACCCAGGGCGGCAAGACCTACAAGGCTAACTTCACCAATCTAGTCAGCTTCCTCAATACCGGCTACGCGGCAGTCAAGGCAGTATTCCCTGATACGATAGTCATTATCCATCTCGACAACGGCTACGACAACTCCCTCTACACCTATTTCTTTGACAAGGTCAAGAGCCTCGGCGGTAAGTGGGATATGATTGGAATGTCCATCTACCCTTACTGGACGAAGCAGTCCAAGCCGGAATACGAAGCCGATCAGGTCATAACCGACTGCATCAACAACATTAAACTCGTCAGCACCCGCTACGACTGCGACGTGATGATAGTCGAGACTGGAGTGGAGTGTGCCGACGGCAACGGCAACCTAGCTTCCGAGAGCGTGCTCAAGGAGGGTTACCGCCAGATGAACCGCATCATCCAGGAGAGCCTCAACGAGACCTCGGGCCGCTGCAAGGGCGTATTCTACTGGGAGCCGGAGTGCAAGCCGGGGCAGTACAGGCTCGGAGCCTTCACCGCCGACGGCCGCCCGACAGTGATAATGGACGCATTCAAATAGTATGGAAAAGACCTGGAGATGGTTTGGCCGCAAGGACAGGATAAGCCTGGAAATGCTGCGGCAGATAGGAGTGGAGGGCATAGTGACAGCGCTCCACGAAGTGCCTAACGGAGAAGTCTGGAGCGAGGAGAACATCCGCTCGCTCAAGGAGTACATAGAAGCCGCTGGCCTGAGATGGTCGGTGGTGGAGAGCCTGCCGGTGAGCGAGGCCATCAAATACGCAGGACCGCAGCGCGACCGCCTGATAGACAACTACATAGTCAGTTTGCGCAACCTCGGCCGCTGCGGGGTCAAGACTGTCTGCTACAACTTTATGCCGGTCATCGACTGGGTGCGCACGGAGCTTGAGCGCCCTATGCCGGACGGCACGACCTCCCTCTACTTCGACTACTCGCATTTCGCATATTTCGACCTGAGAATCCTGAAGCGCGAGGGCGCGGAGCGGGACTACCCGGCCTCTGTGCTCGCCAAGGTGGAGCAGCTCGACAAGACATTTACCGATGAGGACCGTCACCGTCTGGTGGACACTATCATCGTCAAGACGCAGGGCTTCATCAACGGCAACATCTCCGAGGGAGACGCTGCTCCGGTGCAGCACTTCAAGTCCCTGATGAGGCCTTACGACGGCCTCGGCAAGCAGGACCTGCTCGACAATCTGACATATTTCCTTAAGGCCATAATGCCGGTCTGCGGCGAATACGGCATCAATATGTGCATCCATCCCGACGACCCGCCTATGCCGGTGTTCGGTATGCCGCGCATCGCAGGCAGCGCCGAGGATATACGCAATATTCTCTCTGCCGTAGATGATTTCCACAACGGGCTTACCTTCTGCGCCGGTTCGCTCTCCGCGGGGGCGCATAACGATGTGGAGGCGATGGCCCGTGAATTTGCGCCGCGCACCCATTTCGTGCACCTGCGCTCCTGCAACATCCTGCCGGGCGGCGACTTCATCGAAGCCCCGCATACCGCGGGCAGGGTCAACCTGGTGGAGCTCATCCGCATCTTCGAGCGCGAGGGCCGCAATCTCCCGATGAGGGTTGACCACGGCAAGAATATGCTCGGCGACGAAAAGATGGGTTACAATCCCGGCTACAGCTTCCACGGACGCATGCTCGCCCTCGGACAGGTGGAGGGAATGATGGCCGCGGTAGCGGACGAATTTAAAAATCAAAAATAATATGAACGAACTTTATTCTGTAAAGGGCAAGGTCGCTGTCATCAGCGGCGCCGCAGGAGCCTTGGGCGGCTCTCTCGCCCGCCATTTCGCATCTCAAGGGGCCGATGTGGTCGCCCTCGTGCACAGGGAGGAGCAGCTCGCTCCGACAGTGGAGACCCTCCGTCAGCTGGGCGGTAATCCTTGCGGCTATGCCTGCAATGTGATGGACACCGTAGAGCTTAAGAAAATCGCCGACGAGGTGGTGAAGAAATATTCCCGCGTCGATATTCTCATCAATGTGGCCGGCGGCAATGTGGCCGGGGCCAATGTGATGCCTGACCAGAACTTCTGGGACATGAAGCTGGAGGATTGGACCAAGGTGCTCGACCTCAACCTCAACGGCACTGTCTATCCTTGCCATGTATTCACGGAAATATTTGCAGCACAGGGATATGGCTGCATTCTCAACATCTCGTCCATGGCCGCTTATGACGCGCTTACCAGAGTTGCCGGATACGGCGCGGCTAAGGAGGGAGTGTCCAACTTCACGCGCTGGCTCGCTGCCGAGATGGCCATCAAATACGGGGAGAAAATCAGGGTCAACGCCCTCGCTCCGGGCTTCTTCATCGGCAAGCAGAACCGTGCCGCCCTGCTCAATGAGGACGGCTCTCTGACCGAGAGGTCCGTCAAGGTCATCGCCAAGACCCCTATGAGGCGTTTCGGCGACCTTACCGAGCTCAACGGCGCCGCGCAGTTCCTCTGCAGCGAGGCCGCAAGTTTCGTTACCGGAGTGGTGCTTCCGGTGGACGGCGGATTCAGCTCTTTCAGCGGCGTATAGCTACATATCCACACTGAATACGAATCCCAGGCTATGCCTCTGTACGAAGCTGCCCTGGGATTCTATCGTATTGTATAGGCTTCCGCAGTTGTAGTTGTAGCTAAGACCCACTCTGGTCGGGTAAGGCACCCAGAAGAAATTTTCAAGTCTGGCGCAGAAGTTGGCACCGACACTGCAGAGGCTGCCTGTCCCGCGGCTAATCGGGATGAGGGTGAGGTCTGCGTGCGGGGTGAGTTCGAAATTGCGGATATAGGCCACCGGCGAGAGCCACGACCAGTCCACAGGGAAGATAGGCATCACATAGTCGGCGCTCAGCTTTACCTTGGTGTCCAGTGAGGCCAGAAGATTGCTGACGCTCGTTGAGGTAAATCCGCGCGGGGCAGTATTGGCAAAAGCTTCGCTGAACATCCCCTCGCCCAGTTTGCCTGAATACAAAGCACTGAGTTTCAAGCCGTGAGTCCGGTATAAGCCCGGCATATAGCCGTAGATGCAGAGATATGACTCCGGACAGATAAGCCCTTTCAGGGCCGGTCTTGTGCTGATGCCGGCCTCTGCTCCCAGTCCCCAGCGCGGATAGACTCTCGACGACGGGGTATTCTCAAGTACATATCCTCTCAGCCCGGCGGTGATCCGGCTGAAATAGCCTTCATATCCTTGTGCAATGCTCCTGTCGTTGGTGAATCCATAACGCAACTGCGGGATGAGGCCGGCTGTGAGCCCTCCCTTGGTGGTGCTGATCGGGATGTAGAGTTTGATCTGAGCCGACACCAATGGCTTCAGAGCACTGCTGCCTTTGAGCTGAGTCACGCCTTCTTCGGTGAGGAGGTCATAATTTCTTGCGTCCCTCTCGTTGAAGTAAACATTCGTCTCGATGACCGGATAGAAGCCCTTGTAGGTGTATTTCAGCTGCCCCGAATGTCTCCATCCGTCCTCCTGAGAGTAACCTGCCTTGTAGGCCGCCGAGCCATAGGCGTTGCCGAGCTCGTTCTGGAAGAACGCCGTAGCTCCCAGCCAGGCATCGGAAGAAAGGCTCGAGGAGCTGATGGTCGCCAGCTCGTCATAGTCCGTGTACATCGGAATCCAGGAGTGGATCTTTATTAGATTGAGCAGTTTGTTGTAGTTTTTCGGCTCGCTCATCTCCACTTCCGCGCTATAATCCACAGGCCGCTTCTCGCTCTCGCTCATCTCCTCGGCAAAAGGGAAACGAGGCTTAAGCCCGAAGTCCGCTGCAACGCACACAAGCGAGTCCGCCGAAGTCCTGTAGACCAGCCGCCCCTTGGTGGTGAGGGCGCTGTAGTAGAGGGTTCGGCCATCCTTGTCGAACTGGAAATCGCCTGCACCCAGGCGGGTGGAAGTCAGTCTGACAAGTGCCCTGCTTGCAGTATCCAAAGCATAGAGTTCGTTTACTCCGCTCAGGTCGGAGGTAAACATCAGCTTCCCGTCGTGCTCCCATAGGCGCTTGATTTTGACGCTCTGCGGCCCGAGTACGCACTCGAGAGTGTCAAGCTTCCAGATGCCGTAGCCCTTTTCTCCGAGGATGCTTGCATAGAGCTCATCTCCCATCCAGACGGTCTCGATGACCTGCATCCCGCCAGGAAGACTGCGCTCCTGCAGAATGTCTCCGTTGTGAGCGTTGAGTATCAGCACATTGCAACTGCCGTCAGCAGAATACTCCGTCACCGACAGATACTTGCCGTCAGCGGATGGTGCCGGGTGATAGAGGCGGCGCGAATGCGTGAGGGTGTGCCTGACTCCAAGGCTGTCGAGGCAGCGGACATCGTAATATGACACCTGCTCCCAGCGAGGGTCTTTCGAATATTCGCTCCAGTATAGCATACCGCTCTCCTCGCAGTAGCTGAGACCGGTGTAGCTGGCACTGAATGTGCCGAGAGTCTTCACGGTGCCGTCGGGGTAGATCCTCACAAGCTCGTTGGGGCTGGTAAGGCTTTCACGCACGGCGAAGAACGAATCGCCCGCCGCGACCATGGACTTGTATTCTGTAAATATCTTCGGCGTTCCGACCGTCTGAGTAGATTTGATAAACGGGGCGCGCGCCTGCTCGTCGGAGCGCCACTGCGCGGCAAGGCTGTCGCTGACCTCCCGGAACGCGGCGTTGAAGCGCTTGCCGGTGATTTCCTTAATGGCCGGGTTGAGGAACGAGAATCCCCGCTTCCTTGCAATCCTCCCGTAATATTTGGCTGTAAAGTCCGGCTCATCATATACAGTGCGGAAACCTGCCGTGGCGACATAGCCCGCGCGGTAGTAGTCAGGAGTGTATTTTTTCAGAGAGCCGTAGCGCCACTGCCAGAAATTACGGTAATCCCCTTCCGCGAAGCTGGCGCGGTAGTACTCAAGGAAATCCGCCGTCCGGCCGCGACCTCCCTCGCTAAGCGCTGTCTCCGCTACCACTGCATCGCCTTCCATAAACGCCTGTCCCCCATAGACGGAAGCCGCCGCTCCGGGGGCAAGTTCTCCCAGAAGCAAGTTCCAGAATCTGAACGGCCGCGTCGCTCCGGGCTGCATCTGCGATACGTGTCTGGACTCGTGCAGTGTGAGCTGCCTCTCCCACGGGGTCGGCTCCGGGTAGTTGGGATCCGGCAAGGTCTGAAGTTCCATCCTGCGCGGAATCCACATCACCATTCCGTTGGCGAGGGATGTGTAGGTGTGAAGCACCACGGGCATCCTGTGCCTGTAGCACTGGTTAGGTTCGAATCCCGCACTGCTCCCCACAGCCGGCGCCACCTGCTCGAGCGTCCGGGCATAGACCCGCGCCAGCGAATCCAATCCCCTCGGATAGATTACTTTATAGCGTGCGGTCTCTATCTGGCTCCACTTCACGGAATATGGTTCGTTGCCGCTGGTGTAGAATTGTGCCCTTGCGCAGAGAGCAGTCAGGCAGCACAGTGCTGCAGAAATTATCAGTTTGGACTTCATATTGAGCAAAGCTAACATTTTTTTGCCTAACTTTAAAGGCTTTTTGGAATACAGATGAAAAAGACGCTCATCACCATACTTTCTCTCCTGTCTCTGCTGCTCTCCTGCGGGCAGCGGGGCGGCACTGCGCAGAAAGATGCCACGCGACCTTTCCCGGCAGTTGAGGTGCCAAGCATGTTCTCCGACGGGACGGAGCGGATTGAATACATCCTCGACCACTACTGGGACGGCTTCTTTGCCGGCGACGGTCCGACCGATTCGGGGCGGGTGCTCGGCGTGCAGAACGCTGAGATTGAGAAGAATACGGGCACATTCATAGGACTTCTGGACTATGTTCCGATGCCTAAGGCCCAGGCTAAGGTGAGGCAGGTATTCTCCCAGATCGAGGCGCGGCAGGAGCGCGATACCGCGTCCCTGGTCTATCCGCTGATGACGGAAATATTCGCCTCCTACCTCTATGACCCGAATTCCCCGCTTCGCAGCGAGGACTATTATCTCCCGTTCGTGGAGGGAATGGTCGGATCCCGTTTCACCTCCGAAGAGCGGCGCGCGGGCTACCGTTTCGAGCTGGAGAAATGCCGTCTCAACCCCTACGGTACCCGGGTCCCGGACTTCAGTTTCAAGGATATACACGAGCGCAGGCATAGCCTCTACGAAGTGCAGGCGGCCTACACGATGCTGTTTTTCAGCAACCCGGGCTGTCACTCCTGCAAGGAAATCATAGACCAGATCGGCTCCCGCAGCTACATCGACTCGATGATCTCCTACGGCACCCTCGCCATCGTCAATATCTATATCGACAGCGAGGTGGACAAGTGGCGCGAATACGAGCCGGTCTATCCGCGGAACTGGTACAACGGCTATGATTATAAAGGAGTTATCAACAGCGACCAGCTCTACTATGTGCGCGCCATCCCGTCCCTCTATCTGCTCGACTCGCAGAAGCGCGTGATCTACAAGGACGCGCCGGTGGATAAGGTGCTGTCTTTCCTCGACAAATTGGTAAAATAGACATAAGATTATGGAAATCAAGAGAAAACTCTGGGGTAGGTCCGAGTGCGGACTTCCGATCTACAAGTACACCATCATCAACGGCAGCGGCGCTTCAGTTACCCTGTGCAACATCGGTGCGGGCATCGTGTCCGTTAATGTGCCTGACAAGGACGGCAAGCTGGGCGACGTGGTCTTGAGCTACGGAAAGCCGGAAAGCTACTTCGGCGACGGCCCATGCCTGGGCAAGTGCCCGGGACGCTTCGCCAACCGCATCGCCGCGGGCAAGTTCACCCTCGACGGCAAGGAGTACAATCTCCCTATCAACAACGGCCCTAACCACCTGCACGGCGGCCCGGAGGGTTTCCACAACAAGGTCTGGGAATCCCGCAAGCACAAAGGCGGCGTGGAGTTCAAATACAGCGCAGCCGACGGCGAAATGGGCTACCCCGGCAATCTGACAGTCGTGGCTCGGTACGAGTGGAGCGAAGACAATGAGCTTAGACTCACCTTCTCCGCCAAGTGCGACGCCAAGACCGTGGTCAACCTGACCAATCACTGCTACTTCAACCTCAACGGCAAGGGTTCCGTGCTCCGTCACTATCTTAAGCTCAACGCGACCCAGTACCTCCCGACCGACTCCACCCTCATCCCGCTCGGCGAGCCTGAACCGGTGGTCGGCACCCCGATGAACTTCATCACCCCCAAGACCCTCCGTCGCGACATCCGCAAGGACTTCCCTGCGCTCAACTACGGCAAGGGCTACGATGCCTGCTGGGTGCTCGACGACTATATCCCGGGGCAGATCCAGGAGGCAGCCGAACTCTATTCCAAGGAGAGCGGCCGCGAGCTCAAGGTCTATACGACTCAGCCCGGTATTCAGGTCTATACGGGCAACTGGCTCGAAGGCTGCCCGACCGGCAAGCGCGGACGCAAATATCACGACTATTACGGAGTGGCCCTGGAGTGCCAGCACTTCCCGGACAGCCCTAACCGCCCCGAATATCCTAGCACCGTCCTCAAGCCGGGCAAGGTGATGCACGAGGCGATAATCTTTGCATTCTCAGTCAAGAAATGAAGCAGTACCTCGACCTCCTTCAGACTATAATGGATACCGGTACGGTCCGTCACGACCGTACCGGTGTCGGTACAAAGAGCATATTCGGGCATCAGATGCGCTTCGACCTCAGCGAGGGCTTCCCTCTGCTCACCACCAAGAAAGTTCACCTGAAGTCCATCATCTACGAGCTTCTCTGGTTTATAAGCGGCGACACCAACATCCGCTACCTCAAGGAGCACGGGGTTTCCATCTGGGACGAGTGGGCCGACGAGAACGGCGATCTGGGCCCGGTCTATGGGCATCAGTGGCGTTCTTGGCCGGCTCCGGACGGGAGAGTTATAGACCAGCTTTCCGATGTCATCGAGACCATCCGGCACAACCCCGACTCTCGCCGCATGCTTGTCTGCGCCTGGAATCCGGGCGAGGTGGACAAGATGGCTCTGCCTCCTTGCCACTGCCTCTTCCAGTTCTATGTGGCCGACGGGCGGCTGTCCTGCCAGCTCTACCAGCGCAGCGCTGACACATTCCTCGGCGTGCCGTTCAACATAGCCTCCTATGCCCTGCTGACGATGATGATTGCCCAGACCTGCGGACTGCAGCCGGGCGAATTCATCCACACCACCGGCGACACGCACATCTACCTCAATCATTTCGACCAGGTGCGCGAGCAGCTTTCCCGCACTCCGCGTCCGCTCCCGACGATGAAGCTGAACCCGGATGTGAAGAGCGTGTTCGACTTCAAATACGAGGATTTTACCCTTGAGGGCTATGACCCGTGGCCGGCCATCAAGGCGCCTGTGGCGGTGTAGTTATGGAGAAATGTATCATAGTCGCCGCGTCCGACAATGACGCGATAGGGCGCGGGGGAGTGATGCCCTGGCACTTGAGCGAAGACCTCAAGTACTTCAAGCGGGTCACTCTCGGCTGCCCCGTTATAATGGGCCGCACTACCTTCGAATCTATCGGCAGGCCTCTGCCCGGCAGGAAGAACATAGTTCTCACCAGCCGTCCGGGGCTGCCGGAGGGGGTGTGCCGGGTATCTTCCATCGAGGAGGCCTACTCGGCTGCAGAGCCGGCGGAGAGGTGTTTCGTGATCGGCGGGGCGCGGGTCTATGCCCAGGTCATCGGCACGATGGACCGGATTTACCTTACCCGCATCCACACCGCTGTCTCCGACGCCGATGCGTTCTTCCCGCATATCGACCCTGCCCTCTGGGCAGAAGAATCCCGCTCCGACCTCCTTACGGACGCGCAGAGCGGGCTCGAATTCGAATTTATCATCTATCGCAGGAGGTAGCCCCGGCTCCAGGGAGCAGCATCGCCGCGACGGCTATAAATATTTTCATCATCGATTATAAATACAGTTTGATGAAATCGAGATAGTATTTCCAATCCTGGGGGAGTACGCCGTGGCCGCCATCGTGCATCACATAGCCGAGGGTGTTGTAGATAGGCTTTTCCGCCGCCGGCATCACATTGGTGCCGAGGTCGTACTTGCCGAGCAGTTCATATACGGGACCGGCTTCCACTGCGGCGTAGAACTCGCCTTTCGGGTCAGACCAGTTGTCGGTGCTGCCGGTGGAGAGCAGCAGCGGCCTGGGGGCAATCAGGGCAACCAGCAGATTGGCATCGACCGGTGACTTGGTCACATCGGCGGCATACTTGCCGTAATTGGCGGCGAACTGGTAAGGGTAGCGGGATGGCTCGGTGAGGTGCGCTACCGTCTCGCCGAAATTGCGGCGGCTCAGGGCTGCACCGCCCTCGCCGGAACAGCTGGCTATTACCACTGCGATGCGGCTCTCGCGGGCACCGGCCCACATCGTGGTCTTGCCGAGACGAGAGCAGCCGGTAAGCGCTATACGGGTGGCATCGATATCCGGGTCCTTCTCGAAGTAGTCAATCACATTGCTTACTCCCCAGGCCCAGGCGGAGATGGCGCCCCACTCGTCATCTGCAGGACTGGTCTGGCCGTCCTTGAGATAGAGGGAGCGTACGCCGTATTTGACGCCGTCCTTGAAGTCGGGCTCGATGTCGGTGTAGCAGAGGGTCGCGAATCCGTAGCCCTCCTTAATGAACTCCTTGACTGTGGCGTCGAGGCCGTACCCTGCCATCTCCGGATTGGACTTGACGATGCTGAGATTGCCTTGCTTGTCCCATCTGCGGCCGTCCTTCACGCCGGGATCGGCCACGGTAAGGCAGTTGGGCGAGAAGCTGAGGTTGAGCAGCAGCGGCACAGGGCCGTTTGCATCCTTAGGCAGGTAGATGAGCACATCCACGCGCGGTCCACCGTTGTCCTTGGAGAAGTAGATGGTAACCTGCTTGCGCACTGCGCTGCCCTCCAGGCCGTAATCCTGACTGACATCGTAGCGGAGCTTCGGCTTCTTTGCCGGCCATTTGCCGTACTGGTTCTCCTCGAAAAGCTTCAGGATTTCCGGGCGGCGCTTCCTGTACCACTCTTTGGCGTTTTGGACCTTCTTTCCGTTCTGGAGGGTAAGCGCGTCAGGCAGAGTGGCTTTGTAGTCTCCAACCTTCGACTCGTCATAGTTGACAGGGATGCCTGCGACAGTGTCTTTATTCTGTGCAGACGCGCTGCCTGCAACCATGAGGCAGCAGGCGACGCTTACAGTTAATATTAAATGCTTCATTTATGTGGCGGTTTTTACGGATTCCTACAAATGTAGTAAAAACTTCCGGCAAAACCCAGCAGCGTCTCGCAGGCAGCAGGAGCACAATGAAAGGGTTCTGGACCAAAAGCTGCGGAGTAACTCGGCCAAAAGCTGCGGAGTTTCTTTTGAAAACTTCAATACAAAGCGGTATATTTGCCCCATTGAACTTTTGACCTTTTGAGAGATGAGGGGCAGTCAATTCCTCTGGACTCGAGTGTGATGCTGTGCTTCATCTGCGCGACGGTCGCTATGCATTGACCGAAATTAAGCTTGGAGGGTAGGAAATCACACTCAACAGGTGCTGCTAAGCACTGATTAAAAGATAGTTATATGACTTGTGCACTTATAGGATACGGCAGCTGGGCCACGGCGATTGCGGGGCTGATAACTGCCAACGGAAATGAACTTAACTGGTATGTCCGCAACGCGGAAGTCCTCGAAGGACTTGCCTGCGACGGGCATAACCCCAAGTACATAAGCGAGCTGGAGTTTGACCGTGCGCTGATTCATCCGTTTGCTGATATCAACGATGCCGTAAGGAACGCCTCCGTGGTTTTCATTGCCGTGCCGGCGGCCTTCCTTAAGACTTTTCTGGCCGGTCTGCGGGAGCCGCTCAAAGACAGGATTGTAGTCTCCGCAATTAAGGGCATAATCCCGGACGAGTGCAAGACCGTTTCCGAATACCTGCGTGACAGTTACGGAATATCATTCTCCGATATCTGCATGATTGCAGGGCCTTCCCACGCGGAAGAGGTGTCGCAGGGGCAGCTTACATATCTCACGGCCGTGTGCCCGAATGAGGAGAATGCCGCCGCGGTACGGTCCCTAATTGCATCCCGGTCTGTCATAACTTCATATTCTGCAGACCTTTACGGTGTGGAGTATGCCGCTGTCCTGAAGAATATCTACGGCATAGCGGCCGGGCTCAGCGACGGACTGGGCTATGGTGACAATTTCAAGGCTATGCTGGTCTCAAAATGTGCGCGGGAGATGACTCATTTCATAGAACTGACCTGTGCCGCAGACCGCGACACATTGGAGCCCGCCTACCTTGGAGACCTTCTGGTGACGAGCTATTCATCGTTTAGCCGCAACCACCGTCTGGGCCAGATGATCGGCCGCGGAGTTACGGTGGCGTCAGCCCTCAATGAGATGACGATGATTGCCGAAGGCTATTACGGAGTAGAGTGCGTACATAGGCTCAATGAGAATCACGGGGTGAATATGCCGATTCTCAATGCTGTTTACGATATTCTCTACCGCTCCGCCCCGGCCCGCCGCACATTCTGGAAACTCGCCCGTAGCCTCTGACGGGAGCATAGTCGTTGTACCTTTTCCACAATTTTGCAATCTCGGAGATTATAGATACCTTTGCCGGCTGAATTTTTAGTTGTTTCAAAACTGCTTCTAAGCTTTAGTAGTACAAACTGAAAAATATCATTGACGGCAATATAATTCACTTAAATAAATGATAAGAAATCAAATGACAAGCGGCATCTATGTGCCGCCGTTTTGCGAGATTATCCCTGTATGGTCTGAAAGTCCGCTGTGCGGCAGTAATGAAAAGGTTGAAGATGAAGATGGAGAATGGTAAAATGAAAAAAGTATTGACATTCGGTATTCTGGCGGGTCTTTTGTTCTGCGGCTGCCAGAAAGAAGAGTTCCGGACGGACACCGTGTCTGAACAGGAGATATTTACTGCAGTAATTGAGGATATCGATCCAGCCTCTACCAGGACTTCTCTGGACGGAAGCGGCAATGTGCTTTGGAAGAAAGGGGATGAGATAAGCATATTCGCCGGCAGTACTCTCAATGTGGAGTACAAGGTTTCAGACGAGTCCGACGGCAAGACCTCCGCGGTTATGACAAAGGTAAGTTCTGAATCATTCACGGCAGGCACTGAACTTGAGTGCAATGTCGCTTATTACCCTTATACATCCTGCGCTTCCATCGCCAGAAGCAGCAAAGATAGCGAAAGCCCTGTCACATACACCATAAGCGATATCAGTCTTCCTGCCACGCAGATCTACGCTGAAGACAGTTTCGGCAACGGCTCATTTCCGATGGCGGCTGTAACGTCCTCGACTGAGGACAAGAACCTCAAGTTCAAGAATATCCTCGGCGGTCTGAAGCTTCAGCTGAAGGGCAGTTCCAAAATCAAATCCGTAAGCGTTCGCGGCAATGCCGGCGAGATTCTCTGCGGCTCGGGGAGTGTTACCGTATCCTCGACAGCTGTACCGGCCATTAGCCTGACCGATGCCGCCGCTACGACCGTGACTCTGGACTGCGGCACGGAAGGCGTCCAGCTGAATGCCGAGACTGCGACCTGCTTCATCATCTCCCTTCCTCCTATGACAATGGCCTCCGGCTTCACCGTCACCGTAAGGGACACCGACGGCAAGGCTATGGAGATTAAGACCACAAAATCCCAGACCATCAACCGCTCCAAACTGCGCAAGATGCCATCTGTGGACTATGTGGGAACGGAGGATTATACCCAGCAGCCGCTTACCTTTACTTCTATGGGAGAAACAGTCGTATCGATCACACAAAATGGTAGCCCTGAAGACATTACGCTTCAGTACAGAACTGATGCCATTGATTGGACTGCCTATACTGTCGGAAAGGAAATTACCCTGACTGATGGCGCTGAACTTCAGTTCAGAGCGGGAGAAGACGGAAACACTACATTCTCTTCATCCGATGGTACTTATAATATCGTTATGAGCGGAGACGGCACAGTCAAGGTCTCCGGGAACATTATGTCTCTGCTGGACAACAAAATGTCCAGGACAGATGTGCCGGAGTATTGTTTCGGATCGCTGTTCCGTTACTGTGGGAATCTCACGGATGCCGCCGATCTGAAATTGCCGGCTATGACATTGGCGGGATGGTGTTATTCCTCTATGTTCCTTGGATGCACAAGTCTGACCACTGCACCTGACCTGCCTGCAGCTGACTTGGCAGTGGGTTGTTATACTGCAATGTTCAGCTACTGCACAAATCTGAAATCTGCTCCGGCACTTGAGGCGACAAAATTGTTTAACCAGTGCTATAATTATATGTTTGAGAACTGCACAAGTCTGACCACTGCACCTGACTTGCCTGCAACTGACTTGGCAGACTATTGTTATTATGGAATGTTCAGCGGCTGCAGCAGTCTGGAAACCGCTCCGGAGCTTTGGGCCACCACCTTGGCTAATTATTGTTATGAGGAAATGTTCAGCGGATGCAGCGCTCTGACCACAGCCCCTGAACTTCGGGCCGAAACACTATCTAAAGGATGTTATACGAATATGTTCAAGGGATGCGCAGCTTTAACCGCAGCTCCGGATCTCCCAGCTAAGGCCTTGGCGAATTATTGCTATAGCTATATGTTCGCGGAATGTACCAGTTTGCTCACCACTCCTTCTGAACTCCCGGCTACGACCTTGGCGGACAATTGCTATGAGTGTATGTTCCAGTATTGCAGCGCTTTAGCTGCTGCCCCGGCGCTTCCTGCCGAAGAAATGACGGCTCTCTGCTATTCCAATATGTTCGCCGGCTGCAGCAGTTTGACTCAAGCTCCCGAACTCAAGGCTAAGATATTGGCAAGGTGTTGTTATCAAAGTATGTTCCAGGACTGCACAGCTTTAACTTCAGCTCCGAAGGTTCTTCCTGCCGAAGAATTGACAGCCAACTGCTATTCAAAAATGTTCAAGGGCTGCAGCAAATTGACACAGGCGCCGGAACTTCCTGCTATGACTATGAACGAGTATAGTTATCAGTGTATGTTCCAGAACTGCACCAGTCTGGAGACGGCTCCGACACTCCCGGCTACCACCTTGGCCAAGTATTGTTATACGGAAATGTTCAGCGGCTGCAGCGCTCTGACCACTGCGCCGGCACTTTCGGCTACAACAATGTCAACGGGATGTTATTCGAAAATGTTCCAGAACTGCACCAGCCTTAAGTCCGCTCCGGTTCTCCCGGCTACGGCTTTGACCTCAGACTGTTATTGGGGAATGTTCAGCGGCTGCAGCAGTTTGAACTACATAAAAGCCCTTTTCACAAACAGACCGAGTGAAGCTCTTACATCCGGCTGGGTTTCAGGAGTTGCCCAGGAGGGAACTTTTGTGATGAGTAATTCAGTATCGTGGAAAGCAGATGATTTTAGAGGAGCCAACGGCATCCCTGAAGGCTGGACGGTACAAACGACGGAATAAGACGAAGTCTGCAAGATCCTGCTTCATGCTGCTTGACGAAACTGGTGCAAAAAATAATCATTAACTTTGCATCAATATGGCAAAGAGCGGAGAAGACACACCACTGATCAAGCAGTATTTCAGCATCAAGGCACAACATCCCGAAGCGATACTTCTGTACCGCGTCGGAGACTTTTACGAGACATATTCCGACGACGCGGTCCTGACGAGCAAGGTGCTTGGCATCGTGCTGACGCGTAAGTCCAACGGCGAGAAAGGCGACACGCCGATGGCGGGCTTCCCCTACCACGCGATGGATTCGTACCTGCCGAAGCTGGTGCGCGCCGGCTACAAGGTTGCTGTCTGCGACCAACTGGAAGACCCCGCTCTGGTCAAGAACAAGCTGGTAAAGCGCGGTGTGACGGAGATTCTCACTCCGGGCATCGCGTTTGGGGAGGGGATGCTGGAGCAGAAGGAGCACAATTTCCTCGCCGGGCTCAGCTTGAGCGGCGCCGAGTGCGGGGTGGCGTTCCTCGATGTGTCCACGGGCACATTCCAGCTCGCGCAGGGTTCTACCGACTATGTCGGGGCACTGCTGTCCTCGTTCTCCCCAAAGGAACTGGTGGTCTGCAGGGACGATGCCCGCAGGGTCAGGGAGCTCTTCGGGGAGCACTATATCACCACGCTCGACGAGTGGGCGTTCGTGCAGGAAGCCGCCGAGGAGAAGCTGCGCGCTCAGCTTAAAGTCAAGAGCCTCAAGGGATTCGCGGTTGAGCAGTACCCGCTTGCAGTTTGCTCCGCAGGGGCGCTGCTCGTCTATCTCGAGCAGACCTGCCACTCCGGGCTCGGCAACATCTGCTCGGTTTCGCGCATAGACAGCGACCGCTTCGTGTGGATGGACAAGTTTACCTTCCGCAACCTCGAAATCTTCCAGAGCAACGCCGGCAAGGACGGGGTCAGCCTCGTGGACACGATAGACCGCTGCTGCTCGAGCATGGGCTCCAGGCTGCTGAGGCAGTGGCTTGCGATGCCGATAATGGATATCAAGAGCCTCAACGCGCGCTATGACATAGTGCAATATTTCCGCGACAACGAGGAGGCCCTGCGCGCCATACAGGTGAATATCAGTGAGATAGGCGACCTGGAGAGAATAGTCTCCCGCGCCGCCACTGGCAAGATTCTCCCGCGTGAAGTACTGCAGCTGGGTCGCTCCCTGCGACGGATGACTCCGGTGCTCGAGAGCTGCCTTGCGAGCGGGGTGGAAGCCCTGCAGAAGCTCGCCGGCGAAATGCGCAATACCGACAGCGCCCTCGAGCGCATCGACTCTACGCTCTGCGAAAACCCGGCGGCGCAGCTCGGCAAGGGGGACATCATCGCCCCAGGAGTCAGCCGTGAACTGGACGAACTCAGGGAAATCTCCCGCGGAGGAAAGGACTACCTGCTCAAGATGCAGGAACGCGAAATCGAGGCCACCGGCATCACGGGGCTCAAGATAGGCTACAACAATGTCTTCGGCTACTATATCGAGGTACGCAACACCGCGCGCGACAAAGTGCCCTCAGAGTGGGTGCGCAAGCAGACTCTGGTCAATGCGGAGCGCTACATCACGGCCGAACTCAAGGAATACGAGGAGCGCATCCTCAACGCGGAGGCAGAGATTTACGGCATCGAGAGCCGGCTCTACGGCGAGCTAATTTCCGACATCCAGAAGTCCATACGCGACATCCAGACCAACTGCCGGGTCATCTCTCAAATCGATGTCCTGCAGGGCTTTGCGCAGCAGGCACTGGACCGCGGCTACTGCCGTCCGGAGATAGACAAATCCACCTCGCTGGATATCAAGGCGGGCCGCCATCCTGTAATCGAGACCCTGATGGCACCGGGCGAGGAGTATGTGCCCAACGACATCAGCCTCGACAGCAAGGGCGAGCAGATCATAATTCTTACCGGTCCGAATATGGCCGGTAAATCCGCCCTCCTGCGCCAGACGGCGCTTATCGTGCTGATGGCCCAGACGGGCTCGTTCGTGCCGGCGGCATCGGCTCGTTTCGGCTACTTCGACAAGATATTCACGCGCGTAGGCGCGACCGACAACATCTCCCGGGGCGAGTCCACTTTTATGGTGGAGATGACCGAGACGGCGATGATTATGCACAATCTCTCGGCGCGCTCGCTGGTGCTGCTCGACGAGATAGGCCGCGGCACCTCAACCTACGACGGAATGTCCATTGCAAGGGCGCTGGTGGAATATATCCATACCTACGGCAAGGGGGCCAAGACCCTGTTCGCCACGCACTACCACGAGCTCAACGACCTGGAGGCACAGTACCCGAGGGTAAAGAATTACCATATTGCGGTCAAGGAGGAGGGCAAGAATGTAATCTTCCTGCGCAAGCTGGAGAAAGGCGGCGTGGCGCACAGTTTCGGTATCCACGTGGCCCGGCTCGCAGGTATGCCGCGCGAGGTGGTGGAGTCGGCCGAGAAGACCCTTCGCACACTGGAGACGCGCGAGAAGCACGCGAACAATATGGCTCTGGAGGACGACGGCAGCGTGCAGCTCTCGTTCTTCCAGCTCGACGACCCGACCCTCTCCTCCCTCAAGGAGAAGCTGGAAGCCGCCGACCTCAACAATATGACCCCGATGCAGGCCTTCGATCTGCTCCGCAGCATGAAGGCAGAGCTGGGGGTGTAGGGACGATTATATGAAAATGAAACGTCTGCTGATCATCACTTATTACTGGCCACCGACAGGCGGCTCGGGCGTGCAGCGCTGGGTGAAATTCAGCAAATACCTCCCGCAGTTCGGCTGGCAGCCGGTCATCTATACTCCGGAGAACCCGGAGCAGCTGGCCGTTGACGAGAGTCTGCTCTCCGACATCCCCGACTGCGCGGAAATCATAAAGACCCATATATCAGAGCCATACGAGATTTACCGCAGGCTCGCCGGCTCCAAGGGCAAGGCTCAGGAAGTCAATCCTCTGAACGCCCAGAAGAAGTCCCTCGGCAAGAGGATATCCCTCTGGCTGCGGGGCAACCTTTTCATCCCCGACCCGCGCATCTGGTGGGTCCGCCCATCGCTGCGCTTCCTTGTGAAGTACCTCCGCGAGCACCCGGTAGATGCCGTGGTAACGACCGGACCTCCCCAGTCTATGCACCTGATAGGCAGGGGATTGAAGCGCCGGCTTGGAGTGAAATGGATAGCTGATTTTCGCGATCCGTGGACGGAGATGTTCTACTATAAGCACCTTTCACTCTCCCGGCTATCGGACCGCAGGCATCACCGCCTGGAGCAGAGCGTGCTGGACGAGGCCGACCTCGTGATAGCTGTCTCGCCTCCTGTTGCCCGAGACTTCGCCGCCAAGACCACGACTCCTGTGAAGCTGATTACCAACGGGTTCGATGAGGATGACTTCGCTGCCCCGGCACCGAAGCGCAGTGATGGCAAATTCACCCTCGTGCACACCGGCCTTTTCGCCTCCGACGGCAACCCGCTCAATCTCTGGGATGCCCTTGCCGGGAAGTGCCGGGATGACAGTGAGTTTCGCTCCCGCCTGCAGATCAGACTCGCCGGCAAGACCGACCCCGAAATCATCTCCGCCATCCGCGAACGAGGCCTTGGCGACAATCTGGTGAATCTTGGCTATCTGCCTCACGAGCAGACCGTTGCGGAGCAGCGCGGTGCCGACATCCTCCTGCTCCCTCTCCGCCAGGAGCCGGAATACGCCAAGGTGCTGCCGGGCAAGATATTCGAGTACATCGCAGCGCGCCGTCCAGTGCTCGGAATCGGGCAGAGTGACGGGGCCGCAGCCGCAGTGCTGCGCGACGCCGGGGCGGGGGAGATGTTCGGCTGGGACGAGAAGGAAGCCTTGATGGAATTCATCCTCACATCCCACCCGGAGACGTCCGGTGCCGAAAAATACTCACGCCGCCGCTTGACGGAAAAATTGGTTGAACTGTTATGAAAAAGAAACTGATATACTGCATCTGCACCGTCATAGGCCTGCTGGTGCTCTCGTATGCCTATGTACCAGAGGTACTTGGCGGGAAAATCGTCAACCAGAGCGACATCTCCGGCTGGCAGGGAATGTCCAAGGAAATGATGGACTGGAACGCAGCGCACCCCGACGACCAGACCGCCTGGACGGGCTCGATGTTCGGAGGCATGCCGACGGCATCCATCCACGCCTCCACAAAGGGTGACTGGACCCAGGCCATCTACGACTTCCTGCTCACCGGCCGCCGCCCGGCCACATATCTATTCATCTCGCTGCTCGGCGCCTGGCTGCTGATGCTCTCGCTCGGCATCCACCCGCTCATAGCCATCGGCGGCGCGATTGCCGTCACTTTCTGCTCCTATAATATGCAGATTATCCAGGTCGGGCACAACACCAAGATGCAGGCGATAGCCTTCCTGCCGTGGGTGCTCGCCGCGCTGATATATACCTACCGCAAGGCGGTGCAGGGCGGGAAACGCTGGCTCGTATGGTCCGGACTCGGAGCTGCGCTCTTCGCACTTGCGCTGAGCTTCCAGGTCAAGGCCAACCACCCGCAGATTACCTACTACCTCGCGCTTGCGATACTTCTCTACGCCATCGTCCTGCTGGTGTGGATACTGAAAGATAAAGAGCGCCGCAAGGCGATGACAGGGCGCTTCTTCGCGGCATCGGCGCTGCTGCTCGTGCTGGGCTGCACCGGCATCGCCACCAACGCCATCAAGCTGCTCCCGACCTACGAATACACCCCGTACTCTATGCGCGGCGGCTCCTCCGCAGCGAGCGAAGACGGCAGCGGCACCAAGGGGCTCGACATCGACTATGCCACGGCCTGGTCGTACGGCTGGGAAGAATTGCCTAACCTCCTGATACCTAACTTCAACGGAGGCTCCTCCGCCGGTGCGGTCAACCCGAGACACTCGCAGACCGTAGAGCTGCTGCGCTCCGCCGGACAGAGCAATCTGCGCGAGACCGCCAAGAACCTGCCGCTCTACTGGGGACCGCAGCCGTTCACTGCAGGGCCTATGTATATGGGCGCCATCACCGTTTTCCTCTTCATCCTCGGCCTGTTTTGCTACCGCGGCAAGGAGAAATGGTGGGTGGTCGCAGCAAGCATCCTCGCGGTATTTCTCGCCCTCGGCAGCCATTTCCTCTGGTTTACGAAGCTATTCTACGACTATGTGCCGTTCTACAATAAGTTCAGGACCGTATCGATGGCCCTCGTGCTGCTGCAGTTCACCCTGCCGGTACTAGCTTTCCTCGTGCTGGACAGGATAGTCCGCAGCGAGGAGGGGGTCGCGGCATTCCGCAGGCGGGGCTGGATCGCCCTTGCGATTACGGGCGGATTCTGCTTAATCTGTGCGGCGTTCCCGGGGATTGCCGGAGCCTTTGTCGGGGCTTCCGATGCGAGCTACCCGGACGCTCTCGTGGATGCGCTGGCGGCTGACAGACGCTACCTGCTTGCCACCGATGCACTGCGCTCCGCCCTGCTGATCGGCGCCGCATATCTCCTGCTGCTCTGGGGTTGCAGTGTGCCCAAGTCGGCGCAGAAGACCTTCGCCACGCAGCCCGAGATGGGATTCAGCCGACGCAGGACAGCCGCCCTGCTGGTGTGCGTGCTCGTGCTCGGCGACCTTTTCCTCGTGGACAAGAGGTACCTCAGTTCCGAGGACTTCACCACCCCGCGCAATTTCCAGAGCCAGTTCAACAAACGCCCAGTGGATGAATACATACTCGCCGACACCGACCCGTCCTACCGCGTGCTCGACCTCACGGTCAATGTGTTCAACGACTCGCACCCGTCCTACTGGCACAAGAACATAGGCGGCTACTCGCCGGCGAAGCTCCAGCGCTATCAGGAATTTATCACCGACACCCTCAGCGGAGAGATTTCCAGGCTCTACAAAGCCCTCCAGGGCAAGAATACCATAGAGGAAATGGAGGCCGCCCTGCCTTATCTGCCGGGGCTTGCCGAGATGAACTGCCGCTACATAATCGTGAGCGCGCAGCACCCGCCGCTCCGCTATAGGTATGCACGGGGCAATGCCTGGTTTGCGCTCGGAGCCGAAGGGAGCGCAGAGCTGACCCATTACGCCCCTAACGAGCTGAAATACAATTACTCATCTGCCACTGGCGGGAAGCTGGTATTCAGCGAAGTATATTATCCGGCTGGATGGAAGCTGACCCTCGACGACGGAGCCGAGACCCTCGAAATCAAACCTGAAGGCAAGGTGCTCCGCGCAGCCGATGTGCCTGCAGGCGAGCACTGCCTCACTATGCGCTTCGACCCTCCGTCCTATGCGATAGGAGAGAGGGTCTCACGTGCAAGTTCTATACTTATACTGCTGGTGGTGCTGGCCGCGGCCGTTATTGCCGTGCTGCCGAAATTGTCTGCGTCAAAGCGATAAAGTCCTCCACCGAGAGCCGCTCGGCCCTCAGCTCAAACAGCTCCGACGACGTGTCGAAGCCCTCCGGAAGGATGGGCTTCAGAGCGTTGCGCAGCGTCTTGCGGCGCTGGTTGAACGCGGTCTTGACCACCTGCCTGAAGAGCCTCTCGTCGCAGCCGAGTTCGCTGCGGGAGTTGCGTCTGAGGCGGATTACTGCCGACTGCACCTTGGGAGGCGGGCAGAATGCCCCCGAGCCCACAGAGAAGAGGTATTCGATGTCGTACCAGGCCTGAAGCAGCACTGAGAGTATGCCGTAGGTCTTGGAGCCCGGCTTCTCCGCGATGCGCTCCGCGACCTCCTTCTGTATCATGCACACGACTTCCGGCACGAGGTCCTTGTCGTCCAGTATCTTGAAGAATATCTGCGAAGAGATGTTGTAGGGGAAATTGCCTATCACGCGGTAGCTGCCGCTGAATAGCTGACGGATATCAAGTTTCAGATAGTCAGCCATATAGAGCTTCCCTTCTATGCCGGGGAAGTGAGTAAGAAGGTAGTCCACTGACTCCTGGTCGATCTCCACGAGCCGCAGGTCGATGTCCTCCCGTTGAAGCAGATACTGCGAGAGCACTCCCATTCCGGGGCCTATCTCCAGCACATCGCGGACTCCGCCGGCGGTGAGCGCGTCCACAATGCCGCGGGCTATGCTCTGATCGGTCAGGAAGTGCTGTCCGAGGGCTTTCTTTGCGCGAACTTCCATAGGCTTATCCGAGCTTCTCGGCGAGTCGCGAGGCGAGTTCCACGAAAGCCACTCCGTCCGGGCGTGAGCTCAGCGCGGCAGGTTCGCCGCAGTCTCCGCTCTCGCGTATGCCCTGCACGAGAGGAATCCTTCCCAGCAGGTCGATGCCGAGTTCTTCCGCCATCTTTGCTCCTCCGTCCTTGCCGAAGATGAAATATTTCTCGTCAGGATGCTCTTCCGGAGTAAACCAGGCCATGTTTTCCACGAGCCCGTAGATAGGGCGGTTGATACTCTGGTTGCGGAACATGTTCACTCCCTTTTCCACATCGGCGAGCGCCACATTCTGCGGGGTGGTGACTATCACCGCTCCCTCCATCGGGATCTCCTGCACAAGGCTGATATGGATGTCCCCCGTTCCAGGAGGCATATCGATGAGCAGGAAGTCGAGCTCTCCCCATTTTACCTGCAAAATCATCTGTTTGAGGGCGTTGCAAGCCATTGGTCCCCTCCATATGAGGGCCTGCCCCTTCTGTGCGAAGTAGCCAATGGACATCCACTTCACCCCGTATTTCTCCAGCGGGACAATTACTTCCTTGCCGTCGATTTCCTCGGCATCCGGGGTCATTCCCTCGGTCGCCGTCATCACCGGCACTGACGGGCCATAGACATCTGCGTCGGCGAGCCCGACCTTGTAGCCGAGCCGTGCGAGGGCGCAGGCGAGGTTGACCGCGACCGTGGATTTGCCGACCCCTCCCTTGCCGGAGGCCACGCCTATTATGTGCCTGACATTGGTGAGCTGCTCCATTCCGAGCTCGCGTATGTCGTTCTTTTTCTTGGGTTTAACCTCGTCCAACACGACCGTCTTGACCTCGGACTTGACTTCCGCCGGCAGGTGGCGTATCAGGGCCGCGCGGGCGCTGCCGATGAGGTATTCCGCTAGCGGGTCACGGCGCTTCGGAAAGGCGAGAGTCACGCAGACTCCGTCCCCGCTGATTGCGATGTCATTGACCATTCCGAGCGAGACGATGTCCTCATCCCTCTTGCCGGGATGGTGCACCTCGCTCAGAGCCTTGAGTATTTCTTCTTTGCTTATCATCATTTCACGAGATTCATTTCGTCGAGCAGCCAGCCGGCCCCGCCGAATTTATCCATCATAAAAAGTACATATCTGATATCCACGCAGATGCATCTCTGGAGCTCCGGCTCGAAGATTACATCTCCGCTCATCGCCTCCCAGTTGCCGTCGAAGGCGAGGCCGATGAGGTTGCCGTCGGCATCCATCACCGGGCTGCCGGAGTTGCCTCCGGTGATGTCGAGGTTGGTGAGGAAGCAGGTCACGATTTCACCCTTGCCGTTGGCGTACTGGCCATAGTCCTTCGCATTGTAGAGCTCCTTGAGCTTCGCGGGCACGCGGAATTCGTAGTTGCCCGGGTCTTCCTTTTCCATCACGCCCTTGAGGGTAGTGTAGTATTTGTAGATGACTCCGTCCTTAGGCTCGTAGCCCTTGACCGTGCCGTAGGTGAGGCGGCAGGTCATATTGGCGTCCGGGTAGCTCGGGGAGTCCTTCTGCCACTCCAGCAGGGCGGCAGCGTAGGCCTTGGACGGGGCTTCGAGCTCGTCGGACATCTTCTGGAGATTGGCCGCGAGAGGGGCTATCCTGTCGATGTAGGCGTTCCTGAGCACCACTGCCGGGTCGTTCTCAAGATTGACGCCGGCGGCGCGGGCGGCCTCAAGCCTCTCCGCGGAGGTAAAGGCGCTCCCGTCGAACATCTTGTCTATCATCTCGTCATTGATTTCCAGCCTGCCTTCCGGGGCGGCGTTCTCCAGGTAGTGGCTGACCATTGCGTGCGCCACCTTCCTGTCCACTTCGGAATTGTAGTCTTTGTAAACGCCCCCGTCCTTGGCCTTTACGAGGCCGAGCAGCTCGATGCGCCCGATGGTCTCGGAGAGCAGAGTGTAGGCACTGTAGCTCGCGGAGCGGCCCTCGGTCACGGCGGCGATGTCGGCCATCGGGTCGCCGTATTTCTTCTCGCGCTTCTTTTTGCCGGCAATCCACGCGCCGAGTTCGGCTTCCTTCTCCTTTTCCCGCCCGATTACGTCGAGCTTGCCGAAGGCTTCCTTCATCCCTATCCACTTCTTCCATCCGTTGGAGGAGGAGGCATATTTGTTGGCGTATTGCAGGCCAACCTTGTCGTCGGCGCGCATTTCCTTCCAGAGCACATCCTGGCGCACCCCGCGGGCTGCGATGCGTATGTCGTTGATGGCGAGCATCTCCTCCAGCTGGGAGGCGGTCTGGTAGCGCTGCGTGCGTCCAGGGTAGCCCATAATCATCGCAAAGTCACCCTCTTCGACGCCCTTGAGCGACACGCTGAGAAACTGCTTCGGAGTCATCGGCACATTGTCCGCGGAGTAGTCCGCAGGCTCGTTGTCGGCTCCGGCATAGACCCTGAACATCGAGAAGTCGCAGGTGTGGCGTGGCCACATCCAGTTGTCGGTGTCGCCGCCGAATTTGCCGCTGGCTGCAGGCGGAGCGCCCACGAAGCGCACGTCGCGGTAAATTTTGGAGATGACCAGATATTGCACATTGTCGTTGAAGAAGCTGACAATCTCCGCCACGCAGTTTGGGTTGTCCTTCACGGCCTTTGCAATCAGCGCCTCGCGCGACTTCTCATCGTCCGCCTTGCCGCTAACTTCCGTCATTTTCTGCAGGAACTTCACCGTCAGTCCCGGCACAGGGATTTCCTGACTGCGGTCAGCGGCCCAGTAGCCGTCCTCGAGGTAGTTGTGCTCTTCGGAGGAGAGGGCCTGGATGGAGGCATAGCCGCAGTGGTGGTTGGTCACGAGCAGACCGCTCCCGGAGATGAGTTCCCCGGTGCAACCCCCGCCGAACTGCACGACGGCATCTTTGATGGACGAATGGTTGATGCTGTAAATCTGGTCCGGAGTGAGCCTGGAGCCCAGATTGCGCATTGCGTCCGCATTGATTTTCTCAAGCAGCGGCAGCATCCACATACCCTCGTCGGCCCGTGCCGACGGCAGCAGCGCCGCAATCGCGGCGAGCGTAAGGAGAAACTTCTTCATATCTTTATACATCAAATAAACTCGGTTCCAATGCCTTGGGGTGGAAGGAGCGCCGGTGCTCCGGGGTAAGCCCAAAGCGGCGTATCGCCTCGATGTGCTCCGCGGTTGGGTAGCCCATATTCCGCGCCCACCCGTACTCGGGGTAGAGCCTGTCCAGCTCCCTCATCTTCTCGTCCCGGTGGGTCTTGGCGAGCACCGAAGCGGCGGCGATGGAGGCGTAGGTCGCATCCCCGTGCACGACGGTCGCGTAGCCGTAGCCCTCCATCGGGCGGAAACGGTTGCCGTCGATGAGCAGGAAGTCCGGCTTCACCGCCAGCCTGTGCACCGCCCTCTGCATCCCCTCCACCGAGGCCCAGAGGATGTTGAGAGAGTCAATCTCTTCCGCACCCACTTCCTCCACTGCCCAGGCAACGGCCTCTCTCTCAATTACTTCGCGCAGCGTGTCGCGAGCCTTTTCGCTCATCTGCTTGGAGTCGTTGAGCAGGGGATGGCTGAAGTCCCGGGGAAGTATCACCGCGGCGGCAAAGACCGGTCCGGCAAGCGGCCCGCGTCCCGCCTCGTCGCACCCGGCCTCGATGAGTTCGGGGTGCATATTCCTCAGTAGATGAATTTCCCGTGGCATCTAGAAGTTGTAGGAATACAGAACTTCAAATACCTGAGGGGAATAGCTGACCGAAGCGTCGCTGTCCCCCTTTTCGTTTACGCTCACCCTGCCGCAGCCGAGGTCCAGATACCTCAGGGTGATGCTGCTGTGAGAGCTAAACTTGAGCCCTGCTCCGGCGGACCAGCAGGGTCTCCAGGCGCAGCCGTAGCGGGTAGTCTGCCCGGCGCCGTTGCCGTCGGTATAGACGGCTCGGCTCACTGTGGAGCAGTTGGCGCCGAAGCGCGCCTCCACGAAGGCGTGGTGCTCCGGGTTGAGGAAGCCTTCGCCTTCGAAATCGATTTTCCAGGCCGCTCCGAGCATCATCGCCAGGTTGAGGTAGGACGGATAGACGGAGTAGTTGTAGCCCATCTGGTTTTTCGCCATCTTGCCCAGGCCGTGACGGATGAAATTCACGCCCGCAATCGCGTCCAGATGCTCTGTAATCGAATAATTGTACTGCGCTCCTATGTCGAAGCCGATGCGGAGCTGCGAGTAATAGTTGCCTCTTCCGTTGTCGCTATATGCGCTGAGCGGGAACGAGGCACCTGCGCTAAGCGCAAACTGAGCGTCGGCCTGCGCCGCGCTCAGAAACGCGGCCAGACCGACACACAGAATTTGCAGTTTATTCAGCATAAGAGAATTAGTCCTCTGCAGCTTCGGCGGCAGCATACTCGGCGAGGAGCTTGGTCTGCACGTCTCCCGGTACAGGCTGGTAGTCCGCGAACTCCATTGAGAAGGTAGCGGAGCCTGAGGTCAGGGAGCTGAGAGTGGTGGAGTAGCGGTAGAGCTCTGCGAGAGGCACGCGCGCCTTGAGGATGGAGAATCCCTTGTCCGCACCCATGTCGCCGAGGATACCGCGGCGGTTCTGGAGGTCGGACATGCAGGCGCCCTGATACTCCGCCGGGGTCATCACCTCGACATTGTAGATAGGCTCCATAATCTTCGGACCGGCGTTGCGGAATGCCTCCTTGAAGGCGTTGCGCGCTGCGAGCACGAATGAGATTTCGTTGGAGTCAACCGGGTGCATCTTTCCGTCATATACATAGACGCGGATGTCGCGGGCGTATGAGCCGGTCAGAGGGCCTTCTGTCATCTTGTCGTTGATACCCTTGAGGATGGCAGGCATGAAGCGTGCATCGATGGCGCCGCCGACAACGCAGTTGTAGAACTCCAGTTTTCCGCCCCACTCGAGGTCGAAGGACTCCTGGGTCTTGATGTTCATCACCTGGTCCTTGCCGTTGATCTTGAAGACCTTAGGTGGCTCTGTGCCCTCTTCGAACGGGCAGATGAGCAGGGAGACTTCGCCGAACTGTCCGGCACCGCCTGACTGCTTCTTGTGGCGGTAGGTGGCGTTGGCGGTCTTGGTGATAGTCTCGCGGTAAGGAATCTTAGGTGCGAAGAGCTCGACTTCGAGCTTGTATTCGTTGTTGAGGATCCACTTGACGATGTTGATGTGCTGCTCGCCGTTGCCGCTGAGGATGGTCTGGCGGAGTTCCTTTGAGTACTCCACTATGACGGTAGGGTCCTGGGCGGAAATTTTCTTGAGGGCGTCGCCGAGCTTCTGCTCGTCCTGCTGAACCTTGGCCTTGATGGCGCAGCGGTACTTAGGCGCAGGATAGACGATCTTGTCACAGCTGATGCCTGAGCCCGGCAGCGCGAGGGTGGTGTTGGACTTGCCGTTCTTGAGCTTCACGGTACATCCGAGGTCGCCGGCATGCAGCGAGGTGACAGACTCCTTCTTGAGACCGGCCACTGCGTAGAGGGCGGAAATGCGCTCCTTGTTGCCGGATGCGGACTCTTCGAGGTCCATACCGGTGGTGACGGTACCGCTCATTACCTTGAAGAATGAAACCTCTCCGAGGTGCTGCTCCACATCGTTCTTATAGATGAAGATGGAAGCAGGGCCGTCCTCCTTGCAGGAAGGTGCAGGCACTACATTTTTGGTGAACTCGAGCAGCCTCTTGACGCCGATGTCCTTCTTGGCGCTGACGCAGAATACCGGATAAGCCTCGCCGGCAACGATGCCGATGTTGAGGCCCTTGCGGATCTCGTCCTCTGTGAGTTCGCCTGAGTCGAAGAACTTCTCCATCAGGGTGTCGTCATACTCGGCGGCCTTCTCGATGAGTTCCTGACGCAGCATGTCGGCCTCGTCCTTGAGCTCTGCAGGTATTTCGAGGTCCTCGCGGGTGCCGTTGGCGTCCTTGAAGTGATAGTATTTCATCATCAGCACATCCACGAATCCGTCGAAGTTCGGACCTGCGTTGACAGGGAACTGGATATAGACGGCCTTGTTGCCCACTGCCTCCTTGATGGAGTTCTGGATGTTCTCCCAGTCAGCCTTCTCGGAGTCGAGCTGGTTGACGGCGATGACCATAGGGAGCTTCTTGCCGGTGGCGAGGCGGATGATGTTTTCGGTGCCCACCTCGACGCCCTGCTGGGCATTGATGACGAGCACGCCGCTCTCGCAGACCTTCATTGCGGAATATGCGCCGCCGATGAAGTCATCGGAGCCCGGTGCGTCTATGATATTGATCTTTGCTCCGAGAAACTCTGCATAGAGAGGAGTGGCATAGATTGAGCGCTGGTTGAGTTTCTCCAGCTCATCGTTGTCGGATACGGTGTTCTTGTCCTCCACCGTGCCGCGCCTGTCGATTACCTTGCCCTCATAGAGCATAGTTTCAGCCAACGTGGTCTTGCCGGACTTCGAAGCTCCGAGAAGTACCACGTTGCGGATTTCTTTGGTTGTGTATTCTTTCATTGTTTTAAATGTTTATAATTATTGATTATGTATTCTTTGTGGTGCAAAGCTCACAAAGCTAATAAATTTTGTCGCCAATATCAATAGTGTCCCGCAATTTGCGGCGATATTCGGCAATAATTTCTTCGCCGGTCATCCCGAGTTCGGCAAGCAGCAGCTCATCCATCGCCCCCGGAGGGATGCAGAGACGCTCCCGGCAGATGTCTGCGAAGTCAAGTGCTGACTCCGGATTGAGCCTGAATTCCTCCAGCGCGAGGTTGAATCGTTCAAGAATCGTTTCTTTATTTTCCATACAGTTGCTGTTTTGCCAAAAATGGACTCTTGTCCGCAAATATGCAACACCAGCGACCGGCAAAATCGTCCGGAATGCGAAATAATTTATGTTTTTTATGACTTTTGTTGTTTTTTTATGGACAGTGTCCAAAAAATCGGGCACAAGCCATACTGGCATCCTCGTTAATTTTGAACAACTAAAAAATGACCCCGATGCTCAGCTACGACAAGGCGCATACCAATATTCGGAAATTCCGCGAGAAAGCGGGACTTACGCAGGCGATGATGGCGGAAGAACTTGGTATCGGACGCACTACATACATCAACTTCGAAACCGGCCGGGTCAACCTCTTCGGCAAGACTCTCACCCTCTTCGCCAGATACTTCTCGGTGAGCGAAGAGGAAGTCATAGCGGCCGGAATCTCCGACGGCGAACTGCGGGAGCGGGAGAGCTTCGAGGACGAGAAGAAGGCCATCATCGAAGACTATGAGAGCCGATTATCTGCGCTCAGAGAGAAAATCGGTTCGATGGAAAGGATTATCAAGGCACACGAACTCACCATAAAGACCCTGACCGAGACCAACAGCTATATAATGAACCGTCTCAAAGACGAATAACCGGGCCGCTACTGCTCGCCCACGAACGCGAGCGTTGCAACCGAGATTCTGGTACCCTCGGGGCTGAACCCAGTGCGCAGGGCTTTCTGGCAGGCGGCGAGGGTGGAGCCGGAGGTAAACACATCATCTATCAGCAGAATATGGCGGGGTACCGGATTCACGGAGGCTACCTGCCCGAGCGCGAACGCCCCGCTTACATTGCTTCGCTTCTCTTCCCCCGAGAGTCGGGTCTGGGTGGAGGTGCGCCTTGCCCTGCGCAGCAGCTCCGGCCTGCATTCCGCTCCCAGCAGCGCCGCCACCTCGCGCGCTATAATCTCAGCCTGGTTGTAGCCTCTCTTCCAGCGTCGCGTCCAGTGCAGCGGGACGGGTACGACCAGGTCCACATCGGCAAATAGCGGCGAGCGCGCCAGTCGCCGGCCCAGCATTCTCGCAAAAAATCGCCCCGAGGCGAAGTCTCTGCGGTACTTCAGCGACTGCGAGATGTGGCAGTAGCCGTTGTCTGTGGAGTAATAATAAAGAGCCGCAGCATAGGCATACGGCTCATAATCATCTTCCGCGATGACGGCGTTGAACTTGTCGGCCATAGGGTTATGGCTGAGTGCAAAGAAGTGCGTCTCCGGCAGGTCCGCGAGGCAGCTCACGCAGATATATTTCTCCTGGAGCAGCAGGGGTCTGCCGCACACCGTGCACACTCTCGGCAGCACAAGGTCTGCAATCGCCGAGAGTGAAGTTTTCAAGTCAAGTCCGGTCAGCCGCGGGTCCATCCTGTCAGCAGTTCATCGCGCCGCAGCAGTTGATGACCTGTCCGCTGACATAGGACGAGAGGTCGCTGGCGAGGAAGAGCGCCACCTTGGCGACTTCGTCCACGGTGCCTCCGCGCCTAAGAGGGATGGTCTTGACCCACTGCTCCCTCACCTCTTCAGGCAGAGCGGCGGTCATATCCGAGATGATGAATCCAGGGGCGATGCAGTTGGCCCTGATGCCGCGCGGGCCCATCTCCTTGGCGATGGACTTGGCGAGTCCGATCAGGCCGGCCTTGGAAGCGGAGTAGTTGCACTGTCCCGCGTTGCCGCTGACGCCTACCACTGAGGACATATTGATGATGCTGCCCCCTCTCTGGCGGGACATTATCGGGGTGATGGCGTGGATATAGTTGAACGCTGACTTGAGGTTGACATTGATTACCGCGTCCCACTGCGCCTCCTCCATGCGGAGCATCAGGCCGTCGCGGGTGATGCCGGCGTTGTTGACGAGGATGTCGATATGTCCGAAGTCGGCGTGGATTTGCTCCACAACCTTCTGTGTGTCAGCGAAGTCCGCCGCATTGGAGGCGTAGGCCCTGGCCTTGACTCCGAGGGCTTCGATCTCTTTGACTGTGTCTTCGTTGACCTTGATGTCGGTGAATGCTATGTTCGCGCCTTCAGAGGCGAACTTGAGGGCGATGGCCTTGCCGATGCCCCTTGATGCGCCCGTGATGAGGGCGACCTTTCCTTCAAGTAATCCCATAACTAACTGTTGTTGTTTGACATTGCGGCCTCGACGTCGTCCGGTGCGATAGGCAGGCGCCTGTCTCCGAGGCGGCGTGCGCCGTCCGGGGTCACGAGCACATCGTCTTCGAGCCGGATGCCGCCGAAGTCGAGATATTCTTCGAGTTTACTGTAATTCACAAATCCCTTGTCCGTCCCGTTGCGCTTCCAGTCTGCGATGAGGGCCGGGATGAAGTAGATGCCGGGCTCATCGGTGATGACATTGCCCGGGACCAGGCGGCGCGCCATCCTGAGGCTGCCGAGGCCGAGCTGGGAGGAGCGCTTCTGGTCGCTGTCGTAGCCCACGAGGTCCTCTCCGAGGTCTTCCATATCGTGCACGTCGAGTCCCATATTGTGGCCTAGGCCGTGAGGCATGAAGAGCCCGGCGATGCCCTCGGCGACCATATCGCTGACGCTGCCCCGGACCAGTCCGAGAGCGGAGAGCCTCTCAAGCATATGCCCCGCCACTGCAAGGTGCACGTCGCGGTAGGCGACTCCCGGGCGTATCATATTGAACGCAAGTTCGTTGCACTCATATACTATATTGTAGATATCGCGCTGCTTCGGGGTGTATCTGCCCCCGGTAGGGTAGGTGCGGGTGAAGTCGGAGGCGTAGTGCGAGCTGCTCTCCGCGCCGGCGTCGATGACCATCAGCTTGCCCGGCTCGATGATGCAGTCGTGGCTGTGGCAGTGGAAGATCTCCCCGTGCTGCGTGAGTATGGTAGCGAAGCTCGTGCCCCAGCCCTTGGCGAGGGTCACTCCCTCCATATCGCCCACTATCTCCTGCTCGATTCTGCCCGGACGGATGCCGTCGCGAGCGATGCTGTGCATCTCGTAGCCGAGCTTGCAGGCATCGTCGATAAGCGCGATTTCCCTCTCGTCCTTGACAAGCCTGAGCGAGATTACCGCCCTGACGAGAGCCTCGGAAGCCTTGGCGCAACCCTTTTTGCCCGCAGAGAACACCTCATCGAAGCCGAGCCCCAGCATAGAGGAGAGCTTCTGCGCGTTGTAGTAGCGGGAAGCCGGCAGGAAGTGCACCTTGCGGCCCCTAAGGGCAGCAGGCAGCGCATCGTAGGCGGCAGTCTTTGCGACTCCGGCCTTGTCTGCAAGCGAGCGGACGGACGGCATTTCGCCCATCCAGATGATGTCGTCGATGCTGAAGTCGTCGGCATAGACGGTCTCGTCCCCGCTTTCGAGGTCGATGGTGGCGGCGAAGCGCGGCTCGTCTATCCCGAAGAAATAGAGCCAGTTGCTGTCCTGCCTCCACTTGTAGCAGTTGTCCATGTACTGTGCCGGAGATTCCACGTTGCCGAGCATCACGATGATGCCGCTCTCTCCGCGCATCTTCTCCACAAGCGCCCTGCGGCGCGCTATGTAAACTTCCTTTTCAAACATAATCATCTGCGCCCGTCGCCCTGGTTAAACCCGACAGGCATCGCAGACAAAGTTAGCAAAAATCGTGTTATAAGGAACAGTTCTCTGTTTTGAACTTTCCAGCGAGCCTATAAATCATCTGAATATCAGGGAGAAGACTGTAGTCTGCTCGTCGCTGCGTGCTTTCGCTGTAGAACGATGCCTTCCTGTCAGGCTATCTGTTCCTCAGGACCACCTGGCCGTCAGCGCAATCGACTTCGATAGTGGAGTCCTTGCGGATTTTGCCCTCGAGGATTTCGCGGGCGAGACGGTTGACGAGTTCCCTCTGTATCAGCCTCTTGACCGGTCGGGCGCCGAAGGCTGGGTCGTAGCCGTTGTCCACCATATCGTCCTCGAACGCCTTGGTGAAAGTAAGCGAAACATTGTCCTCCTCGAGTTTCTCGCGAAGAATCTCCATCTGAATCCTTACGATTTGGCGGATATCCTCCTTGCTCAGGGTGTCGAAGGTGACGATTTCGTCGATACGGTTGATGAACTCCGGACGCATACGAAGCCTAAGCTCCTCCTCCTTGAGGTTGGAGGTCATTATCAGGATGGTGTTCTTGAAGTCCACGGTGCGGCCCTTGTTGTCGGTCAGACGGCCGTCGTCAAGCACCTGCAGCAGGATGTTGAACACATCCGGATGCGCTTTCTCTATCTCGTCGAGCAGCACCACCGAGTATGGCTTGCGCCTTACTGCCTCGGTGAGCTGACCGCCCTCATCGTATCCGACATATCCCGGAGGCGCGCCGATAAGACGGCTGACGGTATGGCTCTCCTGGTACTCGCTCATATCGATACGGGTCATCATATTCTCATCGTTGA
>CAVJHI010000005.1:0-63161 GCA_963649415.1 bacterium
GCATCTTGAGGTTGTCGGCGTTAGGACCGAGCACCGCTATCTTCTTGACATCCTTTGAGAGAGGCAGGACGCCCTCGTTCTTGAGGAGAACCATAGACTCGGCGGCGGTGCGGATGGCCTGCGCGTCGTGCTCTTCGCTGCTGATGACCTCAGGGCCGAGCTTTGACCAAGGAAGCATCTCGGCAGGGTCGAACATACCGAGTTCGAAGCGGGAGCGGAGCAGACGGCGGAGATGCACGTCGATGTCGGACTCCTTGACGGTGCCCTGCTTGAGGCCCTCCACGAGTGACATGAAGCTCTGGCCGCACTCGAGGTCGGTGCCGTTAAGCACAGCAGCTGTGGAAGCGGAGAGGGCGTCTGGATGGGTCTCGTGCTGGCCCTTGGTGTAGAAGTTGTCGATGGCGCCGCAGTCGGTCACGACCAGGGACTTGTAGCCCCACTTCTCGCGGAGGATATTCTCGAGCAGACGGTCGTTGGCGCAGCAAGGCACACCTTCATATCTATGGTATGCGCACATGACTTCCTGCACATTGGCCTCGGTCACAAGTGCCTTGAACGCAGGCATATAGGTCTCCCAGAGGTCGCGCATGGACACGCTCACGTCGAAGCGGTGGCGGAGAGGCTCCGGTCCGCTGTGCACTGCGTAGTGCTTGGCGCAGGCGTGGGTCTTGAAATATTTAGGGTCGTCGCCCTGCATTCCGCGCACGGTCTGTACTCCCATCACTGATGAGAGATAAGGGTCCTCGCCCGGAGTCTCCTGGCCGCGTCCCCAACGCGGGTCGCGGAAGATGTTGACATTAGGACACCAGAACGAGAGTTCAGGGTTGCCGGGATGGAACCTCTCTCCCATCCCGACACCGAACTCGCGCTCCGAGCGGTTCCAGTTGGCCCTGGCCTCGTCGGATACGGAGGTGAACACATCGTAGATGAGGTCCGGGTTGAATGTGGCCGCCATTCCGATGTACTGCGGATAGACGGTATATCCGTCGGCCCTCACACCGTGGCAGGCCTCGCTCCACCAGTTGTAGGAAGGGATGCCGAGACGGTCCACGGAGACGGACTTGTTCATGATGAGACCTACCTTCTCCTCCGGGGTGAGCAGCGAGAGCAGATTCTCCACGCGGTCCTCCACCTTGAGGGACGGATCCTGGAACGGATAGTCATAGACTTTCTTCTGCCCGCACGATGACACAAGCAGAAGCATCGCAGCCGAAGCCAGCGCAAATGATTTGATCCTCATAATTTTAGTGTATAATTTAGTGTATAGTTTTATATATCAATTCCATATATGGCCTGTCCGGATCGTCGGTAAAAAGTTCGAGTCTCTCCTCGCTGCGCTCCGTGCTGACTTTGACATTCATCTTCCCTCCGGGAGGAATCACCGTCCCTGCGCGCAGCCCCGTCTCGACGGTGCCGACGACTTCAAGTATGTGCAGGTCAGAATTGCCGGAATTGCTTATCTCGATGCTTCCCGAATACCTCCTTGAGAGCGGAGCGCGGCGCATTTTTGCCACCGACGGGTAAGAGCGGAGCGTCGGGTGCTGCACGGAGGCGCTCAGCGGCGCCAGGCGGATGCAGTCCGCGATGACGCTCCTCTGCACCGGGACGTCATCTGCAAATATACAAAGAGTATCCGAAACCGAGCAGTATTTTTTGTCCGGGAATTCGTACGAAAGCAAAACCTCCGTCGTCTTGCCGGGCTCAATATAATCGGGACACTCGACTGTCAGCGCAGGGTTGGTGCTCGTCACGGAGATGGCCTTCCTCAGCGGGGAAGTGTTGCCGAGCAGGAAGTACATCGAGCGGCTCTCCCCCCAGCGCAGGTAGCCGAAGCGGACTTCCCCGACGGAGGCGCGCAGAGTCTCGGAAAGCGCCACCGGGCAGAGCTCTTCCAGCTCGGGATAGGGCTGCACGACGGTGGCTGTGAGCATCAGCGTGGCGATTTCATTCCCCTTTCTATCATATATGCCCACGGTGCGCAGGGTCATCCCGGAAGCGGCGGAGGGGTCAAGGTAAACCTCGACTGTACCCTGCTCGCCCGGCGCCACCTCGCGGGGCGTGATGTCTGCCTCGACGCAGGAGCAGCTCGGTACCGGGGAGGCGAGATTGACGACAGAAGTACCGGAGTTGAGGAAGCGGAACTGATGGTAAAGCCGTCCGCCAGCGGCATCCACCCTGCCAAAATCGTGTTCGGTTGAGGTGAATACAATAGAATTCTCGCCCTCCAGTCCGAGAGGAAGCAGGAAGGCGAGAGCAACAAATAATTTAACCAATTTTACCATCTGCATGCAAAGTTATATGTCTGCCGGAAAGTAGTGCAATCCGGGCGTTACAATGAGTTTTGTGAAAGATACATTTTTATTTTTAAATAAATGTTGCAAATCTGAAAGTAAATGTAACGGGCATAAATGTCCCAAGAGACGGAATCGGCTAATTTTGTAGGACTATTGTAAAAATGCAACAGAAAGATGAAAAAAGCGATTCTTTTACTGCCGCTTGCGGTACTTGCGGCGTGCACTAGCAAACCTGCGACGCTGAAGGATGCCCTTGCTGACAAATTCCTCATCGGCGTAGCTATCAACGAAGCTCAGATCCGTTATCTGGACACGAAGGGTGATTCAGTGATTTTCAAGCACTTCAACGCTATCGAGCCGGAGAACTGCCTCAAGAGCGAGGAAATCCAGCCGGAAAAGGGCATCTTCAAGTGGGAGCTGGCAGACAAGTATGTCGATTTCGGCACCGAGAACGGCCTGGCCGTTTACGGACACTGCCTCATCTGGCATTCACAGTGCCCTAAGTGGTTCTGCACCAACGAGGACGGCAGCGATGTCGATCCGGAGGAGCTCAAAGCCCGCATGAAGAACCATATCTATACTCTGGTGGGCCGCTACAAGGGCCGCATCAAGGGCTGGGACGTGGTCAACGAGGCCATCAACGATGACGGCAGCTGGAGAGAGAGTCCGTTCTTCAGAATTCTCGGCGAGGAGTATATCCCTTTGGCATTCCAGTATGCGCACGAGGCCGATCCTGACGCTGAACTGTACTACAACGATTATAATATGTATCGCCCGGAGAAGGCTGCCACCGTCGTAAAGATGGTCAAGGATCTCAAGGCAAGGGGACTTCGCATCGATGCAGTGGGCTTCCAGGGCCACTACGGTATGGACTACCCTGATTATGCCCAGCTCGAGAAAAATATCGAGGATGTGTATGCGGCCGGCGTGAACATCATGTTCACTGAAGTTGAAATAACGATTCTCCCTACCATTACCAGAAGCGCCGATGTGGCAGGCCGCTCTATGGATGAGATCCGCAAGGACCCTGAACTTTCCAGGAAGTTCCACGAGATGATGGTCCCTTATCCTGACGGCATCCCTGAGGAGAGGATGGCAGAGTGGAACGAGAGGGTGAAGGGCCTTTGGGAAGTTTGGCTGCGCCAGAGCGACAAGATCATCCGCGTCAACTGGTGGGGTGTGCAGGACGGCGACAGCTGGAAGAACGGCTACCCGTTCCCAGTGGAGGGCCGCGAGGAAGCGCCGCTTCTCTTCGACCGTCAGTTCAAGCAGAAGACTGTAGTCGACTGGGTCATCGCCAACGCGGATAAGTACTAATCCTTTCCCTATATTAGCGGTAAGGTCAAGGATGCGACACAAGCAGCGGCCACTCAAGCCGCTGCAGGCAGTCTTGTCCTGCACTACTCCAATAAAAAAGGGCACGCGTGAGCGCACCCCGAATAAAGAAAATGTGAAGAAAATCAGTTTTACTTGACCTCCTGATGGAACCAGTCGAAGTCGGCGTGGCCGCCGTCACCGGAGGTGGAGTAGCAATAGAGGGCAGTGCGGTAGCCGGTGAAGTAGTCGAGGGTGTAGCGCATCTGCAGGGTATAGCCGCAGTCCGTCCAGTTCTCGCCGTCGATAGACCAGCTCGCGGTTGCGGTATCAGCCTCGGCCGTATCGCCCTCGCCCGGAGTGAACATATAATTGATCCTCAGATAGACCTCGTCATCCGGCGGAAGCGAAGCGCGGTACACCTCCACATCCTTCTCGCGCGGAGTATTCGACCGCAGCACCACAGACTTGGCGCCGTCGGCATCCACCTCCACTCCGAGAGCGAAATTGTGGCTCTGGAAAGCGCATATACCTGCCCTGTCGCCAGGCTTCAGAGAAGCAGGATCCATCTTCACGGCAGACTCGCACTTAGGCCCTACAGTCCTCTGAGTCAGAGAATTGCGGGCGTGTGCAATATCCTCCACAGGCTCGCCGGCATAAAGCCTCATCCAGCCCGGACGCTCAGAGAGCGACCAGCGGCCGTTGTCCGGTCTGTGGTTCCACTGCCATACCAGAGCAAGCTCTGAGGAGTCGAACTCGTCGGAAGCCCAGACATAGTCCTCGCCCTCGGCAGGCAGATTGACGCGCACCGTCTTCATAGGGACGGTATTGTCGCCCATAATAGGCCAGCCGTCCACCCACTCAACCGGCTGGATGGTCGGGATACGGCCTACAGCCCCGTGGTCCTGGAACATAATGGCATACCAGTCCCCCGCAGGAGTATCCACGATAGCGCCCTGAGCCACTCCGTCGTTGCGGCCGTCGAACTTGCCCTGAAGCATAATCTTGGACTCGTATGGTCCGAGCAGGTTCTTGCTGCGCCAGCAGGTCTCCGTGCGCACGCCGCCGCGAGGCCAGTCAATCTCGAGGATATAGTACCAGTCCCCGATGTGGTAGAAATGCGAGCCCTCGGCGCGGAGCATATAGCCCTCGCGCGGAGCCTGAAGCAGAAGCTGGTCGATGCCGCCCTCCTTGATGGCTGAGCCGTCCGGCTCAAGCTCGGTCAGCTGCAGGTCGCCGTTGCCCCAGAGCACATAGAGATGCCCGTCCTCGAAAAGCATAGACGCATCGTGCATAGGACGGTCAATCACCGAACGGGTCCAAGGGCCCTTCTCGATGTCGCGGGTCTTGTAGATATAGGTCTTCTGCTGGTCGTTGGCAATGAAGAGCGCATACCAGACACCGTCAACATAACGAAGCGAAGTCGCCCACTGGCTCTTGCCGTAGGCATTGCGCCCGTTGCGCAGGTTATACACATCGTCGTCCTCGAGGCAGTCGTAAACATAATTGACTATCCTCCAGTGCACGAGGTCCCTGGAATGCATTATCGGAGCGCCAGGGCAGAAATACATAGTCGTGCTGGCCATATAGTAGTCGTCCCCTACCCTAACCACCTCGTTGTCAGGTATATCAGTGTAGGTCAGAGGGTTGACTGCATCCTGCCAGCCCTGCTCCGACTTGCATCCCGTCAGCACCGCCGAAGAAAGCAGCGCTAGCGGAAGAAGAATTTTATAGAGTGTTTTCATTTCACTTAACCGCATAAAGGCCTATGGTCGTGCCGGTAAAGCCGCCGGCCTCGGCAGTGGAGAGGTATTCCGCAGGCACCTTGTCGATGAGCTTGGTCCAAGCCTTGCCGTCCGGAGCATACCAGAACGCGAAGTCAATGCCGTCGGAAGTGACCTTGAGGTCGATATAGCCGTAGCTTCCCACAGCAGCGGAAGCAAGAGTTCTGCTCTGTCTTCCTGATGACTCGAGAGAAACGGTCCTCGCGCCCTCTGCGCCCGCGACCTTGAGGAAATACTGATGGTTCTCATCCTTGAAGACGAGCATACCGGCAGCCTCGTCGGAGGCGGAAGGGTTGAAATACATCCTCGTGGAAGCGTTGAACTTGTGGTGCTGAAGCCTGCGGAGCACAAGGGCAGGAGTGCAGAACCGGGTAGCCTTCTGAGGAGAGCAGATAAGTTCCAGACGGCCGCCGGCGAGCTTGTAGAGCCCGTCTGCAGGTCCGCGCAGCGTCAGCCAGTCGTTGGACAGGGCGGCGCCGCTAAACTCGTCGCGCACTCCGAAGTTGCCGAAAGTAACCTTGTCGGAACGCTTAGCCCCCTCGTGGCGCACTATCATAGGCACGGTCTCGTCGCCCTGAGTGATAATCGGGAATCCGTCCACGCTCCAGCGCACAGGCATCATAAAGGTCTCGCGGCCAAGGTTCTCGAACGCTCCGTCGATAGGACGGCAGGCAAGGAACACGGCCCACCAGTCCCCCTCCGGGGTCTGCACGAGATCGGCGTGGCCGGCGCAGGTGACAGGGTTCGGCCTGTCGGCGCGGAGATGCCTCTGGGTAAGGATAGGATTATGGTTCCACGGCTTGTATTCTCCCATCGGAGAGTCGCTGCTGAAGATGACCTCGGAGTGCATGTCTCCGGTGCCGCCCTCCGCCGCCATCAGGAAATAGCGTCCGTTAATCTTGTAGAGATGCGGTCCCTCAATCCAGATAGGCTTGTCGGCAGGGTTCACGCCCTTGTTGATAATGACCTTGCGTTCCCCGACGGTGCAGTCGTTCTCCACATCGTATTCCACGATGCGGATGGTCCTGTGCCCGCTGTACTCCGGCTTCCCGTCGGGAGCATCGTCGTTGTTGACGATGTACGCCCTGCCGTCCTCGTCGAAGAAGAGGGACGGGTCAATGCCCTGAACCTGAGGCAGAAGTATAGGATCGGACCACTCCCCGAGCGGGTCCGTGGCCTTGACCACGAAGTTGCCCGCCCCCACATTGGTAGTGATCATGTAATAGGTCTTGTTGTGGGGGTTGTATTTGATGTCAGGGGCGAAAATGCCGCCGCTGACATGCTGCTTATCCAGGTTGACGAGCTGCGACGGGCGCGAGAGCACATAGCCCTTCTGCTCCCAGTTCAGCAGGTCGGTGCTGTGGAAGATAGGCACTCCCGGGAAATAGGAGAAGGTGGAAGTGACCAGGTAGTAGTCCCCCTCCCCGTTGGTGCAGATGCTCGGGTCGGAATACCAGCCCGGGAGTAGAGGGTTATAGGCATAATCCTCGCCCGGCAGCGGATTCTCGACATAGAAGTCATCCTCGCCCTGATAGTCGAACCATTCGAAAGCCGCCGAACCGTCCGGAACCTTTACTGAACAGGCCGCAAGGCCGAAAATGGCAGCAATAAATAAAATGCTTTTCTTCATTTATGCGAATTTATTTGAATTCAATCCAGTCAATCTCGACGCCGGCGCCGCTCTGGAGCGTGGCCATAATCGACTTGACGCCGCTCACCTCGGAGCTAAGCTTTGCGCTGACTTCCACCCACTTGCCGGACTTAGGCAGATTGACGGTGACGAAAGCAGGCTCCTCGCCGACGCTGATAGCAAGCGTACCCTTGGAGGCAGAGCGCAGACGAACCTTAACCTCACTCGGAGACTTTGCCCCGAAATCGATGTCGTTGTACTTCACCCACACGCCCGGGCGCTCGAGGCTGACATACCAGCCCTCGAAAGTGTTGGCCGGGTTGAGGAAATCAATTTCCGTGCCTACAGGGCAGATGGCGCTGTAGCGGTCGAGCTGCACCTTGCTGTGGGCAGGGGTGATGCCCACGCCGCGGTAGGTCGGAGTCACCGGCTGGATGGTGCCGTCGGCGTTGAAAATCACCTTGTCGGCGCGTGCGGAGCGGTTCTTGTCGAACTGCGGAGAATAGTCGTTGTGGTGGTAGAAGAGATACCACTGGCCCTTGTATTCCACAAGAGAGTGATGGTTGGTCCAGCAGCCGTCCTGATGCTGCTCCATGATGAGCCCCTTGAACTCAAAAGGTCCCATAGGACTGTCGCTCATCGCGTAGGCCAGGGTCTCTGTCTTGTCCTGCACCCACGGATAGGTGAGGTAGTACTTGCCATCCTTCTTGAATGCGAAAGGCCCCTCCTTGAAGCCGGCAGGGAGCTTCTCGTCAAGCCTTACCGGCGCGCCGTCGAGCTCGGTCATATTGTCCTTGAGCTTGGCGACCTGCAGGCCCATACCGGACCAGTAGAGGTAGGAAGTGCCGTCATCGTCGATGAGCACGCAAGGGTCGATGCCCATCACGCCCTTGATCTGTTGCGCCTCAGGGGTGAACGGACCTGCAGGGGAAGTTGCGGTGGCGACTCCCACATTGAATCCGCGACCCTCCTTAGGTGCGTTAGGGAAGTAGAAATAATATTTTCCGTTCTTATAGACGCAGTCCGGCGCCCACATCGAAAAGGCCTCAGGGTTACCCCAAGGGATATTTTCCTGACTGAGGATCATTCCGTGGTCGGTCCAGTCGATGAGGTTCTCGGAAGAGAATACGTGGTAATCCGCCATAGAGAACCATCTGCGCTCCGGCTCCACCGGGCTGATGATGTCGTGGGACGGGTAGAGATAGACCCTGCCTTCGAATACGCGTGCGGTAGGGTCCGCGGCGAACTGGTCGCGGATGACAGGGTTCTGGGCGCCGGCTGAGGCGCAGAGGAGCAGCAGGGCGGCTCCGGATAATGCTATTTCGTTTCTCATATTATGAACTATTTGAAGAGATGAGGTACAAATTCGTTGAGACACCTTCTCCAGGTCAGCCACTCGTGGTGAGTGCCCGGGGACTCGTAATATTCTACATTGATGCCAATCTTGCCAAGATTGTCGGTAATGGCCTTGGTACCGAAGTTCTCCTCCGAGCCTATGCCCATAAATAAGTACTTGACCTGCTTGTTGAAGGCCGCGCTATCGGCGAAAGCACCGTTGTAGATGGCCTTGTAGTCGGTGTCAGGGCCCATGAAGATGGCTCCGCTGAATGCGCCGATGTAGGCGAACTTGTCGAGGTTGGTGAGTGCGGTGTCGAAGGTCTGCTTGCCGCCCCAGGAAAGGCCTGCCATTGCACGGCTGAGCCTGTCGGTCTTGACGCGGAAAGTCTTCTCGATATAAGGGATTACCTCGTCGATGAGGATTTTGCCGAATGATGCTCCGAACTGGTCGCGGGTCTCGCCCTTGCGGCCTCCGAAGATGTAGCCGCAGTTGCCGTAGTCCATCACCACGATCATCGGCACGCACTTGCCGGCGGCGATGTTGTTGTCGAGGATATTGGCCATCTTGCCCTGCTGGTGCCAGCCTCTCTCGTCCTCGCCCATACCGTGCTGGAGGTAGAGGACAGGATATTTGGCGTTCTTCTTGACTTCGTATTCAGCCGGGGTATAAACGAAGCAGCGGCGCATGGCCTGCTCGCTCTCTGACCAGTACTGACACTCGCGCACCTGTCCGTGAGGGATATTGCGGTCGTAGGTGTAGTAAGCCGCAACTTCCGGAGACTCAGGGATTTCGATTCCGCTGGTCATCACTCCGCAGCCATAGAACGAGTCGCTGCAAGGGTCGGCGACGGACACTCCGTCAACGATGAAGAAATAGTAGTGGAAGCCCACCACTAGAGGGTCGGTCGTCACTGACCATACGCCTTCGGCATCGCGGGACATAGGGTATTTCTTGCCGCAGATATCGACCTGGAGCTCGTAGGCCTTGGGAGCCTTGTATTGGAAAGTAGCCCTGCCCTGCGCGTCAACCTGAGGATATTCGTTGCCCTTGATGTTGGTCGAAGCCGGAGTTTGCGCGCTCAGACCCAGAGAGGCAGCCACAAGCAGCGCGGCAAACATTGTAATTGCTTTTCTACACATATTGCTGACTATTTAAAATATTTCTGAAGGGTCTCGATGAGATAGGTTCTGGCGTTCATCCAGGTGTGTCCGCCCTCGGTGGTGATGCCCTCGTGGCGTATGCCCCTGGCGTCGAAGAACTCGCGGTTGCGCACCACATCCTGATAGAGGAAGTCGGAGCTGCCCACGCCGATCCAGACGAGCTTCATCCTGTTGTTGAGCGGTGAAGGGCTGCTGACGAGCTGAGGGAAGTATGCGTCCATCACCTGAGGAGTGAGGTAGGCGCTGTAGCCTGCCACCCAGGCGAACTTGTCTATGTTTTTGAAAGCGGCGAAGAGGGACTGTCCGCCTCCGCGGGAGAAGCCTGCAATGGCGCGGCTCTCGCGCTTGTTGATGGTGCGGAAGTTGCTCTCCACATAAGGCATTATGCACTGTGTGAGCTCGTTGGAGAAGGTGGTGTACATCTCCGCGGCCTGCATCGATGACGGCATCGGGGTGCCGCTCATCATATTGCCGTAAGGCATCACGACTATCATCTCCTTGGCCTTGCCGGAGGCGATGAGGTTGTCGAGTATTACATTGAGTTTACCGACTTTGAGCCAGGTCTCCTCGGTGTCGGTGGTGCCGCTTACGAGATAGAAGACCGGATATTTCTTGTTGCCCTTGTCGTAGCCCGCAGGGGTATAGACGAGCAGAGGGCGGTTGAGCCCGAGTACTTCGGACTTGTAGGTGCAGTATGCGACCTTGCCGTGAGGTACATCGCGGGTAATATAGAGAGGCTGCTCCGGCTGCTGAGGCTTCACATTGGAGCCCGGGACAGGCATCTCGCGCCAGGCCGGCATCTCGAGCAGGCTGGCCTTGAAGTTTTCGTTAGGGAAGATGTCCTTGTTGAGCGGATCGCAGACGGCGACTCCGTCAACCACGAAATTGTATGGGTAGATGTCCGCCTTTTCTATGGTTACGGGTACATACCATACGCCGTCGGCGTTGCGCTCCATCGGGATGTTGTGCTCCAGGAACTGGCCCGAGAGCTCCACGCGGGTGGCGGAAGGATTGTTATAGACGAACGTCACCTCCCTGCGCATAGGGTTGATGAGAGGCGACTCGAGCTTGCGGCCGACGAGGGAAGGCTTGACATCGTAGCCGAGGAACGGGAGCATGGCCATAGCATAGCGGCGGCCGAGGTTGCGGTAGCCTTCGGCGCTGAAGTGCAGGAAGTCCGGGAGGCTCGGAAGTCCTGAAGATGATACCACATGGGCGGTCGGTATGGTACGCGGAAGAGCGTCAATCTGGGCGTTCGCACCGCGGCAGATGCCACCCCTGTCACCGTTGACTACCTCGCCCGCGATGAGAGGGACTCTCTCTGCCTTGAGGCCGAGGTCAGAAAGAAGCATTTCATAGACGGTCTTGACCTTTGCGGCCCACTCCGGGTCGCCGGTGTTGGATTCGCCCTGATGGAGGAGTATGCCGGAGATTACTCCGTCCTTCTGCGCGAGGCGCGCAATCTCGACGAGGCGGTCGTACGGACGGTTGCCGTAGCACACAAGCATACGCTTCATCCAGTCGGGAGCCACATCGCGGGCGTAGGCCTCCTGATTGTCCTGCAGGAAACCTTCTATCTTGATGCCGCCGATGGCCACATTGATGATGCCGACGCGGTGATTCTCAGGAAGATACTCGAGCAGGGCGCGACCGAAATAGTCCGCAGGGGTGAGTCCGTTGCGGTAGCGGCAGAGAGGCGGAAGCGCCCTATACCACTGTCCCTTGACGCGGCTGCCGTCCTCGAAATCGTAGGTAGCCATCGTGAGGTAACGCTCGCTCACTCCGACGGAGTCCTGGGCCTCGGGCCTCGCGGCGCCCTCCATATTGGACTGGCCGAAACAGAGGAAGATATGGAAATTGGGGTCCTGCGCGCTTAGGCCGCAGGCCATACCAAGAGCAATAATTGACAGTAATAGACGCTTCATAATAAGTAAATTTTAAAAAAGGAAGGGGCACCTTCCGGAGATGCCCCCTCCATATCAATATTGACTATTCAGCTGACGAAGCCCAACCGAGCACATCATGAAGATTAGGGTTTATGACCTTGAAGTCATAAGGGAACGGAAGATACTCGTTCTTGCCAACGACGAAGTTGGAGTAATCGCACTCGCTGTACTTGGTAAAGAACTTGTGTTCAGTCATGTATCCTGAAGTTCCCTTGGTGAAGTACTCGTCATAGAGACAAGGGACCACATATTTGCCTTTCTGGAAGAGCTCGGACTGGTTGAAGATCTTGTTGAGGTCAACCTTGCCCTGCTGACTCCAGCGCACGAGGTCGTGGAAGCGGCAGCTCTCGAACCACATCTCATACTGCTTCTCATCCATCACATTCTCGAAAGTAAGCTCGCTGCTGACCTTGCCTGAGCCGGAGCGCTTCTGGACTTCCTGGAGAGCCTTGAGGCCCTTGTCGGCGTCAGAAGATCCTATGCAGGCCTCGGCGTAGAGAAGGAGAGCCTCGGCGTAGCGCGCAACATTGTAGTTCTTATGGTTGGAACCGGCGCCGAAGGTTGTGGTGTTGTCGGAGACATAAGTCTTGCCGCCGGTGAGGATTGCAGGAGGATTTACGAATACCATATGCTTCCACTCGAAATAAGGGCCGTGGCTGAAGAGACCGGATGCTGACTTGATACCGCGATTAGGGTCGGCTTTCTTCTGCTCGAGAGTTCCGTCGTTAACCTCTGAATTCCAGTCCATCTGATAGAGCCACTCGTCTGCGGTAAGGAAGCAGGCCTTGCGGCGAGGAGAGTCTCCGTCGTGGGCAAGGAACTTCTTGGCGAAAGACTCAGTGATTGCACCGCCGTTCCATCCCTGGAATCCGGCGTGAACCTGAGGCTCAGCTGCAAGGGCGTCGGTACGCCAGCAGAATACATTGGCAACCATCCAGCGGCAGCGTTGAAGAGCACTCCAATAGTTGCTGTTGAAGAGGTTGAGATCCTCGATGATGTTAGGCTCGAAAATCTTCTCGGAGTTGCCGTCGCCTGCAGCGTGGAAGTTGGTCCAGAATTCCTCAGAAGGGATAAGGGCATAGTCGCCTGAATTGATGAGGTCGCCGAGGTACTTGCGGGCGGTGGCCGGGTCGTTGTTGAACATAGCGGCCTTTCCGGCTACGAACTGGGCGAAACCTACGCTCATGCGGGCCGTAGCATCTTTGTCGCCTGTTCCGTTGCGCTTAGGAAGGAAGCCGGAATTGATGGCCTTGTCGCACTCGGAGACGACCCACTCGAGAATCTGGGACTGGCTCTCAGCATTGGTAGGGAGCTCGTCGGCGTCCAGAAGACGGTCGAGGAGCGGCGGACGATTCCAGGTAAGAGCAGTCATAAGATGGAGATAAGCGCGCATCACACGGGCCTCTGCCACTGCCTGATTCGTGAAGTCACTGGTGAACTTAGGCTCTGTGCCGGCTCGGTTCTCGTTGGTAAAGTTGGAGATGATGAGGTTGGCGTGATAGATTGCATAATAGTAGCGCTGATACATCTTCTTCAGCGTAGCATTGGTGTTGCCGTAGGTAAACTCATCGAATACGCGGAACGCATCGTGGTCACTCTTGTTGTTGCCGGCAGCGAGGATATCGTCAGCCGCATAGTTGAGGACTACCTGCTCAGGGACATCGATTCCCTCGGTAGCTGCGACATTGCCTATGTAGTTGGCATACATGTCGGCAAGGGCAGCCACGGCGTCGTCGTCGGACTGGTAGAAACTATCGTAGCTTACTACGCCTTTCTGCGGAATTTCAAGTTTGCTCTCGCAGGAAGAAGCCAGCAGGGCAAGTCCGCACAGGATTGGAACAAATATCTTTTTCATATTCAAAGCAGTCATTAGAATGTTATATTGACACCGAGGATAAGTTTCTGCATCGTAGGATATGAGCCCCAGTCGACGCCGGCACCTGAAGTGCTGTTGGTAGATGCGGTCTCAGGGTCGAGTCCAGGATAGCTTGTGATGGTGAAGAAGTCATCGAGAGACACATAGACGCGGAGGTCGCTGATTGCAGCCCTCTTGGTAAGGGACTTAGGCAGGGTGTAACCGAGCTGCATCTGCTTGATTCTGAAGTAGTCGCCCTTGAAGACATTGGCAGTTGAAGACCAATAGTCGTATGCACCTTCAGTCTGAGAAGGATGAGGGAGATATCCGTTAGGGTTACTCTCGGTGCGGGAATTATAATAATAGTACTTGAGGTTGTTCTTGAAGCCTGTCCTGTGGAGTATCGGCATAATGGAATTTCCAGCGATGCCTGAGCCGTAGAGGGTAAAATCTAATCCCTTCCAAGCGAGGCTGATGTTGATACCGTAGGTAAGATCAGGGGTGGTCTTGCCGATATAGGTCATATCATTGGTGGAGATGGAACCGTCGCCGTCCATATCACGAAGCTTATATTTTCCATTCTCGTCGATACCGTCATAGATGTAACCACGCATGTACCATACCGGATATCCCGGCTCGAATGCGGTCCTGACCTGATAGTTGGAACCGCCGGCAGGATCACTTTCCACACGTGGAACGCCTGCAGGCAGGTAGGTCACTTCGTTGTGGAGGGTGGAGAGGTTGCCGTTGATGGAGTAGCTGAAGTCTCCGATGCTGTCCTTCCATCCGAGTTCGAACTCGAGACCCCTGTTGAGAACGCCGCCGCCGTTGATGGTGGTGCTGCTTACGCCGAGTTCAGGAGGTGCAGTGACGGAGATAAGGAGGTCCTTAGTCCGCTTGTCGTAGTAGTCGAAGCCGAAGGTCAGACGGTCGCTGAAGAGACGGGCATCGAGACCGAGGTCAAGCTGCTCGGAGGTCTCCCACTTGAGGTTAGGGTTAGGAAGTCCGGAAGGAGATGATCCGTAAGTTGTACCGGTCTCCTCTACTCCGTACTGATACCAGCTGTTGCCGAGGCTGATGGTGGTGGCGTAAGGATAGTTGCTGAGCACGCCGATGTTACCGTTCTGACCCCAGGAAGCGCGAACCTTGAGGAAAGAGAGGATGTCGCGGTCAATATTGTCCCTGACGAAGCTTTCGTTGCTGACGGTCCAGCCTGCGGATACTGAAGGGAAATAGCCCCAGCGGTTGCTTGCAGGAAGCTTGGATGAGTCGAATGCATCTGCGCGGAAATTGGCCTGGATGCTGTAGCGGTTGTCGTAGCTATAGACGAGACGGCCGAAGTAAGCGAGGGAAGCTGACCTTGAAGGCGCGTTGCTCACCGACTTGGCAGCATCGGCCTTGAGGTAGTTGAGATAGCGGAAGTTCTCCTCGTAAGAGCTGAGAATGTCCTCTCCGCTACTGCTTGCGGATATGTAATCACTGTTGGTCTCGCGGTAAGACATACCGGCCATTGCAGAAATAGTATGCCTGCCGAATGACTTGCTGTAGTTGGCGAAGTTTTCCCACTGGTAGTAGTAGCTGTTGCTGCCGGATGCAGAAATGCTGTAGTTATCGGTGCTTCCGCGTGAACCTATATAATAAGGTGCGGTATAGCTGTGGGAATTGCTCTGGGAGATGCGGTAGCCGAAACGGGATGTGATGGTAAGGCCCTTGACAGGAGAGAGGTTGGCATAGAGAGTACCGTTGATATTGATACCTCCGTTGCTGCTGTCGGTAGCGTCACGCTTTGAGAACGGGCTGCCTTCGAGGTCAGAGTACTTGGTGTTGGCATACCAGCCGTTCTCGTCGCCGAGGAAGCGGTAGTTGCGAGGAGCGGTGCCGGCCTGGACCTTGTCATACATAGTCCTGACATCAAGGGACATCTCATCGACAGTTGTCCAATATATAGGGGTAAGAGGGTCAATCACGAGCATCTGCTCGAATGAAGAGCCGTAGCCGCGCTGGGAAACGCTCTGGGTGGACCACTTCTCCATAGAGTTGTTGGTACCGATGGTCAACCATTTGAAAATCTGATAGTCAGCGTTGACCTGGGCGGAAAGTCTCTTATAGACATCCTTGTCGCCTCGAACGACACCGTTATTGTAAACATAGTTAAGGGAGGTAAAGAAATGTCCCTTCTTGTTGCCGCCGGAGAAGCTTATAGAGTGCTGCTGGCTCCAGGTTGGCTCGGTGTAGGCGCTGATCCAGTCCTGGTCGATTACGCCGTCCTGATAATAAGGGTGAGAGTAGTCGAAGTCCTTAATCTTGTTGTTGACGAAATCCTCGCCGTTCTTAAGGGTGAGATAATCAACGAGTTCAGCACGGTTCATCACCGGTCTGCGGCTGAATGACTGGAGGGTAGCCTTTGCGGTGTAGGTAACACTGGACGTGCCGTCCATACCGCTCTTGGTCGTGACGAGGATGACACCGTTACCTGCCTCTGCACCATAGATGGCTGCGGAAGCCGCATCCTTGAGGACCTCGATGGACTCGATCATAGAAGGGTCAAGATACTGGATGCTGCTGACCTGGAGACCGTCCACGATGTAGAGAGGAGAGATGTTGCCGGAGTTTGAAGAATAACCGCGGACGCGGATGGTGGAACCTGAACCCGGCGCACCGTTGTTGATGACATGCACACCCGAAGCCTTGCCCTGAAGTGCGGCTGCGGCATCAGAGGTGGAGCGGTTCATAAGGTCGGAAGACTTCACCGAAGCCACGGATCCCGTGAGGTCGCTCTTCTTCTGCACGCCGTAACCGATTACGACGGTCTCCTCGAGGAGCTGAGAATCCTCTGCGAGGACGAAGTTGAAGGCTGTTTTGTCGCCGACGGCCACAGTCTGTGAGACATAGCCGATGCAGGACACTTCAATCCTTGCGCCTGCAGGAACGGAAAGCGCGAACTTACCGTCATTGTCGGTCATAACGCCCGTGGAGCTCTGTCCTACGACAACTACGGCGGCGCCGATTACCGGCACGCCCATGTCGTCGAGCACAGTACCGTTGATGGTACGATTCTGAGCGCCGAGATTAAAGGTGCTCAGAATAATGGCAAACAATATCATCGAGATATGTGACAGCCGTTTTGAACATAGATTGATCATACTACAGATTTTAATAAATAGTGTAAGATTGTGTTAAAATGTTATTAAAAATTTTAGCTAATGCGGCCTTGGTTTTGCAACACAAATTTAGATTAACATTTCAATCAGGCCGCGCACACTTGTTACTTTGTTTTTTACGGGGATTTCATATTGATAACGCGCTCCGTTGTTACGGGAATAAAAGTAAATGTTACATAAATGTCTTCCCCCACTTGATGAAAAATGTTAAATTTGTGGCAAACTTTATAACCAAACCAATTGGATATGGCAAAACAATACTTTCCTCAGATCGGCAAGATACCGTTCGAGGGCACAGAGAGCAAAAATCCTCTCGCATTCCATTATTATGAGCCGGAAAGAGTAGTCCTCGGCAAGAAGATGAAGGACTGGCTCAAGTTCGCTATGGCATGGTGGCACACGCTCGGCCAGGCCAGCAGCGATCAGTTCGGCGGCCAGACCCGCAGCTATGAGTGGGACAAAGCCGGCGATCCTCTCCAGAGGGCTAAGGACAAGATGGATGCAGGCTTCGAAATCATGGAGAAGCTCGGCATCGAGTACTTCTGCTTCCACGATATTGACCTCATCGACGAGGGCGCAACCATCGAGGAGTACGAGGCGCGCATGAACGCCATCACCGACTACGCGCTGGAGAAGATGAAGGGCACCAATATCAAGAACCTTTGGGGCACCGCCAATGTCTTCGGCAACAAGCGCTATATGAACGGCGCAGCCACCAACCCAGACTTCGACGTAGTGGCAAGGGCAGCTGTCCAGATCAAGGCGGCAATCGACGCCACCATCAAGCTCGGCGGCACCAACTATGTATTCTGGGGCGGACGCGAGGGCTATATGAGCCTGCTCAATACCCAGATGCAGCGCGAGAAGGATCACCTTGCAAATATGCTCAAGGCCGCACGCGACTACGCACGCGCCAAGGGATTCAAGGGCACCTTCCTTATCGAGCCTAAGCCGATGGAGCCTACCAAGCATCAGTATGATGTTGATACCGAGACTGTTGCCGGCTTCCTCCGCGCCAACGGACTCGAGAAGGACTTCAAGGTAAACATCGAGTTCAACCACGCTACCCTCGCAGGCCACACCTTCGAGCACGAGCTTGCAGTGGCTGTTGACAACGGAATCCTCGGATCCATCGACGCCAACCGCGGCGACGCTCAGAACGGCTGGGATACCGACCAGTTCCCTATCGACAACTTCGAGCTCACCCAGGCTATGCTTCAGATTATCCGCAACGGCGGTCTCGGCAACGGCGGTTCCAACTTCGATGCGAAGCTTCGCCGCAACTCCACCGACCCTGAGGACATCTTCATCGCTCACATCTCCGGTATGGACGCTATGGCACGCGCTCTCCTGAACGCTGCAGCCATAGTCGAGGAGTCACCTCTCCCTGCAATGGTCAAGGAGCGCTACGCTTCCTTCGACGCAGGCGAGGGCAAGGCCTTCGAAGAGGGCAAGCTCAGCCTCGAGCAGATTGTAGACTACGCCAAGAAAGTTGGCGAGCCTAAGCAGACCAGCGGCAAGCAGGAGCTGTACGAGACTATCGTCAGTCTTTACTGCAAGTAGCAGTCTGATTGTTCATATACTCACGGGGTGATACCCCGTAGAGTTTCTTGAATGCAGTGGCGAAGTTGGCCGGATTCTCGAATCCCACGAGAGCGGCAACTTCGCCAATTGATTGTTTACCCTCGCCGAGCAGCTTGGCTGCCTGCGCGAGACGGGTATTGCGGATGAAGTCGCTGGTGGTCTGGTTTGTGAGCTCCTTGAGCTTGCGGTGCAGATGGACGCGGCTGATGCCGACCTGCTGGGCAAGCATCTCGATGGTAAGCTCGGAATTGCCCATATTCTCGTTGAGCACGCGCAATATTCTCTCCATAAGTTTGTCGTCCGGAGTACGGATTTCCGGCTTGCTGATCTTGTCGTCGTGGCTCTGCTGCCCAGCATAGTTGTTGCGCAGAATGCGGCGGGTCCTGACAAGGTTGAGGATAGTAGCCTTGAGCACCTCGATATTGAAAGGCTTTGCAATATAGGAGTCGGCCCCGGATTTGAGGCCCGCGATATTGTCCTCGTCCTTGGACTTGCCGGTCAGCATCACGAACGGTATGTGGTTGAGGTTGATATTCTGTCGTATCTTGTCGCAGAGAGTGATTCCGTCCATCACAGGCATCACCACATCGCTGACGATGATGTCAGGACGGCTCTCGAATACGCTGTCGAGGGCCTCCTTGCCGTTGGAGCACTGTATGATGTGGAAGTCCTGCGAGAGTTCCTCGGCCACATAGCTGCGAAGCTCGCTGTCGTCATCGACCAGCATTAGGCGATACTTGGTTTTAGGGGTCGAATGGCCGCCCTCCTCCGGTATGGTGATGGCCTCAGGCAGCACTACAGGCGCCTCCGCAGGCTTGACGGCCGGCACTTCCACCTCAGCCGGAGCGATCTGCTCGTCGCTCAAGTGCTCGCGGCCCAGAGGCAGCGTGACCATAAAGCGGGCTCCCGTGCCGTCAGGGTTGTTCTCCGCGTGGACTTCGCCGCTGTGCAGCTCCACGAGCGAACGCACGAGGTCCAGGCCGACGCCGGTACCTCCCTTATACACGCTCTGCCCTCCCCTCGCCTGATAGAAGCGCTTGAAGATGTTCTCCAACTCCTCCGGAGCGATGCCGATACCGTTGTCTATGACGGAGATGCGCGCCATATCCTTGCCGTCGCGCCGTGCGGTCTCCAGCAGTATTTTCACCTTGCCGTTGACAGGGGTAAACTTGAATGCGTTTGAAAGCAGGTTGATGATGACCTTGTCGAGGTTGGTCGGGTCAAACCACAGCCGGAGGCTGTCCAGACCCGGATGCGAGAAGGTTAGCGCGATGTTTTTCTGGGAGAACTGCCCGGACATATTGTCCACTATATTGGAGATGAACGGCACGACATCGTTCTCTGAGAAGTGCAGCTTGAGGCCGCCCTTGTCTATCTTTCGCACATCGAGCAGCTGGTTCATAAGCTGCAGTAGCTTCTCGGTGTTGCGGTACATTATACGGTAGTTGCGCTGCCTCTCCTCGGGACTGCCTTCGGAGCTCATCAACTTGCGCAACGGATTGATAATCATCGAGAGAGGATTCTTCAGCTCGTGGGAGATATTGACGAAGAACTGAAGTTTGGCCTCGTTGATGCGGTCGGACATCTCATACTCCTTGAGCTTCTGCTTGGAGCGGTAGTGCGCGAGCAGCCAGGCACCGACTCCGGTGCAGATGGCCAGGGCAAGCAGCACATAGAGGAACTTCGCGAGCGGAGTCGCCCAGAACGGCGGATGTATGTTGATGCCGAGGGATACGACATCCGACTCCATAAACGCGTCCCTGGCCTTGAGGTAGAGCCTATGCTCCCCTACCGGCAGACTGCTGAAAGAGAGCCTCGAGGTGCCCTGCGGCAGGCTTGTCCAGTTCTCGCGGTCCATCCTGTACATATAGCGTAACCTCTGGGGAGCGCCCTTCTCCACCGTAGCGAAAAGCAGGGTGAAGGCGTTGTCGAGGTGCGAGAGGTCAATTTTGTCGGCCTCGTAGATTACCGAATTGAGTACCTGGTACTTGCCAGACTTTGTCCCCTTGGTGACGGAGCGGTTGTGCAGATACAAATCGGTGAAGCGGACCGTCCACTTCTTGAGCGGGGAGACTATCTCGGATGGGCGGAAATATGTGAGTCCACTAGTGCCGCCGAACCAGAGGGTACCGTCGGAGTCGCGCCAGGAGGCGTTGCGGGTGAACTCGTTGCCCTGTATGCCGTCCTCGGTGTAGAAGGTAATCTGCACCTTGTAGTCAGGTCCGAGCCGGGAGAGGCCGTAGCCCGTGCCGAGCCAGGTGAGGCCGTCAGAGTCCTGGAGTACTGAATATACCGTGCTCGTAGGCAGACCGTCCTTCTCGGAGTAGAGTCTGGTGCTGCCGTCGGACTTCCAGATTAGGAGGCCGTTCTCGCAGCCGAAGGCTATGCTGCCGTCGTTCTGGCGGTTGACGGTGTGGATGATGTTGTCGTCGGTGATGCTCGTGAACACGGTGCCGCCGTCCAGCTTGAGTCTGCAGGCGCCGTCGTAGGTGCCCATAAAGAGGCTGCCGTCGGCCCATATCATACAGGTTATGTAGAGAGGCACTTCCCTAAGCACCGGCGAGAGGTCGGTGAAGCTGCGGGTCCGGAGGTCGTAGCAGAGCAGGCCGGAACCCATCGTGGCTATCCATACCCTTCCGTTGTCATCCTCGGCGAAGGCGGTTATGTGCTTGGCGATCGTGCTGCGCAGGCTGCTGAAATCCACATACCTGCACCTGCCGCTCCTGCGGTCGAGTATCCCGACGGAACTGTCGAAGGAGGAGAGCCAGAGATTGCCGGCCGAGTCCTCGAAGAGCCCGGTCACCGTGGCCGGCACTGAATGGCCTGTCCCATCGTGTGTGAAATGTCGCACGGTCTGTCCGTCCTGCGAAATACCGTAGAGGCCGTCATTGTCGGTGCCCACCCACATGGTCCCGTCATCGGTGCGGCAGAGCGCGCTGACCGCGCAGGAGCCGATGCGGTTGTTGACATAGGAGCGGAAGCCGAAATATTTGAAGTTATTGCGTCTGAACGGCACGACTACCACGCCTTTCTGGTATATGCCGAGCCAGAGATTGCCCTCCCTGTCCCTCTCGATGGAGTGGACCTTGAGCCTGGTGAGGTCGTAGCGCCCGTCGACCTGGCTGAAGTTGCTGAATTTGCCCGTGGCAGGATTGTAAATCTTGACTCCGGAACCATCGGTACCGATGAGCAGGGAACCGCCGGAGAACGGGGCTATGCACCTCGGCGCGAAGGCGTCTGGTCCGGGATACGGGATGGAGACGAAGTCGTCGCGGGATCTGTCGTAGCGGAGCAGGCCGCCGTTGATGGCCACAATGTAGATTTCATCGTCGGGAGTGATGTACATGTCGAGCACATTGTAGCCAGTATCGTCGATGTATGAAGTCGTGGTGCCGTCCGGCGCAATCCTGTAGATGGCGCGTCTCGCCTTGACTATCCAGATGTTGCGTTCGCTGTCCTCGCGCACGAAAGAGGAATAGTTCATCGTGGAGGAGAATCCCAGCGGCGCAAGGCTCGGGACGGTATCCTTTACGCTGATGGAAGCGAGGTTGTTGCCGATAGCGAAAAGCTCCCCTCCGGAAAGCTCCCACACCGAATTGAACTGACCCGAAGGACCGCCGCCGTCGGCGAAGCGGGCCGGCGCGGAGAAACGGTCGGTGTCGCGGTCATAGAGCTGCACACCGGCGTGGCTCGCGATGAAAAGATGCCCCTTGCTGTCTTCGTATATGCTTGTAATATAATCGCTTCCTATTGAATGAGGGTCGTCGGGATCGCAGGTGTAGCGGACCATCTTGTTGCCGTCGAAGCGGTTGAGCCCGTCCTCGGTGGCAATCCACATCATCGCTGCGCTGTCCTCGTAAATCTGCCGTATCAGGCTGCTGGACAACCCGTTCTCGGTGGTATAGAATGTGTAGTCCTGTGCACTGCCTGCGAGCGGCGCCAGGAGAAGAAGCAGAGTATAGAGGATTCTTTTCATCGTGCAAAAGTGGTTACAAGCGGACGAAGATACGAATAATTTGGCTATATTTGAAATTATGAACCAGAATAAAAATGAAGTGCCGGTACTTCTCCTTACCGGCTACCTCGGGAGCGGCAAGACTACTCTGGTCAACCGCATCCTCTCCAACAGGCGGGGAATCAAGTTCGCCGTCATCGTCAACGACCTCGGAGAAGTCAATATAGACGCGTCCCTCATCGAGCAGGGAGGCGTAGTGGGCAAGAAAGACGACAGCCTCGTGGCCCTGCAGAACGGCTGCATCTGCTGCACGCTCAAAATGGACCTGGTGGAGCAGATCCGCCAGATCACCCGCACGGGCAAGTTCGACTACATAGTGATTGAAGCCAGCGGCATCTGCGAGCCGGCGCCTATCGCCCAGACCATCTGCTCGATACCGCAGCTCGGCGGCGACTATGCCGAGGGCCCGTTGCCGCGTCTGGACTGCGTCGTGACAGTGGTTGACGCTCTCAGGATGCAGACAGAGTTCAGCTGCGGCGACACCCTGCCCCTGCGCAATTTCGATGAAGACGACCTCGAGAGCCTGGTCATCCAGCAGATTGAGTTCTGCAACATCATCCTCCTCAACAAGGCATCCGAAGTCAAGGCCGCAGACCTCGGCAGGATGAAGAGCATCATCCGCCAGCTCCAGCCGAAAGCAGAAATCATAGAGTGTAACTTCTGCGATGTAGAACTGGACAAACTGCTCAACACCAATATGTTCAACTTCGACAGCGTAGCCACCTCAGCGGCCTGGATATCCGAGATCGAAGGTCCGGGACACGAGGAGTTGCACGACGAGGAAGAGGGCGAAGCCGAGGAATACGGCATCTCCACCTTTGTATATTACCGCCGTCCGGCCTTCGACCTCAACAAGTTCGACGCCTGGGTAGCGAAGAAATGGCCTAAGTCGGTCATCCGCGCCAAGGGCATCTGCTACTTCAGCGACGACACCGACAAGTGCTATCTCTTCGAGCAGGCCGGAGTGCAGAAATCCATCAAGGACGCTGGACTGTGGTTCGCCACGATGAGCCGCGAAGAGCTGATGGACATGATGCTACGCGACCCTAACCTAGCCCGCGACTGGGACGCCGCCTACGGCGACAGGATGCAGAAGATAGTCTTCATCGGCCAGCACATGGACAAAGAAGCCATCACCGCGGAACTTGACAGCTGCCTTGATGACGGGGAGTAAAACTATTCCCCGTAGGAAATGGTGAATTCGTACTCTTGCAGCACCGTGTCGCCGCTCCCGCTGTTGAACCTGCTGAGCTTGATGCCCTGAGTGTAGGTAAATGCGCCTTTGGTGCCTGCCGGGAGCGCATCAACCTTGGCCTTGGCTTCTGCCTCGACTTTCCTGAACGCGGCGAGTGCAGCCTCATACTTGGATGTCGCGTTGCCGTCAGCGGATGAGTATTTGCCGTTGGTGATGGTCACAATCCACTCCGAAGCATAGGTCTCCGAGCACTCAGAGACTGCATCTTGGATCTCATTAAGGGTTTGCTTCAGGGTCCCGGAGCCGCCCAGATTGGTGAACGAGTACTCCTTGACCGGGAAAGAAATTGAGTAAATCACATCGGTGCTTTCGGTGTAGCAGCCGCTCACCGAAAGCACTGCCACCGCTGCGGCGGCAAATAAACTGATAAATCTTTTCATTTTTAAATAATCGGGTAATACACTGTTTCCCTCTACTGCTGAGGGCAGCTGATGGTAATTGTCTTGGATTCAAGTACTTCCTCTCCCATATCGCTGGTCACGGAGACAAGGGAAAGCTTCAGCACGAACTTGAAGTTGGCGAGGGTACCGCTTGGCAGGGCGCCGATCTGCTTGAAAGCTGATGATTCTATGTCGCGCAGGGCGGCGAGCGCCGAATTGTACTGCTTCTCGGCTTCCGCATCGGAGAGGGAGTAATCCCCGTCAAGGGCGCTTTCCTTCCAGGTCTTGACATAACTTGCCTTGAAGCTGCTGATCTGGCTTGCAAGGTCGTTATACACTTTCTTGGCCTCGTTGGTCGCGGGCCCGTTGTATTCTTCAGTTTCGCTGTCGTCCAGCTCGATGCGATAGACTACATCGCCGGTCCCCGACTGGGTACACCCTGCCAGCCCGAGCAGGAGTGCCGCGGCTGCAAGGATAATGATGATTCTGCTCTTTTTCACTGTCTTATAAGTTTTTTTGCGGCGCAAAGATAATCATTTCCTCTCCAAATGTAACACCATCTCGGCGCAGCTTCATCGCCAGTACAAATGGGCTTATTGCCAAAATGCGCCAAATAGTCAATGTTCCCCTGCCATTTTGTCGTTTGCGATGCCAATTTGTCCCCAATTTGTAAATTTTCGCCATTGGTACGCGAATTGAATTTTATTTAGGCGTCCCACGGACGGGACAAGAAAAGAAGATAAAAAAGTTATAAATAGGAGATTTGAATTATGTTACCGATCAGAAGAAACGAACAGAACTGGTTACCTGAGATTTTCAACGACTTCTTTGATACCAACTGGATGGCCAAAGCCAATGCAACGGCGCCTGCCATCAACGTATTAGATAACGAAAAGAGCTACGAGCTCGAGCTTGCGGCTCCGGGCCTGACCAAGGATGACTTCAAGGTCTGCCTCGACGAAGAAGGCAACCTCTCCATCGATATGGAGAAGAAGTTTGACGAGAAGGCCGACAAGAAGCGCGGACACTATCTGCGCCGCGAGTTCGCCTACTCAAAGTATCAGCAGATTATGACCCTGCCTGACGATGCCGACCGCGAGAAGATCGAGGCCAAGGTCGAGAACGGTGTGCTCTTCGTCAACATCCCTAAGATCGTCAAGGTCGCCCCCGAGAACACTCACAAGATGATTGAAATCAAATAATCATTTGAGCTGTAATACGATAGCGCGCAGCCTCTTGCGAGGCTGCGCGCTATTTTGTCGGTTAAGAGAACAGCGTTAATCAAGCGCCACGCTGCGTTTGAAAAAAGCACGGCAAAGGTAGGACTTATAATCGAAGCAAACAAATATACAATTTGGGCAGGAAAATATACAATTTGGAGTTTTTTGCGCTTTTTCAATTAAAAATTCTATCTTTGCGACGCTTTTCTGCAACGGAAAGGCAACGGAGTTCATCTTTAGACTCGGAAACAACTTAAAACATTTTTTATACAAAATGAAAAAGATCATTCTTACTCTCGCTCTTGTAGCCGCAGCCGCTACTTCAGCTATGGCTCAGTTCAGCGTAGGAGCCGGTTATCTCAACCAGACCACCACTTCAAAGTACACCAGCGGTTCAAGCACCAGCAAAAGCGACATTGCCTCTCAGGGTTTCTATGTCGGAGCTGACGCAGCCTACAACCTCGGTTATGGCGTTTCTGTAGTTCCGGGTATCTACTACGGCTACCTCACAAATGGTTCTGAGAGCAATGTCGCAGGCCTCGCCAGCATCAAAGGCAGCACCAAGAGCCACTACATCGCAGTCCCTGTAAACTTCAAGTACGGCATCGGCCTCGGCGATATGCTTAACGCTTTCGTTTACGCAGGTCCTCAGTTCGAGCTTGGTCTCTCTTCCAAGACCACTACCACCGGCACCGTTATCGGACAGAGCGGCAGCACCACCGTTGACAACTACGGTGACGATAGCACCCTCAACCGCTTCAACATCTCCCTCGGCGCTGGCATCGGCGTTGACGTTGCAGAGATGGTACGCATCAACTTCGGCTACCACTACGGTCTCCTCAACATGTACAACGGAAGCGACAGCAACTACAAGGTCAACAACTCATACTGGAGCGTAGGAGCAGCATTCCTCTTCTAGTATAACATACAAGATTTTCCATAAAGCCGGCCCGGAGCGATTCGGGCCGGCTGTTTTTTATAAAGGCCGGCGTCACGGGAGGGCGCCATCAGAACCAAGGGTCCGTCTTGCTGCTGTTATAAACATAGCCTTCCTTTCTGGTAGAATAGATGAGGCTGAGATATTTGTTGCCGGTTATGGCCGGATCAGTCTCAATAGAGTTGCCGTTTTCGTCATATATACCGTTCAGCCATATGTCTGTGGAGGCTTCAAATGTTTTTTTGGCAAGGGCTTCAGTCCATTTGCCCGCCGAGCTGTCGAAATATGTGACCGGGTAGTTATTTTTGCTCCAGAGAATCTTCTTTCCGCTTGACGGAAGGTTTCGCTTATAGACATAATTTATCCTGAAATCCGGCCCGGAGTAATAATGCTTCAGCCACTCATCGCTGCCCAGTACCTTGAGCATCCATTTCAGTGTAGAGTTTTCCGCCTTGCCGTTCAGGGCCGTCATATATGTAATGTTCTTGAGCGGCAGAGGATAAACTGTAGCTATTTTGGAGTTGTGGAAAAGTCCTATCTGGTACAGGACCGTACTGTATTTGATATCAAATGTCGAGCTGGTGAAAAGTTTGCGGCCGTCCCATTTGTTGGTCACGGTAAGAGTCACGGTCTGGGGGCCGTAAGGCAATATCAGACCTCCCGGGACATATTCCCCGTCCACCACGCTAGGCTGCGAAGTCTCGTTGTATCTCCATGAGTAGATGGTCGAGCCGTTGTATTCCGCCTCAATCAGGGGACGCAGCACCTTGCCGGACTTGCAGGTAAACGAACAGCCGTTGTTGGTATAGGTAAACTCGAAGCGCGAGGTGTCGCCCTGCATCTGACAGCAGATTAACTGCCTATGGATAAAGGCCTCCGTCCCGCTATCGCCGAAATAATAGGATATGCTGTCCTTTTGAGAACTCAATTCCCCGAGCCGCGGGATGGACAGCGAAAATTTCCGGCTGGGGGCCTGTTGGAAGTACAGTAGTTTCGGCATCGAGATCGACAGCGAGCCTAAATTGTATGTCTGATTGGAATACTTAGGGTCGTAGGGGAACGCATCTTCGACCTTGAGAGTGCCGAGCGTGGTCTTGGCGAAATAGACCTTGCTCTCGAAGAAGTCGAAAGAGAGGTTGGCGAGCCAGGGACAGGCAGTCTCATCAAATTTTATCGTAGGCTTAAGCAGGGCCTCAAACAAATCGGAGTTAAAGTCCGAAGCGGCGAGGGCCGTCCCGTCGGCATTGGTAAATTTCGCATCCAGGTCAATCTCGTTGCCGTCAAAAGAGATTACCATACGGGAGTAATCCGATGTGACTGTCAATTTAGGGAGGATGATGTTCAGCGGAATGGTAGTAATCCCATCGTTGAGAGGATCGTCGCTGCAGATGATAAGGGAGCCTGGAGCTTTTTTGCCGTCGTAGGCCCTGGTGTCGGTCGGAGCGAAGCAGCAGAACTGCAGGGTCTCGCCGGCGGAGAGGCTCTGCGAGGCATAGGAGCCGGGCTCGTCGAAAGGATAAATCACCGAGCCGTCGGAGGCAAGTTTATAGTATCCGGGGAATGCCGCCGAGAGGCTGGGCGAGGTCTTCCAATGTGTGTTGTATGTGTGTTTCCCGCCGGAGTTCGCACTCTGGTCGGCAATGTAATACAGGGTGCCGCCCTCGAAGCCGGAAAACGAGAGGTTGCGGCACTGCGCTACATAGATGGGGTCTTCAGGCGCGCCGGTATCGCCGCTGACAGTGATGTCGTCCCGGGTGACAATCTCAGCGGTGATGGTCTTTGTGCCGGGATAGAGCGTCAGAGTCAAAGGCACGGACTTGCCGGAGACGAAGCGGGAGGGGTCGCTTACCTCGAAGAGGAAGCGCCCCCCGGCATAGCTGACAGCTATGCCGAGCGCTGAAAGCGCCTCCCGCTGCGGCTCGTTGGCGCTGTCGTGGGTCGCAGACCAGAAATCCGAGGTCCAGGCCACATCGGTGAGGTTGGCGGCGCTATAGCCCCCGTCCACAAGCTTCGCGGAAGTGATTGCATTCGCTCCCCCGCCGCTCATCTCGAGATTGAGGTCCAGCTCCGCCGCCCGGTTCTTCCTCACCACCACCTTCTTGCCGTCCGGGATCCGTCCGGCAAGAGCTCCCGAGAGGTAGAACTCCCGGGTGTCGGCAAGGCCGTCCACCTGGACTTTCCAGTCCGGCGAGAAGAGGGACTCGGCGTTGAATCCGAGGCTCACCTTGAAGCTCAGGCCTCGCTCTATGTCGAAATCCGCCACCGCGTCCTTGCCCAGCAGGAAGCGATAGACTGTGCTTCCGCTGAAGCCGGATGCCGGCCCGATATCGGCCTTGAACTCCACATAGCTCACCAGCCCTCCCAGCGCCGTCCCGACATTGTCCAGCGTCTTTGCGGACGGGTCGGTATTGCCCGGAAGCAGCACTCCCTGACGGTTCTCCGGCACATAATAGACGAACTCCCTGCAGAGAGCGTTCTCCATAGCGCTGTCGGCATCCCCGTACGGCAGCACATCGTCCAGGCTCAGCGCCCTGGAGCCTCCCGGAGCGAAAGGCATCAGGCGGCTGTTGACCTGCCTCAGCTTGAGGCTTCCGTTGACAAAGGCCTCCAGGCTGCTTCCGGCAATGCCGCTGTGGTCCACCTCGACGGTGAGCCGCGCGAAGAGCCTTTTCATCTGCACTTGGACCGTCGCGGTGGAAGGGACTTTCACTCCGGTCTGCGACCAGCAGAGCGGAATGCCGTAGGTCGCGGCCTCGGCAAAAGTTTCCCTCCGGTAGCCGCCGCCGGCGGACCCTCCGTCCATCCTGTAGAACAAGTCCTCCAGCGAGGCCTCGTCGGCGGGGAAGGGCACTCCCCTCTTCGAGCCGTCGGAGCCGATCTCCCAGAGGTTGCCGAGCAGGTAGAGATTGTAGCTCTTCCCGCTTGGAAGACTTATCGAAATCTGCCCTCCTAGGGCCTCCGGGGCTATCTCAATCTCCGAATCTAGCCGTCCCGTCGAAGCGTCGTAGGCCGCGAGCACGGCCCCGCTGAATATGCTCTCCACTCCCGAGCCGAGGCTGGTCCTCGTTCCGGGCCAGTCTTCGCCCTCTATTCTAAGCTCTATGGACTTGGTCTGCGTCCCGCCGTCATCGGACTCCCCGGAGAATTTCACCAGTCCGGGAAGTTCGGGCTCGCAGGCGGCCGCAAGAGGCAGCAGCCATAGCAGAGCAGCCAAAATTCTATATGGTCTCATATCGTAATCTCCTTGAAAACATCATCGCTATCCCAATCTATAATCTTGACATTCACCTCGGTACCGGCATAGTCCACCTCCACGCTCATATCCCGGAGGTCTTCCCTGCCCCAATCGTAGCCCGCGGCCTCAAGCCGCTTGTCTAGCTCTATGGTAAATACGGGCTCGTCGGGATTGCTAGCGCGCAGCAGCTCAAGCGAGAGCCGGTTCTCAGCCTGGCGGGGTATCCTCACGAAGAAATCCCCCGTCGAGTTACGCTCCGCCGTCGCGCAGTACTCTCCCGCAAGTGCCTGACGCCCATAGAGGTCGAGCCCGCAGGACTCCGCCTTGACCCGAAAAGAGCAGTCGTAGAGGTCACCCGGAGATAGTCCTGTCACGACTATCTCCAGACGACAATACTGCTTGTGCGGGCGGGCGTTGATGCGGTGGTCGTCGCCCTCGCAGACGAACTTCTCGCTGTACAGCCAGATGGGGTCGGCCTCCAGCCCGTAGGGGGTCATCAGCGAATCGCCCCTGACGATGGAGTTGTCCAGTCCCGCTATCACTGCGGCCCGGTTGCTCCTGCGGCTGAGCGCTATCAGGTAGCCGACATCCTCATATTCCTGCAGGGTAATCGTCTCGCGGCAGAGCAGGCGGTCCGAACTGAACGAGACAGCCGCCTCCGCAAATCCCGCCAAGATGAAATCATCCACGGCCACCGATGTATAGCAAGGACAGGCGGTGCGGCTCTCCTTGACCGTACAGGACGGGGAGAGGAGCATAACGATCAGCAGGACAACAAGTCCTCCCGCTATACTTCGGGTTCTCATAATCAGATGGTTTCGGTGTAAGAAGTTCCGTTGGCCCAGTCAGCTACTTTTATCGTACCGCTCAAAGTGCTGAATTCCACCGGCTTGTCAGGATTGTCCGAACCTGGACGATTGATGGTCAGATTGACCCTGTACTGCTTGTTGGCATCAAGTCCCGCGCCCGATTTGTAAAGCGTTATCGGATAATAGCAGGTGTGCCAGGCAGAGCCGTCATTATATTCAGCTTCGACAACCAGCTTTGTGGCCCGCTGGCTCCAGGTATCGGACTTGGAATCTGCGCAATCGTTCGGGAAAGAATAGAATGTGTGCACGGTAGTATTCTTGCTGTCATAGTCAAGGACCGTCGCAGCTTGGGCGTCATAGATAAGGGCTTTTTTCGCAGAATCCGTTTCGGCGGACATTCTGGCATACCAGGCATCCGCATCCGTCAACGAGCTTGCCTTGACGGTCTGGCCGAAATTGATTTGGGCCGGGACATTGGTAAGATAGACATTCTTGATTTTGAATGAACCCGCTTTCTGATAAACGGCTGCAAGCATCTCGTTCTTCACGCTCTCCAGTATCACGGACGCACAGGTCCTCTCTACGGTAACGGCTTGAGACTGGCTGCCGGAAGCGAGCGTAACGCCCCGATTGCAACCTATCATAAGCAGTTTGTCTGCCCTCATCGCGGAAAGCGTCATAGTCTTGGAGAGCAAATCCGCCACAGTGCCTATGCTCCCGTCCGAAGTATAATCCTTGTCAGCATTGACTATCGCATAGATATGCCTGTTGCCGACCGTGCACTTCAGCGAAGTGAGTCCGTGGGTCTTGTCTTTGTTCAATTCAGTTCCGAAACCTTCAGCCAGACAGGCATCCAGCACCGAACTCTTGTCATCGGCACCGGCCCTAAACACAAAGACCTGCACATTCTGGATCTTGGCTTCCAGGGCTTCACTAGCAGTGGTCACTTTGGTAGAAACGCCATCGTTGAGGCATAGTTTAAGTTCACAAATCTCACTCTCGTCCGGATAATTTGACGGAGCGGAAACGGGAAGTTTGTTGCACCCCACGGCCAGAACGGCCGCCACGGATGCCGAAAAAAGTACTAAGTTTTTCATAATAAATGAATTAATTGATTAAAATGAGTTAAAAATGTCTTCTTCTTTGTTCAAATCATATTTTCTTATAAGTGCCGAGATTTCGGGGTCGAGATTGCCTCTGTGCACCAGCGACGGGTCCTGGGAGCAGGAGCGCAGATAGCACTCCACCGCGTCCCTCTCGCGCCCCTGCCGCGAATGTACTATGGCGAGCAGGTAGTTTACATTGGCGCTCGGCCTGCAGCCCTGCAGAATATTCAGAGCCGAAGTATTGCGGTCTAGCGCGACGCAGGCCACGGCGGTGTTGTAGTCCTGATAGGGAGAGAGCAGCGCAATCGCGCCCTCGTAGTCGTGGTCCCGCAGAGCCTGCACCCCCCGCATATAGGCCGAATCGATCACCGTAGTGTGCACCGTGTCCTTCTGCATCCCGCGCCGGTGCAAGCAGAAATTGAACCTTACCGTCCTGAGGCGCGGATAGAGGCTGTCGCTGACATAGCGGTAGGCTGTGCTCTTGCGGAGGGCCGCCTCGCGGGCGTCGAGGTCTTCCATCCCGGCGAGCGAAAAGTAGTACTCCCTCTCGGCGGAAGTGAGAACGGTATCCTTCTCCACTAGCGCGTCCAGCACCTGCCAGTTCTCACCCCCGCTCCTTGAGAGGAAGCGGATATCCCTGCGGCTCCTGAGCGAACTCCCCATAGCGCTTTCCCCCATATCATCTCCCACTGAAATGAAGAGTCCGTCGTCGTGTCGCAGCGAATCCTTTATGTATTCAACATAATTCGAAAAGAACTCCGAGACCCCTTCCGAGCGCCTGTAGGACAGCGAAGCGTTGGACTTGAACCTGCCCTCGGGCGAGGCCGAAGCCACTATCACTATCGAGTCCAGCTCGAAGCTCTCGTCCCGGATCAGCTCGCGCAGAGTACGCCTGATTGCGGCAATCTCCCTGCCGTTGTCGGAGAGCCTCTCGTCCACCTCAGCGCTGCCGGAGCGGAAGTCGATGTAGCTAGTCGTGTTGGTCTGCACATTGCGCGAAATGATCTTCGTCAGATACCTCGGAGTCCCGTCGGCGAAAGTGCTCACCGAGCTGATGTAGAAGGTCAGCGGCGGCGACTGGGGCACGGTGTAGAGCTGTCTGTCGCTCTCGAAAATCTCCCCGCAGAGTGTGACGTCGACCTTCCGCAGCTTGGGGCGGGTGTGTATCGTCTGCACATAATTGTAGATGAACTCCCCTCCCGAGCCCACGAGCACCGTGTCCAGCCGTATGCCCTCCGTGACTATCGGAGTCTTGACATAGCGGTGCCACATCTTCTCCCGCATCGACTTGAGTCTCCCGTTCCTCCAGACGAGGAAGCCGTTGGTGTAGTGCTCCACGGCCTGCGTCTGGGTCACGCCCATCGCGCTCTCGAACTCCGAGTCCGAGACATAGCTGCTGTCGCTTTTGAAAGCATAGACAGCAGGGATGTTGCGCGCGAGAAATATCTCCAGGTTTCTCATGTCTATCAGTTTCAGCGTGTCCGTAATTATTCTGTCAAGGAATCTCCTGTAGTGCTCGTAGCCCCTCAGCTGCGCCTTGCGGTATGCGCTTCCGGTCACTACCACATCGTCCAGAGCGAGGCTGTCGGAGAGTATCTTCATCGTGGGATGGAGCCTCAGCTGCCACTTGGAGTCGGTCATCTGGGGAGGCACTATCACCTGGAACTCCAGATCCACCCTCCCGTTGCGCTCCGCTATGTTGCGGAATCGCGCTGTGACCATCGCTGCGTCCAGCTGCTCCGTCGCCACCATATCTCCGCTGCTCTCGTCGCGTATCGCCTTCATTATGAACACCTCCTTCCCGTCCAGCCCGGTCACCTTAAGAGTGTCCCTCCTGGGCGAGTCCGGGAAGGCGATGTCCTCCTCCGCCGCCAGTTCCTTCTCCTTGGGCAGCCGAATCGCGGCGGACAGCCCACCGTCTCTCACCTCGGCCATCTTGCGGGAAGATGCGCACTCCCAGCACAGGGCCGCCGCAAGGAAAAGAACTGTAGCAAGCGGAAAGGCGGCGCTACATTTCATACTGCAGCGGTTCCGATTCGTCAATTATCACCACCCTGTTGGCGATGATGTCAGTGGAGTTCCTCTCGACCCCGTCGTTGCCGGTATATTTCTGATACCTGAGCCGCCCCTGCACATAGACCTTGGTGCCCTTGTCGATCTTGGAGAGGTCGTGTATGAACTTGCCCTCCCGCGCCAGCACATTGTGCCAGCTGGTGTCGATGATGGCCTGCCCCTCCTTGTCCTTGTAGGCGTAATTGGTCGCAACGGTGAACCTCGCCACCATATTGTCCGTAAAGGTCTGCATCCTGATGCTCCCGACGGAGCCTCTGATTTCAATTCTGTTCAATTGTTCCATAAAAGTTTTTCATTTTTTGGAGCAGGCGGCGGAAAAGTTTTCAGAATTCTCCGCCGCAGGCCCCGAAGTTTGCGGGAACCAGGCCGCGCGGTCCTTGTCCCGCAGCAAAGGAAAACAGAAAGTTCTGAAACATAGCATAAAAAACATAAAAAATTTTTTCTTATGCCCGTTAAAAATTATTTTTTATAAAGAAACAGATAAATCTTTGAAATGTTTTTTATGATTCCTTGCGAGCTTGGGAAATTCCTGTAATATTTGGCGAAAACATTTATTATGGGATACAGAATCAGCAGAAAAAGTGAGAGCAGCTGCCTCGAATGCGGGGACAGTCTGCAAGGGCGGAAGGACAAGAAGTTCTGCTGCCTGAGCTGCAAGAACAGCTACAACAACCGCAAGTACCAGGAACTCCGCCGCTACAGGGCGGACATAATGAGCAGACTCTCCAGAAACTATGAGATTCTGGAGAGTCTGCTCACCAGCGGCGCGAGGGGAGCGATGCTCGAAGACCTCGCGTGCGATGGATTCGACGCCTGCTGCATCACGGGCTCGCGCAAATACGCGCGTCATCTTGAGTGCAGCTGCTTCGACATCAGTTTTTACCGGACGGACAGCCGGATATTCAATATCCGCCGCCTTGAAATCGGGGACGGCAGGAGGGTCAGCGGATCTTTATCAGGCCGGTCTCAAGCCCCCAGCAGCCGTCAGTTATGATCGGCACCTCACGCCCGTCGGCATCGCCGACATAGATGAAACCGTCCACGAAAGTATGCGAATGCCCGCCTATCACGATGTCGATATGGCGGGTTTTCGGTACTATAGCCTGGTCCTCAAAGTATCCAAGATGCGATAGAAGGATAATCATATCGCACTTCTCCTCGGAATGGAGGTACTCCGCCCAGCGGTTTGTCACCTCGACATTGTCGAGCTGGGCGAAGCGGGAGGATACCGTAGCACTGACATTGGTGGAGAGGTCGGACTCAAGGCCGATGATGCCTATCTTCATTCCTCCGCGCTCCACAATAGCATAGGGCTTCACATAGTTGGCAAGCTCGAACTGCGAAACATCTATATTGGCCGACACCACAGGCACTCCGTCGAGCTGCGCGAGCCTTGCGGTAAGCGCCTCGATATTGTTGTCGAACTCGTGATTGCCCAGGGTCACGCAGTCGTAGCGCAGGTCATTGATCAGAGCCGGCTCAAGTGCCCCTTCTAGCTCGGTAAAATAGGAAGTACCCTGGCTGAAATCGCCCGCGTGCAGGAGTAGCACGCGGCCCTCGCCGTAAACGTTGCGTATCGAGTCCACGAACGCCGCCCTCTCGATGATGCCCCCGCGCCCGGCATCGTTGCCGCTGCGCATAGGCTCAAGATGGCTATGAGTATCGTTTACATGTATGATTACCAGCCTTGGCTGCCTCTCGCAGGCTATGAGCGAGAGCAGCAAAGCGCAAACTGTCAGAAATCTCTTCATCATTCCGGTCTCCTCCTTTCGCCTTTGACTACGACCCTGTCGTCGGAAGCGCCCTCTATGAGGCGCCCCTCCTTCTCGCATTCAAGCACATACGGAAGCATCGAGTCGATTACTTTCTTATCGGTGATTATCAGCTCCCTGGCATTCTTCGCGACGGTGAGGCCGTCGCCTCCGTCAAGCAGGAAGTCTATGGTCCCGACTCCGTAGATGCGGTCCGGGTCTATCGGCTTGCCGCCCACGAGCAGGGTGTCGATCTTGCCGCTGTCCACGACCAGCTTCACTCCGGCGACAGGCTGCACTCTGGTCGAAGCCATGAAGTCGAAAATCGCCTGCAGGTCGCGGCCTTCAAGAGCCACATAGCAGAGATGGTTGCGAAAAGGGAACATCGACTCGATATCGTCAAGTATCACGTCGCCGGCAGGCATATCCACGCGGATTCCGCCGGAGTTGACTATCGCCACATCGACTTTCTTGCCGGTGGTCGCTGCGACATCCTCCTTAATATGGTCCACGAACCAGTTGGCAAGGTCCCCGCCTGCGTGTTTGCCATGCATCTCCCTCGCGGAGTGCGCGATGACCTGCTTGAGATGCTCCATCCTCGGCTGCACGGCAATCAGGTCTCGCGCCGCGGCATAGGTGGCGCTGCCCTTCACGAACACCCGTCCGTTCGGGGCGATATAGCAGCTGTCGTTTACCGTGCCCAGCGCCTGAGACACATTGTCCGCCGTTGCTGCGGTAACTCCCGTCCTGCGCCCGTCCATATTGTACTTCTCCCAGCTCATCGAGTGCGAGCAGGAGCAGGCGACAAGCCCCAGGGCAAGGGCTGTAATTATTTCTGTTTTAACCATTTCCAGAGATCTTTCCAAGTAGATTTCTTGCCGAACATCAGGATTCCCACCTTATAAATCTTGGCCGACATCCAGGCGCAGGCAATGAAGGTAAGTACCAGCAGTACAAGCGAAAGTATCAGCTCCCAGCCCGGTACACCGAACGGCAGACGCGCGAGCATTACTATCGGCGAGGTGAACGGGATGATGGAACCCCAGAACACTATGGCGCTGTCCGGTGCCTTGAACGCATAGATGGCGATGAAGAATCCGATGAGCAGAGGCACGGTGGCGGGGAGGGTGAGCTGGCTGGAATCCCCCTCGTTCTCCACGGCGGAGCCGATGGCGGCGAAGAAGGACGCATAGAGCATATATCCGAGTATGAAGAATGCGAGGAAGCATACCAGAATCAAGCCAAGGTTCATATTGGAGAGGGATGAGAGCATCAGCGTGGCATCGTTGACCTCAGGCATCTGAACGGCACTCATAGAGCCGGAAGCCATCTCAGTAAGCTGAGCCTGGTCGACATTGCCGAGCAGCTGCGGTCCGGCAAATACGCCGGCCACTCCGATGATAACCCCGGTGAGCAGCACCCAGAGCAGGAACTGCGTCAGAGCCACGAGCGCGATACCGATAATTTTGCCGAACATCAGCTCGGTGGTCTTGACTGAGCTTATTAGCACCTCAACCACCCTGCTGGCCTTTTCCTCAATAACGGAGGAGGAGACCATCCCGCCGAAGATGGAGATAAACATATAGATTACCATTCCGAGCATCATCGAGACAAACATATAAACCCCTGATTCAGAGATTTTTGCCTCGCCGTCCTCTCCCAGAGTATAGGAGCGCAGATGTATGTCGGACTTCACGTCGTTCATAATCTTGCCCAGCCCCTCGATGTCGTAGGAAGCTATGCGGTAGTTCTCCACGGCGGAATTGATCCTGTTGCCTATCAGCTCGGTCAAATCCATTCCGAGAGGCTTGTTGGAATAAATATCTGCGGTGAGCGATTTGCTTTCAGGGTCGATAGCCGATACGGAAAGCACCGCATCGTAGCCCAGATTGCTCAGATTGGCCTTGAGCGAATCCAGCGGCACCCCCGTGCAGTCGAAGTAGCTTGCAGTCTCGCTGTCCTGTAGTGCCGGCATCACTATGCCGGAAACGTCCGCGACGGCGACCTTCTTGGATTCCTCCTTGGTATTCAGCATTATGATGCTGGGCAGGACGCAGACCGCGGCGAAGAATACGGGTGCAAGAAAAGTTATAAGCAGGAAGCTTTTCTTCCTGACGCGGGTCATATATTCCCGGTTGATTACTAGTCCTATTGTACGCAGGTTCATTTCGCTTCCTCCCCTTCAGTTACAAGTTTGATGAAAATATCGTTCATTCGCGGCATCAGTTCACGGTAGGAGTTGATCTGCACTCCACTTTCGAGGAAGGTCCTCAGGGTCGAAGTCCCGTCGGTCTCGCGCGGCAGCACCTCGCTGTGGCGGCCGGACTCGTCGGTATACTCCAGCTCTACATTGTTGTTGCCGTAGCGGCGGCGGATATCATCCACTCCGCCGGTAATCACCAGATGCGACTTGTTGATAAGCGCAATCTCATCGCAGAGCTCCTCGACTGACTCCATATTGTGGGTAGAGAGCACTATGGTCGCGCCCTCGTCCTTGAGGCGGAGTATCTCCTTGCGCACTACCTCCGCATTGACGGGGTCGAAACCGGAGAACGGCTCGTCGAGAATCATAAGCGAAGGCTTGTGGACCACAGTGGTGATGAACTGTATCTTCTGGGCCATACCCTTGGAGAGTTCCTCGACCTTCTTGTCCCACCAGGACTCGATGCCGAAGCGGATAAACCAGTCCTTGAGGGCAGCGCGCGCCGCGGCTGAACTCATTCCCTTGAGCTGCGCGAGGTACATAGCCTGCTCGCCCACCTTCATCTTGCGGTAGAGTCCGCGCTCCTCGGGCATATAGCCGATTTTCTCCACATCGCGCTGGGTTATCGGAGCGCCTTTAAAGAAGATTTCGCCGGATGTAGGGATGGTAATTCTGTTGATAATGCGGATAAGAGTGGTCTTTCCTGCGCCGTTAGGGCCAAGCAGACCGAATATCTTTCCTTCCGGGATTTCAAGGTTGATGTCCTCGATAGCAAGCTTTTCGCCGAAACGCTTGCTGACATTTCTACACTCTATTATTGACATAACGCTGCAAAGATATAAAAAAAGACCGTCTTGCGGACGGTCTTTTTAAATCTTGTAGCCCCATTACTTCGCGGTTATCGCAACGACCGAGCACGGAGGGAGAGTTAGCTCGATGCCGGCCTTGGTCATCTTGTAGTCCTTGAACGCTGCCGGAGCCACCTTGTCGGCGCTGCCGAAGTCGTTGTAGTCGTGCACGTCGCCGGAGGTCAGCACGCGGGCGGAGACGATCTTGGACACTGCCTTGGCGTTGTCGAAGCTGACGAGCACCTTGACTGACTTCTTAAGGTCGGTGTTGACCAGTGAGATATTCATCACGCCGTCCTTGCGGGAAGCGGTCGCATCCACCTCAGGCACAGCCACCTTGCGGTCGCAGCTTACCTTCGAGGTCAGGCAGTCGGTGGCGAGATACTCGGCGTTCTGATGCACATTGTACATCTCGAACACGTGGTAGGTCGGGGTTAGCACCATCTCGGTCTCGTTGGTAAGTATCATTGACTGAAGCACATTCACTACCTGGGCGATGTTGGCCATCTTCAGGCGGCGGGTGTATTTGTGGAAGATGTCGAAGTTGAGGGCCGCCACGATGGCGTCGCGCATGGTGTTCTGTTGATAGAGGTGTCCCGGATTGGTGCCAGGCTCCACATCATACCAGGTTCCCCACTCGTCGAGGAGGAGGCCCACACGGCCTGAAGGGTCGTATTCGTCCATGATGTCGATATGCTTCTTGAGCACATCCTCGATCTCGATGGACTTGGAGAGGATGTTGTAGTACTCCTTGTCGGAGAACTTTGTGGCAGGGCCCTTGTGCTGCCAGTTAATCACGGTATAATAGTGGAGGGAGATACCGCTCATTCCCTTGCGGGTGAGGTTCTGCATCAGCACCTTGGTCCAGTTGTAGTCATAGTCGGAAGCGCCGCTGGCAATCTTGTAGAGGCGGTTGTCGCCGAAGTTGCGCAGATAGGTGGCGTAGCGGCGATAGGTGTCGCTGTAGTACTCCGGAGTCATGTTGCCGCCGCAGCCCCAGGCCTCGTTGCCGATGCCGAAATACTTCACCTTCCAAGGCTTCTCGCGTCCGTTGGCGCGGCGCAGGTCGGCCATGGTGCTCTTGGCGTCGGAGGTCATATACTCGACCCACTTGGCCATCTCCTCTACGCTGCCGCTGCCCACATTGCCGCTGATATACGGCTCGATGCCGAGCATTTCGCAGAGGTTGAGGAACTCGTGGGTGCCGAAGCTGTTGTCCTCGAGGGTGCCGCCCCAGTTGTTGTTGGAGATGTAGGAGCGCTTCTCCTGAGGGCCGATGCCGTCCATCCAGTGGTAGTCGTCGGCGAAGCATCCGCCCGGCCAGCGCATCACAGGGACCTTGAGGGCCTTGAGAGCCTCGAAGACATCCTTGCGGTAGCCGTTGATGTTAGGGACGCTGGAGTCCTCGCCGACCCAGAGGCCGCCGTAGATGCAGCGTCCGAGGTGCTCGGAGAACTGTCCGTAGATTTCGGCAGGGATGGTTTCGCCCGTGCCGGCGTCGTGGATTTTTATCGTAGCGTCCTGGGCGTTGAGGGCCGCAGGCGCAAGCAGGCAGAGACCTGCGAGGATTACAGTGCTTAGTTTGTTCATAATTGTGTGATTGATTTTATGCAAATTTAGGATAATTTTGACTAATTTCGCATCCTATGGCCAAGGCATCAGTCAATATTGAAACACTGTGTAAACAAATTGTAACAGATATCCGGGGTGGGAAGTACTCCCCCGTCTATCTTCTTATGGGAGACGAGCCCTATTATCCCGAACTTGTCTGCCGCGAGATTCTGGAGCGCTGCATTCCCGAAGAGGAAAAGGACTTCAACGAGACGGTCTGCTACGGGGCTGATGTTACCGCCGAGCAGGTAATCTCCGCTGCGAGGCGCTACCCCATGATGGCGGAGCGGCAGCTGGTGGTGCTCAAGGAGGCCCAGATAATGGACAAAATCGAGGACCTTGCCGTCTATTGCAACGAGCCGTTGGACTCCACCGTGCTGGTGATACTTCTGCACGGAGCCTCCGTGGACAAGAGGCGCGCGCTCTACAAGGCGGTCAGCAAATGCGGGACAGTGATCGATTCGCCGCAGCTGCGCGACTACGAGATGCCACGCTGGATATCCTCCTACTTCGAGGGTCGGGGTCTCAACATCGACCCAAGGGCAGCGGCGCTGCTCGCCGAATACGCGGGCACCGACCTTTCCAAAATCACAGTGGAGACCGACAAGATGCTCAAGAACCTCCCCGACGGGACCGTCTCCATCAGCATTGAGGACATAGAGAAGAACGTGGGCATCTCCCGGCAGTTCAGCGTGTTCGAACTCACCAAAGCCCTCTCCTACAGAGACGCGCCGAAAGCCTTGAAGATTGCCGCCAACATCGGCTCTGAGCCCAAGTTCGCCCTCCCCGCCGCCGTCAGCGCAATATTCGGCAACTTCAACAAATTGCTACGCTACGAAGCGCTGCTCCAGCGCAACCGTTATCCCTCACGCGAAGACAAGGCCAAGGCCCTGGGCGGAATCAATCCGTACTTCTACGCCGAATACGACGCTGCCGTCAAAAACTATCCCCTCCCAAAGACGATGGCAGTGATATCTCTTCTGTGCAGATATGACTACCTCGCCAAGGGAGGGGACGGTACTCAAATCCCGGCGGATGAGTTGCTTATCGAACTCTGCGCCAAGATTCTGAATATTTAGTTCTCGTATCTCTTCTCTTTGGTGCGGGTAAGTTTCTCCTTCATCGCGTCCACGCACTCGGTGATGGCGTTCTCAAAGGTGTCGGCAACGCGCTCGATGATGAGGTTGTCGCCCGGGATGCGAATCTGGATTTTTGCTTTCTTGCCTTCCTTGATGTCCTCAAGCGACACCTCGGCCTCTTCTGCAACGCCGTCAACGAACTTGGCAAGGCGTGCGACCTTCTTCTCGACGAATGCGGTGAGCTTCTCACCTGCGTCGAACTTCAAAGCTTTCAGTTTAATCTCCATTTTTACCTCCGTTTTTAGCCCTGGGATGGGCGTTTTTATAAACATTCTGCAGACGCTCTATGGAATTGTGCGTATAGACCTGGGTTGCAGCCAGCGAAGAATGTCCCAGAAGTTCCTTGATGGAGTTGAGATCCGCTCCGCCCTCGAGGAGTTCGGTGGCTAGCGTGTGTCTCAGAGTGTGTGGCGACTTCCTCCCGCTGATGCCGCCCGTCGCGCCGAGCTCCCTTTTGACCGCCCTGTCGACGAAGACCGGATACAGCCTTCCGCCCCGGGGGGTCTGCAGAAGCGGCGCTTCAGGTCGAAGATCCGCACTTTTCAAAGAGCTCTGCGATTGTAAATATAGTGAAATTTCATTACAAAGTGAAGCCGTGAGCGGAATTTCGCGCATTTTTGAGCCTTTTCCCGTCACTCTCACCACCCGGCGGGAGAGGTCGACCGAATCGTGATTTAGAGAAATCAGCTCGGCACGACGCATCCCGGTACCATACAATATACTGATTATCAGCCGGTATAGCGCATCTTCATACGAGCCGAACTCCGGCACGCCGGAAGTGCGGCGGAAATATTCCTCCATCGCGTCCTGACGGAAAAATTCCGGCAGCCTTTTCTCCTGCCGCGGCTTGTGCACGAGGCGCACAGGGTTGGAGACAAGCACACCCTCCTTAATGAGGAAACGGCAGAAGCCGCTGAGTACGCTGAGATGCAGGGACACGCTGCGGGCGCTTTCTTTTCTCTCGTCCATCAGATGCACCTGGTAGGCGCGGATGCTCTGCACATTCATATATGAGGCTATGCCCTCGGAGGGGTCGTAGCCGCAGAAGGCGAGGTATTCGTCCAGGACCCCTCCGTAGATTTGGCAGGTGCGCTCCGAGAAGCGGCGAACCGTGCGTATGTATTCTATGTATTTATCCCTCATTGACTTCCTTAAGCCCGAGCTCCGGGGCGCGGCGGCGCATATAGACATCGGCTTCCTCGAAGTTGTTGCCTATAACCCCGTCCAGGATGGCCTCCTTGACCATCTCCTTGAGGTCCCCGATCTCGTGGCACGGCGGGATGCCGTACACCTGCATCACATATTCTCCGGTAATCGGGTTCTTGAAGTTGCGGATGGCGTCCTTGGCCTCGACCTCCACCAGCTTGCGCTTCACGAGCTCGAAATTGGAGCGTATACGGGCGACCTTCGCCTCGTTCTTGGAGGTGATGTCGGCATTGCAGAGCAGCATCAGGTCGTCGATGTCGTCCCCGGCATCGAAGAGCAGACGCCTGACCGCAGAATCCGTAACTCCGTCATCCACAAGGGCTATCGGCCTCAGGTGCAGGCGGACCAGCTTGGAGACGTATTTCATCTCGTCCATCGAGAGGGCGAGCCTGCGGAAAATCGGCGGCACCATCTTCGCCCCGATTACATCGTGGCCGTGGAAGGTCCAGCCGAGCGCCTTGTCGTAGCGCTTGCTGGCCGGTTTGCCTATATCGTGCAGCAGGGCGGCCCAGCGCAGCCAGAGCAGATGGTCGCGACCCTCCTGCGGGGCGACATCCTCGATGTGGATATTGTCCGTAACTGCCAGAGTATGAGCGAAATTATCCTTGTGCCCGCGCCCGTCTACGGTCTCCACGCCCTTGAGAGCGGAGAGTTCCGGGAGTATGTATGGCAGGAGCCCGGCCGTGTCCATCAGGCGGAACGCTATCGAAGGCCGCACGGTCACGAGCATCTTGTTCAGCTCTTCGGCTATCCTCTCGCGGGAGAGGATCTTGAGCCGCTCGGCCATCCTGCGCATCGACTCAATCGACTCCGGCACAATCTCGAAAGTCCTCTCCGGGGTGGAGAGTTTGGCGGCGAACCTCACCGCACGGAGCATCCTGAGCGGATCGTCGGAATAGGTGGTGTCAGGGTCGAGCGGGGTGCGTATAATGCCGGCCGCAAGGTCCCTGATGCCCCCGAACGGGTCCACCAACGCCCCGAAGTCATCGGCCTGAAGGGAAAACGCCATAGCGTTGATGGTGAAGTCGCGCCTCATCTGGTCGTCCTCCAGCGTGCCGTCCTCGACAATGGGCTTGCGGGACTCGCGGCGGTAGGACTCCTTGCGGGCACCCACGAACTCCACCTCATCGCCTTCGAAACGCAGCATCGCCGTGCCGAAGTTCTTGAAATATGAAACCTTCTTGTGCAGCCTCTCCCCCACCGCCTGTGCGAAGTCGATGCCGCTGCCCTCCACCACTATATCTATATCATTGCAGGGCCTGCCGAGGAAGCAGTCGCGCACATAGCCGCCTATGACGAAGGCGCGGACCCCCTTGGCGGCGGCCACCTCCCCCACTATGCGGAAGATCGGTTTTTGCAGAAACTGTGCAGTTATCGTTGACATATCATCTCTTCATAGGAGGGAATATGGTCGCAAGGCACGAACTTTCCCTCGTTCAAGGCGTAAATATAGGTCAAATTTCCGTTTGTAAGTATCAGAAATTTCACCCCGAGCACGGAATTGTATCTCATAGCCTGCTCGATTACCGTGGAAGTCAGCTCCACCTCCGGGCGCTTGCACTCCACGACCGCAAGCGGCGAAGCCTCTCTGTCATAGACGATTATGTCCGCCCGGTAGGGCTTGTCGCCGAAGCGGAAACCCACCTCGCTCATCATCAGATGCGGCGGCACCTTGAAAATGTCGCGCAACTGCACAATAAACCACTGCCGCACCCGTTCTTCGGGCGTGGCAGTGACATTCTTGCGGCGCAGCGGATCCCAGACCTGCGCCATTATTTCCTGGCTTTGACGGCGGCTTCCTCAACCGGCAGGCAAGCCTTGTACTGAGCCATATAGGCGTCGAACCCGGCCACATCCTCCTTATCCGGAGCGATTTCACTGCCGGCGTTGCCGGAGAACACCTTGGTATCGAGATAATCCTCGAGGCTGAGTCCTTGACCGTCAACGAGATAGTGAGCCAGCAGGGCAATGCCCCACGCACCGCCTTCACCGGCCGTCTCCATCACGGAGATAGGAGAATCGAGAGCGGCCGCAAGAACCCTCTGTCCCACTCCCGGGGTCTTGAAGAGTCCTCCGTGGGCGGTAATCCTGTCCACCTTGACGCCCTCCTGCCTGAAGAGTATGTCGTTGCCGAGCTTGAGCACGGCCACTGAAGCATAGAGCTGAGAGCGGAAGAAATTGGCAAGGTTGAACTTGTCGGAAGCCGACCTGACAAAGAGCGGACGGCCCTCCGCAAACCCCGTCACAGGCTCGCCGGAGATGTAGTTGTAGGCAATCAGTCCTCCGCAGTCGGCGTCGCCACAGAGAGCGTGGTTGTAGAGCTTGCAGAAGATTTCGCCCATATCGACCTTCACGCCGAGCAGCTGCTGGTACTCCTTGAAGAGTCCCACCCAGGCATTGAGCTCGGAAGTGCAGTTGTTGCAGTGAACCATCGCCACAGGGCTGCCGGACGGAGTCGTGACCATATCGATCATCTCGTACGGACAGCTCAGAGCCTTCTCGAGCACTATCATCGAGAATGAAGAAGTGCCGGCGGAGACATTGCCGGTGCGCGGACGCACGGCATTGGTGGCGGCCATTCCGGTACCCGCGTCGCCCTCAGGAGGGCAGAGAGGCACTCCGGCCTTGAGCGAGCCGCTCGGGTCGAGCAGCAGCGCGCCCTCGGCTGTCAGGCAGCCGGCATCGGCGCCTGCAGGAAGCACCTCCGGCAGGATGTCGCGGAGCTTCCAGGAATATCCCTTCGGAGCGACGAGAGCATCGAACTTCGCGACCATATCCTCGCAGTAGTCGCACTTCGCGGAATCCACGGGAATCATACCCGAAGCGTCGCCTACGCCGAGCACCCTGCGTCCCGTGAGCTTCCAGTGGATATAGCCCGCCAGAGTGGTCAGGAAGTCGATTTTTCCGACATGATCCTCGCCGTTGAGGATGGCCTGATAGATGTGGGAGATGCTCCAGCGGAGCGGAATATTGAAGTCGAAAAGCTTGGAGAGCTCAGCTGCGGCGGCACCGGTATTGGTGTTTCTCCAGGTGCGGAAAGGTACGAGGATTTCGCCGTCAGCGCCGAAAGGCATATAGCCGTGCATCATCGCGCTGATGCCGATGGCGGCAAGACTCCCGATTTCCACGCCGTACTCGGACTTCACATTGGCCCTCAAATCGGCGTATGAGCCCTGCAGGCCCTTCCAGATCTCCTCGATGGAGTAGGTCCAGAGCCCGTCCACGAGCTGGTTCTCCCACTCGTAGCTGCCCTGAGCCACGGGACGGTTGTCCGCGTCGATCAGGACAGACTTGATGCGGGTGGAGCCGAGCTCGATGCCGAGAATCGCCTTCCCGGCCTTGATAAGTTCGGCGGTATTCATTATTTAAGTGCCTTATTCAGAAGATAATATACCTCGTTGCAGCGAATCTCCTTCTTGAACTCGGATACTGTGGTGTCCTTGCTGATGTGCAGCATTTCGATGTCTGCAATCTCGGCGTAGTCCTCCCAGTATTCGGCGCTCAAGTCATAGGAAAACGCGGAGTGGTGGGTACCGCCGGCAATAATCCAGGCGGCGGCTCCGACTTCGAAGGTCGGCTGAGGTATCCAAAGCGCGGAAGCTACAGGCAGCTTAGGAAGCGGCTTCGGCTTGATGCACTCCACATCGGCTGCGATGAGGCGGAAACGGTTGCCCATATCCACGATGGTCGCGGCCACGCCCATTCCGGTCTTGCTGGTGAATACGAGGCGTGCGGTAGGGGTCTTGCGCACTCCGATGCCGAGCTCGTGCACCTCGAGGCGAGGCTTGGAAGCGGCGATGAGCGGGCTGACCTCAAGCATATGCGACTGCAGGATGGCTGAGCGGTCGCCGTCGAAGTTGAGAGTGTAGTCCTCGAGGAAAGAGCAGCCCTTAGGCAGGCCCTGGCTCATATACCATACGGTGCGGTAGAGAGCGGCGGTCTTCCAGTCACCCTCGGCGCCGAAGCCGTATCCCTCGGCCATAAGCCTCTGGGAAGCAAGTCCCGGAATCTGATCGAATCCGCGGCCGCTAGCCTCCACATTGACATCTCCGAGGTCGTCGAAGTTGGTGGTGAATCCCTTGGCGCCGCTCGCCTTGAGCACTGCGCGCAGGGTAAGCTCGGCCTTGGCGGAATTCCATACCTTCTTATACTCTACGCCGGCCTTGTCCTCGAGGGAGGCATCGTGCTCATAGAGAGAGAAATACTCGCCCACGAGAGCATCCACGTCGGCGTCTGCGACGGCGTCGAAATATGGCATAACCTCGCTGAACGGCATATAGTCCACATGGTATCCGAGCCTCATCTCAGCCTCAACCTTGTCTCCGTCAGTCACGGCGACATTGTTCATCTGGTCGCCGAAACGGATGATGCGGCAGTCCTGAGCATCGGCCCAGGCGGCAGCCACCCTCTCCCATACGGCGATGTGCTCCAGGGTCTTAGGGTCTTTCCAGTAGCCCACCACGGTCTTGTGGTTCTTGCGCATGCGGGCAAGGATATGTCCGAATTCGCGGTCGCCGTGGGCGCTCTGGTTGAGGTTCATGAAGTCCATATCCATCGTGTCCCAAGGAATCTCCTCGTTGAACTGTGTATGGAGGTGGAGCAGAGGTTTGCGGAGCTTCTGCATGCCGTGAATCCACATCTTGGCCGGAGAGAAGGTGTGCATCCAGCTGATCACGCCGACGCACTTAGGCTCGGCCTCGGCGCGCGCCATCACATCCGCAACCTCGGCGGAGGAGTTGGCAGTGCCCTTATAGACGAGCTTGATCGGGAGCAGCCCGGAGGCGTTCATCCCGTCCACCATCTTCTGTGAGTGGCCGTCCACCTGCACCACGGCGTCTCCGCCATAGAGGAGCTGGGCTCCAGTCACGAACCATACTTCAAGATTTTCAAATGCCTTTATCATAATTTTTATTTCTTTTTAGTTTGTCCATAATAAGCGTTAGGGCCGTGCTTGCGGGAGAAATGCTTCTCCACGAGCAGCGGGTTCATCGTGAGGTAAGGGTTGACGCCGTAGGCGATGTACGCCATCTTCGCCACCTGCTCCAGCACGACTGCATTGTGCACTGCTTCAGCCGCGTCTTTTCCCCAGGTAAACGGTCCGTGGTTCTTGACCAGCACGCCCGGAGTGTGCACGGGGTTGAGTCCCTCGAAGCGGCGGACTATCACATTGCCGGTCTCGAGCTCGTATTCACCCTTGACCTCGGCCTCGCTCATGTCTGCGGTACAAGGCACCGCGTCGTGGAAATAGTCCGCGTGGGTAGTGCCTATGTTGGGGATGTCCCTGCCGGCCTGAGCCCAGGCAGTGGCATAGGTGGAATGGGTGTGCACCACTCCCCCGATTTCCTTGAACGCCCTGTAGAGCACGAGGTGCGTCGGGGTGTCGGAAGACGGGCGAAGAGCGCCCTCCACTACATTGCCGTCGAGATCGACGACCACCATATCGTCCGGCTTCATATTGTCATAGCTGACTCCGGACGGCTTGATGACCACTAGGCCGCTCTCGCGGTCGATGGCGGACACATTGCCCCAGGTGAATATCACCAGGCCGTGGCGCACCAGCTCGAGATTGGCCTCGCAGACTTTTTTCTTGAGTTCTTCCAGCATATTACCAGAGAATTATATAAAGCGCGGCAACAATCAGCACGATGACCGCCGACCAGATGTTGTATGACTTGCTGGTGCGGAAGAGGCTGAGGTTGATAGGCAGAGCCTTAGGGTCAGCCTTGCGGTCGCGGGAGTTGCTGTAGAGCCAGATGGCCTGGCAGCCCACGAGCACGCCGAAGAATATGAACGCCTGGAAGCCGATATCGTTGAGATAGGCGATGGCGTTGTTCTCAGGAGTGGCGGTAGCAGGCAGGCAGGCGCCCCAGATAATGACCACGAGAGCCATTACCACGAAGAAGAGGCCCGCGCCGCCGAGTATCTTGGCCCACTTTATCATAGCGTTGCAGTCCTTCTGCTCAGGCAGCTCGACAGAGACGAACTTCTTGTCGATTAGCGAGAGGATTACGAAGAATGCAAGGAGAATGATGAAGATGTAGCCGGCACGGAGCTGGAACGGCACGCCGCCGAGGAATATCTTGAAAAGCACTCCGAGAGGGATGGTGATGATTGCGGTCCATACCGCAGCCCTGCTGGAAGCCCTCTTCCAGAGCAGTCCGAGGCCGAATACCACGATGATGCCAGGATAGATGAATCCTGAATACTCCTGGATGTACTGGAACGCCTGGTCGAGACCGCCGAGAAGAGGCTCGACTGCGATGGCAGCGATCACGAGGGCTGAAAGCGAGGTGATGCGACCCACGCGCACGAGCTTCCTGTCGTCTGCGCCCTTGTTGATGTACTTCTTATATATATCCATCGTGAAGAGGGTGGAAGTACTGTTGAACATAGAGGCGAGGGAGGAGATAATCGCCGCGGCGAGAGCCGCGAAGGTGAGACCCTTGACTCCGGTCGGAGTGAAGTTGCGGACGAGCCAAGGATAGGCGTCGTCGGCCACGTTGATGGAGCCCTTGAGACCTGCGAGCAGCTCAGGATGGATGGAGATGTAGTATGCGCAGATACCCGGAAGCACTACGATGAAAGGAATCAAAATCTTGAGGAAACCTGCGAAGATGAGACCCTTCTGGGCTTCGTTAACGCTCTTTGCGGCAAGTCCCTTCTGGATGATGTACTGGTTGAATCCCCAGTAGCCGAGGTTGGTCAGCCATACGCCGCCCACGACCGCAGCGATGCCCGGAACATTGGCGAAGGCGCTCTCGCCGTGGCTCTGCTGGGTCACGAGATGGAGATGTCCATCGTTGATGTGGTCGCCGGTGGTGAGGTCGGTGAAGATGTTGTTGAGACCTGCGAGCGCGCCGCTGCCGTCACCCACGGCGGTCAGGGCGAAGTAAGCGGTCACAAGGCCGCCGCCCACGAGGAAGAACACCTGCAGCACGTCAGTCCAGGCCACGGAAGCAAGGCCGCCGTAGATTGAATATACGCCCGCGATGATGTAGAGGAAGAGGATGATAACCAGCCTCATGGAGATGCTGAAGCTGCCGATCTGAAGCACCGCCCCCTGCAGGCCGAGAATCTGCTCGATGGCGAGAGCTCCGAGCCAGGCCACTGAAGTCAGGTTAACGAAGACATAGAGGAAGAGCCAGAGGATTGAGAAAGCCAGTCCCACGCCGTCGTTGTACCTCTCGCGGAGGAACTGCGGGATGGTGAATATCTTCTGCTTGAGCATCGTAGGGAGCAGGAACTTGCCGATTACAATCAGCGTTACCGCCGCCATAAGCTCGTATGCAGCCGTGGCGATGCCGTCGGCGTAGCTCGTGCCGGACATTCCGATGAACTGCTCCGCGGAGATGTTGGCAGCGATGAGCGAGGCGCCCACCGCCCACCAGGTCAGGGTGTTGCCGGCGAGGAAGTAGTCGTTGGCGGACTTTTCCTTGCCTTTCTTGTTGCGGCCGAGGAAGAGGCCGAGGAAGATCAATATCGCGAGATATGCAAGGACGATGATGAGGTCAATCGTCTTGAATCCCGATGCTGCTATCTGGTCGAAAATACTCATAATCAACTATTTGATATAGAACGCATAGACGCAGTGGCTGGTGTAGGTCTCGCCCGGACGGAGCACGACTGAAGGCCACTCCGGATGGTTAGGGCTGTCCGGATAGTGCTGGGTCTCGAGGCAGATTGCAGCCCTCTTGTTGTAGTTGATGCCGCCCTTGCCGACTACGCTGCCGTTGAGGAAATTGCCGCTATAAATCTGGATGCCCGGTTCGTCAGTATAGACATCCATGGCGATGCCGGTCTGCTCGCAGTAAAGGGTCGCAGCCACGACGGACTCGTCGCACTTAGTGTCGAGCACCCAGTTGTGGTCGTAGCCGTTGCCGTTGCGGATCTGCTCATAGTCGGTCTCGCCGATGCGGTCGCCGATCTTGTGCATAGTCCTGAAATCCATCGGAGTACCCTCGACAGGGATGTTCTCTCCGAGAGGGATGCTGATGCGGTTGATCGGGGTGAACTCGGATGCATTGATCTGGAGCTGGTCATCCACGATGCTGCGGGTAGGGTCGCCGCTGAGGTTGAAATATGAGTGGTTGGTCATATTGATTACAGTCGGAGCGGTGGTGACGGCCGAGTATGCGATGTCGATTTTGTTGTCCTCGGTGAGGGTGTAGGTCACGCTTGCAGTAACCTCTCCCGGGAAGCCGTTGTCGCCGTCAGGAGAAACGATCTGGAGCTTTACGTGGCTCGCGTCCGCCTCGACGACCTTGTACGGCTGGTACTGCCATCCGGTGAAGCCGCCGTGCAGGCAGTTGCCGTGGTCATTGGCGGAGAGGGTGTACTCGGTGCCGTCGATTGAGAACTTCGCGCCGGCGATGCGGTTGGCATAGCGTCCGATGGATGCGCCGAAGTCGCTCATATTATTCTGCGGATAGTAGTCCTCGACCTTGTCGAAGCCGAGCACCACGTCCCTCTTGACTCCGTCGCGGTCAGGGATGACCACGGAAGTGATGCGTCCGCCGAAGTTGGTGACGGTCACCTCCATTCCGGCTTTGTTCTTCATTGTGTAGAATGCATCCCCGGTCTCAGTCTTGGGAGAGCAGGCGATGATTGGCAGGGCGCAGAGGCCGAGCACGATTCGATTGATGTTGTTCATATGCTTTTCAGTGTTACTTCGTGTTAACCAAATTATACTACGGATTGGCTTACAAATTTACCCAATTATCCCGAACATCGCGCGCGGAAGTGAAACAAATATTTTTATCCCTGTTACTTTGAGGAGAAAATGCCCAATTTGTATTAAATTTGCCAAAATCTTCATTTAGATGATAAGTACTGAAACTGCTGCCGCAATCGACAGCATCAATGTGACCCTCAACGCCGGGGGAATGAACACCATCAACATCATCCTGGCTTTCGTTATGTTCGGGGTGGCCCTCGGAATCAAGCCGCGGATGTTCATAGAAGTGTTCCGCAAACCCAAGTCCGTCATCCTGGGAGTATGCTGCCAGTGCATCCTGCTCCCGCTTTTCACTTTCCTGCTCGCGCTTGCGCTGGGGAACCATATCACCTGGACGATGGCGATGGGAATGATACTCGTGGCGGCCTGCCCGGGCGGCAACATCTCCAATTTCATGAGCTCGCTCTCCAAGGCGAACATCGAACTGTCAGTGAGCCTCACCGCCATCAGCACGGCGCTCGCAATCCTTATGACCCCGTTCAACTTCTGGCTCTACGGCAACCTCTACCTGCATTTTGCCAACATTCCGGGCGAGGTGCCGCAGCTGGCGATACCGCTCTGGGACGTGTTCAAGACCATATTTATCCTGCTCGGTGTGCCGCTTACTCTCGGAGTGCTGACTTCCCACTACCTCCCGAAGGTGGCGGAGAAGCTCAAGAAGCCGCTGCAGTGGCTCAGCCTTGCGTTCTTTATCGCTATGGTGGTACTCTCCTTTATGGGCAACATCGCCGCATTCCTGCAGTGCATCAAATACATATTCCTGGTAGTGCTCATCCACAACCTGCTGGCGCTCTGCATCGGCTTCGGGGTCGGCTCAGCGTTCAAGGTCTCCGACCGTGATCGTCGCACGCTCACCATCGAGACGGGCATACAGAACAGCGGTCTCGGACTCGTACTGCTGCTCGGCACCGCGATTTTCGCCAACTTCCCCGCCCACGGCGGCACTCTGGTGATCACAGCCTGGTGGGGTATCTGGCACATTATCAGCGGACTCACTGTCTGCGGAATCTTCCGCCTGCGTGACAGACGCAAAGCTCTCAAGGGATGAGGCGCATCTGGGAAAAGAGCTCCGGCTACGACTTCTGGAGGCACTATGTGGATTTCTGCACTAGGGCCTCGTTCAGCAGCGTGGAGATTTCCGGGCTTGAGAGGATGCCCCGCGAGGGGGCGGTGCTGCTCGCGCCCAACCACAGGGCCGCGCTGATGGACCCGCTGCTGGTGCTCCTGCTCCGCAAGGGGCCCACAGGCTTCGGAGCCCGCGCCGACATCTTCCGCAAACCTCGTATGGCCGCCATACTGAGGTGGCTCCGCATCCTCCCCCTCGCCCGCGAGAGGGATGGGCTGCAGGCGGTCTCTAAGAACTGGGAGATATTCGACGAGATCATCGACTGCCTCGCTCACGGAGTGCCTTTCTGCATGTTCAGCGAGGGCACACACCGCGCCGAGAGGGGGATGATGAGCGTCAAGAAAGGCCTTTTCCGCATCGCCAAAATGGCCTGCGACAAGCTCGAAGGCCCCGTCTGGGTGGTGCCTGTGGGCCTCGACTACGACTACTTCTTCCGTCAGGGCGGCAGGGCCGCCGTCCGCATCGGAGAGCCCATCGACATACGCAAGGCTTTCAACTCCGACAAGCCTGAGGGGGACATCTATCACGAGCTCTGCACCGTGCTGCAGGAGCGCGACCTCGCCCTCATCGACCGTCTGCCGGAGAGGGAGCACGGGAAGATAGCCCTGAGGCTGCTCGTCGCGCTGCCGCTGCTGCCGTTCTACCCGGTCTTCGCGCTCGCTTCCGCCCCGATATGGCTTCCTGCACGCATCATTCTCTCCAGCTTCGAGGACAAGGCCTGGTCGCACACGGTATATTACGCCTGCCGCCTGCTGCTGCCTGTCTTCCTGCCGTTCTACTATATCTTCAGCTTTATACACAATTATTTCAAGGACCTCATAACTGATTTGAAATGAAAAGGATACTCGCACTTTTGCTCCTGGTACCGCTCTGCTTTCCGGCCTCCGCGCAGAAGCAGGACATAGTCAAGGAAGGCTACAACCTCTTCCCTTTCCCTATCGTGGCTTTCGATGCCGACAAGGGACTGCAGTACGGCGCTTTCGCCAACCTCTTCGACTACGGCGACGGCACGGTCTATCCCAACTACGATTCAAAGACCTACCTCGAAGTATCGCTCTTCACCAAGGGCTCTCAGCAGTATTTCCTGATGTACGACAACAAGAAGCTCATACCGGGCGTCCGCTGGTCCAGCTCCCTGGTGGCGACCGTGGACAAGGCTCTGGACTTCTATGGCTACAACGGCTATCGGGCCTACTACGACTACGACCGCGTCAAGCTGGGCAAGTCCAACGCCAAGGGCAGCCAGGACCCGGCGAACTACCTCTACAGCCCGTTCTACAGGTCCAACCGCTACCAAATCATCGCCAAGACCGATTTCATCGGCAAGCTCGGCGAGCACCTCTCCTGGGAAGCCGGCTACCATATGAGGTGGATAAGGCAGAGGGAGATAGACAGGGAGAGCATCAACAAAGGCAAGGCCGACTACAATATCTTCCCGGATTCCGTGCCGACCCTGTATGAAAACTACCGCAAATGGGGTCTTATCAGCGACGAGGAAGCAGGCGGCGGGTTCGTGAGCAGCGTCAGGCTCGGAATGGTCTATGACAGCCGCGACAAGGAGGGTGCACCGACCCGGGGCACCTGGGCCGAGGGGCACCTTACCCTCGCGCCGCGCTGGCTCGGCACCACCAGCCCGTTCTACCGCTACTCCCTCACTATGAGGCAGTACTTCCCGCTGATCGGGCACGATGTGCTCACATTTGCCTACAGGCTCAACTATGAAGGCAATATCGGGAACGATGCTCCGTACTATGTGCTGCCGTTTATCACCGTGATGGGCGAGAGCTGCGACCGCGACGGAATGGGAGGCTACCGCACCGTCAGGGGCATAATGCGCAACAGGGTCGTGGGCCTCGACATGGCGAGCTACAATGCAGAATTCCGCTGGAGATTCTACCGTACCCAGCTTTTCAACCAGAACATCTCGCTTGGCATCAGCGCATTCAGCGATGGTGCCATGGCGACCCGCAGCCTGGATATGACCTTCCGCGGCAAGGAGGAGGACAAAGCCTCATACCTCGAATATATGGCGGCAGGGCAGAGCAAGGACAGCCCGCACATCACCGTGGGCGCAGGTTTTCGCATCATATTGAACGAAAACTTCATCCTCGCCCTCGAATACGGTACCCCTATCAGCCGCTTCTACTCCCAGAGCAATCCTCTGCGCGGGCAGGACGGCGGCGGAGCCTTCTATATCAACAGCGGTTATCTGTTCTAGAAGCCTTTGCGGATATTGTCCGCAATCCTTGACACGAGTCTCGAAAGGGAGGTCGTGCTGGCCCACGCGCTGTGCGGCGAGAAGCGGAAGCGCTCCGGGTGCCTGAGATGCATCAGCGGGCTGTCCGCAGGGAGCGGCTCCTCCACGAACACATCAAGCGCGGCCCCAGCGATAATCCCCTCATCTACGGCCTCTGCGAGTGCCGCTTCATCGACTATGCCTCCGCGCCCGAGGTTGAGAAGCACTGCGCTGCTCTTCATAAGGCGAAGCTCCTCCGGCCCGATGAGGCCTCTGGTGCGTTCGTTAAATGGGGCGTGGATACTCACGGCATCTGAGCATTCGAGCAGCTCCCGCAGGCTCAGGCTCGGATAGTCAGTATTGTGAGAAGTGCCTGAAGTAGAATAATATACCACCTTCATCCCGAAAGCCGTGGCGATACTAGCGACCTTGGTGCCGATTGCGCCCATACCTATGATTCCCATCGTCTTGCCGCAGAGCTCCACTGCCGGGTGGCTTACATCTGTGAATATGCCTCCGGCAGAATATTTCCCGCTCTTGACGCAATCATCGAGGTACGGGGCGTTGCCGAGCAGGGAGAGCAGGTGGGTGAATGTGGCCTGCGAGACTGCATCGGTGGAGTAGCCCGCCACATTGCGGACTATGATTCCGCGGCGCTCGGTGGCCTTGAGGTCGATATTGTTGACTCCGGTCGCCGCTTCGCAGACGAGCCGCAGCTTAGGGGCGCGGTCCAGCAATTCATCGTCAACTCTTATCTTATTGACAATCAACACATCGCAGTCCGCCACGCGCTCCAGCGCCTCCTGTCTTGTACTGGTCTGGTACGGCACGAATTCGCCCAGGGCTGCAATCTCGTCGAGCGGGGTGCTTCCCATCGTGGAAGCGTCGAGGTATATTATTTTCATATTGTCTTAGTGTATATGTCCTTGATTACCAGGCCTGCAAGGGTCATTCCGAAGATGGCGGTTATGTGCGCCGTGCTGCCGTTGATGACGGCCTTGCCCGATGAGGCGGCCTCCTCCCCCATCGCCTCGCTGTCGGCGGCAGAGATGCCCCTGTTGTCCAGCACCTCATCGCCATAGACGCAGAGGAAGGAATGTTCCTTGACTCCCCCTTCGCGGCGCAGCTTCTTGCGGAGCGCGGCCCCGAGCGGGCAGTCCCGGACTTTCCAGAAATTGCCGACCCTGATGCGGGTCGGATCTATCTTGAGCGCGGCCCCGAGGGAGGAGAAAAAGACCCCCCGCGCGTCCATTCCGCGCTTGATGAGATATGCCTTATCTTTCAGAGTATCAATCGCATCGATGACATAGTCATAGGCATCGAAGTCGAACTCGTCGGCCGTCTCGGCGGAGTAGAGCTTATGCAGGGCCGTAATCTCTGCGGCCGGGCTTATCTCGCGCAGACGCTCACTGAGCACCTCCACTTTGTCGCGTCCGACGGTGCGCGAAGTCGCCATCAGCTGACGGTTGACATTGCTCTCGCTGACAGTGTCGAAATCGACTATTGTGAGCCGCCTTACGCCGGAGCGCACCAGGGCCTCGGCGCACCAGCTGCCCACTCCCCCGACTCCGAAGAGGATGACGCGGGCATTGCATATAGCCTCCTGCACATCCTCCCCCACGAGGAGGGTAGTTCTCTGAAGGTACTTGTCCACCTATTTGCCGGCTATGGCCTCGATTTCGACCTTTGCGCCTTTCGGGAGCGCGGCCACCTCGTAGCAGACGCGGGCAGGCTTGTCGCCCTTGAAATATTCGGCATAGACCGCGTTCATCGCCCCGAAGTCGGCGATGTCGTCCAGCAGGACGGTCGTCTTGACTATGTCGCCGTATCCGAGACCGGCTTCCTCGAGTATGTATCCGATGTTGTCGAGGCTCCTGCGGGTCTGAGCCTCAATGCCTTGAGGCATCTCGCCGGTCTGAGGGTCGAGCGGGAGCTGCCCGGAGATGAAGAGTGCGCCGTTGAGCTCTACCGCTTGTGAATACGGTCCTACCGCTGCAGGCGCCTTGGGTGATGCTATTGTCCTTTTCATAACTGGAATTTCATTATTGTCTTGCAAAGTTAGGCAAATAATTCCTAACTTTATAGGTCAAATAACTAATGCCCGGAAATGAAGGCTCGCATTCTCACAGTTCTGCTCTCCGCCGTGCTGCTCGGCACTGGCGCCGAGGCCCGTGTATTCCCGTGGACCCTTGAAAGGGACGACCTCGGCTACAAGCCGCGCTTCGTCTATGACGCAGGCTTCGACCTGCGCTTCGACAACAGGGAATATCCACTGGAGGAGCTCTCCCCTTCCGGCACCGTATTCGGCGCTCGGCTTGCACCCTCAATAGGTTTCACCACAAACAGCTACAAGGCCCGCCACACGCTGATGGGAGGCGTGTCGGCATACCGGGATTTCGGCGGAGCCGGAGTCGATGCCAAGGCATTTTTCTGGTACGGCTACGAGCGCGAGCTCGGCAAAGGGCTGAGTTTCAACCTCACCGGCGGCATTTTCCCCCGCACGGCGAGCCGGGAAAGCTGGTCCACAGCATTCTTCTCCGAGCGCTTCTGCTGGTACGCCCCCTATATGGAGGGACTGCTGCTAAGCCTGAACGGCAAGGACGGCCGCATCGAGCTCGGCTGCGACTGGCTGGGGATGAACGGGGTGGCCTCTGATGTAAAGGAGCAGTTCCTGCTCTTCTCCGCCGCTCACCTGCAGCCTCTAAAGTGGCTCAGGCTGGGCTACAACGGTTATATGATGCACCTCGCCAACTCCGCGGCGGCTCCGGGGGTTGCGGACAATATTCTGGCGGAGCCTTATATCGAGTTCGAGCTCGGAGGCAGGCGGCGCGTGTTCAGCGAACTGACCCTGCGTCTTGGCTACCTTCAGTCCCTCCAGCGCGACAGGGAAGTATCTTCGGAGTTCAAGGCTCCGGGGCTTGGAGAATTCTCCATCCGTGCCGTCCACGCCGACTTCGGCATCAGCAACAGCTTCTACTACGGCAAGGACATTCTCCCCCTCTACAGTTGCACGGACACCGCAGGACAGGCCTACGCTGAGCGTCTCTACCTCTCCGACCCGTTCTTCCGGATCAATCCGGACGGCTCCGGCAAGGCCGGCTTCTACGAGCGGCTGGAGCTCTTCTGGGCCCCGCAGCTGGGGCGCAACCTCTCGCTGAAGTTCGCAGTAGCATTCCACGCCAATAGCGGCTCGTACAGCGGCTGCCAGCAGATTATAAGTCTGAATTTTGATTTGAACAGATATGAACATTAGACTCACTTTGGCGTCCGCGGCGCTGCTTGTCTGCACGCTCGGATGGGCTCAGTCCAAGGCCAATTACGCTCTCGCGGAGCGCTTCACCGCCAAGAAGGTAGGCCAGATGGTCTTTTCCACCCAGATAAGGCCCAACTGGTTCAGGGACAGCGACAAATTCTGGTATAGCTGGAAGACCCCGCAGGGCACGGAATACTATATCGTGGACCCGGTCAAGGGCACAAGGACCAAGGCCTTCGATATGGCGAAGCTCGCGATGCAGGTCACAGAAACTGTACGCTATCCGTTTGATGCACAGCACCTTCCACTTCAGAACCTGGAGCTTAGAGACGACAAGGAGTTCCGTTTCAGCATAGTTTCCGGACTCCGCAACGACCTCGACACCACCTACTTCCGCTACGACATCGCTTCGCAGAAGCTCGACACCGTGGCGAAGAGGGAGCCGATCTACCCCGGCTGGGCTTCCGTAGCACCGGACGGCACTTTCGGAGTCTATGTCAAGGGCTCCAACCTCTGGGTTATGGACTCCACGAGCCTGCGCAAGGCGGCCAGAGACGAGAAGGACAGCACCATAGTGGAGCACCGGCTCACCAGCGACGGCATACGGCAGTTCGGCTACGGCTACGGCGCCTATGCCGGTGATACTGAGGCCGATAGCACCCGCAGACACTACCCGGCAGAGCTGGTATGGTCGCCGGATTCCAAGCATTTCGCAACCACCAAATACGACACCCGACCTCTCAAGGATTTCTGGGTCATCAACTCGCTCGCCCCGCGTCCGGAGCTCGAGACCTACAAATACCAGATGCCGGGCGAACCGGGTGCGCTGGACTACCTCTACCTCTTCACTATGACCGAGGGCAACAGCGCCGCCACGGCCCGGGAAATCAAGTGCCGCGCGTTCAAGGACGAGGCCATCGACGTGCTGCGCGCGTGGAAGGAGCCTTCCGACGACTACCTCGACTTCTGGCAGAGCAAGTGGCTGGGCGACAATGACGGCTTCTACCTCATCCGCCAGAGCCGCGACCTCAAGAGGCTCGACCTCTGCCGCGTCGATGTGGGCTCCGACTCCACCCGCACCATCATCTCCGAGCGGGAGAGGACCTATGTGGAATACCGCACGCCGTACCTTATCGATGGAGGGAAGAAGCTTATCCACTGGTCCGAGCGCAACGGCTGGGCCAACCTCTACCTCTACAACAGCGACGGCACTCTGGTCAGGAACCTTACCGACGGCGCGTTCCACGTCGAGGATGTACTGGCAGTCAACGAGAAAGAGGGCTATGTACTCTTCAGCGCCTGCGGGGTCAAGGCTGACGAGAACCCTTACCAGATGCATACCTTCCGCGTATCCCTCAACGGCGGAGCTATGCAGCAGCTCGATATGGACGATATGGATGTGCTCTCCACCGCCAGCTACGACGGTAAGTACTTCGTAGCCAACTACTCGCGCGTGGACTGCACCCCTGCCGTGGCCGTCTTCTCGGCTGCCGGCAAGAAGATTTCAGAGCTCGAGACAGCTGACCTCAGCCTGCTTTTCGAGGCCGGCTACAAGTTCCCGGAGCGCTTCAAGGTCAAGGCCGCCGACGGAGTCACGGACCTCTACGGAGTGATGTACAAGCCGTTCGACTTCGACTCCACGAAGGTCTATCCTATCTGCGACTATGTCTATCCGGGCCCGCAGGTGGAGGCGAACAACATCTCCTGGAGCAAGGGATTCACGCGCACCGACCGCCTGGCGCAGCTCGGCATCATCGTCATCACCGTGGGCAACAGGGGCGGGCATCCGAACCGCTCGAAGTGGTACCACAACTACGGCTACGGCAACCTGCGCGACTACGGACTAGAGGACCAGAAGTACGCAATCCAGCAGCTCGGGGCGAGGTATCCGTTCATCGACCTGGGCAGGGTCGGCATCCACGGACACTCCGGCGGCGGTTTCATGAGCACGGCAGCCATCCTCAAATACCCTGATTTCTTCAAGGTGGCGGTGTCCTGCGCGGGCAACCACGACAACAGCATCTACAACCGCTGGTGGAGCGAGCAGCATCACGGGGTGCTTGAGAAGGTCAGCCAGGGCGACACGACTTTCGTCTATCACATCGACACCAACCAGGAGTTGGCGCGCAACCTCAAGGGACATCTGATGCTTTTCCACGGGGACATCGACAACAATGTTCATCCTGCCAATACGATACGCGTGGTAAATGCGCTAATCCGCGCCAACAAGCGTTTCGATATGATGATCCTCCCTGGCCAGAGGCACGGCTTCGGCGATATGAACGAGTACTTCTTCTGGAGGATGGCCGACTACTACGCCGAGTGGCTCATAGGCGACTCCGAGCGCTACAAGCCGGACATCACGCAGATGAACAACGACTGATCGGTAGATTATTTTCCGTTTGGGGTATATGTCCCGAGTGTAGAAAAAATACACCCGGGACATATATCCCAAAACTTATACTAAGACCCCAGAGATGGTCGTGAGGGATGGTCGCTGAGAGGGTTGAAGGGATGGTCGAGGAAGCGGTTGCCGAGAGGGTCGAAGCATCAAGCTGCAACTACAACCCCCAGGGGGTTTCGATGTCGGACGGCATCCTCCAGTCGCCGCGGGGCGAGAGGGAGACTGAGCCGACCTTAGGGCCGTCGGGGATGCAGGAGCGTTTGAACTGCTGGGTAAAGAAACGGCGCAGGAAGGTTGAGAGCCAATGCCTTATGGTCGGCTCATCGTAAGTGTCCCCGAACGCTTTCCGAGCTATGAAGAGCAGTTTCTCCGCGCTGTAGCCGAAGCGGAAGAAGTTGTAGAGGAAGAAGTCGTGCAGCTCGTACGGGCCCACAAGGTCCTCGGTCTTCTGTTTGATATTGCCCTGCTCGTCGGCCGGGATAAGCTCCGGGCTGATAGGCGTATCCGCCACATCCAGAAGCACTTTGCGCACATCTTCGGAACCGTTGAACCTGTTGTCGGCGCCCCAGATGACAAGGGTCTTGACGAGGGTCTTCGGTACGCTGACATTGACAGCGTACATCGACATATGGTCCCCGTTGTAGGTGCACCAGCCGAGGGCGAGTTCGGATAGGTCGCCCGTGCCGATGACGATACCGCCTTCCTTGCCTGCCACATCCATCAGAATCTGCGTCCTTTCGCGGGCCTGGCAGTTCTCGTAGGTAAGGTCGTGCACGCTCTCGTCCTGGCCGATATCGGCGAAATGCTGGCGCGTGGCGGGAACTATCGAGATTTCCCTTGCCGTCACGCCCAGCAAGTTCATCAGTGACAGGGAGTTGTTGTGCGTCCTGTCGGTAGTGCCGAAGCCCGGCATCGTGACGCAGACGATGCCTTTGCGGTCAAGCCCCATGGCGTCGAAGGCGAGGACTGTGACCATCAGCGCAAGCGTGGAGTCGAGGCCGCCGGAGATGCCGATAACCGCCTTGCGGCAGCGGATGTGCTCCATTCTGGTGGTAAGGCCTGCGACCTGCGCGGAGAGTATCTCGCGGCAGCGTTCGCCAAGCGCCTCAGCGTCGCCCTGCGGGACGAACGGATGCGGCTCTATGTGCCTGAGCAGCTTGGAGTTAAAATCGGTGTCGAGCGGCTCTCCCGTTTCGGCGATGGTGTATTCGGGATTAGGCCCCTCGAAGCGGTAGGAATGTTCCTTGGCGCGGAGGGTGTCCATTTTCTCTATATCCACATCCGCGACGATGGCGGAGGATTTCCGGCTGTAGCGCCCGCTCTCGGCAAGCACGCCGCCGTTCTCGCAAATCAGCGACGAGCCGGCCCAGACAAGGTCCTGGGTGGATTCGCCGTAGCCGCAGGAACAATACACATAGGCTGCGAAAAGTCTTGATGATGTGGAAGATACGAGCTGACGGCGGTATTCGTGCTTCATCAGCACCTCGTTGCTGGCGGAGAGGTTGAGTATGAGCTGCGCTCCGGCGAGTGCCGCCCAGGTGCAGGCTGGTACAGGCGCCCAGAGGTCCTGGCAGATTTCCACGCCGACCAGCGTCCCTCCGAGCCGGAAGAGCTGACGGCAGCCCAGTCTGACAGCTTTCTGCCCGGCATAATCAATCATTACACCATTATCGGGCAGCACCCTTGCGGACTCGAACCACCTCGGCTCGTAGAATTCTCCGTTGCCGGCGAGGTAGGTCTTGGGCACTATGCCGAGTATCCTGCCGCCGCGTGCAACCACGGCGCAGTTGAAAAGCCTTCCGCGGTATTCGAGGGGCACGCCGAACGAGATCAGGGAGCCGAGCGACGAGGTCTCGGCGAGGATTTCCTGCACTGCCGTCTCAGCCCCCTCAATCAGAGAGCGCTGCCCGAAGAGGTCGGCGCAGGTATAGCCCGTCACGCTGAGCTCCGGGAAAACTATCACCGAAACCCCTTCGGCACTTAGCTCGGAGGCCATCCTGACTATTTCCTTGGCATTCGCCGCCGGGGCTGCGACACTGACTTTGGGCATCGCCGCCGCTACTCTGAGAAATCCGTAACTTTCCATCCTGTCGTGTTTCAAGATTGCAAACTTACGCAATTTTCCGCTTTTTTGCTAAACCGGCGGTCATTGAACGCGTCGAAATGCCCGCAGGCCGTCGCTACAAATTCTTGTAAATATTCTCGTTGATCGAGGCAAGAATCTTGGATGTGTTTTTGGTGTGGCAGTTGCAGGCTACCACGGCGTCCTTGTCGGGGATTATGATGCTGTACTGCCCCCACGAGCCGTCGAGCCTATACATTCCCGGCACGGAACACTTCCACATCTGGTAGCCGTAGCCCTGCGACTTTTCGAGGCTCTTCCTCTCGGCGGTCGAAACCTGCACGGACATCGCCTCGTCGAACCATTCTTCATTAAGCAGCCTCTTCCCGTCCCATACTCCCTTCTGGAGGAAGAACTGCCCCATCTTGGCAAGGGACTGCGTGGTGATGTGCAGGCCCCAGCCGCCCATGCTGTAGCCCTCGGCTGAAGTCTCCCAGATGTGCCTGCGGATGCCCAGCGGACTGAAAAGCCTGCTCTCGAGATAGTCCTCGACGGTCTGCCCCGTGAGTTTGGTGATGATGGCGCTCAGGATATAGGTACTCATCGAATTGTATTCGAAATGGTCGCCAGGAGCGAACTTGAAGCCGGCTGCAAACACCTCAGCTGCAGGGTGCTCCACCACTCCCGCCTCCACCTGGCTGATCAGATCGAGGGCAAAGCCGCTCGTCATAGTCAGCAGATGCTTGACGGTCAGGCTCTTGAGTTCCTCCGACGGCTCAGATGGGAGTTCGCCCTCATCGAAGAAGCCGACCACCTTGTCATCGACGCTTAAAAGCCCCTCCTGCACCGCGAATCCAATGGCCGTAGCGGTAAATGTCTTGCTCGCCGACCAGAGGATGTGCAGCGCGTCGCTCTCCTGCCCCTCGGCGTAGCGTTCATATATGAGTTTTCCGCCCTTAAGCACCACCAGAGAGTGTATTTCGTTGGTCCCGTCCATCCGAACATCGGCGAACACCTTGTCGAAACTGCTCACATCGACGCTGCACTCCGTCGCCTGCGGGATGGGGGTATCCTTGACTTCCCTGCTGCAGGAAGCCATCACTGCGGCTGCACACAGCAGCGCAAAGAGTTTGCTATACTTCATAATATACCTAAATTCTGCAGACTTTAGTCTGCCAAAGTTTCAAAAGTCCTGATAAAAAATATCACTTGAATCAGTGAAGCAAAAAAATAAATCCAAGCTCAGCGACATAGCGAAGTTACAACTAAAATCTGACAACATCAACCCTTATTCTCTATTTTCAAGCAGCACGACCGCTGCGGCCAGCAGGTCCGTCCCTTCGACCCTCTCAGCAAGCGGCGGTCATTGAGCGTGTCGAAATGCCTGCAGAATCAGGGGGTCTGCGCTAATTGAGCGTGTCGAAATGCCCGCAGTTGACCGCGCCGGAGGGCAAGCATTACATTTGCGGGCTGTCTGCGCAAAATCTACAA
>CAVJHI010000006.1:0-62934 GCA_963649415.1 bacterium
ACTTGAACCTAGGACCCCCTGATTAACAGTCAGGTGCTCTAACCAACTGAGCTAAAGAGGAATTTCTACCCTCACTTGCGTTTTGGGACTGCAAATATACGGCAAAATCTTTAATACGCAAAGATTATTTAAACTTTTTTTCGATTTAATTCAATTTGCTCGGCTTGAGGATTTGTATTATCTTTGTTGAGTTATGGATGTAGCACTTTTAGCCAGGATGATAACGGAGCTGATAGCCGACCACGATCAGGTCGGACTGCCCGGCGTGGGTACATTCGTGGCTGAAGTCGTACCGGCGACATTCTCCGACAGGGGCTACACGATCAATCCGCCTTACCGCCGGCTCTCGTTCCATCCTAGCAGGACGGAGGACAGGCTGCTCGCTGACTTCTATGCTGCATCCAACGGCATCAGCAAGGAGGCGGCCGAGGTCTATCTGAAGCAGTTCCTGCAGGAGCTGAAGACGGTGCTCAAGGAGCGCAAGACCATCGTGCTGCCGGGCCTTGGACGACTGAGGGCGACGGTGGAGAACAATTTCTTCTTCGTGCCGGACGCCGACCTGGATATATTCCCAGATGGATTTACGCTCAAGCCGTTGTCTCTCAAGACGATAACTGAGAATGCAGAGCCGGTGGAAATCCCAATCCGCCCTATAGCCGGACAGCCGGAAGAGCCGAAAGAATCTGCAGAACCGGAAGTAGAACCGGCCGCAGAACCCGAACCTGAACCGGCAGCCGCCCCGGTCGCAGAACCGGAAGAAACTCCGGCCCCGGAACCGGAGCCGATACCCGAACAAGAACCGTCCGCGACCCCGACCCTCGAGCCGATAGCCGAACCAGCCCCGGAGCCAACACCCGAGCCAATAGCAGCCCCGACCCCCGAGCCAATAGCAGCCCCGGAAGCCCCGGCAGTACCCAAGCCCCGCCGCCGCGTCCGCTGGTGGGCTCTGCTCCTCCTCCTGCTGGTCCTCGCCGCCGTAGCCCTGCTCGCCTTCATCATCGTAGCACAGGTCGCCCCGGACATCGTGGACTCCATCCTCTACACCCCTGAAGAACTCAGAATAATCAACTACTGATGATCGATCTGATATATCCCGTCAAGACGGCGCCTCTCGTGCGCGGCAGCCTCAGGGCGTCGGCCTGCGAAATGCTCCCCGTCGTGGATGAGCACGGCAATGTCACGGCCCAGGCCTCCCGCAAATACTGCCACGGCGGCTCCAAGCTCCTGCACCCTGTGGTGCACCTGCACATCATCAGCCGCGACGCCAGCATCTATCTCCAGCAGCGCAGCGCCACCAAGGACCTCCTTCCGCTCCGCTGGGACACCGCAGTCGGCGGCCATGTCACCTACGGCGAATATATCCTCGAAGCGCTCTACCGCGAGTCCGGCGAGGAGCTCGGCCTCACCGACTTCAACCCCTGCTTCCTGACCTCCTATGTCTTCGAATCCGAGACGGAGAAGGAGCTTGTCAATGTCTTCGCCGCAGTGGGGGAGTACCGCCTCAAGCCGGACGGCGACGAGGTAATCGACGGTCGGTACTGGTCTCAGGATGAGATAGTAAGCACCATAGGCAAAGGCGTCCTCACCCCCAACTTCGAGCAGGAATATTATCGGATACAGAAACAAATCCAATCCCTACTGTAATGCGGGAACTTGACAAATTCATAGGCGATCAGCTGTCCGTGTGGCCGCTTGCATCCGCCAACTTCCGCGCCCTCAAGGCCGCCGAAACCCGCGAATTCGAGGTTGGCGGGCTCAAGTGCAAGGTGCAGTTCAACCCCAAGAGGGTAATTTCCTCCACCGCCGACACCTCCCCAGAGGCCATAGCCGCGCGCAAGTGTTTCCTCTGTGCGGAGAACCGTCCTCCGGAGCAGTTCCACATCAAATTCGAGGGCCGCAAGGGACGGCTCTACAATATTCAGATCAACCCTTACCCGATTTTCCCGGGGCATCTTGTGATAGTCAGGGACGAACACCTCCCGCAGGCAATCTGGCACCATTTCCCGGATATGCTCGACTTCGCAGTCAAATACCCGGACTACCTGGTCTTCTACAACGGCCCGAGCAGTGGCGCTTCCGCCCCGGATCACCTTCACTTCCAGGCTGTTCCGAGGCATAATCTCCCGCTCGAGGAGGCCGTGGACAAGTTTCTCGACGCACCGTGCGAGCCTCTCGCATCCGTCAAGGACGCCACGCTTTACCGCTATCCTGGCTACACCGAGGGTGTGTTCGCTCTCAAGGCAACGACTTCCAAGTCGCTCGCCAAACTGTTCTACCGCCTGCTGGACTGTACCGACCGGCCGGAGGGGGAGATAGAACCCAAGTTCAACCTCTTCGCCTATGTCAAGGACGGTGAATTCCGCACCTTCGTCACGATGCGCGCAGCCAAGCGTTCGCACCATTTCACAGCCGCCGGAGAGGAGCACCTCACCATCAGCCCCGGCGCAGCCGATATGGCGGGAGTGTTCGTGGCCCCGTTCCGCGAGGACTTCGACAAGGTCACGGCCGCGCAGCTGGAGGGAATGCTCTCCGAAGTCAGCATCTCCCGCCACGAGAGGGAAATGATAGAATGGAGGCTCACCCGCACTCAGCCGAAAATATCCGTGGGCATACTCTCCGCTAAGGAAATAACCTTCGAAATCATCTCCGACGGCGCCGGCCCGCAGAAAGTGAGCTGGCGGGACGGCCGAATCGTCTATAACGGAATGATTTACGATGAATTGTATTTCGACTCCATCACCCGTTCCACTCTCTTTGCCGAGGCTTCGTTCATCCTCTACGACGTGGTGATCGGAATCGATTTCCACTGGCAGCAGAAACGCACGCTGAAGTTCGCCGGAGGCCTTAAATTCATCGTTGAGGGAGACCGTATTACTGCCGTGAACTGCGTGGGAATGGAGAATTATCTCCTGAGCGTCATCTCCTCCGAGATGAAATCCTCCGCATCGCCGGAGCTCCTCAAGGCGCACGCCGTCATCTCCAGAAGCTGGCTATGTGCCAGGGTGAAGGAGCGCTCGGAAGGCTCGCCTGCAGCCCCGCATAAGGCCTTCGACGTCTGCGCCGACGACCACTGCCAGCGCTACCAAGGCCTCACGATGGCCGTGGGAGACAATGTGCGGCGCGCGATAGACGAGACCTGGGGACAGATCCTAAAATATAGGGGAGAACTCTGCGACACCCGCTACTCCAAGTGCTGCGGCGGCCGCTCCGAACTCTACAGCACCTGCTGGGAAGACAGGGATTATCCTTACCTTCAGAGCGTTGAGGACAAGTTCTGCGACTGCGAGAATTCCGAAATCCTCTCCCAGGTGCTCAACGACTACGATATGCAGACCCCGGACTTCCACGACTGGACGGTCCGCTATACCCGCAGCGAGCTCTCGGAACTCGTCCGCAGCAGGACCGGCATCGACTTCGGGGAGATAATTTCCCTCGAGCCACTCGACCGCGGTCCTTCAGGACGCATCAAATATTTGAGAATCAATGGTTCCAAGCATTCTCAAGTCATCGGCAAAGAGCTTGCGATACGCCGTGCCCTGAGCCCGAGCCACCTCAAGAGCTCAGATTTCGAAGTGAGCGTGGAGGAAGACGAATTTATCCTCAGGGGCCGCGGCTGGGGTCACGGAGTCGGACTCTGCCAGATAGGGGCCGCAGTGATGGCCTCCGAGGGCTATGACTACAGACAGATACTTGCGCATTACTATGTCGGAGCGGAAGTTGAATAGCCCCTGGGCCTGGGTGCCCACGCTCTATTTTGCGGAGGGAATACCTTATTTCATCGTGAATGTAATCTCGGTCACGATGTTCAAGCGTCTCGGGATGTCCAACGGCGACCTCGCGATGTACACCTCGCTGCTCTACCTCCCCTGGGTGATCAAGCCGCTCTGGAGCCCCTTCGTGGATGTAATCCGCACCAAGCGCTGGTGGATACTCGCCATGCAGCTGCTGATTACCCTGGGCTTCGCCGCCCTCGCGCTCTCGGTCAGCCCGGATTCGTTCGGATTCTCTCTGGTCTGCTTCTACATAGTCGCATTCGCCTCCGCCACCCACGACATTGCGGCTGACGGCTATTATATGATTGCCCTGGACAAGCGCAGGCAGTCGCTTTTCGTCGGCATCAGGAGCACATTCTACCGTATCGCCTCCGTCTTCGGACAGGGTATAATAGTAGTTATGGCGGGCGTGCTGGAGGAGCGTCTGGGCGACATCCCGCGCGCCTGGAGCCTCACTCTCGGGGTCTCGTCGGTGATTTTTGCCGCCATTGCGCTTTGGCATCTCTTCGCCCTGCCTAAGGTCGAATGTCCGGCAGGCGGCAAGGCCGGAACCCCAGGCGGCAAAGCCGAAACCTCCAGGATTTTCCGCGACTTCGCCCGCGCCTGGACCAGCTTCTTCCGCAAGGACGGAGTCTGGCTCGCCATCGTGTTCATGCTCCTCTACAGGCTGCCGGAAGCGTTTTCCGTCAAGATGCTCACCCCATTCCTGCTGGACGACCCCTCTGAGGGAGGACTCGGCCTCAGCACCGCCCAGTCTGGGCTGGTTTATGGTACGGTAGGCGTCATCGCCCTGACAGTCGGCGGTATTCTCGGAGGCGTTTTCGCGGCGCGCCACGGTCTGAGGAAGTCACTCTGGCCGATGTCGCTCGCCCTCGCCCTGCCTTGCGCCGTTTACCTCTATATGGCTGCGGCTCAGCCTGCCGAGCTCTGGGTGGTGTATTTCTGCGTTGCCTTCGACCAGTTCGGCTACGGTTTTGGTTTCACGGCCTACACCCTCTATATGATGCACTTCTCCGAAGGGGAGTTCAAGACCTCGCACTACGCCATCTGCACTGCGTTCATGGCCCTCTCGATGATGCTGCCGGGACTTTTCGCCGGCTGGATGCAGGAGGCCGTCGGCTACACGGGATTCTTTATAATTGTAATGATATGTTGTCTCGCCACAGTATTCGTCACTTTGTTTGCGCGGCGGCGCTGCTGATTGCCGTAAGTGTCTCTGCCAGAGTTAAACCCGGCATCGAGGTGCTCCGCGAGCGGGGCTTCTCCGGCCTCGCCGGGATGCGGGTCGGGCTAGTCACCAACCCTTCCGGGGTGGACAGCCGGCTCTGCTCGACCATAGATATATTATATGATGCGCCGGATGTCAATCTTGTGGCCCTTTTCGCGCCGGAGCACGGCGTGAGGGGGGATGTCTATGCGGGCGGCAAGGTGGAGTCCGGCAAGGACAGCCGCACCGGACTGCCGGTCTATTCGCTCTACGGCTCCACCCGCGAGCCGACGGCCGAGATGCTAAAGGGGCTGGACATCGTCATTTATGATATTCAGGATGTCGGCAGCCGTTCCTATACTTTCATCTCCACCCTCGGGCTGGTGATGCGTGCCTGCGCCGCTGCGGATATCCCGGTGATGGTGCTCGACCGTCCCAATCCGCTCGGCGGGCTCAAGGTCGAAGGACCGCTGGTGGAGAGCGGATTCAATTCATTCATAAGCCAATACCGCATCCCGTATGTCTATGGACTGACGGTCGGCGAACTGGCTATGCTCATCAACGAGGAGCGTCTCAACTGCGGGCAGAACGGCAAGGCGGAGCCAGCGAAATGCACCCTGATGGTGGTGCCGATGGAAGGCTGGAGCCGGGATATGCTCTTTGCCGACACGGGCCTGCCGTGGGTGCTCCCGTCCCCGAACATCCCATACCCTGAAAGCGCGCTCTGCTACCCGTCCGCCGGGCTGGTGGGGGAGATGTACAACTATCTCAACATCGGCATCGGCTACACGCTTCCGTTTGCGACCTTCGCGGAAGAGTGGATAGACGCCGACCGTCTCAAGGAAACCCTTGACGGTTACGATGTTCCGGGAGTTGCATGGCGGACGATCCACTACAAGCCGACTTCCGGACGCCTGTCCGGCAAACTCCTCCACGGCGTGCAGTATTATTATACTGATTATCAGAAAGCTACAATAACGCTTACTCAATTTTATGTGATGCAGGCGGTGTGGGAGCTTTACGGCAAAAATCCGTTCACAATCTCCCCGGAGCGGATTCCGACCTTCAACAAGGTATGCGGGACCGACTATGTCAGCGCCGTTTTCGGAAAGTCGATGAGGGTCGCCGACATTGAGCAGTTCTGGGGCAGGGATGCCGAGTCGTTCCGCCGTCTGTCGGAGAAATATTACCTTTATTAGAATCTGCGGCGTGCCTGCCGGCTCAGGGCCTGCTGGAAATTACGGCCGTTCAATTAGTGAGAACGTGGCCTTGAGCGCATCCGGAGAGCCGGATGAGAGCAGCTCGATGCCGGGGGCTGCGTCCCCGAGCGGGATGCCGTGCTCATTCATTACCTCCTCCAGCCGCCTTGCCACGGCAGGTGCCGGGTCGATGAATTGCACTTCCGGGCCGGCAACTTTCTGCAGGGTTTCGAGCAGGAAAGGATAATGGGTGCAGCCAAGTACCACGGTATCAGCGCCTTCGCTGAGCAGCGGCCTGAGACTCTCCGCGACAAGCTCCTCGGCGTGCGGGCCCGTCAGTTCTCCGCTTTCCACCAGTTCCACGAAGCCCCGCCCGACCCTTTCGACTATTTTGACATCGCCTTCGAAGCGGCTCTTGGTGTTGAGGTATTTCAGCCCCTTGAGCGTACCGGCGGTGGCGAGCACTCCCACCACTCCGCTGCGGGTCATCTTTACCGCCGGCTTCACTGCAGGCTCCATTCCGATGAAGGGGATGCCGTATTCGGAGCGGAGCGTCTGCACTGCGGCTGCTGTGGCCGTGTTGCAGGCCAGCACCATTGCCTGCGCGCCCCTGGAAAGCATCATTTCAGTGATGCTGCGGCAGCGTTCGCGTATGAATTCGGGACTCTTCTCCCCGTAGGGGCAGTTGGCGTTGTCGGCATAGTAAACATACTTTCCGTCAGGGAGGAGCCTGAGTATCTCCTTCAGGACGGACAGCCCTCCGACGCCGGAGTCCATTATGCCTATTGTCGCCATAAAGCAAAGTTACAAAAAAAATCACTAAATTTGTGAGATTATGATAACACAGGAGCAAATCAAGGATTTACAGACCCGCGTGGAGACGCTCGGGCGCTGTATCGGCATAGAGTCCAAGCGTGCGGAACTCAGTGAGAAAGAGCAGCAGAGCCAGGCCCCCGACTTCTGGAACGACCCCAAGAAGGCCGAAGCCTTCCTCAAGGGGGTCAGCGGTGTGAAGTCGTGGGTGACTGCCTTCGATGCGGCCCGCTCTGCTGTGGACGACCTTGAAGTGCTGCTTGAGCTCGACCCGGAGAGCCCTGAGACCGACAGTGCCTTCGACCACGCAAAAAAACTCGTGGAGGACCTTGAGATGCGCAATATGCTGGGCGAAGAGGGCGACTCCCTCGGAGCCGTGCTCACCATCAACTCCGGCGCGGGCGGCACCGAGGCCAACGACTGGAGCGCGATGCTGATGAGGATGTATATGCGCTGGGGCGAGCGCAACGGCTACAAGATGACCGTTACGGAGCTCCTTGAGGGCGATGAAGCGGGCATCAAGTCCGTCACCGTGCAGTTCGAGGGCGACTACGCCTACGGCTACCTCAAGGCCGAGTCCGGTGTGCACCGCCTTGTGCGGATTTCGCCGTTCAACTCCCAGGGCAAGCGGCAGACTACCTTCAGCTCCGTCTTCGTCTATCCGCTGGTGGACGATAGCATCAATATCGAGATAAATCCTTCTGATATAGAGTGGGATACCTTCCGCTCCGGCGGCCACGGCGGGCAGAATGTCAACAAGGTCGAGACCGGAGTGCGCGTGCGCCACCTCCCGACCGGCATCACCGTCGAGAATACCGAGACCCGCAGCCAGCAGGACAACCGCCAGAATGCCCTCCGCATCCTCAAGTCCCGCCTCTACGACATCGAGCTCAAGAAGCGCCAGGAGAAGCAGGCCGAGCTCGAGGGCCAGAAGAAGAAGATTGAGTGGGGCTCGCAGATCCGCTCCTATGTGCTCCATCCCTACAAGATGGTCAAGGACCTGCGTACCGGCTACGAGACCGCCGACACCCAGGGCGTGCTGGACGGCGACCTCAACGAATTCATGAAAATATTTTTAATGCAAAACTAGAATATGACTGAGTTTAAGTATGCTCCGATGTTTCAGCTTGGCGAGGACAAGACTGAATACTACCGTATCCCCGGTTCGGAGAAGTATGTGGGCGTGTCTGAGTTCGAGGGCCATAAGGTGCTCAAAGTCAGCAAGGAAGCCCTGACCCTGCTGTCCAATACCGCGTTCCGCGACGTGAGCTTCATGCTCCGCCGCTCCCACAATGAGCAGGTGGCGAAGATTCTCTCCGACCCTGAGGCGTCAGCCAACGACAAATATGTGGCCCTGACCTTCCTGCACAATGCAGAGATCGCCTGCAAGGGCAAGCTCCCTCTCTGCCAGGACACCGGCACCGCCATTATCCACGGCGAGAAGGGCCAGCAGGTCTGGACCGGCTTCTGCGATGAGGAAGCCCTGAGCCTGGGCGTATATAAGACCTACACCGAGGAGAACCTGCGCTATTCGCAGAACGCTCCTCTGGATATGTACAACGAGGTCAACACCAAGTGCAACCTCCCTGCCCAGATCGACATCGAGGCCTGCGAGGGTGATGAATACCGCTTCCTCTGCGTGACCAAGGGCGGCGGCTCGGCCAACAAGACCTATCTCTATCAGGAGACCAAGGCGCGCATCCAGAATCCTGGAACTCTCGTGCCGTTCCTCGTGGAGAAGATGAAGACCCTCGGCACCGCAGCCTGCCCTCCTTACCACATCGCCATCGTGGTCGGCGGCACCTCGGCCGAGAAGAACCTTCTCACCGTGAAGCTCGCCTCCACCCATTATTATGACTCTCTCCCTACCTCCGGCGACGAGACCGGAAGAGCGTTCCGCGATATAGCCCTGGAGAAGCAGCTCCTCGAAGAGACCCACAAAATCGGCCTCGGAGCGCAGTTCGGCGGCAAATATTTCGCGCACGACATCCGTGTCGTAAGGCTTCCGCGCCACGGCGCAAGCTGCCCTATCGGACTGGGAGTCAGCTGCTCGGCCGACCGCAATGTCAAGGCTAAGATCAACTCCGACGGCGTATGGATCGAAAAGCTCGACGACAAGCCTTATGAGCTTATCCCTGAGGAACTCCGCAATGCGGGCGAGGGCGAGGCCGTCAAGATCAACCTCGACTGCCCTATGTCCGAGATACTTGCACAGCTCACCAAATACCCTGTCAGCACCCGCCTCAGCCTCAACGGCACCATCATCGTGGCCCGCGACATCGCTCACGCCAAGATTAAGGCGCGTCTCGACGCAGGCGAGGGTATGCCTCAGTACTTCAAGGACCATCCGGTCTATTATGCCGGCCCGGCCAAGACGCCTGCAGGCATGCCTTGCGGCTCTATGGGACCTACCACCGCAGGCCGTATGGACCCGTATGTGGATGAATTCCAGGACAATGGCGGCTCAATGGTAATGCTCGCCAAGGGCAACCGCAGCAAGGCAGTTACCGACGCCTGCAAGAAGCACGGCGGCTTCTACCTCGGCTCCATCGGCGGCCCGGCGGCCGTGCTCGCGCAGAACAACATCAAGTCCATTGAGTGCGTGGAATATCCTGAGCTCGGAATGGAGGCCGTATGGAAAATCCGCGTTGAGGACTTCCCTGCATTCATCCTCGTGGATGACAAGGGCAACGATTTCTTCAAGGCGCTCGGTCTATGAAAAAAGGGCTTAAAATAGCCCTTATCACTATAGTCGGCCTGGTGCTGGTGATATTTGCGGGGCTTCAGATAGCTCTCAATTCGAAGCTGGTGACCAATCTGGTCGACGACCTGGCCAAGGAGTATGTGGACGGGACTCTCGGGTATTCGCGCCTGAGAGTCCACCTGCTCCGGCGTTTCCCGAGGATAAGCATCACCCTCGATGACCTCGCGCTGACCTACCCCCACGAGCGCTTTGCCTCCTTTGACGGGGGAGAATTCCCGGGCCGGGAGTTTTCGGAGCCCGGGCGGGGGGAGAGCGCAGACACGCTGCTGAGCCTCGACAGGCTCTCGCTCAGCGTCAGTCCGCTCAAGTTCCTGCACGGCGAACTTGCCGTGAACGAACTGAGCCTCAGTGGAATACGCGGCTTTATCCACAATTATGACAGTCTTTCGACCAACCTTTCCGCTATCAAGATTCCTGAGTCTCCTGACACTCTCAAGACGGAGAGCGGTCCTCTGACCACACCTCGAATCAATGTCCGGAAGCTCTCGCTGGAAGACATCGCCCTGGTTTATACTGACGCTCCGGGCAAGCTCCGCGCCCGGCTTGGACTTGACGCACTGGCCGTAGCTGCCACTCTCAAGTTCACCGAAGACGCGCTGAGTCTCAAGGATGCCAATATCGGACTCGACTCGCTCGGCGCCTATGCCATCAGCGCCGCCGATACTGTAGATTTAAATCTCGGGCACCTCGGCGTCAAGGAAGTTCGCGATGCGGAGTATGAGCTTGATATGCAGGCGCTTGCGCAGCTTGCGACCGCTTCGCTCGGAAGGCTTTCCGTGCCTCTCGGCATCGGGGGCGGGGTGCGCTTCGAGAAAAATTCCGACAATATGGAAGTCGGCGCTTCCGGCCTCAAGGCGGAGCTCGCCCACATCCCTCTGGCTCTGGACGGCGATGCCACGGTCTATGCCGACAGCATCGTGATGAAGGCCGGAGCCAAGATAGGCGAATGCCAGTTGGAGACCCTCCTGCGCGAATATGGCGACCATCTGGCTGAGATTTCGCGCTCGCTCAGCACCAATGCCTCTCTCAGCGCGGACTTTACAGCTGAGGGAGTCTATTCGCAGGACAGACTGCCCGCCGTTACCGCCTGCATCAGCATACCTTCTTCAACTACTAGGTATATTCCTGAAAATCTTGATATTAACCACACGATTGATGTCGATGCCGAACTCTCCGGCGACAAGACTCTGGTGGCTGACATACACGAATTCTGCCTCTCCGTGCCGGGTCTTGACATCGATCTCGACGGCAATGGGGAAGACCTGCTGGGCAAGGACCCTTGCTATAAGCTTTCAGCCGACGCGAACGCTGACCTCGAACGCCTCTTCGCTGCAGTGCCGATGCTGGATTCGCTGGGCATAGAGCACGCAGAGGGCGACCTCCGACTCGTGCTCGATGGCCATGTGCACCAGTCTGAGCTTCAAGACTTCCGCTTCGACGAAGCAAAGATTCGCGGAGCGCTTACGAGCAATCATCTTCATGTAAAGATGCCGGCTGATACCCTGGAGGCCTGCGTCTATAAGACTGCCCTCGACCTGCATTCCGGCCCTCGCGGGCTTGCGGTCAGCGTGGGCTTCGACAGCGTCTATTTCTACAAGGGCGCCGACCTCACCGCCAGAGTGCGCAACATCCGCAACGAGGCTAGCATCACCAAGGTGGCCGAAGCGGGGGAGATGCTTCCCCGAATGGAGGTAAGTACCGACAGCGACCGCGCTTTCCTGCGGCTCGGCACCTCCAGGTTCGCTGCCAGCGGGGCGAATATCAGCGCAGCCGTGCAGAAGAAGGCCGCCGGCACGGAGCACCGCAGCCATTATGTCTCCCGCAATAAGGACAAGGCTTTCGAGGATGCCGACCTGGATTTCTCGCTCGATTCCACGGTAGTGCAGTACCTCCGCGAGTGGACCACGACCGGTCACATCAAGGCCGATTCCGGCTTCTTCGCCTCTCCGTCGCTTCCGCTGCGCACGCGTCTGACTGCGCTGCACGCCGACTTTGACGATGACAAGATAGAGATTGATACCATAGGCGTAAAGTGCGGCACCTCCGATGTCAGCCTGACCGGCACCGTGCTCGGAGCGAAGAATGCGCTGATAGCCAAGGATATGATAGCGACCAAGCTCGACATCAAGTCCAAGCGCATCAACGCCAATGAGATACTTGCAGCCTTTCTCGTCGGTAAGCAGGAAGCCGTCGACCCGTCTGCCGAGGTCGCTCCCGACGATGAAACTGACGAGAGCTTCGTGACCGACACCCTTGCCGATGCCAGGGTGGACATCCACGAGTTCCCGGTATTCGTGCTGCCTGCAAATGTGGATGTCACCGTAGGCCTTGAAGCTCAGCGGGTTGACTATTCCGACCCGAAAATCGGGCCATTCTACTCCGGCATCCGCATCAAGGACAGGACGGCGCAGCTCACCGGTACCTACATTACCACTGAACTTGGACGCATCTATATGGACGCGTTCTACTCGACCAAATCGCGCAATGACATTTCCCTCGGGGCCAATCTCAACCTGACCCAGATGGCTGTCAATCAAATCATCCAGCTCTTCCCGGCTGTGGATACCCTAATGCCTGTGATCAAGTCGTTCGAGGGCAAACTGAGCTGCGATATAAGCGCCACAGCCAAGATAGACACCACACGCAGAATTATAATGCCGACTTTCGACGGGCTTGTCCGCATCACGGGCAAGGGACTCAAGGTGCATAATGACGGACAGTTCGGCAAGGTGGCCAACCTGCTGCTGTTCAAGAAGAAAGAGGTGCTCGATGTGGATAATCTGCACATCGACGCCCTTGTGCACGATAGCCGCATAGAGGTGTTCCCGTTCGTGCTCGGCGCCGGCAAGTACCGTCTGGCGCTGCGTGGCACGCAAGGATTTGACAACTCTATGTTCTATCATCTCTCCGTGCTCAAGGCTCCGTTCCCAGTAATGTTCGGAATCAATATTTACGGCACTCACGGCATCAACCATGTCCAGATAGGCAAGGCCCGCTACCGCGACGGCACAGTCCCTTCTTATACCTCGCAGCTGGATACGGTGCAGTACAACCTCGCCTACGGCATCGAAAATGTGTTCAGCCGCGGAGTTGACAATGTGATGCGCCGCAACGAGACTGCCGTTGGGGCCCTGGAGAGCGGTAGCGATGCCCTGGACCAGGTGCAGGACAGCAAGGAGGAGATGGAAGAGTCGGCGTATCTGCAATATGCCGAGATGGCCGACAACTACATAGTCGAGCAGGAGATGGAGGAGCAGGACGCCGCGCTTCAGAAAGAAGTCGATTCGGCCCTGGAGTCCTCGACCCTCGATGCGGCCAAGATGATGAAGGAATACGAAGCCTCCATCGGCGACAGCCGCTTTGACCGCTGGCTCAAGAAGGTTCTCAAAAAGAGGAAATAGCAATTTATGGAGTTGATTTTGGCGTTCATAGGGGGGCTTGCCTTCGCTTCTGCCGTAGCCTTTTTCGTGGCCCGGAGCATCGTGAAATATCGGGACAGGTCGCACGTGGAGGCGATGGACGCCCTGCAGCGGCGCTTCGACGAGACCGTGGCTAAGCTGAGCGCCCAGCTCAAGTCCGATACGGGCGAAATGCTCAAGGCGCGCCAGCAGGAATTCTCGGAGACAAGCAAGCTCAGCATCGGGCAGATCGTGGACCCGCTCAAGCAGAACATAGCCGAGCTCAAGAAGGCTATGGAGGATGGCAACAGGGAGCAGGCGGAGCGCAACGGCGAGATGCGCGAGCGCATCAAGAGCCTGATGGAGCACAGCGATGCGGCCCGCAAGAGCGCGGACGAGCTCGCCGCGGCCTTCAAGCACGGCAGCAAGGTCCAGGGCGACTGGGGCGAGACTGTTCTCGACGAACTCCTTTCATCTCAGGGACTTACCAAGGGCGTGCACTACGATGTGCAGGCCGTGATTCTCGACGCCTCCGGCCATCCCGTGCATTCCGCCACGGGCGGCAATTACCGTCCCGATGTCATCCTGCATCTCGACGAGCGCCGCGAGGTGATTATAGATTCCAAGGTGTCCCTTACCGCCTATGTGGATTATGTCAACGCGGAGAACGAGGCCGACAGGCAGATGTATCTCAAGGCCCATTTGGACAGCATAAAGAAGCATGTCAAGGAACTCGCGGCCAAGGATTATTCATCCCGGGTCAAGGCGCCCAAGGTCTCGGCCGGTTATGTGATAATGTTCGTTCCGAATGTGGGAGCCCTCTGGACTGCGCTCAATGCTGAGCCGGACCTCTGGCGCAAGGCCGCCGACAAGAATGTCTATATCGCCGACGAGCAGAGCCTCTACGGGGCGCTGAAGATAGTCCGCAACACCTGGACCCAGGTGGCGCAGGCGCAGAACCACGAGAAAGTCTATGAGCTGGCTAACGAGATGATAGACCGCGTGGGGATGTTCATGGAGAAGTACGACGCAGTGGGCAAGGCGCTGAAAAAGGCCTCCGACGAATATGACGAAGGCCTTAAGAAACTGGATGTCAAGGGGCAGAGCATCATCAACACCTCAGCGAAGCTTCTAAAGCTCGGGGCAAAGACCAGCGACAGGCATCCTGTCAGCGCGCTGATGGATATCGACGACATTCCGTCAATTCCGGAGAAATAATGTTACGGTCTCAGACCGCTGCCGCCTTGCAGGGTAATCGTCTCTCCCGTCACATAGTGGGCGTCTTCGGAGGCGAGGAACACGCAGACTCTTCCGATATCGTCGGCCGGGTCGGCGAACCTTCCCAAAGGAATGCCCTGAATCGTCTTCTCGAAGAGCTCAGGGTAGTTCTTCTTCCACTCCTGAAGGCTCTCGGTCATCGCCAGCGGGCAGACTACATTGACCCTGACCCCGTCAGGACCCCATTCAGCCGCTGCGACTCTCGACAGTCCGCGTATGCCTTCCTTGGCCGCCGCGTAGGATGACTGCCCGAGCTTGCCGAAGAGGCCCGCTCCCGAAGCGAAGTTGATTACCGAACCCTTGACCTCCTTGAGCGCTGGGAAGCATTCGCGCATATAGAAGAATGCAGCATAGAGACCCGAGTTGATGGCGAGGTCGAAGTCCTCCTTGGTATGCTGCACGAGAGGCACGCCGGACTTGGAGACCTGGGCGTTGTTGATAAGGGTATTGATTTTGCCGAAATGCTCGAGGGCGCTCCGTACCACATTCTTGACATTCTGCTCGTCGGCGCCGTCCGCCACGATAGGCAGCACTCTGATGCCGTATTCGCTTTCGAGCTTTTCCTTGGCACTGAGCAGCCTGGACTCTGTCCTTCCGGTGATTACGAGGTCCGAGCCTTCCTTGGCGAAAGCCGTAGCCAGGCCGAAGCCTATTCCCTTGCCGCCACCCGTGATGAGGGTGACATTGCCTTCAAGTCGTTTCATATTATTCTTTTATGGGTTGTTTGTCATTTGTCGCTACTAATTCCGTGCCTGCTAAGTTAATTATTTTTCTTTGTCACATTGCACGAAAAGTGTAAATTTGCACATTATGGAAAAGATAATCGGTCAGGAATTCGGAGGCGAGCGGCCTCTGTATTGCGCTCACAATCTCTATCTGGAGGATGTGACGATTCATCCGGGGGAGTCTTCCCTCAAGGAAACCTCGGATATCGAGGCGTACAAGTGCCGTTTCGAGGGGAAGTATGTCTTCTGGTGCTGCGAGCGCTTCCGTGTCAGGGACTGCGTGTTCGCGGAGAGTGCCCGCTCCTCGCTCTGGCACAGCCGCGACGTACAGATGACCGACTGCCTCGTGGAGGCGCCCAAGATGTTCCGCGAGATGGAGGGAATCACGCTGCGCAATGTCCGGATGCCCCTCGCGCAGGAGACTTTCTGGTCGTGTAAAGATATTGACATTGACGGACTTGAGGCCCGCAATGCGGACTATATTTTTATGCACTGTTCCGATATCAAGGTGCGCAACTTTAAGCTTTGGGGCAACTACTCCTTCCAGCACTGCCGCAATGTGGAGATTCGCGACAGCGACCTGCAGAGCAAGGACGCCCTTTGGGAGACCGAGAATGTGACCGTCTATGACTCGTTTATCAACGGCGAATATCTGGGCTGGCACTCCAAAAACCTGCACCTCGTGCGCTGCCGCATCGGAGGCACCCAGCCGCTCTGCTACGCCGACGGCCTCGTGCTGGAGGACTGTAGCTTCGAGCCTGATGCCGACCTCGCCCTCGAATACTCCGATGTCAAGGCCACCATCAAGGGAAATGTAGTCTCAATCAAGAACCCCCGCACCGGCTATATCAAGGCCGACTCCTGCGGCGAAGTGATCCTCGACTCCAACATCAAAGCCCCCGCCGACTGCAGGATAGAAATTAAGAAGTAACCATCATATGGCAATGAAAATATCACAGAGGGCGGACAATATGCCGTTCTCACCGATCAGGAAGCTCGCGCCTTATGCTGACGCGGCGAAGCGCAACGGCGTGCATGTCTATCATCTCAACATCGGCCAGCCGGACATCAAGACTCCGCAGTGCGCCCTGGATGCTCTCAAGCACATCGACCGCGACATCCTCGAGTACAGCCCGTCCGACGGACTGCTCTCCCTGCGCACCAAGATGGTGAAGTATTACGCGGAATACGGCATCTACCTCTCCCCGGACGAGATCATCATCACTGCCGGCGGCTCCGAGGCCGTGCTCTTCGCCTTCCTAGCCTGCCTTGACCCGGGCGACGAAATCATCGTCACTGACCCGTTCTATGCCAACTATATGGCTTTCGCCATCTCCGTGGGCGCGGTCATCAAGAGCGTCAAGACCAATATAGAAGACGGTTTCCGCCTGCCTCCGATCGAGGCCTTCGAGGCGCAGATCAGCGAGCGCACCAAAGCCATCCTCATCTGCAATCCAAACAACCCTACCGGCTACCTCTACACCCGCAAGGAGATGATGCAGCTGCGCGACATAGTCAAGAAGCACAACCTCTTCCTATTCAGTGACGAGGTTTACCGCGAATTCATCTACACCGGGATGCCGTACATCTCCGCCTTCCACCTCGAGGGCATCGATGACAATGTGGTGCTGTTCGACTCAGTATCAAAGAGATACTCCGAGTGCGGAATCCGCATCGGCTGTCTCTGCACCCGCAACCGCAAGGTGCGCGAGTCGGTTATGAAGTTCTGCCAGGCGAGGCTCTCGCCGCCGCTCATCGGGCAGATTGTGGCCGAAGCTTCCATCGATGTGCAGAAAGAGTATCTGCGCGGAGTCTATGAGGAATACCTCGACAGACGCAACTTCCTGATTGACGGGCTCAACAAGATTCCGGGGGTATATTCTCCGATTCCGATGGGGGCTTTCTACACCGTGGCGAAACTTCCGGTGGATGATGCCGAGAAATTCTGCATCTGGTGCCTGAGCGAATTCCGCTATGACGGCTCTACCGTGATGATGGCTCCGGCATCAGGCTTCTACACCGAGCCGGGGGAGGGCAGGCAGGAGGTCCGCATCGCCTATGTGCTCTGCAAGGAAGACCTCGCCAAGGCTCTCGTAGTGCTCCAGAAGGCTCTGGAAGCCTATCCGGGCAGGGTTTAGCTATCTGTAAAATTTGATTGTGGCCCGGCCTGCGGTCTCATCGAGACTCACTTCGCTGCGAAGTTTCAGTTCCGCGGCCTTGAGCCTTGCGGCTAGCACGAGCGCACCGAGGCCAGCGGGGGAGTCGCAGCTGAGGCTAATCCGGGCCGCGGCCTCGTCGGCGGTGATTTCCGCCTCGATTCCGAGCTTCTCCGCGGAGCGTACTGCGGCGTCCAGCTGGGCCTGCTTCACCATATAAGCCGGATCCGCTGCGCCGCCTCCCTGCGAAATGAAGCCCAGCAGGCTATCCAGCGAGGGGCTAGTCCTGCGTATCACGCTCTTGCCGTGGAGGTACTCGTCGTATTTCTTCTCGAGATAATTATCTGCCATAATCCAAATATTCCCTCAAATTTACAAAAAATATATTAACTTAGCGGAAACTATTGATCCCCTGCCGATGAAGCGACTCCTGCCGGTCCTGACTCTTCTTCTGCTGCTCGCCCCGCTCAGGCTGGCGGCCCAGTTTACCGACTCGTCCAGCGGCCTGCTCCAGATGCCGTCCGCCGAGATGCAGCCGGAGGGGACTTTCATGATCACCAACAACAGTCTCAACCGCCATTCCCTGCCGACTTCCGGCTGGTCATACCGGACTTTCGGCTACGGCTTCAGCTTCACTTTCTGGAGCCGCTTCGAGGTCGGCTATGTCTGCACGATATTCGACGGCAGCAAGATACCTGGCTCGACGGGCAGGTCAAGGCTGATGTTCAACCAGGACAGGCATTTCACCGGGCGCTTCCAGCTGCTCCGCGAGGGTGAGTTCGGCCTCAGCTGGATACCTTCGCTCGTGGTGGGCGTGAGCGACCCGACCACCGGCTCTTCCGCCAACGGCTACATCGACGCTGCTGTGGAGGGCACGGGCAACGGCTACTTCAATCGTGAATATGTGGCCATCACAAAACATTTCAGCACCCCTTGGGGTGAGGTTGGAGGGCACCTTGCATACCAGTACAACCAGCGCAGCGACTACCCGCTCAACGGCCCCGCCGCCGCGTTGACATTCACCCCGAAACTCTTGTGTGACAGGAGTATACTCGACCAGGTCCGATTCATCGCCGAGTACGATGCGCGCACATTTAACCTCGGCTGCATAGCCTCTGTCTGGGACAATCGTTTCGAGGCGATGTTCGAGCTTCAGGCCTGCAAGTACATAAATTTCGGTATCAGATATAAACTGCGTTTGAAATAATACCTTATGAATGTGAGAAAAATTCTATTTGTAATCATCGCTCTGCTCGGAATCCAGTCCGCTGCCTGGGCACAGAAGGCTTTCCAGAGCCTTTCTTTCGGCATAGAGGCAGGTTCCGCCGGTATAGGCGTGGAGCTCGCGATGCCTCTGGTTACTGACCATCTTTTCCTCAGGGCCGGTTTCAACGCCCCTTCCGTAACGCTTTCGCAGCACTCCGACATAAGCATGGCTGAAGTCAATTCCAGTATCGCCGAGCTCAACTCCAATCTTGAGGCCGCGGGGCTGCCTGACAGGATCAACACCAGCTTCGACGATATGGACCTGAGCGTGACTTCGACGCTCAACCTCAGCACCATCAAGGCGATGCTCGAGTACTACCCGTTCCGCAAATCGTCGTTCCACATCACGGCGGGTGTGTTCTACGGCATGGAGGGTTCCTACCTCTCCGCCACCGCCCAGACCGACAAGACTTTCTGGAGCAACTACAAGGACCTCCAGACCGAGGTGGACGCCATCAATGAGAAATATAAGGATGTGCCTGGCTACACCCCGACCGATATTAGCACCGTCAATGTCAATGTTGACGGCAAGACACTGCAGGTGCAGGAAAAAGACGGCTCCGGCTACATGGAAGCTGCCATCGACATCCCAAAGCTCAGGCCTTACTTCGGCCTCGGCTTCGGACGCAGCGTACCTAAGCACCGCGTGGGTCTGCAGCTCGATCTGGGAGCCATATATATGGGAGCGCCGGCGCTGAGCTCCGGCAACGAAGTGGCCTATGACGGCGCCGCGCAGGAAGTGATGCCTGAGGGGCTCTCGCTGAAGGATATCAAGTTCTGGCCTGTGGCATCTCTCAGACTGACATTCAGATTGTTCTAGTGAAAAGATTCGGGCTCATACTTCTGGCGGCCGCCCTTGCCTCGCCTGCGCTTCCTGCACAGGAAGCGAGGGACTCCGTCGTGCAGCGGCTCGTGGAGGCGGGATTCGCCAATGTGAGGTCCGCCGAGACCGATGGATATGTCGTCTATTCGCTTGAAAATGACGCCTATAAGCTGCCGGCCGAAGGCTTCGCCAGAGCGTGCAGAATCATCGAGGGGGCCGGGCTTCCGGACGGACGGCAGGTCAAGATAGTCGGGACCGACTACGGCGTCCCGGAGCTGACCATTACATATAGCCCCGAGACGGGCGGATGGCGCACTACAAGGCGGCTCGACGAGAGCTGGGACCTTGTGCGCGGGGAGAAGAAGCACGCGAGCAGTTTCGGCAAGGTGGACTTTGTGATTTACCCGCAGCTGTCCCTCAAGAATCTCATCATCAATCAAGTATATCAGTCGCTCTGGCAGCTGAGCCCAGCGCTGGAAGTCACTCTTTGGCCGGGCATGAAGTTCAGCTATCAGATGAAATTCCCGATATTCAGCGACGGTTACGGCAACGAGGAGCGCATAGTGCATCCCGGGATGATTACGCTTTCGCAGCGCTTCCGCGACCCTTGGCACCTCAATGTAGGCGGCAGGCTTAGCGTAGGCACCTTCTCCGGCGGTCGCTACGGGGCTGCGCTGGAGCTGGCATACTGGTTCCCTAACGAGCGCTTCTGGATGGACTCACAGCTCGGCTTTGTGGGGGAGTACTACTGGAAAGGCTTCAAGTTCCGCTACAGCAAGGACTTCGACTTCCTCTGGAATGTCGCCGCCAACTATTATTGCCCTTCGCTCGGCACGCAGTTTACCCTGCGCCTGCAGAAGTTCATCGCCGGCGAGACCGGTGTCAAGTATGAGATGATACGGCACATGCGCCGCTGCTCCGTCGGCCTCTACGCCGAGAAAGCTCCTGACATACAGCTCAATGTGGGGTTCCGTTTCCAGATATCCCTGCCGCCTTTCCGCCAGAAGCGCCGCGGCTACATCCCGAGAGTCGTGACTTCCGGGCAGATAGGCATGACCTACAACGCCAACAACGAGCAGAACTACTATCAGGAGTTCCGCTCCGAGGCTTCGGACAATATCTTGAGCCGCAACTCTTTCAACCCTTATTACATTGATGCACAACTCAATTTGCTTCAATAATTTTTTTTAAAATTTGTATATCCGACAAATTTGGCTTATTTTTGCCTTTCGTAATGTAGTATGGTCTTTCGCGAAAGCGGGAGAGTTATGCTCTACAAGCAGGATTATTAATGTTTAATGTTTAATATTATCTTTTAAGATGAAAAAACTTTTATCGCTCATCGCCCTGGCGGGAATTTTTGCAGCCTGCCAGCCGGAAGAGATTCAGACTGCGTTCGAGGTTCCGGATGCAGTTGCTACCATCAAGGTTGTTGCGGTTGATATCCGCACCAACACTCAGGTTACCCCTAACAGTGTAAGTGCAAGTGCTACCGGTTCAACCTATGCTGACGGCGTCATTACAATTACCGGTACTCCTACCATCGCCAAGCAGACCGTTACTCTTACCGTGAACTACAAGGCTGACTATATGAGTGTTGACAAGAACTACTCAGCATCAGTTGATATCCTTGCGCTTCGTGCAGGCGGCAAGGCAGAGTACTCTGTCACCGTAGTTGTCGGCGAGCTCAGCCCGATCCCTGATTACACTTTCAACGTAAAGCAGAACAGTATTAAATCAGAGTCCGGTGTGGTTTACTTCACTCCTTCAGACGGCCAGAATCTTATCAGCTACAACGGCAAGATGTGGGCAAGGAACAACAGCGAGTATCTGCTCACCGGCAAGGTTGAGTGGAAGGCTCAGGAGGGTTCAACGGCTTCCAACTATGTTTGGAAGGGTTCAGAGGCTGGCGACGACGAGCTCAAGCCTTATGCAGAGTCTTACTTCAACGCCTACAATACCGGCATCGTTGAGGAAGATAAGGATCCTCTCAACATCACCGTTTCAGCTTTCAGCTACTATACCGTATATGTAACGAAGGTTACCACCACTGCAAGCTACACTGTCTTCAAGGTTAATGTAGAGACCAAGGCTGAGACCGCAATCGCTGACTTCGATGTTAAGTCTGTTGCAGCGACCCAGATCGAATACGAGGAAATCGCAGATCCTGATTCTCACGGACACTATGAGCAGGGCCACGGCCACGGTGACGGCGGCAGCAACGCCGGCGGCGGAATCATTTACAATGACTAATTCGGTCGGACAGCTGTTTAATTAACTTGATAAAAAGGATTTTAGATATGAAACTCAAAGTTATCGCATTGTCTGTTGCCATGGCTGCTGCTTGCGTAGTTGCAAGTGCCCAGACAGACTCCAAGTGCAAGGACGTGTTCATCGGCGTAGGCGCAGGTATCGCTTCACCTCTTACCCCTGGTTTCAACACTCCAGCTTTCTATGCCAACCTCCAGGTCGGCAAGTACATCACTCCGGTATGGGGCGTCCGCGGTGTCATCGGCGGTCCGTTCCTTACTCTTGATGCCAACGACGGCAACGCCTACATCAAGGACGGCTCTGTAAAGTCTTACTCCAACAAGCTCTTCGGCGAGATCAACCTCGACGGTATGTTCAACATCACCAACGTCTTCGCTGACGATATCGCCAAGTTCAACGTTTATTTCTTCGCCGGTCCTACCGTCAACTTCTCCTCTGTAGGAACCAAGTTCTCTGAGGTTCAGGACGCCGAGATTCTCCTTGTCGAGGATAATGACAACTTCAAGGCCCGCTTCGGTGCAACCGCAGGTCTCGGACTCGCATACGACTTCACCAAGGTATTCTCTCTCGGAGTTGAGGCCCGCTTCGGCATCACCCCTTCAATCTTCGGTGACGCTGATGCGTACCGCAAGGCTGAGGGTACCACCCGCATCGCTCTCAACGGCGTATGGACCATCGGTGGCAAGCGCGGCAAGGTTGAGCGTGCAGCTGCTGCAGCCGCTGCAGCCGGCTACATCTCCAAGGAGGCTGCCGAGGCTCTCGCAAACGAGGCTGTCGCCAACAATCCTAAGATTGTCGAGAAGATTGTAGAGAAGGAAGTTGTCAAGGAGGTCGAGAAGCTCGTCAACAACGAGGTTCCTTCTTCTTCCGCACTCTTCTTCCAGATTGGCAGCGCCAACCTCTCAAGCAAGGACAAGGCTCGCGTAAAGCTCCTTGCAGAGGCTATCAATGCTGACAAGAGCAACAGTACTTATGTGGTATCCGGCTACGCTGACAAGAAGACCGGTAGCGCAAAGACCAACCAGAAGCTTTCTGAGAAGCGTGCTGAGGCCGTTTACAACCTCCTCGTATCCGAGGGCGTTGACGAGAGCAGGCTCGAGAAGCAGGGCTTCGGCGGTGTTGATGCAATGTTCTTCAACAACGACGTTCTTTCTCGTACCGTTATCGTAAAGAAGAAGTAATTTCTCTTCAGAATATTGAAGGAGGCCTGCAGACTAACTCTGCAGGCTTCTTTTTTTCTGCCGATGCTTTCGTAATTCAAAACAGATGATTATCTTTGCATAAGATGTACTTTTGTACCCAGTCTTTATGAGCGGCGAGATAAATGATATAAGATCACAGGTTGCAAGACTCATCGCCTTGTATGAGGCCGAAAAGCAGAGAGCTGACTCTCTTGCCGTGAAGCTTGCCGTGAGCGAGGACGAGGTCCGTAAGTACAGGGAGCAGATTACTGATCTGAACCTACAGATTGACAATCAGAGGCTGATGAGCGCCTTCCTCGGGGAGGGCAATCACGAAGAGGCCAAAGAGCGCGTAAGCGGTCTGATAAGGGAGATAGACAAATGCATAAAGCTGCTGGAGAATGGATGAAAAGGGGCAAAGCGTAACACTCAAGATAGCGAACAAGGATTATTCGCTTACCGCAGTTTCCCCGGAGCAGGAGCAGCTGATGCGTCTCGCGGCGAAAGATGTCAACGAGATGTATGACAAGTTCAACGCCCGCTTCCCGGAGACCGGTACCGATGACAAGTTCGTATTCGTGGCTGTGCAGGAGGCGGTAGGAAAGTTCCATACCAAGGCTCTTCTAGCTCAGATGGAAAGGGAGCTGAACGCGCTTAGGCAGGAGTTGGAATCATATCTGGAAGGTACGGAAAAAAGATAAGCCGTCAGGCCCATCTTCTGAAAACAACAAGTTCTTCGGAACAGGGTCCACTCGGCCCGAGGAAGGCAGGCCCGCACGACGGGAAGCCCGATACGGTACGGAGCCCAAATCTTATTCAGAGGCTTTCTGAAAGTTCGGCTGACGGCTTTTGTCATAATACGGTGTCTGCATTGAAGGATGCGGATGCCGTATTTTGTTTGAATTATTGTAAAATATTATATACTAATTTGTTATGTTATTGTACTATATCCTGACGGCGATAGCCGGGGCTGCGATAGGAATCGTGGTCTATATGTTAGTAACGCGCCATATAGCCAAGGGGCGCGGGGAAGTCATTATCGAGAAGGCTCAGGCTGAGGCGGAGAACATCAAGCAGCAGAAGATTCTTCAGGCCAAGGAGAAGTTTATCCAGCTCCGCAGCGAGCACGACAAGGCGGTCAACGCCAAAAACGCCGAACTCCGCGACCGCGAGAACAACATAAAGACTCGCGAAACCCAGCTCTCCCAGCAGGCGAGCGAGCTTGGACGCCGGCAGCACGACCTCGACAGCCAGAAAGGCCAACTCAACGCGCAGAAAACCAAGCTTGACGCAAAGCTTGAAGAGTGCGAGAAACTTACCGCCCAGGTCAACAAGGAGCTTGAGAATGTGGCCGGAATGAGTGCCGAGGAGGCCAAGAAGATGCTTGTGGAGAATATGAAGGCCGAGGCCCGCACCGAAGCCCAGGCATATATCAACGATACGATGGACGAGGCGAGGCTCAACGCAGCCAAGGAAGCCAAGCGTATCGTAATCAATACGATACAGCGTACCGCTACCGAGACCGCCATTGAGAACGCCGTGACGACTTTCCCTATCGAGAACGACGAGGTCAAGGGCCGCATCATCGGTCGCGAGGGCCGCAATATCCGTGCCCTGGAGGCCGCTACCGGAGTCGAAATCGTCGTTGACGACACCCCGGACGCCATCCTCATCTCAGCCTTCGATCCGGTGCGCAGGGAGATTGCAAGACTCTCGCTGCATCAGCTCGTAATCGACGGCCGCATCCACCCTGCACGCATCGAGGAAGTGGTAGCCAAGGTCAGCAAGCAGCTTGAGGACGAAATCCTCGAGACCGGCAAGCGCACCTGCATCGATATGGGTATCCACGGTCTCAATATTGAGCTTGTCAGGCTCATCGGCCGAATGAAATACCGCTCCTCTTACGGACAGAACCTCCTTCAGCACTCCCGCGAAGTGGCCAACATCTGCGCCACGATGGCTTCCGAGCTCGGGCTCAACCCTAAGATTGCCCGCCGCGCCGGTCTCCTGCACGATATTGGAAAGGTCAGCGAGAGCGAGCCTGAATATCCTCACGCCATCCTCGGCGCCAAGCTTGCCGAGCAGTACAAGGAGCGCCCTGAAATCTGCAACGCCATCGGCGCGCACCATGAGGAGATGGAGATGACTTCCATCTATGCTCCGCTCGTGCTCGTGGCCGACGCCATCTCCGGAGCACGCCCAGGTGCAAGGCGAGAGGTTATCGAGTCCTACATCAAGCGTCTCAAGGGTATGGAAGACCTTGCGGCCTCATATCCGGGAGTTACCAAGTCCTACGCCATCCAAGCGGGCCGCGAGCTCCGCGTAATCGTTGGGGCCGAGGAAGTGTCCGACGACCAGGCTGCGCGCCTCTCAGTGGATATCGCCCAGCGCATCCAGGATGAGATGACCTATCCGGGTCAGGTCAAGATTACTGTTATCCGCGAGACCCGCTCAGTTGCAATAGCGAAATAATTATGTTAAGCCTCCTCCTCTCGCTCCTTGTACTGCAGGCCAGCCCCAATGTCAGCTGGAAGTCGGAGCTGAAACAGACTGAAAACGGCAGCCAGATAGTCCTCACCGGCGACATCAGGCAGGGCATAGACCATGTCTATGGCACTGTCAACGTGTCGTCCTGCCAGGGAACCAGCTGCTATTCGCCTGAGGATTTCGACTTCGACCATACTTTCAAGTCACAGTCTGCGTTCTCTTCTGCTCCGGGCGCCTTCTCCGCGCCGAGTCTGGACAAGGGCGGGGCTAAGGCAGGCGCAGCGGTAAAAAGCAGCCCTGTGTCAGCTGCCGCAGAGCCTGCGGCCCCGGCAGAGGAGAGCTCCAAGTCGCTTTGGGCGCTGATATTGGAGGCTATTCTCTGGGGATTCGCGATGCTGCTTACGCCTTGCGTATTCCCGATGGTGCCGATGACGGTGTCTTTCTTCATGAAAGGCAGCGAGACGGCTTCCAAGGGCCGCTTCAAGGCATTTATGTACGGACTTTTTATAGTCCTGCTCTATACTGTGCCGATTTCCTTGATTATCGGGGTGACCTGGATAGTCGGGGGCAGCGGGGTGACTGCCGACATATTCAACTGGCTCTCGACCCACTGGCTGCCGAACATAATATTCTTCCTCGTCTTTATGGTCTTCGCGGCGAGCTTCTTCGGTGCGTTTGAGATTACGCTCCCGTCGAAGTGGACCAACAGCGCGGACCGCAAGAGCGATAGCAAGGGGCTTGCGGGCATATTCTTCCTCGCCCTTACCCTCGTGCTGGTCAGCTTCAGCTGCACCGGTCCTATAGTTGGCACTGTGCTCATCAAGAGCACGCAGGGCGAGTTCTGGGCTCCGATGGTGACGATGCTCGCGTTCAGCGTGGCCTTCGCCCTGCCGTTTACCCTGCTTGCTCTGTTCCCGTCGCTGCTTAAGAAGCTGCCTAAGAGCGGCGGCTGGCTCAATTCAGTCAAGGTTGTACTTGGGTTCATCGAAATCGCACTCGGACTCAAGTTCCTTAGCGTCGCCGACCAGACCTACCACTGGCACATTCTCGACAGGGAAGTATATCTCGCTATCTGGATTGTGGTGTTCACTCTCCTTGGGCTTTATCTGTTGGGCAAGATACGCTTCCGCAACGATTCTCCGCTGGAATATGTTTCCGTCAAGAGGCTTGTCCTCGCCATCATAAGCTTCGCTTTCGTGGTGTATATGATTCCTGGCATGTGGGGTGCGCCGCTCAAGGCTCTCTCCGGCTATATGCCTCCGATGGAGACTCAGGATTTCGTGCTGGGCGCGGAGCGGCAGGGAGTTTCTCAATCACTTCAGCCTGAGGCTGAAAGTGCTCCCGAAGGGATGACTACCATAGCCCACGGACTGCACGCCTACGACAACCTTGACGATGCAGTGGCTGCCGCATCCCGCAGTGGAAAGAGAATATTCGTGGACATCACCGGCCACGGCTGCGTCAACTGCCGTGAGATGGAATCCCGTGTGTGGTCCGACCCAGAGGTGCTGCGCACTCTCAGGGAGGATTTCGTCATCGTTGCTCTCTATGTGGATGACAAAACGAAACTTCCCGAGTCGAAGTGGATTACCAACGACAGCGGGAAGCTTCTCAAGGATGTCGGCAGGGTCAATTCCTGGATTGCGCTCAAGCGCTTCGGGGTCAATTCCCAGCCCAACTATTTCATTCTCAGCCCTGACGGCGCCACTCTGAAGGGGCCTCGGGCCTACAATCTGGATATCCCTGGATATCTGGAGTTCCTCTCGGAATAGGTCTCTAGAGCGAGGCTATCATCCTGGTGAAGAGACCGGTCATCCGTTCTGCGGCTATGTTGGCCTGCTTGACCACGTCGTCTCCGTCGTTGAAGTTCTTCTCCACATTGAGGAAGTTGGAGACATTCGTTACAACGGACATTCCGAATACCCTGATTCCGCAGTGGCGGGCCACTATGACTTCCGGTATCGTGGACATTCCGAGCAGGTCTGCACCCACGGAGTGGTAGAAGCGGACCTCCGCCGGGGTCTCGTAGGTCGGGCCGGTGCTGCTGAGATAAACCCCTTTCTTGACTGGGATGCCCATCTCGGTGCAGATTTTCTCCGCCAGAGCCTGGAGCTTGAGGTCGTAGGCGCAGGTCATATCCGGGAAGCGAGGCCCGAACTCGTCGAGGTTAGGCCCGATGAGCGGGTTCGGCAGCATATTGATATGGTCCCTGATTATGATGAGGTCTCCCACCTTGTAGTCGGGGTTGCAGGCGCCGGCGGCGTTGGATACGAAGAGGTATTTGATGCCGAGTGTTTTCATTACCCTTATGCCGATGGTTACAAGTTCCATCGGATAGCCTTCATAATAGTGGAAACGGCCCTGCATCGCGATTACCTTCCTCCCGCCCAGCTGTCCGAAGATGAAGTTGCCCTTGTGCCCGGTGGCCGTGGACCTCGGGAACTCCGGAATCTGGCTGTACGGGATAACGGTCTGGTTCTCAATCTCGTCGGCGAGTTTGCCGAGGCCGCTTCCGAGCACGATGCCGACTTCTGGTATCTGCCCTCCGATACTCTCTTTCACAAAGCCGGCGGCTTTCTGAATTTTCTCTGTTATCTGGCTCATGGTCTTAGTATTATTTGATGCGCGAGAGCACCTTGCGTGCCTCCGCGATGATTTCTTTCTCTCCTGCTATCTCCCTGCCGCGCATCAGGAACTTGCCGTCGCAGATTACCGAATCTATGCAGTCTGAGTGGGCTGAATAGACCAGATTGGCGAGGAACGGTCCCGGCGAGAGGAAGAAGGTATTGTCGGTGTCGATGATGTCGATGTCGGCTATGGCTCCGACTTCAAGTCTGCCGGTGCCCAGCCTGAGGGCCTTGGCGCCGTTGACTGTGGCCATGTCCAGCAGCTCCGGCAGCGGCATCGCCGACGGGTCTTCCCTCCAGGCTTTCTGGAAGATGGCGCTGGTCTTCATCGCCTCGAGCATATCTAGATTGTTGGACGAAGCGCAGCCGTCGGTGCCCAGGCAGATGTTGATGCCGGCGTCGCGCATCTCGTTGTAGAGGAAGCGGTAGCCGGAGGCTAGCTTGGTGTTGGAGTTGATATTGTGCACACAGTGGACTCCGCGTTGCGCGAGGATTTCGATGTCGTGTTCGCTGACCCAGAGGGTGTGCGCCGCGACGATGCGGTCGTTAAGGATGCCCAGTTCATCGAGGTATTCCACCGGAGTGAGCCCTCCGTGCGCGGCCTTGCAGTCTTCGACTTCCTTGCGGGTCTCGCTGAGGTGGATGTGCAGGTTGATGTCGTGCTTCTTGGCGAAGTCGCTGACCCAGAGCATCATCTCCTCCCTGACGGAGTAGATGGCGTGGAAGGCGACTCCATATACCATCCCCGGGTTGTCCTTGCCGAGGAACGGCTCGCTCTTGAGCTCGCAGTGGTGCTTCTGGCGCTCGGACTCCTCCGGGTCGCCCTTGTCGATGACATCGTAGCCGGTGGCGATTCTGAGCCCCATCTCCCTGGCCGCCTTGACTGAAGAGTCGAAGAACCAGTAGTGGTCGTTGAAGGTCGTGGTGCCGGTGCGGATCATCTCGATGCAGGCAACCTTGGTGGCCCAGTAAACATACTCTGCATCAATGCCTTCCTCGGCTTTCCATATCTTGTCGAGCCACTCCGGGAAGAGCATATCCTCGCCTATGCCCCTCATTAGGGACATGGGCGAATGCGTGTGCATATTGATGAAACCCGGTATCGCAACCTTGCCGGAGCAGTCCATCACTTCGATGTCGCCGGCGAGCTCCCATTCAGCACAAGAGCCGGAAGGCTCGATTGCGGATATCAGACCTTTACTAATCAGTATGTCTTTGCGGGAGCCTTCAACAGTGATGTCCTTGAGAAGAATGTCACCCATTAAAGATCCTCGAATTCAATTCCGGAACCTTCCTCGCTCTGGCGCTGTGGAATTTCTCCGTGGAAGCAGTTTTCCTTGATGTATTCGATGACCTCGCCCAGGCCCTCGGCGAACTTCTCGAAATCCTCCTTGTAGAGGAAGATCTTGTGCTTGTCGTAGCTGTAGTTGCCGTCCGGGCCGGTTCTGCGCTTGCTCTCGGTTATCGTAAGGTAGTAGTCCTTGTTGCCTCTGGTGGACTTCACATCAAAAAAGTATGTACGTTTTCCAGCCCTGACAGGCTTTGAAAACACATCCTCACCGTCTCGGCTGTCAAATCCGGACTTATCGTAATCGTCTCTGTACATAATAACTTTTTTCTTGTTTTAGCTTTGCAAAATTAGAATAATTTATCGATTACTTGCTATCTTTGTGCGTTAATTTTTGTTTGAAAGTATGCTCAACCGCAGAATTCTCCGTACAAAGGCGTTTAAGGCCATATTCTGCTACGCGGAAAATCCCGGTATGACCCTCAAGGAAGCCGAAGCCATGCTTGAGCTCTCCTGCGAGTCGGCCAGAGACCTCTATCTTTTCCTGCTCTCCATCGCCGGGCCGCTTACGGCGGAGGCAAAAGCCCGCATAGAGGCCGCCAAATCCAAGTTCAACCCCACCGAAGAGGAGCTCAATCCCAATATGAAGTTTGTGCAGAACCGCATCGCGCCGATGCTGGCCGAGGACCCGGATTTCTGCAAGCTCATCTCCCGCAAGAAGCTGTCCTGGGGGCAGTACGATGTGCTCCTAAGGCATCTCTATGAGACTATCCGCTCCCGCAAATATTTCCAGGACTACCTCGCCAGCCCCGAGAGCAGTCTGGAGGAGGACGCGCGCCTCTGGTGCCGCATCTTCGAGAGGGAGTTCGAGGACAACCCGGAGCTCATCGAGATCCTCGAGGAACTCTCAATTTGGTGGAACGACGACCTCGGCTATGCGCTTAGCTGGTGCTGCCGCACGATGCGCTCCCTCGGCAAGGGGGAGACGTGGAATCTCCCGCCGCTGTACCAGAGCTCGCTCGCGGGCAAGGAGGGCTATTCCGACGACAAGCGCTTCGTGACCAATCTGCTGCGCACCGCCTTCTCGGGCTTCGAGCGCTATTCATCCGCCGTGGCCGAGCTTACCCCCAAGTGGAACAGGGACCGCATCTGCACGACCGACCTCGCGCTGATAGTGTGCGGCATGGCGGAAGCCGAGGCGTTCCCGGAGACCTCAGTGCGCATCATCATCAACGAATATGTGGAGATTTCCAAGTGCTACAGCACGCCCGACAGCAGCGGCTTCGTCAACGGCCTGCTGGACAAGCTCGTCAACAGGCGCGGCCTTCCCGGCGGTGCCGAGATTTCCGCAAGCAAAGAATAATTATTTAAATTTATAAAGCAATGATTACTACTATTTTACAGTCAACGGCATCCAGCGCCGGCGCCCAGGGCGGCGGATGGAGCATGTGGGTTATGCTTCTGCTCATCTTCTTCGTGATGTGGTTCTTTATGATCAGGCCGCAGCGCAAGCAGCAGAAGGCTCTCGAGGAGATGCGCCGTGCGCTCAAGAAGGGCGACAAGGTAATCACCGCTGGCGGCATCTACGGCACTGTTGCCGATGTTGACGAGCGCACCGTGCTGATGAAGGTTGACGGCGAAGTTAAGCTCCGCGTGGACAAGTCTTCCATCCAGAAAGATATGTCCGAGCCGGCTCCGGCCCAGAACGCCGAGAAAGAGGAGAAGAAGAAGTAGTTCCGGATGAGGAGCAATTGGGTACAGCTTCTGCTCTGCCTGCTGCTGTCCGCCGGCATCTGGCTGATTCACAATCTCTCGCAGACCTATGTGAGCATGGTCAGCGTGCCCGTCGCTGCCGAAAGCAACATCGAGGGGCATGCCGGCGCTTCCACCACGGAGGCTACCGTCTCCGCGCAGGTCAAAGCTACCGGTTTCCGGCATGCGAGGATGTCCGGCAGGCACAAGAGGCCTGTCCGTGTCGTATTCAGCCCGTCGGACTTCAGGCAGGACGGCGACAATCTGTACTCGATTCCCGTTTCCAATCTCTATAAATATTCTTCCCAGATTTTCGGCGAAGGCGTTTCAGTGGAGTCCATCATCTCCGAGGCGCCCAAGTTCGTGTTCCCCGAGGTCTCATACCGCAAGGTGCCTGTGCGCAAGGTGCAGTCGCTTACATTCGAGCAGCAGTATATGGCTACCCGCCCGATGACCCTCCAGCCCGATTCGGTGCTGGTCTATGGCGAGCCGGCGCGGATTGAGAACATCGAATATGTGCTCACCCGCCCGATTGACCTCTGGAACCTCCGCAGCAGCGTGCACGGCACGGTGAAGCTGGAAGTTCCCTCCGGGGTCAGGCTCTCCGACACGGAGGTCGTCTATTCGATGGAGGTTTCCCGCTATGTGGAAGTCTCCTCCGAGGTGGATATCGAGACCCGTAACGTGCCGCGCGGCTCTGAACTGGTCGTGCTGCCTTCAAAGGCGAAAGTGACTTTCCGCTGCGTGTTCCCGATGGGCTCCAATCCTGCTGAAAAGGCTAAGTTCTATGTTGATTATAAGGATTTTGCCGGTTCGATTACGGGACGCTGCGTCACGCAGGCAGAGGACCTGCCGTCGGGTGTGATCTCCTGGACGATGAGCCCGGAGGTGTTCGACTGCATAGTCAGGAATTCCTCCCAGCGATGACAACGGTACTCGTTACGGGGCCCATAGGCAGCGGCAAGTCGGAGGTGTGCAGATACCTTGCGGGCAAGGGCTATCCGGTCTATGACTGCGACTCCCGCACCAAGGCGCTCTACGACAGCGTGCCGGGACTTCGGCAGAAGATTGAGGCCGCGCTGGAGATAGAGTGGAAGGATATCGGCATCATTTTCACGGACACGCGCCGCAGGCTGCTGCTGGAGAGCATAGTCTATCCCCTCGTGGTGGAGGACATCCTCTCCTGGAAGGCTTCCCTGAACTGCCGCCTCGCGTTCATTGAATCGGCCATAGCCCTTGACAAGAGGCAGTTCGACTCGCTCTACGACAAGGTGCTGCTGGTCACGGCTCCCGAGGCTCTGAGGCTGGGACGCAACCCCCACGCGGCAATCCGCGGGGCGCTGCAGAGCTTCGACAGCGGGAGAATATGTTATACAATCGAGAATGGCTCGACAATTGAAGAATTACATTTAAAGACAGATAAATTGTTATGCAGACTGATTTAAGCAAGATACTCGCCGTCTCAGGACAGCGCGGACTTTATGAGTATGTGGCGCAGGCCCGCAACGGTGCCATCGCCGAATGCCTTTCAGACAAGAAGAGGACAGTGTTCAGCGGCTCTAGCCGTATCACCACCCTCGCCGACATAGCCATCTACACCTCCGAGGGCGAGATGAAGCTCGCAGACGTGTTCCTGGCGCTCAAGGCAGCGCTCGGCGACGCAGAGGCGCCTTCTTCCAAGGCTCCCGAGGCCGAGATTGAGGGACTCTTCCGCAAGGCCGTGCCTAACTACGACGCGGACCGTTTCTACCTCTCGCATATGCGCAAAATCATCGACTGGTACAGCCAGATCGTGAAGTACGCTTCTCTCGATTTCGTCAAGGAAGAGAATGGAGAGCAGGCGGAGGAGGCTTAAGGCCGTCACTCTCGGCTGCTCCAAGAATACGGTGGACACGGAGCATCTGCTCTCGCGCCTGCCTGACGGGGAGTTCGAGATAGTCTCCGACGATTCGCCGGTGGATGTGCTGCTGGTCAATACCTGCGGCTTTATCGGGGACGCCAAGGAGGAGTCGATCGCCGCGGTGCTGGAAGCCGTCGAGTGCAAGAAGCGCGGACAGGCCGGTGAGGTGATTGTATTCGGCTGCCTTTCACAGCGTTACGGCGCTGAACTCAAGGAGGAAATACCCGAAGTGGATGCGTGGTACGGGGCGAGGGACCTCTCTCCCGTGCTGCGGCATCTCGGCGTGAGCCCGGACTCCGCCGTGAGACGCAGGCCTCGCGACGGCAAGGGCTATGCCTATCTCAAAATATCCGAGGGCTGCGACCGCCGCTGCTCCTACTGCGCCATACCTTTCATCCGTGGGGCTCATCGCTCCGTGCCTATGGAGGAGCTCGTGCAGGAGGCGCAGATGCTGGCGGAGGACGGAGTCAAGGAGTTGATACTCATAGCTCAGGATACGACCTATTATGGCCTGGATCTCTATCGCCGCCGCGCTCTCGCGGAGCTGATTGAGCGCCTCTCCGCCATCGAGGGAATACGCTGGATACGCATACATTATTCCTATCCGGCCGATTTCCCGGAGGATGTGCTGGACCAGATGGCGAACAATCCCAAGGTCTGCAAATACCTCGACATACCGCTGCAGCACATTGCCGACGGCGTCCTGGAGCGGATGCACCGCAATGTCGACGGGGCGTGGACGCGCGCGCTGATTTCCAAACTGCGCAGCCGCGTGCCCGGAGTGGTGCTCAGAACCACGATGATAGTGGGCCATCCCGGGGAGACTGAGCAGCAGTTCTCCGAATTGCTCGACTTCGTGCGCGAGGCCCGTTTCGAGAGGCTCGGCGCGTTTACCTACTCCGAGGAGGAGGGAACTTACGATGCGGAGCACTTCAAGGACGATGTCCCGCCGGAAGAGAAGCAGAGCAGGCTGGACCGGCTGATGTCGCTCCAGAGCGAGATTTCACTTGCGTATAACCTTTCCCGCGTGGGCTCCGAGCTGGATGTGCTGGTGGACGAGGTGATGCCGGACGGCACTTTGGTCTGCCGCTCGCAGTACGAAAGCCCGGAGGTTGACGGCGAGATTATCGTGAGGTCCGCCGGCGACAGCGTCAAGGTGGGGGATTTCATACACGTGCGTATCACTGCAGCCGAAGAATACGACCTCGAAGCGGAGTTTTGTTTTTAGACAGGGATTTACTATATTCGCAGTTGTACTAAAACAATTGCTGTATGAGCGCATCTGCAAATGACGGTCTTATCGACCTTGATCAGATTGTAGCGACCAAATTCAAAGGGAAGAAAATCCCCAAATTCGTCGTAAATTGGCTTAAAAAGCTGATTCATCAGGATTTCCTCAATTCCATCATCAAGGATGGGGGAGAGGGTTTTGATTTTTGTGAACATACCCTCAAGTGCCTCAATGTTACCCTTGACGTCGAGGGACTCGACAATGTTCCTGCCGACGGCACCCTCTACACTTTCGCCTCCAACCACCCGCTCGGCGGAGTGGACGGCGTGGCGCTCTGTTCGCTTATCGGCAGGCGTTTCGGCAATGTTAAGATGCCGGTCAACGACTTCCTGATGTACCTCAAGCCGATTGCTCCGATGTGCGTCCCGATCAACAAGACCGGCGCCCAGGCCCGCAATCTCCCGATACTTCTCGATCAGGCTTTCCGCTCTGAAGACCAGATACTTATCTTCCCTGCGGGTCTCTGCTCCCGCAAGATTGACGGTAAGATTCAGGACCTGCCGTGGACCAAGACCTTCATCAACAAGAGTCGTCAGACCGGACGCGTCATCGTGCCGGTGCACTTCATCGGGCAGAACTCCAAGCGCTTCTACCGCGTGTCCAACCTCTGCAAGAAGCTGAAGCTCAAGTTCAACTTCGCTATGCTCCTGCTCCCCGACGAGCTCTACAAAGCCCGGAATTCGCACTTCCGCATCATCTTCGGCGAGCCGATACCATGCAGCAAGTTCGATACTTCCAAGACTCCGCTCGAGTGGGCGGCTGAATTGCGCGAAAAGGTTTATCAGATGCAATAGTTATGGAGAAGATTATTGATCCCGTGAGCGCCAGCCTGCTCAAGGCCGAACTCACTCCCGACAAGAAACTCTGCGATACCAACAAGGCCGGCAATGAAATCTACATCATCGACGGCAAAACCTCTCCGAATGTCCTCCGCGAGGTGGGCCGCCTGAGGGAGGTTTCCTTCCGCCAGGCCGGCGGCAGCTCCGGGCTCGCCCTCGACCTCGACGAGTTCGACACGATGGAGAACTGCTACAATCAGATTATCATCTGGGACCCGGACGCCGAGGCTATCCTTGGCGGTTACCGCTACATCCTCGGGCCGGATGTTACATTCTCGGAGAACGGCCAGCCGCACCTTGCCACGGCGCATATGTTCCACTTCTCCGACCAGTTCATCCAGAACTATCTGCCTCACACTATGGAGCTCGGGCGCTCGTTCGTGACGCCTGAATACCAGAGCTCCAAGGCCGGAGCCAAGGCCATCTACGCGATGGACAACCTCTGGGACGGCATCGGCGCCGTAATGATGCAGCATTCCAACATCATCTATTTCTTCGGAAAAATGACGATGTACCCGTCCTACGACAAGAGCTGCCGCGACCTGATACTCCGCTTCCTCTGGAAGCATTTCGGGGATGACGAGAACCTTATCCGTCCTTACAGTCCGGTGATGCCGGAGCTGGATAGCCGCGTGCTTGACCTCATCCTCAAGGACGAGGAGTTCAAGCCTGACTACCGCAACCTCAAGGACGCGATACGCAAGCTCGGCACGAGCATCCCGCCGCTAGTCAATTCTTATATGAACACTTCGCCGACGATGAAGATGTGCGGAACTGCTATCAACGACGAGTTTTCCGATGTGGAGGAGACAGCTATCCTCGTATGTTTCAACGAGATGTATGCCGATAAGCGCGACCGTCACAAGGAGCCTTATCTCAAGCAGCAGCTTGCCAATCTCTTCGAGAGGTTCCCGCAGCTCAACAGGAATATCGTGGAAGTGTTCGGGGAGAGGAAGGACCTCACCCGCTCCAAGGCGTTCACTGCCATAATGAAAAAAATAAAGGAGAGGTAGTAAGCCGGTTTCTGTTTTATTCTGCCATTTATCTTCGCAACCTACCCCCCGGCATCGGACGGGCCGTCCTCATCTGCCGGTATATTTGGTTTTGCAGGTCCCGGTGCCGTACCCGTACGCTGTCGCCAGCGTACGCCGTGAGCTCTTGCCTCGCGTTTTCACCATTGCCTTGCGGCTGTAATTTTCTGTTACGGCGGGCGTAAAGTTACCTCTACCTGCGCTTTCCGCAGCGGGATGCCCTGTCCTGTCCGGACTTTCCTCTCATCTGAGCGGCAGATCACCCCTCCTTCATTTTCGACGCAAAGGTACGAAATATATGGTTCAGTGGCAAATTATCGTACTTGCGGCTTCCAGCCGTTGAGGACGAAGGCCGGGTCGCTATAGCTGGCGATCAGGGCGGAGTCCTTCACCGCGTCGAGCTGACGGGACCATTCGTGCCTGCCGGAGACATCGACAAGTTTGCCGCTGTCGGCATCGCGGGTCTGGAACTCGTACATCTTTGCGCTCTTGAATCCTATGTTGCTCCATCCGAGAGGATTGAAGTGGCGGGTAGTGCAGTTGATGACCACGAATTCCGCGTCAGGGTAGCCGATACCGTGGTTGGTCTTGGTGCGTCCGTAGTCCGCAGGACGGTCGGGAAGTCCCTCGAAATGGCACTCCACGAAGACGTCGCCGTGTGCAGGAGCGACATTGCGTACCCAAGAGAACGGGCCTCCGTCGTTGCGGAAGGTGCTGTGGTAGGCAAAGAGGCTGCCGCGCCCGAGGATGGTGTCACCGCCTCCGATGAGCTCGCAGTTCTGCATATAGATGGTTCCGTTGGCCTGAAGGGCGTCGCCGGAGCCGATGATGCGCACATCGTAGAGGGCTATGCGCTCGCCGTTGAGCAGCAGACCCTCGGCCTGGCCGGTGAGGTCGGTGGCGACCGTGAGGCACTCGAGGGTGATGTCGCTGCAGTTGTCCAGATCAAATGCCGCGCGGCGGGACGGGAAAGTGCCCGGCCACTCGTTGGTTTTGACGGTGAGCGGATGAGGATTGAATACTTCGTTGTTGGCGTAGTGGACCTTGGTGTTGTCCATTCCGGCGCCGCGGATTATGACATTGGTCTTGTTTCGCGCATAGACTATCTCCTCGTAGTCGCCTGCGGCTATTTCGATGAGGGTCGTGTCGGCACAGAAGTCAGGCACCGCGTCCAGCGCGCCCTGCACGGTATTGAAGTCGGCGCTGCCGTCCCAGTTTACCGTAAGGTGGTGAGGGTCGGCTGGTCCTGAAGCCTTGGTGGAGAACTTCCACTGTCCCTTCTTGACGCCCTTGAAGCCGTCGCATACCAGCACTCCTTCGTCGATGGTGACATAATAGCTGTGCCCGTATTCCAGCATATTGTTGTGCGGATAGATGGTGGCGGTGTTGTCCCTGACGATGATCGGGTGGAAACGGAAGCCGTCGGTGAAGCCGCCGATGATGGTCAGCTGCATGTCGCGGGGGGTTGGTTCGGCAGTGCCGGAAGGGGTGCCCGGGACGGTGTTGCGGTTGGTGGCCACGAAGTCGCGGCTGTAGTCATAAGGGACTTTGGTGTAGTCGCAGTCCGGAGCGTAGGTCCTGCTCTCGGTAAGGCCTGCAGGGATGCTGAGGTCGAGGCTGTCGATGCACTCGCCGCTCGCCGCGTCCCAGATGCGGACGAATCCTGCCTCCCCGACGGTCGGGGTCTGCTTGAAGTTCAGCACCAGATGGGTGTCGGGGTTGATGTCGCGCGCTCCCTTCTGAGGGAAGCATTCTACTGAATTGCCGCACGCTGCGACGGTCATCGCCAGAGGCAGCAGTGCAAAGATGGTTTTAGCGGTCATAATTATTTTTGTTACATAAGGTATTCTGACATATCCGCCCCCTCGGCTTCGCGCTCGCGTATCTCCGTCGAGGAGATGTCCACTATCGGAGCGTCGATGATGCGGATGTTGTAGAGGCGGTCAAGCGCCTCCAGGCTGGCCGTGTCCGGGGTTGTCCAGGAGTCCAGCACATAAGGGGCCGGGAAGTGCTTGCATTCTTCCATCAGCATCTCCCTGATTTTGTGCACATCGTAGCCCTTGCGGGGATAGACCGTGACTCCGTATTCGCTCAGCAGCCGCGGCGCGTCCCGCCATTTGTGTATGTCCTGCAGGTTGTCGGCCCCGATTACGAGGGTGAAGTCGTTCTCCGGCTCGCGCTTTTTGAGGGCGTCGAGGGTCTTGATGGTATAGTGCGGGGCGGGCATCTGAAGCTCGATGTTGTCCACCCAGACATGCAGTTCGGGGTGCCGCAGCACTGCCGCCACTGCCGCGCGGTAACGCTGCTCCGCGTTGAGCGCCTTCTCCGGGTCCTTGAAGGGATTCTGCGGGGAGATGACCAGATAGACCCAGTCGAAGTCCCGGACATCGGTCAGGTATTCCATTATGGCCTGATGTCCGATGTGCAGGGGGTCGAAGGAACCGGAATAGACGGCTATGCGCATAGGAATCCGTTTACGATTTGTTCCGCTTCGGCAAAGGTATCCTCGAGCACGTCGTTTACGATTTCGCGGTCAAACTTGCCGCGTGCGAACTCGATCTCCGAGCCGGCCTTGCCCAGGCGCTCGCGTATCGCATCCTCGCTGTCGGTGCCGCGTCCGCGGAGTCTGCGCTCAAGCTCCTCCATGCTCGGCGGCAGGATGAGGATGGAGAGCGCCGCGTCGCCGAAATAGCGCTTGAGGTTGGCCCCGCCCTTGACATCCACGTCGAAAAGGATTACATGGCCTTTGGCCCAGATGCGCTCGACCTCGCTTTTCAGCGTGCCGTAGAAGCGGTCGTGATAGACTTCCTCATGCTCCACGAAGGCGTCCTGCGCGATGAGTTCGCGGAACTTCTCCGCCGAGATGAAGTAATATTCGACTCCGTCGCGTTCAGCCCCGCGCGGAGGGCGCGAGGTGGCGGATATCGAGAATTCGAACTCGGGATGCAGCCCGAGCAGATGGCCTACCACCGTGCTCTTGCCTGCGCCTGAAGGCGCTGAAAATATGAGGACTTTCCCCGTCATTTTGTGTGAATTTGCACAAAAATAACTAAATTTACGCGATTTTTGAAAAACTGGTTATTGTTAATATAATTTTATTGTCTTATGAAGGTTTCTTTTAAGGAACTTGGACTTGTGAACACCCGTGAGATGTTCGCCAAGGCCGTAAAGGGCGGTTATGCCGTTCCTGCATTCAATTTCAACAACATGGAGCAGCTCCAGGCCATCGTCCAGGCCTCTGCCGAGACCAAGTCTCCGGTAATTCTCCAGGTATCCAAGGGCGCACGCAACTACGCCAACCAGACTCTCCTCCGCTATATGGCCCAGGGAGCTGTGGAGTATGCCAAGGAGCTCGGCTGGAAAAAGCCTCAGATTGTGCTCCATCTTGACCACGGCGACAGCTACGAGCTCTGCAAGAGCTGCGTTGACTTCGGCTTCTCTTCAGTGATGATCGACGGTTCTTCTCTCCCTTACGATGAGAATGTTGCCCTCACCAAGAAGGTCGTAAAGTACGCCCACAAGTATGATGTGACCGTCGAGGCCGAGCTCGGAGTACTCGCAGGAGTAGAGGACGAGGTCGCTTCCGAAGAGTCACACTACACCAAGCCTGAGGAGGTCATCGACTTCGTCAAGAAGACCGGCTGCGACTCCCTCGCAATCTCCATCGGCACCTCTCACGGCGCATACAAGTTCAAACCTGAGCAGTGCACCCGTGACCCTAAGACCGGCCGTCTCGTACCGCCGCCGCTCGCATTCGACGTGCTCAAGGCCATCGAGAAGAAGCTCCCTGGATTCCCTATCGTTCTCCACGGATCATCTTCAGTTCCGCAGGAATATGTGGATATGGTCAACCAGTACGGCGGCAAACTTCCTGATGCTGTCGGCATCCCTGAGGAGCAGCTCCGCAAGGCTGCCAAGAGCGCTGTCTGCAAGATCAATATCGACTCAGACTCCCGCCTCGCCATGACCGCCGCCATCCGCAAGCACCTTGCCGAGAATCCGTCACACTTCGATCCTCGTCAGTACCTCAAGCCGGCGCGTGAGGAGATGAAGAAGATGTACATTCACAAGATTATGAATGTACTCGGCTCAAACGGCAAGGCAAGGTAATTGTCTGACCGTTATCCATCCAAGCTGCTGAAAGACGCTGTGGAAGCCATCAGCTCCCTGCCGGGAGTGGGCTCCCGCAGCGCCTTGCGCTTGGCTTTGCACCTGCTCCGGCAGCCTTCCGACAATGTGCACCGCTTCGCTTCGGCGATTGACCGCCTGGCGGACGATGTGCGCTACTGCAGCGTCTGCAGGATGATCTGCGACGAGGACATCTGCCCTATCTGCGCCGACCGCACCCGCGACCACAGCACCGTCTGCGTGGTGGAGAGCGTGAGGGATGTGATGAGCATAGAGGACACCGGACAGTACCGCGGAGTGTATCATGTGCTCGGCGGCATAATTTCCCCGATCAACGGGGTGGGGCCTTCGGACCTCAATATTGCTTCACTGGTGGAGCGCCTCAAGGGGGCGGATGCGCCGGCTGAAGTCATCCTCGCGCTGAGCGGGGACGTGGAGGGCGAGACGACCTCCTTCTACATCTATCGTCAGATTGAGAGCTTCGGGGTCAAGGTCTCGACTCTCGCGCGCGGCCTGGGCTTTGGCGACAATCTCGAATACGCCGACTCTCTCACTCTCGGCCGCTCCATTCTTAACAGACAGATATTTAAGCCTTAGATTACAAAGCTGATACCGATTCCGATAAGAATCACGCCGCCGACGATTTCGGCCCACTTGCCGAAGCGGTGACCGATCCGGTGCCCGCCGCAGATGCCGGCGACCACGGAGATGGCGGTCACGATGAAGACGGCGATGGCGAGCGGCCAGATGGACCTTTCCGTAGACCGCTCCATCGACTGGGCGACTCCAACGGTCAGCGCGTCGATGCTTGTGGCGACTCCGCCGATGACTATATTCTTGAATCCGTTGAGGTTGCGAGCCTCGCCCCCGTCCTTGACGCCCTCCACGACCATCGAGCCGCCGACGTAAGCCAGCAGCACGCAGCCGATGATGTGCGAGATTTTATAGACGAGGTCCACGAAGAGCCCGCCGAGGAACCAGCCTATGAGCAGCAGTCCCGCCTGGATTACAGCGAACGATAGCGCAACGGTACCGACGCTTTTGAATTCTGCCTTCTTGAGCGTTACGCTCGAGCACACGGCTACTGCAAAACAGTCGGCGCATAGCGACACGGCTGTGAGAATCGGTTCCAAAAGATTCATTTTACCGAAATGTTAGGGGCGCAAAGATAATCATTTCCGAGAAATAATTTCTATCTTTGCGGACTTGCTTCTCCGTATGCAAGTGCCAGGATCCATTTAAAGCTTGGGCTTATGATAAAGATTTTCTACAGGCGGGGCGCTGAGATAGTATTCGCCCAGTCTGAAACGGAGTTTGCTGCTATCAGCAAGGAAAACGTCCTCTGGATAGACCTCCTGCAGCCGTCGGGAGAGCAGAAGAGGGCTGTGGAAGCATATCTGGGCACTGAGATTCAGAGCCGTGCTGAAGCCGAAGAGATTGAGAGTTCGTCCCGTTTCTCCGAGGAGGACGGAGTCATCTTCGCCAACACCAACTTCCTCTCGCCGGCCGACGACGAGATGCTTATGGATCCGGTTTCTTTTATCATCGCGGGCAGGATTCTCACCACCGTCAGGGAGATGCCCCTAAGGTCCCTCGACACCCTCCAGCTCAAGATTCAGGCCTTGCCGGAGCAGTTTCCGGACGGCTTCACTATCTTCCTCTCCATTATGGACAAGCGTGTCGATCTCGATGCCGATATCGTCGAGCTGATTGCCAAGGACGTGTCCCAGTTCAGCAAGCGCATCAACCAGATGGAGGACATAAACGTCAAGTTTCTCCTGGACATCAACCAGCTGCAGCAGAACGCGATGAATGTCCGCGAGAACATAGTGGACAAGCAGCGTCTCATTTCCAATGTGCTCAAGAGCCGCCTCTGCCCCAAGGACGCGGACTTCCGCCAGGATATGGGCATCATCCTCCAGGATATAGCCTCCCTCATCAACCACATCACCTTCACCTTCGAGAGGCTCGAATATATGCAGGATACCGTAGTCGGTATCATCAACCTCGACCAGAACAGGATAATGAAGATATTTACCTTCGTCTCCCTGCTCCTGATGCCTGCCACGCTGGTGGCCAGCTTCTACGGAATGAATGTCACCCTGCCGTTTGCCGGCAGCCCTTTGGCCTGGGTGTTCATCGTGCTGCTGATGCTCGTGCTGGTAGCGGGCATCTGGTTTATATTCAAACGTAAGAAAATGCTTTGATTGTCAGAATTTTCTTGCTATCTTTGCGCGCTTTTGCTCCGGGACTTCCTGGGCGGCACAATACATAATGTTAAACCAATAGTTTGTTGTTAATTACAAATGGGTAAATTCGAAATCAAGCTGGCGAAGAACGGCCAGTACTATTTCAATCTCAAGGCAGGCAACGGACAGGTGATCCTCTCATCAGAGATGTACACCACCCTGAAGGCTTGCGAGAACGGAGTAGCATCAGTAAAGAAAAATGCGGGCGAGGAGTCCCGCTACGAACTCAGCCAGTCTGAGAGCGGAAAGTATCATTTCAACCTCAAGGCCGCCAACCATCAGGTCATCGGCTCCAGCCAGATGTACGAGTCTGAGGAGAGCGCCAAGGCGGGTATCGCTTCTGTAATCAGCAATGCTCCTGAGGCTGAGGTGGTTTCCGAGGTCGAGGAGAAGGCTGCCGAGGTAGCGGAGGCCGCGCCTGAAGCTATAAAGGAAGAGGCTGCACCTGCAGCTGAGGCCGCTCCTGCCAAGGAAGAGGCTCCTGCAAAGGAGGCCCCTAAGGCAGAGAAAAAAAGCAGCATCCTCAATGCGTCAGTGAAGCCTGAGGACTTCGACTGGGATGCTTTCGAGGGCGGCGACGTCTATGGCGACACCGACCGCAAGGCCATCGAGGAAGCATACGACAAGACTCTCTCCAAGGTTGTGGAGAACGAGGTTGTCGAGGGAGAGGTTACCGCACTCAACAAGCGTGAGGTTGTCGTAACCATCGGCGGCAAGAGCGAGGGTGTCATCCCTGTATCCGAGTTCCGCTACGATCCTGACCTCAAGGTCGGCGACAAGGTCGAGGTATATGTCGAGTCCGCAGAGGACAAGAAGGGCCAGCTCGTGCTCTCACACCGCAAGGCCCGCACTCTCAAGTCTTGGGACAGGGTCAACGAGGCGTTCGAGAACGACGAGATCGTCAAGGGCTTTGTCAAGACCCGCACCAAGGGCGGTATGATCGTCGATGTATTCGGCATCGAGGCCTTCCTCCCGGGCTCACAGATCGACATCAAGCCTATCCGTGACTACGACCAGTTCGTAAACCAGAATATTGACTGCAAGATCGTCAAGATCAACCAGGAGTTCCGCAACGTGGTAGTATCCCACAAGGCTCTCCTTGAGGCAGAGCAGGAGCAGAAGAGGGCTGAGCTCATCAGCAAGCTCGAGAAGGGCCAGATCCTCGAGGGCGTTGTCAAGAACATCACCAACTACGGCGTATTCGTCGACCTCGGCGGCGTGGACGGTCTCATCCACATCACCGATCTCTCCTGGGGCCGTGTCAACCATCCTGAGGAAGTCGTTTCCCTCGATGAGAAGATCAAGGTCGTTGTGCTCGACTTCAACGAGCAGCAGAAGAGGATCGCTCTCGGTCTCAAGCAGCTCACTCCGCATCCTTGGGACAACCTCAATCCAGACCTCAAGGTCGGCGACAAGGTTAAGGGCAAGGTTATCCTCATCGCTGACTACGGCGCATTCGTAGAGATTGAGCCGGGCGTAGAGGGCCTCGTACATGTATCAGAGATGTCATGGTCTCCTCGTCTGCACTCAGCGCAGGAGTTCCTCAAGGCCGGCGACGAGGTTGAGGCACAGATCCTCAGCATCGACCGCGAGGCCCGCAAGATTTCCCTCGGTCTGAAGCAGCTCACCCCTAACCCTTGGGAGAACATCCGCGAGAAATATCCAGTCGGAAGCAAGCATAAGGCTGTCGTACGCAACATCACCAACTTCGGCGTATTCGCTGAGCTGGAGGACGGCGTTGAGGGTCTCATCCACATCAGCGACCTCAGCTGGAACAAGATCAAGCATCCTTCAGAGCTCGTTGCTCCTGGTGATAGCATCGATGTCCAGATTCTCGACTTCGACGAGGCCAACCACAAGCTCTCTCTCGGTCTGAAGCAGCTCACCCCTAATCCTTGGGACGAGATCGAGGCCAAGTACCCTGTAGGCTCAACTGTAGAGGGTACCGTAGCATCCCTGACCGACAAGGGCGCCAACATCACCCTCGACGGCAACGCAGAAGGCTTCGCATTCAGCCGTGAGCTCGTCAAGGAAGACGGCAAGCAGGCTGTCGCAGGCGACACTCTTCCGTTCAAGGTTATCGAGCTTCGCCGCTCTACCCGCCGCATCCTCCTCTCACACCTCCGCACCTACGCCGAGGTCAAGGAGAAGGCCGCTGCAGCAGAGGCTGAGAACACCAAGAAGGCAGTCAAGAGAGTCAACGCCAATGTCGAGAAGGCAACCCTCGGCGACATCGACGCTCTTGCAGCTCTCAAGGAGAAGCTTGAGAAGGGAGAATAATCCCCGTACTCTCAAGTATGAACTTCACACTAAAGATAATGGGCACAGCTTCGGCTATGCCCATTTCTGATAGAAATCCAAGCGCTCAGGTACTGTCCGTGCACGGGCGCTTGTTTCTTATTGACTGCGGCGAAGGCACCCAGCAGCAGATGCGCCGCCTGCATGTAGGTTTCCTTAAGATTGAGGCAATATTCATCTCCCACATCCACGGCGACCATCTCTTCGGACTCTTCGGGCTGCTCAGCTCTATGGCGATGTACGGGCGCACCGGCGACCTGTATATTTATGGTCCGCAGGCCCTGGGCTCCGTGCTGAAGTTCTACGAAACCTTCTTCGGGGAGGGGATGAACTACCGCATCGTGTTCACGGCGGTGAAATGCTCGGAGCTGCAGGTTGTGCACGAGTCCAAAGCCGTGAAGGTCAGCGCATTCCCGCTTAACCACAAGATTGAATGCTACGGCTACCGCTTTGACGAGGTGCTGACTCCGCGCCGCGCCCTGGCCGCTGCGGAAGACCCGACCATTGTCCCGAAATCCTATGTCTACTGCTCCGACACCGCTCCGATAGCGGGCGTGACGGATTGGGTGAGGGGAGTGGACTGCCTCTACCACGAGGCGACCTATCAGAACGATATGGCCGACAAGGCCGCCATGCGCTTCCATTCCACTACCGCCCAGGCTGCTCAATGTGCCCTGGAGGCAGGAGTGGGCAGGCTCATCGTGGCGCATTATTCCTCCCGTATCGTGGATTTCGACGCCTACCTCAAGGAGTGCACGGACATTTTCCCGAATACCGTCGCCGCGCAGGATGGCGATGTCTTCGAAATTTAGTATATTAGCGGCTGATGAAACGCTTTGCTCTTATAATCCTTGCGGCCTTCCTCGCACTCGCTGCCGGGGACAATCCGCGCCTTGCATATATCGAGAAGTATTCTTCCATCGCGGTCAGCGAGATGGAGAGGACCGGTGTGCCGGCCAGCATCACGCTCGCACAGGGGCTGCTGGAATCCAACGCCGGGCAGTCCAGGCTTGCCGTCAAGGGCAACAACCACTTCGGAGTGAAGTGCCACAACGACTGGGACGGCAAGAAGATGAAGGAGGATGACAACGCTCCGGGAGAATGTTTCCGTGTCTATTCCAACGCTGAAGCATCGTTCCGCGACCACTCCGATTTCCTTCGCGGGCGCGACCGCTACAAGAGCCTCTTCGAGCTGGAAGTGACTGATTACAAGGGCTGGGCGAAGGGGCTCAAGAAGGCCGGGTATGCCACCGACCCGAATTATGCCGACAAGCTGATAACGCTCATCGAGGATTACAGGCTCTATGAATATGACCGCGGAGCCAAGGTCGGCGTGAAGCCGCCGCACGAAGTCGAGGAGCCTAAGGTCGTGCCGCCTGAGGTGGTGGACCGCAAATACAAGGAGGCAGTCCGCTTCCCGCTAAGCCGCAGCGTCTATGAGCAGAACGGCGTGCCTTTCGTCTATTCGATTGAGGGAGAGAGCTATAGCTCCATTGCCACCGCCAACGGACTCTTCCTGCGCGAGCTGCTCAAGTTCAATGACCTCACGGAGGAGAGCGCTCTGGCGCCGGGCACGGTGGTCTATCTTGCGCGCAAGAAGGCCGAGGCTGCTCCGGGAGTTTATAAATATGTGGTCGAGGGTGAGGGAGAGTCTATGAGGGCCATCTCGCAGCGCTTCGGCATCAGGCTGGCCGCCCTGCAGAAGATGAACCCTGCGCTCATCGGCTACCGTCTCGATGAGGGAGATACCATCAAGCTTCGCAGGAAATAATGAAGAAAGCCAGCGTAATCTCAATACTGATAGTGCTTTGCACTATCGGGGCGGGGCTTGCCTATGTCTGGTATGCCGACAACCGCAAGCCTAATTTCAGCCGCACGGCGGAAATCTACATCTATCCGGAGACCACTGCCGATGAGGCTTTGGAGCTTATTTCCAGTGAGGCGGGCGTGCGTAACAGGCGCAGTCTGGAGCGCAGCTTCCGCTCCAAGAAGGTCGCGGAGTATCTCACACCCGGGCACTATACCGTCAGCAAATCCAACTCCAGCGTCTATGTGGCGCGTATGCTCAACAACGGCTGGCAGACGACGGTCCGTCTGACTCTCTCGGGCAACCTCAGGCTCAAGGGGAATATTGCCGCCAAGATAAGCAGCCAGCTGCTGCTTGACTCGGCTTCGGTGCGCTCTGCGCTGGATTCGGATACTCTGCTCGCGCGCTACGGTTTTACGCCCCGTAATGCCTTCTCGCTGCTGATGCCGGCGACCTACGATATCTACTGGACGGCGTCAGTGACCGATGTGCTGGACAGGATGAAGGAGGCATACGATGCGTTCTGGACTCCGGATAACGATGCCAAGGCCGCGGCGCTGAAGCTTTCGCGCAATCAGGTGTCGGTACTCGCGTCCATCGTGAAAGCTGAATCCAACTATGAGCCGGAGATGCCGCTGATTGCAGGGGTATATCTCAACCGGCTCAAAATCGGTATGCCGCTGCAGGCCGACCCGACTGTGGCGTATTGCTATGATTATAAGCTTAATCGCGTGCTGCGCAAGCATCTGGATGTGGATTCGCCTTACAATACCTACACCCGTCAGGGCCTGCCTCCCGGACCTATCTGCGTGCCTACCCGCGCCGCGCTCGAGGCTGTGCTGAATCCTGATTTCGGCGGAGTCTGGGGCAAGGGCAACCTCTATTTCTGCGCCGACTCCGACTTCTCCGGCAAGCACGTTTTCGCCCGCACCCTCTCCGCCCATAATACCAACGCCTCCGCCTTTCAGGCCGAACTCAACCGCCGCGCCAAGGCCAAGAAATAGTGCGGTCCCCTACATCCTGCTGATTATGAAGGAGTAACGGTAGGTGCGGTTGCCCGGGTTGGTGTATTGAGGAAGGGTGCGGGCGCCCCAGCTGTCGCATCCGCCTACGCCGTGGACATTGAGATCAATATTGATATATGTGTTGTCCTCGTGCCTGACTTGATACGGGTGGCGGTAGCCGCTCTCGAGTTCGGAGTCAGGGTAGTCGTGGACGGAGAAGCAGAGTGGCTGCAGGCCGCTGATGCGGATGCCGCGGCCGCCAGGGGAAACGGCGAACCAGCGTGTGTCGCAGCGGTAGCCGTTGTCCTGAGGACGGATGTAGTCGTATTGGAACTCATTGAGCGGCAGCGAGTAGCGCCCGACCGGCTGTGAAAGTTTGCGGTCGGGGTAGTTCTCCGCCGGACCTCTGCCGTACCAGAGCACATCGGAGGTCCTGCCCCGGAGAGCCAGGCTCATGCCGAAGCGAGGTATCGGCGGAATTTCGTCTGAGAGAGGCGTATAGTCCACATCCACAAGCACTTCTCCCTCGCCGTTGACGGTGTAGGTGAGCAGATAATCCGCGCCGACCGGCAGCGACATCCGGAAAGTGACTCGGGCCGTGCCGTCGCCCTCGGAGAGCTGGCAGTCCTGGATTTCCCGCCGCGCAGCGCAATCTTTCCACGCCCCGAGGCGCTGGTTGTAGCCGTTGGCGGCCTGGTTGTCGTTGGCGGCCTTCCAGAATGAAGGCTGGAGAGCAGATGCGATAAGGGATTCTCCGTCAACGATATAGTCGCTCAGCGAGCCGTCGGCGGCATTGATTCGTACCGTGACTCCGGAGGCTGCGATGTCGATACGGTCGCCTTCGCGGGAAACTGCCGGCACGGCACTGACGGCGGTGAATTTCTCCCATTCATATTTCCCCAGGACAAACTGGTCCCGCGCCACTACACTGCCCTTCGGCGCCCAGATCCGGCCCTCGCGCAGCACGGCGCGCACATTTACAAGAGTCTCGCCGTTAATGTTTTCCCGCTCTTCGATGTAATCAAAATCGTCCACGCTCACGAACGGGTCCATGCTCTGTTTCTGCACCTTCCCGTCCTTGAGGCTGAACCGGATAGGCTGATAGATGTACTGCACCTCGTAGAAATGCGGGTTCGGTGTGCGGTCCGGCGCGATGAGGCCGTTGCAGCAGAAATTTCCGTTGTTTGGTTCGTCCCCGAAATCGCCTCCGTAGGCCCAGTATTCGCCCTCGGATTTGCTGAGTTCCGGCGAACGCGCGATGCGCCCGCTCTGCCTGTCCACCGCCAGACCCTGGTCCACGAAGTCCCAGACGGCTGCGCCGCAAATGCCCGGGTCTGAGTAGATTACGTCCCAGTATTCCTTGAAATTGCCCATCGAATTGCCCATCGCGTGGGCGTATTCCCGCATCATCACCGGCCGGTCTGTGACTCGCTGCGAGAGTTCGCGCAGGCGCTCCGGGGTCAGGTAGGCGTCATCGTAGATGTCGGAGACGCTGCGGTCGGAGTCGTAGTAGATTACGCGGGTCGTGTCCAGCGCCAGTACCGCTTCACGCATTGCGCGCGGGTTGCGGCCGGCGCAGGCTTCGTTGCCCAGCGACCAGAATATCACGCAAGGGTGGTTCTTGTCCCTCTGCACCAGACTAACGGCCCTGTCGGTGTGCGCACGGGTCCAGCGCGGGCTGTCGCCGAGCTGCCTGTTGCCGATGCCGTAGCCGTGGCTTTCGTTATTGGCCTCGTCCATCACGAAGATGCCGTAACGGTCACATAATTCGTATAGATACGGGTCGTCCGGGTAGTGGCTGGTGCGGAGGAGGTTGATGTTGCCGCGCTTCATCAGCAGAACATCGCGCTCATAGGTTGCGCGGTCCACGAAGCGCCCTGTGCGCGGATGGTGGTCGTGGCGGTTGACACCGCGGAGTTTGGCGTCGCGACCGTTGATTTTGAGTATTTCGCCCTCAATCCAGACGCTTCTGAAGCCGATTTGGTAGTCGAAATGCTCCTTCCCGGCGTCGATGCCGACAGGGTAGAGCTGTGGGTTTTCGGCGGACCACTGCCTCACATTGTCGAAGTGCGCGCTCAGGAAGACGGAGGTGGTGTCGCCGGCTTCGAGCCTGCGGATTTTCGCTTTCAGTTCGCGGCCGGCGAGCTTGATGCGCACGGGGATGTTGCGCGCGGCCCTGCTGCCGTTGTTGCAGACCTTGACTTCGGCGCTGAACGCCCCCTCCGCATCGGCGCGCAGGCTATAATCTGCGATGTGCACCTGCGGCCGCACCCAGAGCTGCACGGGGCGGAAGATGCCGCTAAGGCGCCACATGTCCTGGTTTTCGAGGTAGCTGCCGTCGCTCCAGCGATAGACTTCTACGGCGAGCCGGTTCTCTCCCGGGCGGAGGTAATTCGTCACGTCGAACTCCGCCGGCGAGGTGGAATTCTGGCTGTAACCTACCCGCTCACCGTTGATCCACAGGTACATGGCGGACTCTACGCCGCCGAAATGCAGGATGAGCGTTTTGCCCTCCATCGCCTGCGTTTTATTTATGTATGTGACATACGAACCCACCGGGTTGCGTTTGCCGTATGCGGTCCAATTCTCTGGAGGAACGGAAGTTACGCGGGGTTCATCCTTCTGGAAAGGGTAGCTTATGTTAGTGTAGATCGGCGTGCCGAAACCCTGGGTCTGCCAGTTGCCGGGCACGGCAATCTTGTCCCAGGCGGAGATGTCGTAGTCTGTTCGGTAGAATTCTGCCGGCCGTTCCTCGGGGTTCGGGGACCAATGGAAGGACCACATCCCGTCGAGGGGAACGATTTCCGCGCACTCCGCTTCCCGTGACGGGAGCTGCAATGTGCTGTGGTACGGCAACTTGTTGATGCCTATGGTCTCGGGGTTTTCCCAGTCTGGGGAGAGGTTCAGCGGAGCTAGGAGGAGCAGAAGAAGTAATGGTGTCATAAAAATGTCGGTATGTGTACAAAGATAGACAACATCCATCTATAATCATAGAAAATTGCATCGAATACCGTGCAACTTTGTGCGAAAAAGCAAAAGACCTCGCGGAGGGCGGGGCCTTTTGTAGGGGAAGCGCAGTGTCGAGATTGCGCTAGATCGTTGCGGTGAAAGAGTCTTCGCTCTCCCAGTCGATGATGGACGGAGCCCAGTAGATGCGGCGGTCTTCGAGGTTGATCTTGAAGGTGTAGGTAATCTTCTTGTTCATCTCGATGGCGCTAGCCTTGTTGTGGACATTGTAGAGATAGATGGTCTCCGATACGTTCTCTGTGGCGTAGGCCGAGTCGCTGGTGTAGGTCAGGACCTGATACTCGATGGTGATGGAAGGGTTGACTGCAGGGACAATCGTGCCCTTAGGGTCGGATAGATACTGCGGAAGTATCAGGAGGTATGAGTTGCGGCTGGAGTCGTGAGTCTTGTAGGTAAGATTGAACTTGGTGTTGCCGGTGAACTGCTCCGGGGCTGAGGATTTATCATACCAGGTGTAGGTCTTCGGAGAGGTGTAGTCCGGATACCAGCCGTCGGTAATTCCGGTAGTAGCTGTCGTGTTGGTATAGCCGTAGATGCCAGTTGTACACAGGTCATTCACAGTTACCTTCTTGAGCTTGAATACCACATCGCCTGCCTTGTATGGAGCGCTGCCTCCATTGTCCCCATAGGCGTAGTCCTTCTCGACCAGATTGCCGCTGGCATCCTCGCCCACGGTGAGGAAGTTGATGCCCACAATCTGGCTGAGCTTGTGGCGGAATACGGTAGGTACGCCCTTGTAGCCGCCGTTGGTCTCATTGGCTGTCTTGTCCTTGGCGATATCGGCTACCATAAAGTCAGTATCCTGATGTGCGTCAACATTATAGCCCATGATCTGGATACCGTCGTTGCCGCTAAGCGCCTCGATGGCAAGAGTCTCGGTTGAACCTGCCTCCTGATATTTGTACGGGCTGTAAGAGAAGAAGGTCAGACTGCCGGTCTTTGGCCAGTAGTACGGGGTCGCGGTGGACCAGGTGGAGGCGGAGGAGAGATAGCTTACCTCGCTGATAGGGACATAAAGTTCGGCTTCGGCCCTATTGTCCTGCCAGTTCTTGTCCTTCGGGAGGTAGTATGCGAGGGTGCCGAAAGTCGGGTCGCTGGTCTTGTAGGCGGTGCCGTCAATCATTGCCTTCGTGGAGAATTTGCCGTTGAGCGGAGTGAATCCGACGGTCTGGGAATTTGCCGCGGCCGGTGTGATTTCTGTCTTTGAGCAGCTTGCAAGTGCGCAGACCGCTGCAGCCATCAGGCTGAAAGTCAGTAATTTCTTCATTTAGATAGTTTTGCTCTGTATTTCGGGCGGCAAAGTTACGGAAATTTCCCTTTTTTAGCAAATTTTTTCGCAAAGTTGCGCCGCCCCTCGACAGGCTCGGTTCGCTGGCTTGGGAGAGGGATTGGTCGCTGAGCTCTGTCGAAGCGCCGCCGTGCTTCCCGTAAATAATTTACTCAAAAAGACGGGCGAATTATTAAGGAATTACTAAATTTGTAGGTATGAAAGGAATAGTTCTAGCGGGCGGCTCCGGTACCCGTCTTTATCCGATAACCAAAGGCGTCAGCAAGCAGCTGCTGCCGATTTTCGACAAGCCGATGATTTACTACCCGATTTCCGTGCTTATGCTCGCGGGAATCAGGGACATTCTCGTCATCTCCACGCCCCACGACCTGCCGGGCTTCAAGCGTCTGCTGGGCGACGGGGGCGATTTCGGCGTGCGTTTCCAGTATGCCGAGCAGCCTTCGCCGGACGGGCTCGCGCAGGCATTCATTATAGGTGAGGAGTTCGTCGGCGACGATTCTGTCTGCCTCGTGCTGGGCGACAACATCTTCCACGGGGCCGGCTTCTCGACGATGCTCAGGGAGGCTGTGCGCACGGCCGAGCAGGAGAGCAAGGCGACCGTATTCGGCTACTGGGTCAGCGACCCGGAGAGGTACGGCGTGGCTGAGTTCGACAGGAGCGGCAACTGCCTCTCGATTGAGGAGAAGCCTGCCTGCCCAAAGAGCAACTACGCCGTCGTGGGCCTGTATTTCTACCCTAACAAAGTGGTGGAGGTGGCCAAGCATATCAAGCCGTCCGCCCGCGGGGAGCTGGAAATCACCACCGTCAACCAGAGGTTCCTCAGCGACGGGGAGCTCAAGGTGCAGACGCTCGGCAGGGGATTCGCCTGGCTGGATACCGGCACCCACGATTCGCTCGCCGAAGCCGGCAACTACATAGAAACCATAGAGAAGCGCCAGGGTCTCAAGGTCGCGTGCCTCGAGGGAATCGGCCTGCGCAACGGCTGGATCAGCCCGGCCAAGGTACGCGAGGTGGCCGCCCCAATGCTGAAAAATCCGTACGGGCAGTACCTCCTGCGAATCGCCGACGATGCCGAGAATGACATAAATGATTTATTCTGATGAAAGTAATTGAAACACAAATACCTGGAGTTGTTGTAATCGAACCGGCGATATTCCGTGACGGAAGGGGATATTTCTTCGAATCCTGGTCGCAGAGGGAGTTCGATGCGAAGGTGAGGCCGGTGCAATTTGTCCAGGACAACGAAAGCCGGAGTTCCCGGGGCGTGGTGCGCGGCCTACATTTCCAAAAGGGGAGCGACTCGCAGAGCAAACTCGTGAGGGTGGTGCGCGGCGCGGTGCTGGACATCGCCGTGGACATCCGCAGGGGCAGCCCGAGCTTCGGGAAGCACGTGGCAGTGGAGCTGACGGGGGACAATCACCTCCAGTTCTTCGTGCCGAGGGGCTTTGCGCACGGATTCGCCGTGCTGGAGGACGATACAGTTTTCCAATACAAATGTGACAATTTCTACGCCCCGCAGAGCGAGGCGGCCATTGCCTGGGACGACCCGGCGCTGGGCATAGACTGGCGCATCGACCCGGCATCCGTTCTGCTCTCTGAGAAGGACTCCCATCATCCGCTCCTCGCGGATTGCGACTGCCTGTTTGATTATAATACAGACTATTACGCAGAATGAACATACTCGTCACGGGAGCCAACGGACAGCTTGGCAATGAACTCAGAATCGTAAGCCTCGGCAGCGCCGACAATTACATTTTTACCGATGTCAACGAGGCGTCGGAGGAGCAGATTGCGATGCTTCGCCGCCTCGCCGGGGACGGGGTGCGCACCGATACCCGCCGGCTGGATATAACTGACTTTGAGGCGATTAGGGCTATGGTTGCCACCGAGAAGGTGGACATCATAATCAACTGCGCCGCGTTTACTGATGTGGAGGGTGCCGAGAGCAGGCAGGAGCTTGCCGAGCGGCTCAATGCCGATGCCCCTGAGAACCTCGCCCGTGCGATGAAGGAGGTAGGAGGCACGCTCTTCCATATAAGCACAGATTATGTCTTCGGCGCCGAGCCGTACAATCTGCCGTGCCGCGAGGACCAGAAAGGGACGCCGACGGGGGTCTATGGCCTGACGAAGCTCCACGGCGAGCAGAAGATTCTTGCCACGGGGTGCAAGTATGTGATAATCAGGACTGCGTGGCTCTACAGCGAGTTCGGCAAGAACTTCCTCAAGACTATGCTCCGCCTGACCGCGGAGAAGCCGCAGCTCAAGGTCGTCTTCGACCAGGCCGGCACTCCGACCTACGCCCTCGACCTCGCCGCCGCCATCCTCAAAATCATCTCCGGACGCGGCTACGAGGCACATCCTGGCATCTACCACTTCTCCAATGAGGGGGTCTGCAGCTGGTATGACTTCACCAAGGTCATCGCGCAGTACGCCGGCCACTGCGACTGCGACATCCAGCCCTGCCACTCTGCGGAATTCCCGAGCAAGGTCATAAGGCCGGCTTATTCAGTGCTCGACAAGACCCTCATCAAACAGACTTTCGGCGTCGCTGTCCCTTACTGGACCGAGGGCGTGCGGAAGTGCGTGGAAGTGATAGTATGAGCGGCCCTGAGCTGCAGAAAGGCGTCTTCTCGGGAGACAATGACGCGTTCGAAGCCCTCTACACCCAGTGCAGAGAGCCTTTTATGAAGTATTTCCGCAGGAAGTACTCCGGGACGCAGGTCTCCCTGCCGGACCTGTTTCAGGATTCGGTGATGGCGCTGTGGAGGCAGATTGCTGACGGCAAACTCACTGAGGAGGGCCTGCACTGCTCCCTCCAAACCTACCTTATCTCCATAGGCAGCAACAAGATGCACGAGGGCTACCGCAATATGCAGCGGGGCGACAGACTGCTCGATAAGCTGAGGGAGCATCCCGACTCGTACAGCGTGGCCGGCGGGACCAGAACGCCCCTTCACGGGAGAAACGGGGACGAGGAGTATGAGGAAAAGCTCGGCGCGTGGACGGACTTCCTGCAGAGCAAGTATGAGGAGCTGGGCTACCCCTGCGCGCAGCTGCTTCGCGACACCTGGTATAACGATATGAGCGACAACGACATACTTGTGGCGTTCAATGGCTATTTCGCCAATACCGATGTGGTCAAGTCCAAGAGGTACAAGTGCCACAAGTCGCTGCTCAATATGTTCAACATCTGGAAAAAGACCACTCAAAAGTAGAATGCCATGACTACGGAACAGCAAGAATACGAAAGGATTGAGTCCTACCTCCTCGGCAGGATGTCCGCGGAGGAGGCAGCCACATTCGAGAAGGAGATGGCCGCTGACGACGCCCTGCGGAAGCGCTGTTCGGATATGTCGCTGCTCGCGCATGCCGTGAGGAGGGCCAATCAGGAAGCAGACCTCAGAAGCTCGTTCGAGAAGATAGAACGGCGCCGGACTTCCCGCTTGCGCAGGAGAATATTCTCCGGAAGTCTGGTGGCAACGGCGTGCCTGGCGATATCTGTCATCTTCCCCGTCGGCGCCCGCCTGGCCGGCAAGGGCTACGATTATGCCCCTGCCGCGCTAGAGCTACAGGAAGTCAGAGGCGGGCGTTCCGAGCTGATGGATAAGACCGTAAATTCTTATAATTCCGGCGATTACGATGCGGCACTCGAATACCTTGAAGAGGCATCCTGCGCCGTGGAGGCTGAGCTTTCGCGGCTCGGCGACAACGATTCGGATGTGGTGGCAAGGAGGAACCTGTCCGATGAGCAGTATGAGCTGGACTGGTACCGCGCACTCACGCTGATGAAGGACAGGAAGCTCATCAAGGCCAAGCGAGCGCTCCGTGCGATAGCCGCTTCCGACAGCCGATATGCCGCCGAGGCGTCGCGCGTGCTGAAAGAAGTCTATTAGCCTTATGCACAGGCTTTTCCGCGCTGCTTGGCCGGCCATTTCCTGCTTCGCCGGCTGCCTCCTCGCTGCATTCTTCATCTTGTTCTGCGTCTCTGCGGTCTATTCCAAGGCCGATGAGATTCTGGGGATAGAAGAGAAACTGTACACAAAGAACGATTTCCGGCGGGATTCAACTCAAGTCAGGTCGCTGTACGAAACCGTGCTGCGGCTGGAGCAGGATACTCCGGTGAGTGATTCGACGGCGCTGGATATAATAATGTATTCCCTTGAAGCACAGGAACCTGCGCGCAGGATGACGGATAACTATTCGTATATCAGCCAGTTCTTTCTAGATGCCATTGCCCGGTATTCCTATCAGATCGGGGACCCGCGGGCGGAGAAATACGCCGACCTGCTGATAGAGCGGTCCAGAAGGTGGAATTTCCCGGACCTGTGGCACGAAGCGAAGATGTGGTCGCCGGACAGGGGAGAGGGGGCGCCGGGCTACTACAGGCGTTTCTTTTCGGACCCGTTTTACCTGCGCTACAAGACTCTGCTGCAGGAGAAGAAGTACAGGAAAGCTGTGCGGGTGCTGGAGACGATGACCCCGGAGAGCGTTGAGGCCGAATTCGATGCGGAAGACCCGTACCGGATTTGTGCCGACCCCGGCTTTTATGCGGCGGGCGCCGATCCGGAGGAGATGCTGCTGTATTCAAAGTATCATCTGGCGACCTGGAGTGAGACTGCCCGGCTTAAACGGCTGCTGAAAAAAGATGATGCAGATGACTGGATGACAGGGACTTACCTGCTTGGCGCCGGCTACCTTTTCCCGGGAGGGAAGGCCCTTGATTCTCTGGGCAGATACGGACTTGCGGGCGGCCTGCATTTTCGGGACCTGACACCGTATATGTCGGTGAATTACAATAACTCAGATGCGCGCTGGGTGTATAATACAGCCCTTTTGCTTAAGGGGACGGAGGCGGAGGTCTTTGGGCTTGCGTCGGATTCTTCAGAGGCTGCGGGCTGCTTCCATTCCTATCGGGATGTGAGTGAGGCACTTGCCGAGGGGGAGTGCGCCGTGGAGATTGTCAAGCTGCCGTCCCTGGACTTCTCGGATGATTTCTACAAGGCCATAGTACTCCGCCGCGGAGAGGTTCCGCTGGCGCTGGGGCTGGCGTCTGCATCTGAGGTAAGCCGGGCGGTGGCTTCGGGTAATCTGTACGCTTCCGACAGACTCTGGGCTCTCGTCTGGAAGCCTCTCGAAGGGGCTCTGAGGGCCGGTGAGACGGTTTATCTTGCTCCCGACGGGGCACTCTGCTCTGTCAATTTCGGGGCGCTGCAGGATGGGGACGGCGGGCGGCTTATGGATCGTTTTGACATTCGGCAGTGCGTGTCCACCAAGAGCGTGGCGAGGCCGGGAAGGGTGCGTGGACGCGGGCCGGCGGTGCTTTTCGGAGGGATTGAGTATGGGGGTGACGGCTCTCGAGATGCGGGTTGGAAATATCTGGAGGGCAGCGCCGGAGAGGTTGAGGCGATTGATTCGGCGGCTGCCGCCTGCGGGGTGAGGGCGCGATTGTATATGGGGCGTGAGGCTTCGGAGAGCCGTTTTATGTCGCTTTCCGGAGGGGATGCGGGCATTCTGCACCTTGCTACGCACGGATTCTGGTACAGCAAGTCGCTAGCCTCCGACCTCACTTACTTCGAGCGGATGCCGCTGGATGACGACCCGCTGGACCGCTGCGGCCTGATTTTGGCGGGGGGTGGTGCCGGGTCGGCTTCCGGCTCCGGGTCGGCTTCCGGCTCCGGCGCGGCTGACGATGGGATTCTGCTCGGGTCTGAGATTGCCGGGATGGATCTTTCGTCCGTGGATATTGTGGTGCTTTCGGCCTGCAATTCCGGCCTCGGGGACATCAGCTACGAGGGAGTTGCCGGTCTGCAGCGGGCGTTCAGGCAGGCTGGCGCCGGCAGCGTCATTATGACTTTCAGCACTGTCAGCGATGAGGCTACAGCCCTGCTGATGAGGCACTTCTATGATGCCCTCTTCGGGGGAAGCGATGTGCGCTCCGCTTTCAACTTCGCCATCGCTCAGATGCGCCGCGACCCTCGGTTCAGCGCCCCGGAGTACTGGGCCCCGTTCGTGCTGATTGACTGAAATTTTTTTTCCATTGTCAAAAGTTGACAAAACCGGGCGGTATCTTTGCCGCGTCTGGGAGGATTTGCGTGCCGCGATGGGCCGCTCCCCGAGCTTTTAGAAGGGGGGGCTGCCTGGTTTGACTAACAAGCCGCGGATAAGCGACGCTAGTCGGCTCGCGGCTTGCGGTTACCTTTCGGGCGAGGGCGACATTAAGAAGAAACTATTTTTATATGGGCATAAAGGTCAATATTGAATATTTGCCAGCGGTGAATTTCGCTATGCAGCAGAACCGCGCGGGCTTTATCAGGCGCATCGAACTGGAAAATCCTGCTGACGGCTTGGCACTCAAGAACTTGGAGGTCAGGGTGGAATCGAATCCGGCATTCATCCGGGAGTGCGGGCTGCATATCAGCGTCATCGCTCCGGGCACGAGCTTTTCGGCCGCCAATGTCGAGACGGAGTTCTCCGCAGATATCCTCAGATCCCTTACTGAGCGTCTCGAGGGGACATTCGACCTCGTTGTCACCGCGGGCGGCGATGAGATTTACAGGAAAACTTATCCGGTCGCGCTGCTCGCATTCGACCAGGCCGTGCAGAAGAGCGAGAGCGCTGTGTGCGCACTCGCTAAGCCTGAGGGGATTAATGACAGCTCGACGCAGGTGGCCCCGTTCGAGAAGGTGGTCGTGGACAAGCAGGCGCTCTGGGAGAGGAAGCTGCTGGACCTTACTATGGGAAACAGGCTCGTAAATGCCCGGCCGGGCAGGTGCTGTGTCCAGATTGTCTCCACCGACCTTGCGAAGCTGGAGGACAGCCTGGTCGCGGGCGAGTCGCTGAGCGTAACCGGGGCGCCGGACTGCCTTGGCGGGACTTCCGATGATGGCATCTGGCACCGCGCCCTGACGCCGGCTGACGATGCCTATGATACAGTGAAGTCGGACCTTAAAAGCCGGAGGCTCAGGACCTTTTTGGATAAGGATAAGCTCGCGGCAAGCCTGAAGGAGCTCTACCGTCAGTCGCGCGACGCGAGGGATGCCGGGGCAAACACGCTCTATCTCACTCTCGGCACTCTGAAGTGGTATGAGCCGGAAAACACTGATACCCCGCGCTTTGCACCGCTGCTGCTCGTGCCGGTGGATCTGGTCAGGAGGAGCGCCGCCAGCGGCTACACGATACGCGGGCGGGAGGAGGACACAATGTTCAACACCACGCTCCTGGAGAAGCTGCGTCTGGTCTATGAGATGGTGATTCCGGAACTCAATACGCTGCCGAAGGACGGCAGGGGAGTGGATGTGCAGGAGGTGCTCAACATCGTCCGCCGCTGCGTGATGGAATATCGTGGCTGGGATGTGGAGGAGACCGTGACCCTCGGTATCTACGATTTTGCCAAGTTCCTGATGTGGAACGACATACACAACAATACCGACCTGCTCCGCTCGCACCCTATGGTCAACAGTCTGCTGACCGGAGTCGTGGACAGCGGCGTGAGCGCGCCGGTGCAGAGCGAGGAGGACCTGGACGAGACCGTGGCGCCGAGCGACGTGATGCTCCCGATAAGCGCGGACTCTTCGCAGCTGGAGGCCATCAAGGCTGCGCTCAGCGGCAAAAGTTTCATCCTCCACGGCCCTCCGGGGACGGGTAAGAGCCAGACTATCACCAATATAATCGCCAATGCGATGTACAGCGGCAAGCGCGTGCTCTTCGTGGCGGAGAAGCGCGCCGCGCTGGAGGTGGTGCAGAAGCGCCTCGACGAGATCGGGCTCGGGCCGTTCTGCTTAGATATGCATTCCGACCGCGCCAAGAAGAGCGGCGTGATGGACAAGTTCAAGCATCTCGTGCAGATTTCGCAGGAGACTTCGACTGAGACATTCCGGGCCGAGGCCGGGAGGCTGAAGGTCCTGAGGGGAGAGATCAAGTCTTATATGGACGCGCTCCACAGGAAGTATCCTCTCGGGCTGTCGCTCTACGATTCGCTCTCGCGCTACTACGGCTATCCCGCTGAGCTTCAGGCGTTCAGTCCGGATTCCGTCTGGCTGCTGAAGCTCCGTCCGGAGGACCTGCCGCGCATCGATGACGCGCTCTCGCAGTACATCACAGCCTGCACGGTCTGCGGGGATCCTGCAGGGCATCCGCTTGCGGGCCTGGGCTCTGTCTCCGGCCCTGTCGGGGAAGTGTCGGCGCTGCTCTGCGGACTTCCGGCAAGGCAGATGAAACGCTCTCTGACACAGTGTCTTGCACTGCTTTTTGGAGACGGCTCAGACAGGCTTACAAAGTCTCAGTTCGAAGCTTTAAGGAGCCTCGTCACGCTGCTGCTGGAGTCGAATAGCCTCAGCGCGGAGCTGGTGGCGGCCGATGAAGCTGAGCTGTCGCGCCTGGAGGAGTTGCTCAGGTACAGCCGCGAGCGTGCAGAGGTGGCCGGCGAGCTGTGCCGGAACTATTCGCGGCGCTTCCTTCAACTTGACCCTGAGGTACTTAGGACGGAATATGAGAGCGCGATGTGCAAGGGGCCTTTGGGCAAGTTTATCGGCCTTGAGGGATTAAGGAGGAAGCTAGCCGTTTACACCGGCGACGGCCGTCGCCCGCTGGCGGAGAGGATTCCTCGCGATCTCGACCTTCTGGCGAAGTATGCAGGGTATTCCCGCAAACTGTCTGATGCTCAGTGGGTTTGCGAGCCGGATAAGGCGCAGGATGGGCTTGATGATGCAAGGGCTGTCGGGCGGCTGCTCGCTGTTCTTGGCGGTGCGGTTTCGGTGTCTGGCGGTGTCGGGGTGTGTGGCTCCGTTTCGCTGCCTGGCGGTGCCGGACTTTCTTCTCTCCGGCAAGCTTTGGCTCTGGCGCTGCAGGGCGGCATCGGTAGCTTCAGGCAGTGCAACGGCGTAGTACTCAGGGAGTTCCTCGATTATTCCGAGACTTTCCTCGCCGGCCTTGCACAGCTGCGCACGATGTTGTCTCTGGATTTGCCTGAGGCTGACGCTGAGGGCTGGGCCGGAAGGACTGCAGATGCCGTTGTCCGCTGGGCCGAGAACCTCGACAAGCTTCGCGACTGGATGGTCTATAACAAGGAAAAGGCAGCGCTCTCGTCTTTGGGGCTGGGAGCTCTCGCGGAGGCCGTGGAGAGGGGAGAAATCCGCCCTCAGGACTCGCCGGGTGCGCTTCGCAAAGGGGTTTACCGGGCTTATGCGGAGTACATAATCTCCCGCGAGCCGGCGCTCTCCGAGTTCCACGGGGTGATGTTCGAGGAGAAGATTGCGCGTTTCCGCAAGCTCTGCGAGGGCTTCGAGGATATGACGCGCCGGGAACTCTATGCCAGGATTTCGCAGAGTCTGCCGAAATTTGCAGAGGAGGCTTCGCAGAGCCCTTCGGTCGGACTGCTGCTCAAGAATATCGCCAACAACTGCCGCGGTCTGTCGCTCAGAAGCTTCTTCGACCTCATCGGCGACATCCTGCCTCGGATTACCCCGTGCATGCTGATGAGCCCGCTGTCGGCTTCGCAGTATATCAGCGCTACGGGACGGAAGTTCGACCTCGTCATCTTCGATGAGGCGTCGCAAATCCCTACCTGTGAGGCGGTTGGCGCGATTGCGAGAGGCAGTGCGGTCATCATCGCGGGCGACCCGAACCAGCTGCCGCCGACTCCGTTCTTCAAGACCGACACTTTCGATGAAGACAACGCCGTGATCGAGGACCTGGAGAGCATTCTCGACGATGCGCTGGCGCTGAGCCTGCCGTCGGTGTCGCTGAAGTGGCACTACCGTAGCCGGCACGAGAGCCTGATTGCGTTCAGCAACGCGAAGTATTACGACAACCGGCTGCTGACCTTCCCGTCGCCGGACGACAGGCAGACTAAGGTGTTGTATCAGTATGTGCCTGGAGGAGTTTACACCAAGGGTGGCAGCAGGCAGAACCGCGCGGAGGCGGAGGCGGTCATCGCTGAGATCGAGGCCCGGCTGTCCGACCCGCAGCGCAGGGATGAGAGCATCGGAGTGATTACCTTCAACATCTGCCAGCAGTCGCTCATCGAGGACCTGCTCGACGACCTGTTCCGCTCGAAGCCGGAGCTGGAAAGGGCCTCGCAGGAGTGCAGGGAGCCGATTTTCGTGAAGAACCTTGAGAATGTGCAGGGCGACGAGAGAGATGTGATACTCTTCTCTGTGGGCTACGGCCCGGACGACAGGGGAGCGGTGACGCAGAATTTCGGTCCGCTGAACGGCAGCGGGGGTTGGAGGCGCTTGAATGTGGCTGTGTCGCGTGCGCGCTGCGAGATGAAGGTGTTCTCGACGCTGCGCTCGGAGCAGATAAGCGTTGCGGAGACCTGCACCAACGGCGTGGAGGGCCTCAAGAGCTTCCTCGAGTATGCTGAAATGGGACGTGAGAGCAAGCTCTACCGGACGGCTTCCTCCGCCGTGATGGAAGACAATGTGGTACAGGCAATTGCGGAGAGGTTGCGCGCTCTAGGCTACGGAGTGGATACCAATATCGGCTGCTCGGGTTTCAGGGTGGACATCGGCATCATCGACCCGGAGCACCCGGAAAGCTATCTGCTGGGCATTCTCTGCGACGGCTACAACAGCGGTGCGACCCGTACGGTACGCGACCGTGAGATAGTGCAGCTCAATGTGTTGCGCTCGCTTGGCTGGCGGCTGTTGCGCGTGTGGACGATGGAGTGGCTCGGCAATCCGGACAAGGTGGTCGAGAAGATTCGCCTTGCTTGCGGCGCTGTTTCCGGTGGCCGCTGAGCTCCGTCGAGGCACCAGTCGCTGAGCTCCGTCGAAGCGCCGACCGCTGACCTCCGTCAAAGCGCCGACCGCTGACCTCCGTCAAAACGCCGGTCCCCTCCTTATTGCGTAAATAATACTCAAAATAATTGCAAGTGTAAAAAATACGCATTATCTTTGCTCTCGGATTCAAAAAATAAAGGTTTAGAGGAAAAGTATTTGTAAATCTGAGGAGGACGGAAAAATGAAGATGTTGATTAAGAGAATTGCATTGGCAATATTGACAGCAGTCGTAGGAATCTTTGTAATAGGGATGATTGTCCCTGAAAATTATCAGATGTCGACG
>CAVJHI010000007.1:0-62198 GCA_963649415.1 bacterium
AGACGGGGGTGGCCGCGGCAATCGGCTCTAGAAGGTGCCCAGGACGGGATTCGCCCGGCCAGTCCCCCTTTTCGAGACGGGGGTGGCCGCGGCAATCCTCATCGTACTGGCCTCTGCGCTACTTTCGCCCGGCCAATCCCTGCGGAAAAATGGCAGGTGAATCCTGAAGAAAATATTGCCGTGAGCCCCTACTTCTCCAAAATCTTCTCGCTGCGGGCGATGAAGTCCGCGAGGGCCTTGCCCTTGAGCATGCCGTTGCCGAGCAGCGCGAGGTCAACCACCTGGTGCAGCAGCTCGCAGTCCTTCTTCTCCTCCCAGATCTTCGCCACGAGAGGATTCTCCATATTCACGATGATATTGTAGGCCTCAGGCATTGAGCCGTAGAAGTTCATACCTCCGCCGAGCGCGCTCATCTCGCGGTAGCGGCGCATAAATTCGTTGCGGGTAATCAGCACCGGCGAAGCATTCTCACCAAGGTTCTGCGCCTCGACCGTGTACTCGTTGCCCTCAGGCAGAGCGCCCTTGAACAGTTCGTCGAGCGTCTTCTTATCCTCATCGCTCATCTCCGGCTTCACCTTCTCCTCCTTAGGGATGAGGTTGCCCACGGAGTCGCTGTCCACGCGGGCGAAGCGGCTCTTCTCCACCTTGCGCTCAAGCAGATTGACGAAGTGGCTGTCGAGCTCGCAGTCCATCAGGAGCACGTCGTAGCCCATATTCTTCGCCGCCTCGATATAGCTGTACTGCTCGTCCGGCCTGGTGGCGTAGAGATAGACCACATTGCCGTCCTTGTCGGTCTGCGCCGGCTCGATGGCAGTGCGGTAGTCCTTAAGGGAGAAGTACTTGCCGTCGGTGTTCTTGAGCAGGGCGAAGTCGAGGGCGCGGTCGCAGAATTTCTCGTCGCTCAGCATTCCGTACTCGATGAAGAGCTTGATATTGTCCCACTTCTGCTCATACTGCTCGCGCTGCTCCTTGAAGATTTCCTCCAGACGGTCGGCCACCTTCTTGGTGATGTAGGTGCTGATTTTCTTGACATTGGAGTCGCTCTGCAGGTAGCTTCGGCTCACGTTGAGCGGGATGTCCGGGGAGTCGATCACGCCGTGCAGCAGGGTCAGGAAGTCAGGTACGATATTGTCCACGTGCTCCGTGACGAACATCTGGTTGCAGTAGAGCTGGATCTTGTTCTTGTCGATGGCCATCCTCTCCTTGATCTTCGGGAAGTACAGCACGCCGGTCAGCGTGAACGGATAATCCACATTGAGGTGAATCCAGAACATCGGGTCCTCCTCCATCGGGTAGAGCTCGCGGTAGAACTTGAGGTAATCCTCGTCTTTCAGCTCGGACGGAGCCTTGGTCCAGATCGGCTCAAGATTGTTGATGACATTGTCCTCGTCCGTCTCCACGCTCTTGCCGTCCTTCCACTCGGTCTTCTTGCCGAAGACTACAGGCACGGGCATAAACTTGCAGTACTTGCCGAGAAGCTGGCTTATGCGGCCCTTGGCGGCATATTCGGATGAGTCGTCGTCGAGGTAGAGGGTGATGGTAGTACCCCTCTCGGCCTTCTCGCCCTCGGTCATCGTGTACTCAGGCGAACCGTCGCAGGTCCACTGCACCGCCTTGGCACCGTCCTTCCAGCTCAGGGTGTCGATGGTCACCTTCTTCGCCACCATAAAGGCGGAATAGAATCCGAGTCCGAAGTGCCCGATGATGGAGCCTAACTGGTCCTTGTACTTGTCGAGGAACTCCCCGGCTGAAGAGAAGGCAATCTGGTTGATGTATTTGTCAACCTCTTCCTCCGTCATACCTATACCGTTGTCGGAAATCTTGAGAACCTTAGCGTCCTCATCCAGCTCGACGCGCACCTTGAGTTCTCCGAGCTCGCCCTTGAAATCCCCGCTGGAAGCGAGCGCCTTCATCTTCTGGCTCGCATCGACCGCATTGGCGACAATCTCGCGCAGGAAGATTTCGTGGTCGGAATAGAGAAACTGCTTGATAACCGGGAAAATATTCTCGGTAGTGACACCGATTTTGCCTTTAAGTGAATCTGTAGCCATATATTCTGATTTAAATTTCAAAAAAACCGGTCACGCAACACTGCGTAACCGGACCAACTAAAAATCAAATTGTATTCCAGTGACAAATTGTCACATTAGCGGTTAATTATTTATAGAGGAATCGTTTAATGCTCATCTTTGGAGTCTTCTCGAACGGCACCATAACTACCTCAACCTTAGCTATCTGGCTATAGGCAGGGAGCTGGCGGTTGGCGGCGATGCGGAGCTTCTCAGGGATGTCGGAGACGGTCTCCTCGTCGAGTTTGGCCGCCTTGATGGCATCCTTGTCGAGATATACGAGGGCCACGAGCTTGCCGGAGCGGTCCACTACGACTGACTCTGCGACATAGTCCTGGTTGTTGATGATGGCCTCGAGCTCCTCAGGGTAGATGTTCTGTCCGTTGGCTGAGAGAATCATGCTCTTGCTGCGGCCCTTGATGAAGCAGTTGCGGTCTTTGTCGATGATGCCGAGGTCGCCGGTGCGGAGGTAGCCGTCCTCGGTGAATGCGGCCTTGTTGGCCTCGTCGTTCTTATAGTATCCAATGGTGATGTTGGCACCCTTCGCCTGGATTTCGCCGGCGATGTGCTGAGGGTCGTCGGAGTCGATGCGGGCCTCGATGCAATCGATGATCTTGCCGCAGGAGCCCTTGACATACCTGGACCAGTCCTCATAGGCGAGGAGCGGAGCGGCCTCGGTCATACCGTAGCCTACGGTATAGTGCAGGCCGATGCGCCTGAAGCACTTCTCCACCTCAGGGTTGAGAGCGGCGCCGCCCATAATGTAGGAGCGTACCTTGCCGCCGAACGCCTCGTCGAGGGTAGTGCGTATCTTCTTGAATATCACCTGATTGAGTCCAGGGATGGCGCAGATGGTCTTCATATACCACTTGTCGAGCACCGGCTTAAGCTTGGACTTGTAGATCTTCTCCATCACGAGAGGCACGGTGCAGACAAGGTACGGCTGCACATCGTGCATGGCCTTGAGCAGGAGGGACGGAGCCGGAGTCTTGCCGAGATAGTAAACGGTAGCGCCGCCGCAGAGCGGGTAGAGCAGCTCATAAACCATACCGTACACGTGGGCCATAGGGAGCATTGAGACGATGGAGTCCTCTGGGTAAACCTTGACGTGCTCCAGACCGTAGCCGATGGAGGCGCTGAGGTTGCCGTAGGTCAGCATCACGCCCTTAGGCGCGCTGGTGGTGCCGGAAGTATAGTTGATGACGGCGAGGTCGCTGAAGTTATCTACAGGGAAGCTGAAGTCGGCAGGCTGAAGTCCCTTAGGGTATTTCTCTTCGAATGCCTTGTCCATCCCCTCGAACGCAGCCTTGAACTCGGCGTCCGGAGCGTAGAGCAGGGAGAAGTCATCCACATTGATGGCGCCCTTGAGCTGCGGCATCACCGAGGTGTCGAGCTTGTCCCAGATCTCCTTGTCGGTAAAGAGGAGGACGCTGTCGGAGTGGTCGGTCAGATGAGCGACGCTGTCCGGATGGAAGTCGGCGAGAATCGGAACTATGACGGCCTCGTAGGCGTTGACTGAAATGAAAGAGACGGCCCAGCGGGCGGTGTTCTTGGCGCAGAGGGCGATTTTGTCACCTTTCTTGACGCCTGCAGCCTCGAACATCATTCCGAACCTGGTGATGTACTTCACGAGCTCTGCGCTGGTGAAGGATTCACCCTTATAGTTGCAGAGGGCCGGCTGATTCCAGGCAGCCTTGAGAGTTTTCTCGAGATGAGAAAGATAGTGTACCATTTGTTGCTTGATTTAGATTTTGTGCAAATTTATCCCCCTCCCTCCCCATAGGCAAGCGATATTATTGTAATGTGGTGAATATTTGCGATATTTGTGGCGAAACAGGGGAATCTGTGGTGAAATTATTATGAAAAAGAAGCCTATAATCGCACTAATTTACGATTTTGACGGGACTCTCTCTCCCGGCAACATGCAGGAATTCGGGTTCATCCAGGCGGTCGGCAAGACTGCCGAGGAGTTCTGGAGGATGAGCGACAGCATCGCCATCGGGCAGGACGCCTCCAATGTGCTGGCCTATATGAAGCTGATGTTCGACGAGGCGCACGCCAAGGGCATCGAGCTCCGGCGCGAGGATTTCCGCCGCTTCGGAAAGGACATCCAGCTCTTCGACGGCGTGCGGGAATGGTTCTCCAGGGTCAATGAATACGGGCGCAGCCGCGGGGCAATCGTGGAGCATTACATCAACTCCTCCGGCCTCCGCGAGATCATCGAGGGCAGCCCGATTGCGGGAGAATTCAAGCACATCTTCGCCGGCAGCTTCATCTACGACGACAACGGAGAAGCAGTCTGGCCGGGAATAGCAGTGGACTACACCGGCAAGACGCAGTACCTTTTCAAAATCAACAAGGGCATCTTCAGTGCCCGCGACAACAAGCTCGTCAACGCCTCCACCGCCGACGACAAGAAGCGAATCCCCTTCACGCATATGATCTATTTCGGCGACGGGGACACAGATGTGCCTTGTATGAAAATCGTGGGAATGTTCGGGGGGCACTCCATAGCCGTCTATAACCCGGATGACGCCCGCAAGAAGGCCGCAGCCGCCAAGCTGAAGCGCCAGGGCCGGGTAAGTTTCTCCATCCCGGCAGTCTATACGGCCGATTCCCGCGCCTTCAGGATCGTCGCCGCCATCATCGACAAGATCGTCGCCGACTACAGGCTGGATGCATTTAAATAATTGGGGTAACCCCAAACCCCGCGTCGCTTAAGTCGCTTTCCGACTTTGCTGCGCAAAGTCCCGCGACCGCGCCGGTGCTCTGATGAGCACTTTTAGGCAAGTCCAGCAATGACAGCAATATGCGAGATGATCGAAGCGCAGGCCTTATCCACAAAACCCCGCCTTTTCAAGGACAAACTGCCGTACTAACGGTTTTTATCCACGAAAAGGCGGGGTTTTAAGGACAAAACTTCCGACTATTTCTTCTTCTGCGGGTCGTCGATGTAGGCGCTGCCGAGGTCGGCGGAGCGGTCACCGGTGCTGTTGGTGCCGAACTCGTAGTCGTTGCCAGGGAGCACGGCGTTGAGGATGATGCCCACGAGGGCAGCCGTAGCAAGGCCGCTCAGCGAGGTGAATCCGAGATCGATGGCGTCGCCCGCACCGTACTTGATGCCGATGGCGAGCACGAGGATGATGGCCGCGATGAGCAGGTTGCGAGATACGGTGAAATCAACCTGATTCTCAACTATATTGCGCACACCGACGGCGGAAATCATACCGTAGAGCACGAGGGAAACGCCTCCGATGGTAGCCGCAGGCATCACGCCGATAAGGGCGGAGAACTTAGGGCAGAACGAAAGGATAATCGCAAACACGGCGGCCATCCTGATCACGCGCGGGTCGAATACCTTGGTGATGTTGAGCACGCCGGTATTCTCTCCGTAAGTAGTGTTGGCAGGAGCTCCGAAGAGGGATGCGATTGAAGTCGCGAGACCGTCGCCGATGAGGGTGCGGTGCAGACCCGGGTCCTCGAGGTAGTTGATGCCGGTGGTGGAAGAGATGGCGCAGATGTCGCCGATATGCTCCATCATCGTGGCGAAGGAAATAGGCACGATGGCGATGATGGCGGAGACGATGAGCCCCCAGTCAGGGTTCTTGAACACCGCGAAGGCGGTATTGTTCCAGGCGAACGGAAGTCCCACCCAGGCGGCATCCTTGACAGGAGTGAAATCCACCTGACCGAAGCAGGCGGCCACGATATATGAGCCGAGCACGCCGAGCAGAATAGGCACAATCTTCACCATACCCTTGCCCCAAATGTTGCAGACCACGATGATGGCCACCGCAAGGATGGCAATCCACCAGTTCTGGGTGCAGTTCTGGATGGCTGAGCCGGAGAGGGTCAGACCGATGGCGATGATGATAGGGCCGGTCACTACCGGAGGGAAATAGCGCATCACCTTACGGGCGCCGAAAGCGGCGAAAAGGCCCGCGAGGATGAAGTAGATGAGTCCTGCGCAGAACACTCCGATGCAGGCGTAAGGCAGCGACTCGGCGAGAGTCAGGCCCTTGGCGGCACCCATCTGGGTCACGGCGGCATAGCCACCGAGGAAGGCGAACGAAGATCCGAGGAAGGCCGGAACCTTCATCTTGGTGCAGAGATGGAAAATGAGAGTACCGATTCCCGCGAAAAGCAGGGTTGCGGATACTGAGAGTCCGGTGATTACCGGCACGAGAATCGTGGCTCCGAACATCGCGAAGAGATGCTGGATGCCGAGGATTGTCATCTTGCCCTTGCCTAGCGTACGGGCGTCGTAAATGGGCTGGTCTGTCTGTATTTTAGCCATAATATATTGATAATGAATTTATTCCCACTCTATTGTTGCAGGCGGTTTGGAGGAAATGTCATAGACAACGCGGTTGATGCCGCGCACCTTGCGGATAATCTCGTTGGACACGTCGGCGAGGAAGTCGTACGGCAGGTGCACCCAGTCGGCCGTCATACCGTCCACCGAGGTCACGGCACGAAGGGCCACAGTGCTCTCGTAGGTGCGCTCGTCGCCCATCACTCCCACGCTGCGCACCGGAAGCAGGATGGTGCCCGCCTGCCAGATGTTGTCGTAGAGGCCGTATTCATACAGTTTATTGATATAGATCGCATCTGCCTCCTGGAGTATGGCGACCTTCTCCGGGGTCACTTCGCCGAGGATGCGGATGCCGAGTCCCGGACCCGGGAACGGATGCCTGCCGAGAATCTTCGGGTCGAGCCCTAGGGCCTTGCCGACCCTGCGCACCTCGTCCTTAAAGAGCAGACGGAGCGGCTCCACCACCTTGAGATTCATCTCCTTAGGCAGTCCGCCCACATTGTGGTGGCTCTTGATGGTCGCGGAAGGTCCTTTGACCGATGAAGACTCGATCACATCCGGATATATCGTGCCCTGGGCGAGCCAGCGCGCGCCGGTAATCTGCTTCGCTTCGGCGTTGAAAACCTCCACGAAGTCGCGGCCTATAATTTTGCGCTTCTTCTCCGGGTCTGTCTCGCCGGCAAGGTCGCCGAGGAAGCGGTCGCCCGCGCGTACTCCCTTGACATTGAGGCCCATACCCTCGTATGAGCGGAGCACTTCATCGAATTCGTTCTTGCGGAGCAGGCCGGAATCCACGAATATGCAGTGCAGCCTCTTCCCTATCGCGCGGTGCAGCAGGAGCGCCGCCACGCTGGAGTCAACTCCTCCGGAGAGCCCGAGGATCACCTTGTCCTCGCCGAGCTGGGAGCGCAGCGAAGCCACTGTCGATTCCACGAAATTCTCCGCTGTCCAGTCGCCCGCGCAGCCGCAGATGCCTATCACGAAGTTGCGCAGGATGTCGGTGCCGCACTCGCTGTGATGCACTTCCGGGTGGAACTGTATGCCCCAGACATTTTCCCCGTCAAACCTGAAAGCCGCGTTCTCCACCGTTTCCGTGGAGCCGATGACACGGGTACCTTCCGGGAGGCGGACGATGGTGTCGCCGTGGGACATCCAGACCGTGGACTCCGGGCGTATGTCCTTGAAGAGCGGATCACAGGAGTCAGCCACGTGCAGAATAGCACGGCCGTATTCGCGCGTGCCGGCTGCGGCCACTTCGCCGCCCCCGTTCTGCGCGAGCCACTGCGCGCCGTAGCAGATGCCGAGCAGAGGCATCCTGCCCCTGATGGCGCTGAGGTCAGGCTGCGGAGCGTCGGCGTCCCTCACGGAAGCAGGGCTGCCGGAGAGTATCACTCCCTGTACCTCGCTCAGGTCGGCCGGAATCCTGTTGAACGGCCATATTTCGCAATAGACCCCTATCTCGCGCACCCTGCGCGCTATGAGCTGGGTGTATTGCGAGCCGAAGTCGAGTATTAGTATCTTATTCACCTCTAGAGTAGTTTGGAGTTTCCTTGGTGATGGTCACGTCGTGAGGGTGGCTCTCCGCCATTCCGCTCGCGGTGACGCGGGTGAAGCGTGCGCTCTTGAGCTCCTCGAGGTTGTGAGCGCCGCAGTAGCCCATACCGGAGCGCAGACCGCCCACGAGCTGATATACAGTCTCGGCGAGAGTGCCCTTGTACGGCACGCGGCCCACGATTCCTTCAGGGACGAGCTTGCTGAGGTCGTTCGTGCCCTCCTGGAAGTAGCGGTCCTTGGAGCCGGCCGCCATCGCGTCGATGGAGCCCATCCCGCGGTATGCCTTGAACTTGCGTCCGTTGTAGATGATGGTCTCTCCCGGGGACTCCTCCGTGCCCGCGAACATTGAGCCGCACATCACGCAGTCGCCGCCCGCGGCAAGCGCCTTGACCACATCGCCCGAGTAGCGGAGACCGCCGTCGGCGATGAGGGTGGCGCCGCTGCCCTTGATGGCCTTGTAGGCGCCGTAGATGGCGCTGAGCTGAGGCACTCCGACTCCCGCCACGATGCGGGTGGTGCAGATGGAGCCCGGTCCGATGCCGACCTTGACGCCGTCGGCCCCGGCCTCGACGAGAGCCCTTGCGCCCTCTTCAGTGGCCACATTGCCGACTACGACGTCGAGCTCGGGATATGCCTTCTTTATCTTCTTGAGAAGTTCGATCACATTGTGGCTGTGCCCGTGGGCTGAGTCAAGCACGACTGCATCCACGCCCTCGGCTGCAAGCGCCGCCACCCTGTCGAGAGAGTCGGCGGTGATGCCCACTCCGGCTGCCACCCTGAGGCGGCCCTGCGCATCCTTGCAGGCATTCGGATGCAGCCTCTCGTTGATAAGGTCCCTGTAGGTAATGAGGCCCACTATATGGCCCTCCTTATCGACTACTGGCAGCTTCTCGACCTTGTTGCGCTGCAGCACGCTGCGCACATATTCGCGGTCGGTATTGCTCTCCGGGATGGTCACGAGGCCCTCGGATGTCATCACGTCCCTAATCGGCACTGCCGGGTCGGAGATGAAGCGCACGTCGCGGTTAGTGACGATGCCCACCAGTTTCCTGTCGGAATCCGTCACCGGGATGCCTCCGATGCGGTTTTCGTGCATCAGGCGCAGGGCGTCGCCCACCGTCTGGCTCTGGTCGATCGTGACAGGGTCGCTGATCATACCGTTCTCGGAGCGCTTCACGCGGCGCACCTGAGCGGCCTGGGCGGCTATGCTCATATTCTTATGAATAACGCCGATACCACCTTCTCTTGCTATTGCGATGGCCATCGGCGCTTCCGTTACTGTGTCCATTGCCGCGGACACGATAGGGATGTTCAGAGGAATGTTGCGCGAAAAGCGGCTTCCGAGGCTCACCTCCCTCGGTGTGACTTCCGAATACGCCGGAATCAGAAGCACATCGTCGAAGGTCAGGCCTTCCATTGCGATTCTTTCTTCTACAAATGACATTTTATGAGGAGTGATTAAAATTAGACAAAGGTAGTAAAAATTTATTGTTTATTTACTCGCTTCCGGTACATCTGCCAAGTATTATAGCAATTGTGCCAGATGCTGTAGAATCCTTCGGCCACGGAAGTGACCGGAGTGAAGAAGCTGTAGCCCATCCACATACCGAAAACGGTGTTCTTCTGGCCGAAGGCCTGACCGGCCGAAATCGGGCAGGCGTGCTGCTTGCCGATGCGTCGTCCCGCCCAGAACTGCAGGGTGCAGGCGAGAAGCGAGGCCACGAATATCTGGGCAATCACGGAAATGCCTGAAGCATTGTGAACTATGGCGCGCGTACTCATCAGAATCGCGAGGCTCAGCGACACCGCCCAGATGTAGAACGAAAGGTTCGGGAAGCCTAGCAGCCAGGCGTGGAATCGCGGGAGCAGGGCCCTCACAACCCAGGCGCAGAGCGCAGGCAGGATAAGGAGCGGGAACACTTTCGCGAGGATGCGAAGAAACGCGGAGAAGAACGAGAACTCCGGCGACGGGTGCAGGAGAGGCAGCATCAGCGGCACGAGCACCGCCACTGCGAGGTTGATCATCACCGTGTAGGTGACAACCCCCGCCATATTACCGCCCAGCTTGCCGGTCACCACGGCGCAGGCAGTGGCCGTAGGACAGATGACGCAGAGCGCAAACGCCTCTATTCCAATGCGGAACGGGAGTCCCGGGACGAATATGAGCAGCAGCATCAGGGCTATGAAAATCCCGCACTGCAGCCCCAGGACGCGGAGCATCCAGGAGTGCAGGCGCATCTGGCGGGGCTCAATCTTGCAGAAGCTCAGGAAGAGCATCGTGAATATCAGAAGCGGCTGCAGATGGGTGACGAAAGTCTCCAGAAACGGCCCCGCCGGATGCAGGGCCGGAATGGCGGCATATATCAGATAGGCCGAGGCTCCCACTATCATTCCGATGATGAGAGCCCAGTCCTTTAGAAATTTGCGCAGAGTGTACCGATATTCGGGCATTTATTGTTTATTATTTCGGTCAATGAAACATTCGATGGTATTCTCCATCAGCATTGCGATGGTCATCGGGCCCACTCCGCCCGGCACCGGCGTCACATAGCCTGCCACGCGGGAGACTGACTCATAGTCAATGTCCCCGACAAGTTTGCCTTCGGAGTTGCGGTTCATCCCGACATCGATCACGACGGCGCCCGGTTTCACCATATCGCCCGTGACGACATTTTCCTTACCCACTGCAACCACAAGTATATCAGCGAGTTTCGTCATCGCTGCCAGATCGGCGGTGCGGGAGTGCGCTATGATGACGGTAGCATTCTCGTCGAGCAGGAGCTTCGCGACCGGTTTGCCCACTATGTTGCTGCGTCCCACCACGACTGCGGTCTTGCCGGAAATCGGTACTCCCGTACTCTTTATCAGCTCGATTATGCCTTTCGGGGTGCACGGCTTGATGCACGGGGTGCCGGTCCAGAGCGCGCCCACATTGAGGATGTGGAAGCCGTCCACGTCCTTCTCGCGGGAGATGGCGTAGATGACTTTCTTCTCGTTGATGTGCTTCGGGAGAGGCAGCTGCACGAGTATGCCGTCCACGGACTCGTCGCGGTTGAGATTGTCAATCATCTCGAGCAGGACCTCCTCGCTGACGCTCTCCGGCATCGTGACGAGGCGGGAATTCATCCCCACATAGGCCGCGGCCTTGACCTTGTTGCGGACATAGACCTGGCTGGCTGGGTTTTCGCCCACTATGATGACTGCGAGCGAAGGCTTGCGGCCGTATTTGACTTCGAGGAGCGGAATCTGCTCCCTGATGCGGTCCTTGACGGCAAGCGAAACGGCCTTGCCGTCTATTACAGAAGCTTTCTGACTTTCCATTGCCTGATGAGCTATATCATTGCGGTAGAAGAGATTGTCGCACTTGATGCGGGCAATCTCCGAATAAACTTTGTCGCGGGCAGTGGCGATGTCGCGGCCTTCGGCTACCACCATCATCACGCGACCTCCGGCCGTGACGAGCTTGCCGTCCCTGACGGCGGTGCCCATAGAATAGAGCCTCACGCCCTGCAGCTCATCGGTACCTTCAATCACCGCGCCCTTGTCGTAGTGGCCCGGGTAGCCCTTGGAGGCAAGCACGACGCCCATAGTGACGCTGTCCTTCCACTTGAGCGGCTCGGGTTCACGGCCGGTTGCGACTGCTTCGAACACATCGTAGATGTCGCTCTCCAGCAGAGGCAGCACGACCTCAGTCTCAGGGTCTCCGAAGCGGGCATTAAACTCTATAACTTTCACTCCCTGAGGAGTTTTCATAAGTCCTCCGTAGAGCACTCCGCTCAGCGGACGGCCCTCTGAGCACATCGCGGAAGCGGTGCGGCAGAGGATTTCCCTGTAGGCGAAGTCGCGGTCGGCGCCGGTAACGAACGGCAGCCCGGTGTAGGCTCCCATCCCTCCGGTGTTCGGGCCCCTGTCTCCGTCAAACGCGCGCTTGTGGTCCTGGGCAAGAGGCATAGGATAGACCTTTTCACCGTCCACGAAGCACATAAAGGAGAATTCCGGCCCGCTGAGGTAGTCCTCGATGACTACCTTGCCCTCGCCGAAGCTCCCCTCGAGGAGCATACTCTTCAGCGCCGCGTCGGCCTCCGCGAGGTCGGCCGCGATGACCACTCCCTTGCCAGCGGCGAGTCCGTCGTATTTGATGACTGCCGGGAAAGGCCTCCCGCTCACATAGTCGAGGGCCTCTTTGTATTCAGTGAAGCTGCGGTAGGCTGCAGTCGGGACCCCGTACTTGAGCATCAGGCGCTTGGCGAACTCCTTGCTGCTCTCTATCTCGGTCGCGGCCTTGCTGTGGCCGAAGATTTTAAGGCCGGCGGCCCTGAAGCAGTCGGTGATTCCGGCTGCGAGCGAGGCCTCCGGACCTACTACCGTGAGGTCAATTGCATTATTGAGCGCGAAGTCCCTGAGGGCCTCGACATCGGTGTCGGCAATCTGAAGGTTATGGGCCTGCAGGCCTATGCCGGCATTGCCGGGAGCGCACCAGATCTCCCCCACCTGCGGGGAACGGCTGAGCGCATCCACTATGGCGTGGCAGCGTCCGCCGCCGCCTACGACTAATACTTTCTTCATTTCTAATGCTTAAAGTGTCTTACTCCCGTCATCAGCATAGCGATGCCGCACTCGTCGGCCTTTGCCACCGCATCGGCGTCGCGGATGCTTCCGCCCGGCTGCACGATGGCGCTGACTCCATACTGCGCTGCGAGCGCCACGGTGTCGTCGAACGGCAGGAAGCCGTCGGAAGCGAGCACGAGGCCCTCGGCGTAGCCGGCTTCACGCGCCTGCTTGAGGGCAATCTCGGCCGAGCCCACGCGGTTGGTCTGCCCTGCCCCTACTCCTATGGTGTGGCCGTCGCGAACTACCGCTATCGCATTGGATTTGATGTGCTTGACTATCTTCCAGCCGAAGTTGATGTCCGCCATCTGGGCCGCCGAAGGCTTCGCGGCGGTGACGCACATCTCAGGGGTAACCTCCTCAACGGCCTTGTCCTGCTGCTGCGCTAGCATTCCCCCGATGACTGAGATATACTGCATCTGAGGCGCAGGGTTCGGGCTCATATCGACCTTCATCACGCGGAGATTCTTTTTGGTAGAGAGTATCTCCAGCGCTTCGTCGGAGAATGACGGGGCGATGACGATTTCGAGGAATATCGGCTTCATCCCGCGGGCCACCTCGGCGCTAAGTTCGCGGTTAACCACCACGATGCCGCCGTAGATGCTGACCTTGTCGGCCTCATAGGCCGCCTGCCAGGCCTGCTCGATGCTCGGGGCGACGGCTGCGCCGCAAGGGTTCATATGCTTGAGGGCGATGCAGCACGGCTCGGAGAAGTCTCGGATGGCGCAGAGGGCTGCGTTGGCATCCTGTATATTGTTGTATGACAGCTCCTTGCCCTGTATCTGGGTAGAGAAGGCAAGGGAATATGAGCACTGCTCCTGGGCGGCGTAGAACTTCGCACTCTGGTGAGGGTTCTCGCCGTAGCGGAGCGGCTGCTTTATCTCGTATTCGAGGAAGAGTTTCTCCGGCAGGCCGGCCTGAGCGCGCATATAGCCCGCGATGCACATATCGTACTCGGCGGTGTGGGTGTAGGCCTTGGCGGAGAGGCGCAGGCGCGTCTCATCGCAGGTGCAGCCGTTTGCCTTGAGCTCATCGAGCACGGTCCCGTAGTCCGCAGGGTCGCAGATTATGGTCACGTCCCTCCAGTTCTTGGCAGCGCTACGGACCATGGAAGGCCCGCCGATGTCGATGTTCTCGATAGCGTCAGCCATCGTAACTCCCTCGCGCTCAATGGTCTGGCGGAAAGGATAGAGGTTGACGCAGACAAGGTCGATGGTCTCTATCCCCTGCTCCGCAAGGGTCTGCATATGCGCAGGCAGGTCGCGGCGGGCGAGGATACCTCCGTGCACCTTCGGGTGCAGGGTCTTGACCCTTCCGTCGAGAATCTCCGGGAAGCCGGTGACCCCGCTGATGCCGATTGTCTTGATTCCGCTGTCTTCCAGCAGTTTCTGTGTGCCGCCAGTGGCCACGATCTCCCATCCGAGGGCGACGAGGCCCTGCACGAACGGCACGAGGCCCGTCTTGTCGCTTACGCTGACTAAAGCTCTTTTATGAATGTTCATTTTTTCAGTACTTTTTGTATTGTTTCCACATACAGTGTGTGCTCGATTTTCTGGCCTATGCGGTGCACTTCCTCCGGGTCGCCGCCCTCATATTCAAAGGCACGCTGGGCTATGATGCGACCTCCGTCGAGCTCGGAGGTCACATAGTGAATCGTGATTCCATAGACTTTGACCCCGAAGGCGACCGCCTGCTCCACCGCGTGCGCGCCGCGGAACGCCGGCAGCAGCGAAGGGTGGATGTTGATGATGCGGCCCGCGTAGGCATCCAGCAGCACATCGGAGATTATGCGCATATAGCCGGCCAGGCAGACGAGCTCAACCCCCCTGGAGTCAAGCTGGGCGATGATTTCCTGCTCATAATCGGCCTTGCAGGCATAGTCCTTGGGATTGAATACGAAACTGTCGATGCCCCTGGAAGCAGCCTTGCCCACCACCGGGGCGGCAGGCTTGTCGCATACCATCAGCACGACTTCAGCATCCAGCCGGCCGCCCGAGCAGGCATCGGCTATGGCCTCGAAATTGGAGCCCGTGCCGCTCGCGAATACTGCCAGCCTGTGTTTCATATAATATTTACTCCGGCCTTGTCGGTGACCTTGCCTATCACGGAAGCCTTTTCCCCGTGGGAAGCGAGGATGGAGATGGCCTTGTCGGCCTCGGATTTGTCGAGGACGATTACCATTCCTATACCCATATTGAAGATGTTGAACATCTCCCTGTGAGGCACGCCGCCCCATTTCTCAAGCATACGGAAGATAGGGAGGATTTCCCAGCTGCCCTCGCGGATTTCGAGGCCCTGGCCGTCGTGCAGCACGCGCGGGATGTTCTCGTCGAAGCCGCCGCCGGTGATGTGGCTGATGCCGTGCACGTCGCAGTTCCTGATCACGTCAAGCACCTGCTTTACATAAATCCTGGTCGGGGTGAGGAGCACGTCGCCGAGGCGGCGTCCGCCCAGCTCCGGAATCTCGTCGGTGTAGGATAAACCGCTGTCGGACACTATCTTGCGCACGAGGCTGAAGCCGTTGGAGTGGACTCCGGTGGAAGCTATGCCGACCAGCACGTCGCCGACCTTAACCTTGCTTCCGTCGATGAGTTTCGACTTCTCTACGACTCCGGTGGTATAGCCGGCGATGTCGTATTCTCCGCCCTCATACATTCCCGGCATCTCGGCGGTCTCGCCCCCGACGAGCGCACAGCCCGCCTGACGGCAGCCCTCCGCCACTCCGGCCACTATGGCCTCGACCTTGGCCGGTTCATTGTGGCCCACAGCCACATAGTCCAGGAAAATGAGCGGCTCCGCGCCCTGGGCGAGCACGTCGTTGACGCACATCGCCACCGCGTCGATGCCCACGCTGTCGTGTCTGTCCATCGCGAAGGCGATTTTAAGCTTGGTGCCGACCCCGTCGGTGCCGCTGACCAGCACCGGTTCCTTTACTCCGAGGGAGGAGAGGTCAAACATCCCCCCGAACGAGCCGATGCCTCCCATCGAGCCCGGACGGGCCGTGGATGCAACGTGCTGCTTGATGCGGCGGACAACTTCGTATCCTGCTTCGAGGTTTACGCCCGCGCTTTCGTATGTTTTAGCCATATATTATTGATGTTAAACGTTTTAACACTTCCTCGTAGGAGGGCATTATATTGCCGAGGTCGTGGCGGAAACGGTCCTTGTCGAGCCGCCGCCCGGTGGCCTCGTCCCAGAATCTGCAGGTGTCGGGGCTAATCTCGTCGCTCAGCATTATTTCCCCGTCGGAGCCGCGCCCGAACTCGAGCTTTAAGTCCACGAGCCGGATGCCGGCGCGGGAGAGGAGTTCGCCGAGGGCCTCGTTGACCTTGCGGGCGATGCCATAGATGGTTTCGAGCTCCCCGGCGCTGACTATCCCGAGCGCAACCGCCTGGGAATCATTGATCATAGGGTCGCCGAGGGAGGAGTCGTTGTAGTTGAGATCATAGATGACCGTAGCGGGTCTGGTGCCCTCTTCGATGCCGAGCCTGTCGGCGAGCGAACCGGCAATCCAGTTGCGCACCACGAGCTCCAGCGGGATGAGGCTGCACCTGTGGCAGAGCTGCTCCCGTTCGCCAAGCTCGGAGATGAAGTGCGTGCGCACGCCCCGCTTGCCGAGATAGTCGAATATCAGGGAGGAAATCCTGTTGTTGACTATGCCCTTGCGCGGGAACATCGCCGTCTTGACATTGTTGAACGCGGTGGCGACATCCTTGAAGCGGATGATCACCTGCTCCGGGTCGTCCGTGGCGTAGATCTGCTTCTCGTTGCCGTCGAATATCAGTTGTCCCTTCGTCATCGCCTATCTCTTCTTGCGGAAATACTTCACCGCGTTGCGGAAGAGCGGCTGCTCGAGCTCCTCGTCGATGTTGCGGAAGACATTGCGCTCGTAGCGCTCGCTGTGGCCCATCTTGCCGAGTATCAGACCGTCGCGGCTGATGATGCCCTCGATGGCGTAGAACGAGCCGTTAGGGTTGTAAGGTGCCTGCATCGTGATATCGTCCGTGATAGGGTTGACATACTGGAAGGCTACCTGGCCGTTCTCGAAGAGTTCGCGCGCCAGAGCCTCGCCGACCACGAACTTGCCCTCGCCGTGGCTGACTGCGATGGAGTGTATGTCCCCGGGCGTCATCCCCGCAAGCCAAGGCGAACGGGTCGAGCTGACGCGGGTGGACACCATGCAGGAGATGTGGCGGTTGATGTCGTTGCGGAAGAGGGTCGGAGAGTCAGGGGTGACGCAGCCGGTGCGGCCGTAAGGCAGGAGTCCGCTCTTGACGAGGGCCTGGAAGCCGTTGCAGATGCCGAGGATGAGGCCGCGGCGCTTGAGCAGGCCGTCGATAGCCTCGGATATCTCCTTGTTCTCCAGCACATTGGCTATGAATTTGCCGCTGCCGTCAGGTTCGTCGCCGGCGGAGAAGCCTCCGGAGAGCATAAGTATCTGGCACTCTTCTATATTGCGCTTCATCTCGGCGATGGAGCCGAGCACGGCCTCAGGAGTGAGGTTGCGGAACACTCCGAAGCGGACCTCGGCTCCCGCCTTGCGGAAGGCCTTGGCGCTGTCGTAGTCGCAGTTGGTGCCCGGGAATACCGGGATATAGACGAGCGGCTTCTCGACCGGACCGCCCTCGTAGAGAGGCTGCTTATATGCAGGAGCCGTGCACTTGAGCGAAAGCAGGCTCTTGTGGCTGGCAGGGACGGTGACCGGATAGACCTTGGAATATCTCCGGGCGTTGGCCTCCATCAGGGAGTCGATGCTGACGCTGACGCCGTTGATGCGGAGGGTGCAGTCGTCGCCGTCGGTGACGCTGCCTATCTCCTCGGCAGCCGGGAAGTCCAGCTCGGTCTCGGACTCGACCACTATCGAGCCCGGCATGCAGCGGAAGAGTTCGTCTTCGCTTATATGCACATCGGCGCCGAACATGTTGCCGAAGGACATCTTGGCGAGAGCCTCGGCCGCACCGCCGAAGCCCACGGCCCAGGCGGAAACGATATCTTTGGAGACCACCTTGGAGCGGATATAGTCCCACATAGCCTTAAGTCCCTCGACATCAGGCATTTTGTCTGAGAGAGGAGTGTGGCGGAAGAGGTAGATATGGTTGCCGCCCCACTTGAACTCCGGAGAGATCACCTCGCCGGCGTTAACCGTGGTGATGCCGAAGGAGATGAGGGTCGGAGGCACATTGATGTGCTCGAAGGTGCCGCTCATCGAGTCCTTGCCGCCGATGGACGGCAGACCGAAGGCGAGCTGCATCCTCAGGGACCCCAGTAGGGCCGCGAGCGGCTTGCCCCAGCTGTGAGGGTCACTGGTCATCCTCTCGAAATACTCCTGGCAGGAGAAGCGCATCTTAGACCAGTCTCCGCCGGCGGCCACTACCTTGGCGCAGGCCTCGACCATTGAGTAGGCGGCGCCGTGGTAAGGACTCCAGGAGGAGATGAAAGGATTGTAGCCGAAGGCCATCATCGAGGCGGTGTCGGTGTATCCGTCGGTCGGGAGCTTCTGCACTGAAACCTGAGTTTCCGTGGCCTGCAGGGCGCCGCCGTAAGGCATAAGGACGGTGGAGCGGCCTATCGTGGAGTCGAACATCTCGACCAGACCCTTCTGCGAGGCCACATTAGGCATATCCATCACGGAGAGCATCTTCTCCTTGAGAGTGCTGCCCTCTGGCTGCAGGGCGAAGGGGTCGCGCTCCTCGACGCCGCCGACCTTGGCGGAAGCGTAGTGCTTCGCTCCGGCGCTGTCGATAAACTCGCGGCTGAGATCTGCGACCTTCACTCCGGAGTTGTACATCCTCATCCTGCCGCTGTCAGTGACGTCGGCGACATAGGTCACCTCCACGTTTTCGCTCCCGCAGAGCTTCTCGAAAGTCTCGCGGTCGGCGGCTTCTATCACCACCGCCATCCTCTCCTGGGACTCGCTGATGGCGAGTTCGGTGGAGTTGAGTCCGCTGTATTTGACCGGCACGCGGTCGAGATATATGTCGAGTCCCGGGGCGAGCTCGCCTATCGCGACGCTCACTCCGCCGGCTCCGAAGTCGTTGGATTTCTTGATGAGACGGGTGACGTCCGGGCGGCGGAAGAGCCGCTGGAGCTTGCGCTCCTCAGGGGCGTTGCCCTTCTGGACCTCGCTGCCGCAGGTCTCGATGGAGGCCTCGGTGTGCTCCTTGGACGAGCCTGTGGCGCCGCCGATGCCGTCGCGTCCGGTGCGTCCGCCCAGAAGCAGGATCACATCGCCCGGCGCCGGGCTCTCGCGGCGGACATTCTCCGCCTTGACGGCGCCTACTACCGCGCCCACTTCGAGGCGCTTCGCGACATAGCCGTCGTGGTAAATCTCCCTGACGTGAGTTGTGGCGAGGCCTATCTGGTTGCCGTAGCTGGAGTAGCCGGCCGCCGCCTTGCGGCTGATAAGCTTCTGGGGAAGCTTACCGCTCAGCGTTCCGCTGACCGGCCGGCAGATGTCGCCCGCTCCCGTAACTCTCATAGCCTGATATACATAAGCCCTACCGGAGAGAGGGTCGCGGATGGCCCCGCCGAGGCAGGTCGCCGCACCGCCGAACGGCTCGATTTCCGTCGGGTGGTTGTGGGTTTCGTTCTTGAACTGAAGCAGCCATTTCTGCATCTGCCCGTCCACATCGACATCGACGAAGATGCTGCAGGCGTTGTTCTCCTCGCTCTGCTCCATATCGTCGAGCAGGCCTTTCTTGCGGAGGTAGCGCGCGCCTATGGTCGCCAGCTCCATCAGGCAGAGGCTCTTGCCCTCGCGCCCGAGCTCCTTGCGCACCGCCTTGAGCTCCTCGATGGAGGCCTCGATTTCCGGGCGGATGAAGGAGTCATCCACGCCGATGCTCTCCAGCTCAGTGGTGAAGGTGGTGTGGCGGCAGTGGTCGCTCCAGTAGGTGTCGAGGATGCGCAGCTCGGTCTCAGTCGGGTCGCGCCGCTCTTCTTTGAAGTACCTCACTACCTCGCCGAGGTCGTCGGAGTTCATCGCCAGCCCCCAGCGGCGGCAGAAGCCATCATATTCCTCCGGCTTCATAGCGGTGAACCCTTCCAGGGAAGCGAGCGGCTTCACCTCGGCCTTGTCGTTGAAGCTGAGGCTGCCGAGGTCTTTCTGGCGGGACTCGACCGCGTTGATGTAGTAATGCTTGACGGCTGCGAGGTCCTCCTCGGAGAAGTCGTCGTCGAAGATGAGCAGGCGGGAGCTTCTGATCCTCACGTCTGCGGCGGGGTCTATCAGGTGGACGCAGTCCACTGCGGATGAGGCCCTCTGGTCGAACTGGCCGGGTATGTATTCCACAGCCAGATATTTGCGGCCTTCGAGCGGGCAGTCGTCACTGACGCTGTCGGTGACGGTCTCGCCGAAGACGGTGTAGCGGCACTTCTCCAGCAGCTCATTCGAGAAGCCGAAGAGGTCATAGACATTGAGCAGTCTAAGGGAACGGATTGAGAGAGAGAGGTTTTCGTTGAATTCGCGCCTGAGGCTCTCAGCCTCCACCCGAAACTCCGAACGCTTCTCTACATATATGCGGTGTGATTCCATATTCTATATCTCGGTCTGCAGTACCTTGTCAGCCTGTTTCTGCCTGAAAGCGTCGAGCTTTTCGCGCAGAGCCCCGTCCTGGAGCGCCAATATCGAGACGGCATAGAGGGCGGCATTTTTTGCCCCGTTGATAGCCATCGTGGCCACCGGGACCCCCGAAGGCATCTGGACTATCGAGAGCAGCGAGTCGAGTCCGTTGAGCGCGGCGCTCTTGATCGGCACTCCTATCACCGGAAGCGAGGTCATCGCGGCCGCCATGCCCGGGAGATGCGCCGCTCCGCCTGCCCCCGCGATGACTATATCGACTCCCCTCTCCTGGGCGGAAGCCATATATTCGCAGAAAAACTGAGGTGTACGGTGGGCGCTGATTACCTTCTTCTCGTAAGGCACGCCAAATTCGTCGAGGGTGTCGCAGGCGGCTGACATCACATCCCAGTCGCTCTTGGAACCCATAATAATGCTGACTTTCATACTAACCCTGATAAGAAGCCACAAAGTTACAATTTCAGTTCCGGCTCTGCAAATCAAGTTATTGACAATTTGATGTTGATAACTATTTTCCGTTTTCTCCGAAATTATGCCTACCTTTGTACGATTGCGGTGCAGTCAAATCCAACGATGGTTCAGGACATTTTGCTCAGAGGCAGCGGTCCCGACATTCTTATCCGGGACGGCATCATCTGCAGGAAGGGATATAACCTGCAGGTCGGGGGCGATGTTCATATAATAGATACTGCAGGCTGCCTGGTGAGCTACGGCTTCGCCGACATCCACGTCCATTTCCGCGAACCGGGATATTCATACAAGGAAACCATACGCAGCGGCTCCAGTGCGGCCGCCGCAGGCGGGTACACGACCGTCTGCGCAATGCCGAACCTCAATCCCGTGCCGGATTCTCCTGAAACTCTGGCCGTCGAGACGGACATTATCGGGCGCGACGCCTGCATAGAGGTACTCCCCTACGCCGCCATCACGCTCGGGCGCAAAGGCGCCGAGCTTGTGGACTTTGCCTCTCTCAAGGACAAGGTCCCGGCCTTTTCCGACGATGGCAGCGGAGTGCAGAGCGGGGATATGATGCTCCGCGCAATGCAGGCCGCGGCCCGCGAAGACTGCATCATCGCCGCGCACTGCGAGGACAATTCCCTGCTGCGCGGGGGCTATATCCACGACGGGCGTTACTGCGCCACGCACGGTCACAGGGGCATCTGTTCCGAGAGTGAATGGGGGCAGATTGCAAGGGACCTAAAGCTCTGCGAGCAGACGGGCTGCCATTACCACGTCTGCCACATCTCCACTGCGGAGAGCGTGGCCCTGATACGCGAAGCTAAGAGCCGCGGGGTGAATGTGACCTGCGAGACGGCTCCGCACTACCTCGCTCTCTGCGAGGACGATCTCCGGGAGGAGGGAAGGTTCAAGATGAATCCGCCTCTACGCAGCGCAGAAGACAGGGATGCCCTGATCGAGGGTCTGAACGACGGCACTATAGACGCGATAGCCACCGACCACGCCCCGCACAGCGCGGAAGAGAAATCCCGCGGGCTGGAGGGCAGCGCGATGGGCATCACGGGTCTGGAGACGGCCTTCCCGGTACTCTACACGAGCCTCGTGCTCGGGGGGAAAGTCCCGCTCGAGACCATCCTCAATGCGCTCTGCGCCTCTCCGCGCAGGATTTTCCGCCTCGGCGGAGGGAGTCTGGAAGAGGGCGCGCGGGCCGACATCTGCATCATTGACCTCAATGAGGAATACACGATAGACAGCAGCCGCTTCCTCTCGCAGGGGCATTCGACCCCGTTCGACGGGTGGAAGGTGCGCGGGCGGGTACGGCTGACCCTCAAGGACGGGCGGATCGTTTACGAAAGACACTGATATGGAAAAAATAATATTTACTATCAACGGCAACGATGCGGTGGCACGGGATACTTTCCGACTCCGGCTCAGTGCCGATGTTCCCGTCGCGGTCCGCAGCGGCCAGTTCGTGGACATCGCGCTGGACGGATTCTACCTCAGGCGGCCGATTTCCGTCTGCGACTGCACGCCGGAGGGGCTGACCCTGGTCTATAAGACGGTGGGCGCAGGCACGCGGCAGATGTCGGCGATGCGTCCCGGCGAGACTCTGGAGCTGCTCACCGGCCTCGGGCACGGATTCAGCCCGGAAGAGTGCCGCACTGACGCCCTGCTGGTCGGCGGCGGCCTCGGTGCCGCTCCGCTGCATCTGCTCTGCAAGGAGCTGCTCGCCGCGGGCAAGCGGGTCAGCGTGGTGCTCGGCTTCAACCGGGAAGACGAGATCGTTCTCAGAGATGAGTACCGCGCCCTCGGGATTGAGCCCGTTATCGCCACTCTCGACGGCAGCGTCGGGGTCAGGGGTTTCGTCACGGATGCGATACGGGAGGCCGCGCCGCGCTGCGACTTTTTCTACACCTGCGGCCCGATGAAGATGATGCAGGCGGTCTGCGCCGCGCTGCCCTGCCCGGGTGAGGCAAGTCTCGAAGAGAGAATGGGTTGCGGCGCCGGGTTCTGCTACGGCTGCTCCTGCCATACGGTGGTGGGAGCGAAGCGGGTGTGCAAGGACGGCCCCGTTTTCAGAAAGGAGGACATTATATGGTAAAGGATTTATCTGTAGAGCTTTGCGGGGTGCATCTTGACAATCCGGTCATCCCGGCAAGCGGCTGCTTCGGCTTCGGGCTGGAGATGGCGGACTCGTTCGACCTGAATAAACTCGGCGCCATCAGCCTCAAGGGCACGACGGAGGAGGAGCGTTTCGGCAACCCCACCCCGCGTATCGCGGAGTGCAGCGGCGGGATGATCAATTCCGTCGGACTGCAGAATCCCGGCATCGATGTGCTTGTAAATGAGAAGATTCCTCTGCTGCGGGAAGTCTATTACGGCACGGTGATCGCCAATATAAGCGGCTTCTCAGTGGACGAATATGTCCGCTCCTGCGCCAAGGCCGACGCCTGCCCGGGCATAGATATTATAGAGGTGAATGTTTCCTGCCCTAATGTGCACAACGGGGGGATGGCGTTCGGCACGAGCGCGCGCGCCGCGGCCGAGGTCACCGCTGCCGTCAAGGCGGTCTGCGACAAGCCCGTGTTCGTGAAACTCAGTCCGAATGTGACTGATATAGTGGAGATTGCACGCGCCTGCGAGGATGCCGGGGCGGACGGTCTGACGCTCATCAACACCCTCCTCGGGATGAGGATCGATATCCGGCGCCGCCGCCCGGTGATTGCCGCCGGGATGGGCGGATTCTCCGGCAGGGCCGTGTTCCCGCTGGCCGTGAGGATGGTCTATCAGGTGGCGCACGCCTGCCATATCCCAGTGATGGGCTGCGGCGGAGTGGCGAGCGCGGAGGATGTGGTGGAGATGATGATGGCGGGGGCGAGCGCGGTGCAGGTCGGTGCCGAGAATCTCCGCAACCCGTTCGTCTGCCCGGAGATAATCGATGCACTCCCGGCTCTCCTGGAAGAACTTGGAATTGAAAAAATCAGCGATATTAAAAAGATAAATTAGCGCTATGCCAAAAGACGTAATCATAGCCTGCGACTTCAGCGGCAGGCAGGAGACGATGGACTTCCTGGACCTCTTCGAGGGGGGGCGCAGGCCGTTCGTCAAGATAGGAATGGAGCTCTTCTACAGCGAGGGCCCGGATATAGTCAGGTCCATCAGGGCCCGGGGCCACAAAATCTTCCTGGACCTCAAGCTCCACGACATCCCCAACACGGTCCGCAAGGCCTGCAAGGTGCTTTCGGGGCTCGATGTGGATATGTGCAATGTCCACGCCGCCGGCACCGCGGATATGATGCGCGCCGGCCTTGAGGGGCTCACCCGCCCGGACGGCACGCGTCCGCTGCTGATTGCCGTGACGCAGCTCACCTCCACGAGCGAGGAGAAGATGCGCGGCGAGCTGATGATTGACGCGCCGATAGGCGATGTGATAGTGCGTTACGCCTCCAATGCCCGCGCTGCCGGGCTGGACGGGGTGGTCTGCTCCCCTCTCGAATCCGGGATGGTCAAGGCCGCCTGCGGGCAGGCTTTCCTCACCGTGACTCCGGGCATACGCTTCGCAACGGACAGCAAGGATGACCAGTCGCGCATCACCACTCCGGCGCGCGCCCGCGAAATCGGCTCCGACTACATAGTCGTGGGCCGCTCAATCACAGCCGCCGCAGACCCTGTGGCAGCCTATGAGAGATGTGTGAAAGAATTTCTGAATCAATAATATACAATGGAGAAGACAATAGCAAAGGAACTCCTTTCCATCGGAGCCGTATTCCTCCGCCCGGAGGAGCCGTTCACCTGGGCCAGCGGCATCAAAAGCCCAATCTACTGCGACAACCGCCTGACCCTTTCCGCCCCGTCGGTGAGGCAGAAAATCGAGGCCGGGCTGGCCGGAATCGTGATGAAGCAATATCCTGAGTGCGAGATGCTTATGGGCACATCAACCGCCGGAATCGCGCACGCCGCCATCACCGCTTCCATCCTCGGGCTGCCTATGGGCTATGTGCGCGGAGAGGCCAAGACTCACGGACGCGGCAACCGCATCGAGGGCCGTATGGAGAAGGGCACCAAAGTGGTTGTGATTGAAGACCTTATCTCCACCGGAGGCAGCGCAATCGAAGTCGTGGAAGCTCTCCGCGAGGAAGGCGCCGAGGTACTCGGCATTGCCAGCATTTTCACCTACGGAATCCGCAGGGGGCTGGAGCGCATCGCCGCGGCACACACCGTCAACTACTCTCTTAGCGACCTCGACGCCCTGGTGGAAGTGGCTGTGGAAGAGGGATATATCGCTCCGGAATGGAAAAGTAAAATTCTTGAATTCAGAGACAGCTTATGAAACATCTCATCGACCCTACTGACCTTAGCCGCGAGGAGACCGACCAGATAATCTCGCTTGCGGAAGACATAATCGCCAAGCGCGAAAAGTACCAGGAGAAGATGGCGCACCGCAAGCTTGCGACCCTCTTCTATGAGCCTAGCACGCGCACGAGGCTGAGTTTTACCTCCGCTATGATGGAGCTCGGGGGCAATGTACTCGGATTCTCGGATGCCAAGAACTCTTCCGTTTCGAAGGGCGAGACGGTGCAGGATACCGTGAGGGTGGTGGGATGCTTCGCGGATGTGATCGCGATGCGTCACCATCTGGAGGGCGCGCCGCTGGTGGCTGCGGAGGTGTCCAGGGTGCCTATCATCAATGCCGGCGACGGCAGCCACAGCCACCCGACCCAGACCCTGACCGACCTGCTGACCATCAAGCGCGAGCTCGGCGAAATCGAGGGGATTACCATCGGATTCTGCGGCGACCTCCGCTTCGGGCGCACCGTGCACTCGCTGATCAAGGCGCTCTCCCGCTACAGGGGGGTGCGTGTGGTGCTGATTGCCCCGGACGAGCTTCGCCTGCCGGACTATATCAAGCGCGATGTCTGCGACAAGATGGGCATCGAGTACAAGGAGACCCACAGCCTCGACGAGGTGCTGCCTGAGCTGGACGTGCTGTATATGACGCGCGTGCAGAAAGAGCGTTTCCTCGATGAGGACGAGTTCGACAGGGTGAAGGATAGCTTCGTGCTGGACGCGAGGAGGATGGCTCTAGCCAAGGAGAAGATGGCGGTGCTGCATCCGCTGCCGAGGGTCAACGAGATCCTTACCGAGGTGGATGCCGACCCGCGCGCGGCGTATTTCCGCCAGGTGGAGAACGGCAAATTCGTGCGTATGGCGCTGATCTGCAAGCTGCTGGAGTGGAAGGACGACCCTGCCCACGCTATGCCTGCCGCGGAGCCGCCGGTGCTCGACCCGACCCTGCACTGCTCCAACCCCAAGTGCATCTGCAACAACGAGCACGTCCAGCCCCGCTTCCGCGCCACCGACGGCGGCGTAATGCGCTGCTGGTACTGCGACGCCAAGGTCAAGTAAACTAGCCGCTTCGACGGCGCTCAGGGGGCCGTAAGGTGAGCCTTAGAGCTCGAGGGTAAGCGTGTGCTTGCCTGGCTCGTAGGGGAGGAAGCGGGAGCGGCCGGAGGCGGAGTTGAGGACGGTGATGTCGTACTCTGCATCGCGGAACTTGCGGACTATGCGGTATTCGCGGATGGAAGCGGGCAGGCACGGCTCGATGAGCAGGCCGTCATACTGCGGCTTCACCCCGAGGAGGTACTCCGATACGGCGTTCCAGTTCCAGGCGGCGGTGCCCGTGAGCCAGCTGTTCTTGCCCTCGCCCGGGCGGGCGGCATCCTTGCCGGCTATCATCTGGCAATACACATACGGCTCCACCTTGTGCAGCCGCTGGTCTTTGATAAATGCCGGAGCGATGCAGCTCCAGTGCCTCCAGGCATCCTCCGCGCGACCCGCCAGGGCCTCGGCGATGACTATCCAGGCATTGTTGTGGCAGAACACGCCGGCGTTCTCCTTATAACCGGCGGGGTATGAGGAAATCTCCCCGTAATCAATATGATAGCTGCTGTAGGCAGGATTGTTGAGCACTATGCCGTGCGGACATTCGAGGTACTTCACGACGGAGTCCAGAGCCTTGTCGCAGAACCCCTCGTCGGCACCGATGCGCGCCATCGAGCACCAGCCCTGGCTCTCGATGAAAATCTTGCCCTCCTCGCACTCGCCGGAGCCGACCTTGCGCCCGAAGAAATCGTAGGCACGCAGGAACCATTCCCCGTCCCAGCCGAAGCGGCGCACCGCCTCCGACATTCTGGCACAAGCCTCGCGAATCTCCCCTGCAGGCTTCCCGATGCGCTCCAGCAGCTCCGCGTATCGACCCGCCGACACGACGAATAGTCCCGCAATCATCAGCGACTCCGCCTTACTGCCCTCGCTGCGGTTCTCCGTGGTCTGGAAAGACTCGTCCGGGTTGTCCGAGAAGCAGTTGAGGTTGAGGCAGTCGTTCCAGTCGGCGCGGCCTATCAGCGGCAGGCCGTGCGGGCCGAGGTGATTCAGAGTATAATGAACGCTTATATCCAGGTGCTCCAGGAGTGGGCGAGCGCTTCCCGGCACATTGTTGAACTCAACCCGCTCGTCGAGAATCGAGAAGTCGCCGGTCTCGCGGATATAGGCATCCACTCCCAGCGGCAGCCAGAGCGGGTCGTCGTTGAATCCGCCCCCGATGCCGTCGTTGCCGCGCTTGGTAAGCGGCTGATACTGATGCCAGCAGCCTCCGTCCGGGAGCTGCGTCGCGGCGATGTCGAGTATCCTCTCGCGGCTGCGCTCCGGGATCTGGTGCACTATGCCCAGCAGGTCCTGAGCCGAGTCGCGGAAACCCATCCCGCGCCCGATGCCGCTCTCGAAGTAGCTGGCGCTGCGGCTCATAAGGAAGGTCACCATACACTGATACTGGCTCCAGACATTGACGCTGCGGTCGAGTTCAGGCACGCCGGAGCTTAATCTGAAGCGTCCGACAAGCCCGTCCCAGTATTCCCGGAGGGCCTCGAAGGCCTTGTCCACGGCCTGCGAAGTGGCAAAAGCCGCCATTATCCTCCGCGCATCGTCCTTGCGGATAATGCCCGAGCCGGAATTATGGTCGGGCGCCGGAGCGTCGATGAACTTGCTCTCCGCAGGGTTCTCCCCGTATCCCAGCACGAAGACCAGCTCGCGCTTCTCCCCCGCCTCCAGCGTGATGTCCAGGCGATGCGAGGCTATAGGGCTCCAGCCGTGCGCCACAGAGCCGCCGGACTTGCCGGCCACAACATTCTGCGGAGCATCGAAGCCGTTGTACATCCCGATAAAGCTCTCCCGGTCGGTATCGAAACCGTCGATAGGGGCGTTGACCCCATAAAAGGCGTAGTGATTGCGGCGCTCGCGGTACTCGGTCTTATGATAGATTACGCTCCCCTCGATCTCCACCTCGCCGGTGGAAAGGTTGCGCTGGAAATTCTCCATATCGGTCTGGGCATTCCAGAGGCACCATTCCGCGAACGACCAGAGCCTGAACGACTTGCGCGCGGCGCTCCGGTTCTCCAGAGTCACGCGCTGCACTTCGCACGCAAAGCCCTGAGGCACGAAGAAGAGCACGCTGGCGCGAAGTCCCCCCTTCTCGGAGCAGATGCGGGTGTATCCCAGGCCGTGGCGGCACTCGTAGAAGTCGAGCGGCGTCTTGCAAGGCTTCCAGCCCGGATTCCAGACCGTTCCACCGTCGTTGATATAGAAATACCTGCCCCCGTCGTCCATCGGCACGCCGTTGTAGCGGTAGCGCGTCAGGCGGCGGAACTTCGCGTCGCGGAAAAAGCAGTAGCCCCCTGCTGTCGCGGAGATCAGCGAAAAGAATTCCTCAGTGCCGAGGTAGTTGATCCAGGGCCAGGGCGTGGCAGGGTCCGTTATCACAAACTCGCGGGCCTCGTCGTCAAAATGTCCGTATGTCATCAGTTGAAAAGTACAAATAAAAGTTCGAGGACAAGCAGCACGGCGAGCACTATCATCACATAGCGCATAACCTTAGGCAGTCCTTTCCAGAGAGCGCTTTCCGCGCCGGAGGTCTGCGCCACCTCCGCATCGTCAGAGGCGATTGCCCCCTCCCTCTTCACGGCCAGCTCGGCCTGGATGCCCGCCATCTTCTTGCGGGTCAGAGGGTAGAAGAATACTATCACGACCGCAAGCGCAGCCACGGCGGCAGGAATCCAGCTCATCAGGAGCTTGAGTCCGTAGATTGCCCCCTCGGTCTGCACCGCACCGGCGGCGGTATTGTAGTCAAACGCCTTGAGCAGCCACATCACCACGAAGCCGCCGAACGCCCCTCCGAACTTCTGGGCCATCGAAGCCGAGGAGAATATCAGCCCGGTGGAAGCCGTGCCGTCGCGGTTCTCGGCGAAGTCGCTCACATCGGCGTACATACTCCAGACGAGAGGCGAAATCACTCCCGTGAATATGCTTATCACCACCTGGAGCAGCAGCATCCAGAAGTAGCCGCCCTGCGTCACAGGAATATAGAAGAATATGATACTCAGCACAATAAGCGAGACGAAGGAGAACATATAAGTACTCTTCTTGCCGAGACGGTCGGCAAGCGGCACCGCCAGTGCAACTCCCAGCATATTGCAGACCTCGCCGATGGAAAGGAAGAGTCCGGCATAGAAAAGGAAGCTGAGCCCCCCGAGACTCAGGTGCGCATCCGCACCGATCACATCGTTGAAGAAATATGCCACCGTGCTGCCCCTGACTGTGTTGAAGAGGTTGGAGCAGAGCGCCGCGCCGATCAGAATCCACCACGGAGCGTTGCGCAGCAGGGATTTGAGGTCGCTGCCCACGGAAGCCTTGCTCACCGTATGGAGCTTCTCCTTCGTCATCCTGAAGCAGAGAAGGAAAAGAATGAGGCAGAAAGCCGCAATCACTATCATAGCATTCTGCCAGCCCGCAGGGGAATCATAGCCGCCGAGAGCCTTGCAGAGCGGCTCCCAGCAGAAGAGGGCGATGAAACTGCCGCCGTAGGCGAAGAACATACGGAAGGAGCTGAGCACCGTCTTGGTGTCGGAGTTGTCCGTCATCACGCCCAGCATCGCGCCGTAAGGCACATTGATGCCGGTATAGACCGTCATCATCAGGATGTAGGTCACATATGCCCAGACGAGCTTGACGGTAGGCGAAGCCACCGGAGTCGAGAAGAGGTAGATTCCGCTCAACGCAAACGGCACTGCCATCAGCAGCAGGTAAGGGCGGTATTTGCCCCACTTCGTGGAAGTCCTGTCCGCCAGCACGCCCATCATCGGGTCGCTTACCGCGTCCCAAACCCTCGTAACCACCAGGAGCAGAGCTACCTGGTCGAGAGTAAGTCCGAAAATGTTGCTGTAGAAGAACGGGAGATAGTAAGAAAATATCTTCCAGAACATCGAGGACGACATATCCCCGAAGCCGTAGCCCACCTTCTCGCCGAAACTGGTCCTGATGATGCCTGCCATATTACTTCTTCAAATATTTCAGATTGCTGTCAATCAAATCGTTGAGTCTGCGCACCGAAGCGCCGGTGGTGAGGCCGTCCGAGCGGGTGCCCAGGCAGTAGTCCACGAGGCGGTCCACCGTGGAGGTGGCCACATGCATCCTCGTGTCGCAGGAAGCGTAGTAGATGTAAACCTTGCCGTCGGGGTCGGCAATCCAGCCGTTGGAGAAGAGCACGTTCATCACGTCCCCCACATATTCCTCCCCCTCCGGAGCCATCACGAAGCCCGCAGGCTCCGCAATCACGCGGCTCGGGTCGTCGAGGGCGGTCATATACATATAGAGCACATACCTGAGTCCGGAGGCGCAGCCCCTCACGCCGTGCGCGAGATGCAGCCAGCCCCTGGAGGTCTTTATCGGGGCGGGACCTTCGCCGTTCTTCTGCTCCTTGACGGTATGGTAGTGGCGGAGGTTGATAATCTTCTCGTCCTTAACTTCCGCCTGGGTGATGTCGTCAATCAGGGCCCAGCCTATGCCGCCGCCGCTTCCCGCATCGATAAATCCGTCCTGCGGGCGAGTGTAGAGGGCATATTTGCCGTCCACGAACTCCGGATGGAGCACCACATTGCGCTGCTGCGAGCCGGACTGGAGGTCAGGGAGCCTCTGCCAGCTGACGAAGTCCTTAGTGCGGGCTATGCCTGCGCAGGCCACGGCGGAAGAGAGGTCGCCCGCCGGCGCGTCAGGGTCCTTGCGCTCCACGCAGAAGATGCCGTAAACCCAGCCGTCCTCGTGGGCGGTGAGGCGCATATCATAGACATTCGTGGCAGGCTCGCCGTACTCCGGCATAGTGATCGGGCGGTCCCAGAAGCGGAAATTATCCACTCCGTTCGGGCTCTCGGCCACCGCGAAGAAGGATTTGCGGTCAGCGCCCTCCACACGGGCCACGAGCAGGTATTTCCCGCCCCACTTTATCGCCCCCGAATTGAAGGCGGCGTGGATGCCGAAGCGCTCCTCGAGGTAGGGATTGGTCGCCGGATTGAGGTCATAGCGCCAGAAAAGAGGCGCGTGGGCCCCGGTCAGCACCGGATTGGCATATCTTTCATACACGCCGTTCACATAGACGGGCGTGTTCTTCTTCTCGATGAGTTGCCTGTGCTCCTCCTCAAGGAGGGCGAGTCTTTCGCTGAAGTTCATATCTTATTCGTTGTCAGTTAGAAATACTGTTCTTTCGTCGTTGCAGAACGCCTTGAAGTCCTCCGCATCGGCAGAGCCTTCGAACGGGGCGAAGAAATGCTGCGGCCTGTCGGAGGCGTTGCGCCAGGTGAGGACATAGCATATAGGAGTATCCTTAAGGACATCGAGCAGAGTCCCGGTCCACCACTGCGGGTCAGGAATCGACTCGAATCCGGTCTCGCATACCGCGAGCAGCTTGCCGCGTTCGGAAGCGAGGCGCTTGAGCACCGCCATATCCTTATTCAGCACCTCTCTGAAATAGGCGTTGGCAGAGGCTATCCCCTCCTCTCCGAGGCTCTTGTCCTCGGCGGAAAGGAAGTCGTAGTGATCCACTCCGATTATATCGACATATCCATCTCCCGGATAGCGGCTGAGGAAAGTCTCCTCGCTGAAGTTGGAGTTGGGTGAATAGGCCCAGAGGATGTTGCGGAGCCCCCGTTCCTTAGTCATATAATCGTGGGTAAGGATATACAGGGCGCGGTATTCCTCCTCGCTGCAGCAGCTTGAGCCCCACCAAAACCAGCCTCCGAGGTGCTCGTGCCAAGGGCGGAAAATCACCGGCACCGCAGCGCCGGAAGCATCCTTGAGCGAAGCGAGGAAATCGGCCGCACGGCCGAGCCAGCCGAGGAATTTGTCGTGGTTCTCCCCTCCCTCGAGGATGGAAGTCACGACGCTATCGGAGCTATAGTCCCAGGCGTCGCCGCCGGTCTGCGGGTTGCGTGCATGCCAGGAGAATGTGACCGCTCCCCCGCGTTCGTGCTGGGTTATGGCCGCCCTGCGCATCAGAGCGAACGGCACGCCGTCCAGATTGGCCTCGTCGCCGAGCTCGATGCCTCCGAGGTCAAAGCCCACGCCGGCGGGGAACTGCCCGCAGACCGTCTTGACATCGGACCTCTCAAGCGGGTCAGAGTCAATGTCTTCGACCTTCCAGGAGTGCCCATAGACCAGGTCGTCCTGATGGAAATAGAGGAATTTGCCCTCGGCTGAGGCATCCTGCAGACGGCTTCTCAGAGCCTCTGCAGGACCTGCAGTCTCTCCGGAGCAGCAGCAGAGCGCCGCCGCGGAGCCGAGTATGAGGATAGGTTTCAGTAAATCGGTCATATCGTGCTCAGTTAGGTGCATTGTCATATACAGATTTGAGGGTGTAGGACTGAGAGTCGTTGAAAACGGCCTTCTTCGCCGCCCCTATTATAGTCTCTCCCACGCCGATATACGCTCCGGTGGCGTGGTCGATGAAGCCGCTGGCCTCGCGGCCCGTGCCCTTGGCGCCGTTGTCCCAGATGAACGGGGCTATGCCGTAGTTCCTGCAGGCCTTATAGACGAACTCGAACCAGTATTTCTGGAAGAGAGTCTGCCTAGCAGAGTCGCGGCTGGTGCAGCCGCTCTCGCCCATATAGACCGGGATGCCCTTGTCGATGTAGGCCTTCTTGAGCATCGCAAGCACCTCGACTATCTCCTTCTCGCCCGTAGGGGCTGGGTTGTTCCTGGCCGTGTGGCCCCACTCGTCGTATTTACATTCCAGAGTATAGTCGGAAGGGTCGTAGCAGTGCACGGCGACGAGCAGCCTGTCCGCGGCACTGTCCTTAGGGAGGACGAGATTGTCAACGGTCATCTGCGGGTTGGCGCAATAGCCCGGGATGCCCAGCCAGCGCGTGGCGTTGCCGCCTCCGGTCGCGCGGACCACATCCACGAAGGCCTGTACCCACTCGTTGATGATTCTGTACTGCTTCCCGCCGTCGGTGCGGTTGCCGCCCCAGCCCCAACCACCGTCGTGGACCTCGTTGAAGGCCTCGAAGATCAGGTAGTCTCCCTCGTCCTTGAAGCGGGTCGCAATCTGCTTCCAGACGGCCTTGAATTCAGCGGCAATTGCCTCATAATCAGCCGTCGATGCAGCGGCCTTCTTGATATTGAGCCAGTACTGGCTGTCGGCTCCGTCGTGGTGCAGGTTGATTATGGTGTTGAGGCCCGCCTCGCGGGCATAGCCCACCACTTCGGCCACCCTCTCCATCCACGCGTCCTCTATCTTGTAGTCAGGTGCGTCGCCGATGTGGCCCATCCAGGTCACCGGTATGCGGACGGAAGTCAGGCCCTTGGCTTTCAGACTGGTGAAAGTCTGCATCGTGGCCTTTTGGTTGCCCCAGGAGGTCTCGTCCGCCACGCCGTTGATATGGGCGTCAAGCTGGTTGCCTATATTCAGTCCGAGACCGAGCCTGTCCGCCATCTGCCACGGGAGTCCGCTGCCGCGGGGAATCTCGGCGAGGAAATCCTCCGTTACCGGGACTTCCTTTCCGGGCTGGGTGACGGTGACGGTCTGCGAGAGCGTGCCGCTTTTGACGGTTATGCTTGCGCTGCGCTCGGAAGTCGTCTCATTGGCCTCTACCTCAACGGGATAGGAGATTTTGTAGTTCTTGTAGGTCCCGTCGGTAATCTTGACCCATTTCTGGTCTGAGGCGGCCACCGGCCTTGCCGGAGAAGTAACGTCGATGGTAAATTTATCCCCGGCCTGAGCCGCCGCATACTCGAGAGGGGTAAGGGTCAGGGCGTCAGGAGCATCAGGCACATCCGGAGTTTCCGGAGTCGTGCCGTTGCCGCCGCAGGATATAGCAAGCAGCAAGGCCGTAAGCGTGGTGGCCGTCAGAAGCATATTATGTCCAGGACTAGTCATAGTCAATGTCTTTGCGGTTGACGGTGTGAGCATTTTTGAGAGCGGCGCTCCATTCCAGGGAAGTGTTGTTCCAGCTGTAGCTGCCGTCGGAGTTCTTGCAGTAGAGCACCGGCTTGCCGTCCTCGAAGTTGCACCAGTTCATAAAGTAGAGCCACGGAGCGTCGGAGGCGAAGCACTTGTCGAGATCCGGGAGGTTGCCGAACTCGCTGAGCGCCACCATCTTGGCACCCTTGACTGAGTTGTTGACATAGCGGAAAGCTGAGCTGAAGTCAGCGCCTTTAGACTCGTAGAGGTCGGCACCCACGATATCCACATACTCGTCGCCCGGATACCACGCGCGGGCATCGTTCAGAGATGTGCTGACCTTGCCGGCATTTTTGGTCTGGACAGTCCACACCCAGATGAGGTTGTGCAGGCCGTAGGTATTCTGAAGCTTGTCGCGAAGGTATTTCCAGAGCTGCACGCAAGGCTCGGCTCCCTCGTCTCCCCACCAGAACCACGAGCCCCAACTGTAGTCGCCGGCGGCCTCGTGCAGAGGGCGGAAGAGTACCGGGATGCCTGCGTCCTGCAGGAGTTTCATATATCCGGCAAGTTTCTCTATCTGACTGTCAATCGTCTGTCTCTGCCAGCTTCCCTCCTTGAGGGCCTCGCGGATGTCGAAACTGGTCCCGCTGCTATAGAAGGCGTATTTGTTGATGTCGGTCTCGCCGGATACAGAAGGCACGCTCCAGTGCCAGCCTATCTGGATGATGTTGCCCTCCTCCCAAGCGGTCTTGACCGGAGAGATGTCGCCGTAGTCAGGGCAGCCGCTCCAGGCCTTGGCAGGCCAGTTGAGGAAGAGATAGTCGAAGCCTACGATGCCGGGATAGAGCCCGGTGAGGGAGGCTATGTTGTCGGTGTAGCTTGTCTCCCAGGCAGTACCGCCCATCGCGCCGCTGATGCTGCGGCTGCCGTAGATGCCGAGCAGATAGGAGTAGAGGCTCTTTGCAGCCGCGGTGGCGTCGGGGTCGGTAAGAGACTTGGACGGGTTGCAAGGGTAGTCGGATTCGGCAGGCTCATCTGCCTTGATGGAGAATGTAGTGCTCGCAGCTCCGGCAGGGTTGTCGCTGAATCCGCTGACCACACCCTCCGGGATGGTCACGGTGTAGGTCTCCCCTTTGCGGAGGCCGGACACCGAGACGGTCACATTGGTATTGTACGCCACGACCTTATCGACTGTGGCGGAGTTGCTTACAGTCACCTCGTTTTGGCGGGAGAGAGGTATCTTGACATTGCAGCCGTAGGTAAACACCACATCGAGGCTGGTGCCCACGAGGTCCTTTGTCCCGTCTGCGGGGCTGACGCCGAGCAGCTCGGGAGCCTCTGCGACGGGAGCCTCCACAGGCTTCTCACCGCAGGACCAGGGCAGAGCGCAGGCGACGAGCGCCACGAGTATTCTACTGAAATTCTTCATCTTGCATTATGTCCGTCGCTTGGGCGGGGATTGGATTCCGGAGGAAGTTTCACCCTCCTCCGGAATAAAATATTACATGAAGCTTATCTTCGTGAAGGTCACGAGCTTGCCCTGGAGAATGATTGCATTGCCCCAGTTGCTGATAGTTGTGAACTTGGTGTAGATGCCGCTATTGGCCTCAAAGCTGATGTAGCCCTTGCCGGCAGCCTCAGGAGAGTTCTCCGCATTGAACTGGTTGCTGGCGTCGCCAGGCATATTGAGATCGCTTCCGAGGTTGTTCCAGTGGCCGTCGAAAAGCTGAATCTGCCAGTTCTCCGCATCGGTCGTGGTGAAGTAGATCCGGATCTCGCTGCCCTCTTCCAGGCCGGCGTTAACCCAAGCGTCCTCGCTTCCGAGGGACAGGTTGTTGTCGTAGTTGTCCCCTGAATACTCGGAGCCTTCCCATACCACCGTCTCGGTAGCGCCGTAGTGGATAAGGCTGACACCGGTGATGATGACGCCTTCGCCCTGGCACTGGTATGCACCGCCCCAGCCTTCATCCTGATTGGTAAGCTTGGCAAGGATGTCGGCAGTCACATTGAATGCGAAGTAGCCGGCGGAGGTGTCGCAGTTGTCGGTGGTGACGGTGCTGGTGCTGTCAAGCTCGGCAATAGAGAGCTCATCCCAGTGGCCTGCAAGGTTCTTGAACTGCCACCAGCTGTTGTAAGCAGTGAAGTAAACCCTGATGACGTCGCCTTCCGCGATGCCTGCGGTCTGGAATGCATTAGGAGCTCCAAGGTATGGAGCGTTGCCCCAGCTTGCGAGGTCCTCGCTGCCTTCCCAGATGTAGGTCTCGGTGTAAGGAGCGGTGAGCTCGAACGGTACCGGCCAGGTCAGGGTGTCGCCGCTGACGAGGGTGAGGACGAGACGATATACGCCAGGGCCTACTCCGTCAGGGATAGCGAAGGACATAGCGCTGTCGGAACGCTGGCTGTAGGAAACGACCTTCTTCTCCTTGATGGTGATGGACTCGATGTTCTGGAGGTTGGTACCGCTGATGGAGATAGGCTTGCCGACGCTGAATGAAGGCTTGTCGAAGGTGATGGACACTGCCTCGTCGTAGCTGACGGTGACGGTCTCGGAGACGGACTCGTAGCCGTTGGCGGCAACCACTGTGAGAGGGCCGTTGTAGGCCTCCCTAGGGATGCTGACGGTGAGCTTCTCCGGAGAGTCGCAGACATACTCGCAGGCGATGAAGCCCTGGATCTCGTCGCCGTTCTTAACCTCGGTCACGAGGTCAAGGTCGGTACCGGCTATCTCCACCTTGTCCTTGGCGGCCACTGCCGCGGTCACGCTGAGGGAGGTGATGACCGGCTTGACAACCTCGATGGCAGCGGTCTGGGCCTGCTTGCCGGAGGCGAGGGTCACGGTGACGGCGCCGTCCTTGGCGGCTGCAGGAATCTCGGCGTAGAGCTTGCCCTCCTGAAGATAGAAGGAAGCCTCCGCGTTGTTAAATTCGAGCTTGGTCACGAGGTCGAGGTCGCTTCCCGCAATCTCCACCACGCTGCCGGCCTTGTAGCGGCCGTCCTCGGCGGTGGACTTGATGTCGAGGTCAGCCACGCTGACGGTCTCGATCTCTCCGGCCACGAACTGCTTGCCGGCATAGGACACGAGAGTAATCTCGCCGTCGGTCGCGGATGCAGGCAGGGTGAAAGTGATGGTCTTGGCGTCCTCGGCGCAGTTAAACTCGACTCCGGATGCTCCGACAAGGTTGATTTCGGAAATCATATCGAGATGCTCGCCATTGACGGTGATGACATCGCCCGCCTTGTAGGTAGCCTTCCCGGCCTCGGTCACCGTAGGGTCGCCCACGCTGAGTTCGGCAGCTGAGTACACCACATTAGGGATGGTGTTCTGGTCCACGAGCTCGTTGACGTCGCCCACGCGGACAGGTCCGCTGACGGCATTTGCCGGGAGGGCAAGCTTAATCTCGTGGCGGGACTGGCTCGCGAACTCGGTCACTCTCACGTCGCCTCCGAAGATGACTTCGCGCACGATGTTGAGGTACTCGCCCTTGATGGTGATGACATCTCCGGAGAGGGCCTCGGCCGGAGCGAATGAATCGATCTCCATCGCCTCGGTGAAGGTCATGGAAGTGATTGAGCTATAGACATTGCCGGCATTGTCAACGATGCTGACCACGCCCGGCTCCGGTCCCTCGAGAGGGATCTGGACGGTGATTTCGGACTGTTTGCCGGACTTCACCACGGTGTATTCGCCGATGGTGACATTGCCGCCGAGACGGATCTCGGCCACATCCTGCAGGTTGCTTCCGTAGATGTGGAACTCGCCGCCGCGCATCGCCGGATTAGGGGCGAAGGAAGCGAACTTCACGCCGTCGCCGAACTGATCGGTGCTGAGCACCTCCTTGCGGCAGCCTGAAAGGGCCGCAAGGGAGATGAAAAGCACTGCAAGAGCTGAATATTTGAGTATATTTTTCATATTCTTTCCTCCTTATTATTTGCAAGGTACCGCACGGATGTTGTCGATCTGGATCATCGGGGTGCAAGGTGTACCCTCACTGCCGCTGACACCGCCCGCGAGGAAGATCTCCATTCCGGAGAATGAGTTGGCGGAGAGGACTCCTGAAGCCTTGACGCCGGTCCAATCCCATACGAAATCGGTAGCGATAGGGAACGATACAGTAATCCACTTGCCGCCGGTGTCGAATGAACCCGTGGCCTGCCAAGGCCTGTAGAGTACGCGCGGCAGGGAGATGGTCTCATCGTGGAAGTAGGTGTTGTTGGCCGTGCCGAGAGTACACATGCTCAGGCTGGAGAAGAAGATCTGCATAGGGCAGCCGGTCCAAGGATGGTCGGCAGGGATGCGCATCTCGAACTTGATGGCCATATTGGCGAAGTTCGTGAAATCCACCACCTTGCAGAGGTCGATGCCATCAGGGTCCTCGTAGGTCTCAGGAGAGTTCCAGTTGCCCGGCCAGTACTCGAAGTGGTAGCCGGTGTCGTTCCAGTCGGTGCCGTCGGCCGCGAAGGTGATGCTGGCGTCGTAGAGCTGGAGGTAGTTGCCGTTGATGGAGTTCTCGTCGCTCTGGATGGTCTGGGCGTGCCAGCCGTGGTTGCCTCGGGCGTCGTCGAAACTGAAGAGCATTCCGCGGCTGTCCTTGTACTGGAATACGGACTGAGCGGTGCCGGAATCGGTCGTAACCTTGATCTTGCCAGGCTGTGCGCCCTCAGGCACGACTACGTCGAAGGAGTTGATGCTGAGGTTGGAAATCTCGGTAGCGACAGCTCCCGGGAACTCGACGGTCATAGGCTGGGCGAAGTAGCTTCCCGTGATGGTCACGGTCTCGCCCGGCTCTGCCCACTCGAATGACATGGCGCTAATCTTCGGAGCAGGGAGGAGCACCTTGAAGTCGTAATCCACGACGGTGCTGTCCTTGGTGATGAGATACATCTTGTCGGTAGTGGTTTCCGGAAGATTCTTTGGAACTGCCAGCACGATGGTGTTGTCCGTCATATAGCTGGTATTGAGGATGGCCTCGCGGTCGTTGAAGTAAACTTCGTGGACACTCCTGAGGTTGTCGCCGACGATGCAGATAATCTGCTCGAGGCTTGCCTGGGTGATGGCTACATCACTGTCGGCCGGCCTTACGAAATGTACCGTCGGCACTCCGGACGCCTGCACGAAGCGGTCCGGGTAGTCGATTCTGTCGCAGGAAGTGAGGCTTCCGGACAGGGTTGCCGTGATGAGCAAAGCTCCTATAATGGTTCTTATTTTCATTTCCTGACTGAATTAGAAGTTGTACTGGTATGTTGCACGGACATCCACGCTCACGCCTTTCACATCTGAAGCTACGTTAGGGTTGAGCACGACATCCTCGCTAGGGAACGGCAGGGTAAACATCGAAGCCTTGACATCGACGAGTTCCTCGTTGCCCTTATAGGTGATTTCGGAATTGTCCCACTCGTGGGCGGCAGGTCCTACATAATCTCCTTCTTCGTTCATGACATACTTCTCGTATGCGCTGGCAAGGCCGTCCCAGGCGGAACGCCTCTGAGCCTTGAGCTCCGCGATGCAGGCATCCATGTCGTAGTATGAGCGGCGAACGAAGTCGTACCAGCGGTCTCCTTCGAGGGCGAGCTCGAGGCGGCGCTCCTTCCACACGTCGTCGAAAGTGACGGAGGTGAGGGCGTCAGCGCCGGCACGCTCGCGGACTTTGTTGACATAGACGAGCGCATTGGCGGCGTCACCGGTCAGCACGCAGGCCTCGGCATATACAAGGTAGATGTCGCTGAGCCTAAGGATGTGGGTAGGGAGCTGGTTGCGCATATTGGAAGCATGCACTCCGAGAGCTGCGACATGGTCGGCATCGTCTCCGTATAGATGCTTGGCATAGTTGGCGCCGCTTGCGCAGGCCCAGCTGCCGTTGGTCTTGCTAGGAGAGTAGCTTGAGTCGTAGAAGTAACGGTAGAAGTCGAATCCGCCCTGGTCGCTCCAGAAGTAGTCGTACTGGTCGCCGAACATCATCATGGTAGCCTTGCGGCGGCTGTCCTTCTCGTTCTCGCGCTTGGTAGGCTCGTCAGCGGCGGATACTCCGAATGCATCCTGAAGATCCACGCTAGGGCCCTTCCAGTCACCCCAGAGGTCACCGAACTCATCGAAACCGGTGAGGCCGACGTCGCACTGGATGGAGTTCTGGCAGGTCCAGTAACCCTGGTTGCTGGTCCAGAGCCAGGAGAAGAGGCATTCGCCGGTCTGCTGGTAAACCTTAGGTGAGAGACGGAATACGTCTGAATATACAGGGGTAAGGCTTCTGCCGGAATTCTCGATGACATCCTTGGCGTAGTCGCGCGCCTTGACGAGGTCGTCGTTGTTGAGAGTTCCGCTCACGCCGGCCCTCGTCAGATATACCTTTGAGAGGAGAGCCTCGGCCGCATAGTAGTCGATGCGGTTGTAAACTCCGATGTAGGCATTCTTAGGGAGGAGGTCCATAGCCTTCTCGAGGGTCATGATGATGTACTCATAGACATCGGCCTTGGCGACCTTCTGCACCTGGTTGTAGTCGCCCTGCTTGATGGACTCGGTGTTGTCGTGGACGATAGGCACGTCACCGAAGGTCCTGACGAGCATGAAGTAGGCCATCGCCTTCCAGGAGAGAGCCTCGCCGATGCACTGGTTCTTCTTGGCCTGGGACGGTCCCTCGGACTTGAGGATGTTGTTGATTACAGTGTTGCAGTGAGCGTTGACGGCCCAGAGGGAATATGACATATTCTTGAGGTCGTCGTCGGTACCGTTGACGGTAAGGGTATTGTAGGCGCTGCTGCTCTGGTAAACATTGCCGCACATGGTCTCGGAACCGTAGATGTAGTAACGAATGATGTCGTACCACGGAGAGTTGTAGAGGTAGTTCACGCCCTGCTCGCACTGCGCGTCGTTGAGATAGTACTGCTGGGTGGTATAGCTGTCCTCGGAAGGGCGGTTGAGGAAGTCGGAGCAGCTCACTGCGCCAAGGCTCAACGCGGCTATAGCGATATATTTAAGTGCTTGTTTCATTGTCTTTTCCTCCATTTTAGAATGTGATGTTAAGACCGAATGAGCAGGTCATAGGCGAAGGATAGCGTCCGTTGTCCACGCCGAAGGTCAGACCTGTGGAATCCTGCGTACTTGCACCGACTTCAGGATCGTAGCCCGTGTATCTGGTGAAGGTATAGAGGTTCTGGATGTTGGCATATACCCTGATGTTCTCAATCTTTACCTTGCTGAGCAGGGACTTAGGGAAGGTATAGCCGAGGGTGATGTTCTTGATGCGGATGTAGCTTCCGTCCTCGATGTAGCGGTCGCTGAGGCGGTCGTTGTCGTTAGGATCGGAAACGGTAGGACGAGGTATCTTGGTGTCGGCGTTTGCCACCCTTACATTGGTGATGTCGTCGTACCAGGAGCCGCTGGTGTAGGTCTTCTCCGGGTCGATAGGTACGAGCTGCGCGTGGTTAAGCACTGAAGAGTGCTGGTTAACCCAGGCGCTGTTCATGTGGGTAAGACCGTTGAAGCCGCGTCCCATCATATTGTAGTTGAGGACCTTGTTGCCATATGAGCCGTTGAGGAATATGCTCAGGTCAACATTCTTGTAGCGGAAAGTGTTGGTCCAGCCGAAGGTGAACTTAGGAAGCGGAGAGCCGAGGTTGGTCTTGTCCTTCTCGTTGATGACTCCGTCATTGTTGACATCCTTGAACTTGACGTCGCCCACCCACACGGTGGTGTTGCGGTTGAAGACTTCATCTTTGGCCTTGTTAGGATATTTCTCGGCCTTAGGAGAATTCTCGATATCCTCGAGGTCTCTGTACACGCCCTCGACCTGGTAGCCGTAGAAGCCGTAGAGCGGCTGACCCACCTCGGTGACGCTGACGATATCGGACCACTGGCCGTAGCCGACGAGCTGCGCATTGGCGGTGCCGTCGAGAGAGACGAGCTTGTTGCGGTTGAAGGAAATCTGGAAGTTGCTGTCCCAGCCGAAGTTGGAGTGGTTGATCGGGTGGGTATCGAGAGTAATCTCAAGACCCTTGTTCTCGATGGTGCCGTAGTTGCCCTTAGGAGCGGCGAGGGCTGAAGAGCCGTTGCCGTGGGTTCCCATATATGCAGGGAGGGTAAGGGACATAAGCATATCTGAAGATACCTTCCTGTAGAGGTCAACGGTGAGGTTGACTGCGCTCTGGAGGAAGCTCAGGTCGAGTCCGATGTTGGTCTGCACCTGCTTCTCCCAGTGGATACCGGTGTTAGGAATGTTGGACGGACGCTGGCTGTCGCCGAGGGCTGAAGGCATCTTGCTCATGCCTGACTCCCAGGCGCCGGAGCCGATGTTGGCGTTGCCGGTCTGTCCCCAGCCGATACGCAGCTTGCCGTTGTTCATCGCGAGGTCCTCCTTGAGGAAAGAGAGGAACTTCTCGTTGGTGAACTTCCAGCTGCCAGCGAAGGAGTGGAAGCCTGCCCAGCGGTTGTCCGGTCCGAAGTTGGAAGAACCGTCGTAACGATAGGTGTAGGTGGCGAGATAACGGTCGTCGTAGTTGTAGGTCTCGCGGGTGAAGAATGATGACATCGCGCTGGAGCCGAAGCCGGAGTTGACGCTAGGGTCGCCGGTGGCGAGCTTGATGTTGTGGATTTCGTCGGAAGGAAGGCCGGTGTTGGTGGCGCTGAGGTAATCCCAGCTTGACTCCCAGCACTCCTGACCGAGCATCGCGGTGACGCTGTGCTTGCCCCACTGGTTGGAGTAGGTAAGGTAGTTCTTAAGCTGCCAGAACATTGAGTTGTTCTTCTGCCAGCTCATGGAGTTGGAGTTGCGGGTCCAGCCTCCGAGGTCAACCATAGGCTTGTAGGTGCGGGCGTCGGAGTTGCTGACGTCAAATCCGACCTCGGACCTCCATACGAAATGCTTGACCGGGGTAAGCTCGGCGTAGATGTTGCCGGTGAGCTTCTGACGCTTCAGCGTGTAGGAGTCGAGCATTGCGAGAGCCACAGGGTTGGCGCTGGTGTAGCCTTCGCGTACCGTGGTGGAATAGTTGCCGTCGATGTCATAGACAGGGATGTCCGGCAGAGAGGTGAGGGAGTAGAAGATGACACCCTCGGAACCGTCGGCGAGCTTGATGTCGTCGTTGGTGTTGGCGAAGGTGGCGTTGACTCCGAGTTTGAACCAGGACTTGAGCTGGGCGTCAAGGTTGGTGCGCACTGAGAAACGGTCGAAGTTGGAACCGATGAGGGTACCTTCCTGATTCATATAAGAACCTGACACATAGTACTGTACCTTCTCGGTACCGCCCTGTGCGCTGACCTGGTGCTGATGCTGGAACGCGGTGCGGAAGATCTCGTCCTGCCAGTTGGTACCTACGCCGAGCAGTGAAGGGTCGGAGTAGTAGGAGTTGGCTGAGAACTCGCCGATTTCCACCATGCTGTTGTAGTACTGGGCGAATTCGCGCAGGTTCATCATGTCGATGCGGCTGTTCTGGCGACTTACCGCGAACATTCCGTCGTAGGAGAACTTGGCTTCGCCCGCCTTGCCGCGCTTGGTGGTGATGAGCACGACACCGTTGGCGCCCTGGGCACCGTAGATGGCGGTGGCAGAGGCGTCCTTGAGGATTTCCATGCTGACGATATCGGCAGGGTTGATGGTGGCGAGAGGGGAAATGGTGGAAACCTTACCGTTGCCGAGGCCGCCGAGACCGAAGTCTCCGCCGGAGTTGCCACCGCCCTGAACTATCACGCCGTCAATCACATAGAGAGGCTCCGCATTGGCGTTGACTGTCGCCTGTCCGCGGACGCGGATGGATGATGAGGAACCCGGCGCACCGGAAGTCTGCACTGCAGATACACCGGCCGCACGTCCCTGGAGGGACTGGTCAAGGTTGGTTATGACAGAACCCTTGAGATCCGACTCCTTCATTGAGACTGACGCTCCTGAAAGGTCGCTCTTCTTCATTGTACCATAGCCGACCACCACGACTTCGTCGAGGAATTCGCTGTCTTCGGAGAGGACGACATTGACTTTCGCCTGTCCTGCGACTGCGACCTCCTTGGTCGTGTAGCCGATGGAAGAGAACACAAGGACTGCTCCGTCCTTGACTTTGATTGAATAATTACCGTCCAGATCGGAAACGGTACCGTTGTTCGTGCCTTTCTCCTGGATGCTGGCCCCGATGACGGCGAGACCGGACTGGTCCGTGATAACTCCGGATACGGTCCTGGTCTGCGCGTTGAGGGTCAGTGCACTTGAGAGGAAGAGCAGCAGAATGCCGGTCAATAGCTTACTTCTCATTGCTACTAAATTAAAAATTGGTTATTACTATTGGTTTATGATATTGTTGTATTCGCGGATGAGGCTGACAGTGGTGCTGTCGCTCAGATACACTCCGTTGAGGCCCTGGGCTTCCTGCGAAGGGTCGCCGCAGAGGTCGTCGCCCTCCTGCCAGAATTCGTGGGTCTGGCGGGCGGTGCCGCTCCAGGCCCAGAAGTTGCATCCGGCAAGATTGCCGCCCTCGCGTGCGGAGCGGAGCACCTCGTCGAAGATGAGCTTATAATAGGAGTCGCGGCCGCTGACGGTGGCGGAGTTTCTCCAGTCGGAGCCGTCGCGCGGGTGGCCGAACTCCTCTATTGTCACGGGCTTGCCGAGTTCGGATGCCATCTGGAGGTGCCTGCGGATGTAATCCAGGGTCTTCTCAGCTACCAGCTCAGGCTTGCCGCTCTGCTCCGCCTCTGCAATCCAACTCCAGTTGAAAGGCCAGATGTGCACGGTGATGTAGTCGATGTCCGGGCAGTCGTTTATGCGGCGGCAGAGCTCGTAGTCCCCGTCGTTGCAGCCCATCGCGCCCTCGTTGCCGGTGCAGATGAGGTGGTTGGGGTCGAGCGAGCGGATGAGGGCCGCAGTCTTATGCAGATAGCTTACGAATGCGTCAACTTTGGTGGAGTCAGTGGAGAACGGGCGAGGCTCGTTGCAAATCTGCCAGGCGAATACGGCCTTGCTCTCGGCGTAGCGGCTGACCATCGCCTTGACATGCTCGTGGAAGAGGGATACTGCAGCTTCGTTGCCGGCGAAGTCCGCCATCGCGCACATATATGGCCAGTAGCCGTCCACCGCAGGGAGAGGCTGGTAGCCGGAGCCGGAGTCCATCATATAGGAGCGGTAGCCGCTCGGGCTCCACTCCCAGGCGTTATTGAGGAAGAGCACAGCGCTCATCCCCCTGCGTTCCATCTCGGGAAGCAGGATATCGAAGCCGCCGAAATTCTGCTCGGTGGCGCAGACCCTGACATTCTCGAGGCCGAGAGCCTTGAGGGAGTCAAGCTCGGCGGCGAGACGCTGCGGGTCGCTGAGCGCGATGTCAGCGAGATACCAGGCGTTGGTGCCGATGAAATAGTAAGGCTCGCCGTCCTGCAGAATCTGCGTTCCGCTTACGCTGAAGCGGGATGCCGAGTTCTGCGCCGGTCCGCAGGCTGCTGCGGCCAGTGTGCAGGCGAGAATCACGGAAAGTAGATTTTTTGGTCTCAAGTGCTATTAATTAATGTTGCGATGCAAAAGTACGCACTGTGAGAGAGCAAAACAAATACTTTTTTGCTAAATTTCGCAAAGATTCTGCTAGACTATGACTTTTTTCTTCCTGTACATAAGGCGGAACTCGTGCGGAGACACTCCCTTGCGGTCCTTGAATACGCGGTTGAAGTTGGAGAGGTTGTTGAATCCGCAGGCGTAGCAGATTTCGGAAATGTTGGCCGTGGTATCAACGAGGGCCCTTGCGGCATTGCCCAGGCGTATGTCTATCAGGTAGGAAGACAGTGTCCTGCCGGTCCTCTGGCGGAAGAAGCGACTGAATGAGCTCGGGCTCATCCCCACCAGCTCGGCCATACCCGTAAGTGTCAGGTCTTCAACATAGTGCTGGTTGATGTATTCCTTGACCTTCATCACCCGGCGGCTCTCGCGGTCGCGCGGGGAGTGGGCGAAGGAGCTGCTGGCCAGCTCGCGGGAGTCACACTTCGAGAGGACATAAAGCATTGAAAGACAGTGGATGAACTGCATGAAGCCGTCGGCCTCCCGGGCGAGGGAGTCGATGTAGGAATATATGCTCATTATGGCCTGGATATCGAAGGCGAGGCCGTGGCTTGCGCGCTCGAACATCTTGCGGATGGAGGCGAACTGGTTGCGGTCGAGCATATTGGAGTCGAAGAGCTCGGGCGAGAACTGTATGGTTATCTCCCTGATGTCCGGGGAGTTGCAGCTCCCCTGCTCCCAGACGTGCTCGAGGTTCTCCCCAGCTATCAGCACCAGATCGTAGTCCCCTATCGTCTCCACGCTGTCCCCCACTATGCGGCGCACACCGGGGGCGTTCTGGATGAAGTTGAGCTCGTATTCACGGTGGCGGTGAAGCGGGTAGGTGAATTCTTTTTTGTGCCTCTCGACTATGTAGAAGCAGTCTTTGGGGGCGAGTTCAGAGATTTCGGACAGGGCGTCGGACATAAGGCTTGGCGTGTTTTATGGTAGTGTTATCCGCGACAAATATAATACTATTTTAACATTTTATAATCTAAAACAATCGAAATAATGCATTTGTCGCAGAAACTGATAACTTTGCGGGTGTTATGGACAAAAAAGAGTTTCTGAGCGAGCTGGAGGGCGATATCCTCCCTTATTGGATTACGAAGATGGAAGACCCGCGCGGCGGCTGGTACGGCCGCATCGATGGCTGCGGGGCCCTGGATGCGACGGCTGACAAGGGCGCGATACTCAACTCGCGCATACTCTGGACCTTCTCCTCGGCTTACCGTCTGCTCGGCAGAAACGGGTATAGGGATGCGGCCGAGAGGGCCTATCTTGAGATCCGCGACCGTTTCTTCGACCGAGAGATGGGCGGACTTTACTGGAGCATCGACTGCTTCGGCCGGCCGAAGGACTGCCACAAACAGTTCTATGCCATAGCGTTCGGGATGTACGGCCTGGCGGAGTATTACCGCGCGACGGGCTGCGGGGAGGCGCTAGATCTGGCGGTGCAGCTGTTTGACTGCATCGAGAGCCACAGCTACGACCCGGTCGGGAACGGCTACGCGGAGGCCGCGGCGCGCGACTGGAGTCCGCTGGAGGATGTGCGCCTCTCGGAGAAGGACCAGAACGATTCGCGCACGATGAATACGCACCTGCATATACTTGAGGCATATACGGGACTTTATAGAGTTTGGAAAAACGAGCATCTTGCCGAGGCGCTCAAGAGGCTGATCGGCATTTTCAACTCGAAGATAGTGGGCCCGGACGGGCATCTGGGCCTTTTCTTCGACGAGAGCTGGGCTCCGCACTCGACGACTTTCTCCTACGGCCACGATATCGAGACTTCCTGGCTGCTTGCCGAGGCGGCCGAGGTGCTGGGGGATGCCGGGACGGAGAGGGAGTGCGAGGAGGTCTGCGCAAGGATTGCCGCGGCCGCGATGGAGGGATTTACCCCTGAGGGCGGAATGATTTATGAGTACGACCCGGCTAGCGGCAGGCGCGACGGCGACCGCCACTGGTGGGTGCAGGCGGAGACGGTGGCGGGCTGCCACCACAGATTCCTCAAGACCGGCGACGCGCGCTGGGAGGAGGCTGCCGAGGCCTGCTGGAAGTTCATAAAGGAGCATCTTCTTGCCCCTGACGGGGAATGGTACTGGAGCCTGCGCGCCGACGGCAGCGTCAACACGGACGATGACCGCGCCGGCTTCTGGAAATGCCCATACCACAACGGCCGCATGTGTATGGAGGTCGCTGGACCGGTTTTGTCCTTAAAATAGGGGGCTTTCAAGGACAAATTGCAGAGTTGACCGGTTTTATCCTTGGGAAGGCCGCATTCCAAGGACAAATTGCTGGGGGGGGGCAGCCAGCCGCAGGCTTGCTTCGGCAATGCCCCGTCGGGCCCTTCGCGCTCGTCCCGTCCCGGCTGCGCCGGTCCACCCGCTTATGGGCGCGGGCGCCCACGGCCCGCCGCGGCACCACCGAAGCAAAAGAATCCCGTCCAAGAATAAACCTGGGGAATCAACTTTGCGAAAATTCGGGGATTCAAAGTTACCGATTACACAGTTTTCGCGAAGAGACGACATAGCCGGCGGCCTCCTATGCCCCTGCAGACGGCCCTGCTCTGCACTACCCCCTTTTAAAACCGGGGTAACGCAGGTCCGCCCCCGCCACAGGCCCCTGTAGGGCATTCTGCCATGTCACCTCTTCGTGAGTTTCGGCGGTGCTGTTGCGTATGGTGAGGTTCTTTTCCATAATCATCTACTTGCTGGTCAGGTCCTGGTACAACTTGAAGAGGTCGGCGAAATCCCTTGCCGCCAAGCGGCTCATGTCAAGTGTTGCCATTAGGATATGGTTATTTCTGTCCAATCCCAAAGATAGCAAGTTTTTGGCTTGAAACAAATTCAGCAAACGGAAAGCCGGCCGGGACTGCATTTGTCCCGGCCGGCTTCGCTATATGGTCGCTGAGCTGCTGCGGCCCCGCGATGATTCATATTATCAGTCCTTTACGCAGCGGACAGAAACGCCGGAGCGGTAGTTGAGGTAAGCCAGGTTGAGGGAGTGGTTATTGGCGTTGGTCATCAGGGCGTAGAGCTGGATGTTCTTGACGGAACCGTCGGTGTTGGTGGTCAGCTTGTAGTGGGATGAGCTGAGGACATAGCCGAAGTTCATCGTCTTGGCTCCGGCATTGCCGACAGTGCCGACGAGGGTACCCTGGGTCGCGGAGGCGTTGGCCACGTTGACATAGCCGGTGATAGGAATAGGCATTCCGTCAGCGGCAGCCTTATCGATGGAGCCGAATCCGTTGAGGGCCGCATCGTAGTATGGAGCGGTGGTGTCGTCAGGAATCTCCTTGCTGTTGGAGCAGTGTCCCACAAGGCCGAACCAGTCGTCGAAGTCCGGGATGTGCCAGCCCTCAGGGCAGATGCCCTGCACCTTCGCGAACTTGTCGTAGTTGTCGGCGGTGACAGCAGTGCCGAAAGCCACCTCAGGAGTGTAGAGGTAACCCTTCTCGATGACTCCTTCGACGCTCTCGTCGAAATCCACATTGGTACCGTCGGTCGTAACCGGATACCACACACCGTTGGCGATGTCGGAGAGGTCCTTGGAAACGGTCTTTCCCTCAGGGACATAGCGAAGGTTCTTGGTCATCCAGTATTTGCCGTCGGCAAGATAGGCCACAGGATAGCGGAGGCCGCCTACCTGCACTGATGGCTCCGGCTGAACGATGTCGACATCATATTTGACAGTGCCGGCCTCGTTGACGAAATTGACAGTAAAATGGGACTCCTGCGGCTCCTGAGTCAAGTTGTGAGGCGCGATGACGGTGATGTCTGTGGTGCCGGCGGTACCCTCGAGAGGCTCGATCATCAGATACTCCTCATCATAGACGGTAATCGTCCAGTCGCAGTTGGAAGTGATGCGGTAGGTAAGGGCGCAAGTGCAGAAATCCGGGATCTGATCCTCAGGGTAGAGCTCTATGGTCCCCTCCGGTTTGACAGGCTCGTCTTTCTTGCAGGAGCTCAGAAGTGCGAGACCTGCGAGCAGCGAAAATGCGATAAAGGTAATACGTTTCATAATACTTGGTTTTAAAAATTATATCCGAATCTAAGCTCGGCGCTCCAGCGGAGCGAACCGGCTATATAGTTGAGCGAGAACGCCTTGACGCAGTCGCCGGAGGCTTCGGCGTAGAGCCCGGGGAGGAAGTTCCAGCGGAGCGAGACTCCGGCCCCGGCGCGGGGCGCGGCGGCATATTCGCAGAGCAGGTCATAGCGCTCCGTAAAGCGGTACGGCCCGGTGGCAGCCTCCGACACGCCTTCGACAATCCTGGAAGCGTCATCAAGGAAGCCGAGTCCGCAGCGCAGGCGCGCCCCGAGATCGAAGAAGCCGAGGTGCACGAGCGGCTCGACATCGAGAGAATATCTCTGCAGGCTCTGTGAATAATAGTAGGGGTAGAGCGGAGTGGAGAGGCTCTGCGTGAGCCGTGCTCCGAGGGAGGAGCGCAGCTCCAGCACGCGTCCGAGGTATTCGTATTCGAGGCCGGCTTCGAGAGAAGAACGGCGGAGGATGGAGTTGCTGCCGTATTCGCGGGTGACGGTGATGCCGCCCTCGACGGTCTTGTTGAGGACTGTCTTGCGGTTGGAGAGCAGCTCCCAGAGGGCGGAGGCGCGGAGCGCACTGCGGCCCGAGCGCCAGTCAAGGCGAAGGGCCGCGCGGGGGCCCTCGTAGCGGTACCAGACGGTCTGCCTCTCGCCCACCCTGCCGCGAAGCCAGGTGAATTCGGCCTCGGCGTAGAGGGAGCGGCGGAGCTGCAGCTGCGCTGCGGCTCCCAGAGCGGACTGCACCACGGGCAGTCCGCTCACACCCGCCTCGCTGAGGCGGGTGCCGCTCCCCGTCCACGCCTGCAGGGCCCCGATGCAGAGCCCCTCGTCGAAGAACGCGGTCGGAGCCGCTGCCGCAGAGCCTATCTGCTCCGCGCTCACGGTCTCCGTATTGCGGTCATATATCAGCGCAAGACCCGCCGCAAAGCCCTCGCCGGAGTACATCACGGACGGAGAGAAGCTCAGGTCCAGCGCATAGTCGGTATAGCGCAAGTCCTTGCGCTTCGCGGCGTTGTGCGACTTGAAGTCCAGCGCCGCGCCCACGGTCCAGCCTCTCGCGAGGTCCACCGCCAAGGCGCCCGACATTGTATAAGTCTGATAGGTCTTGCGGCCCGGGGTAAACTCCACGACATCTATCGGGAAGCGCCCGCTCTCGAGCAGCATCGAGCCGCACTCGTCATAGGCCTCGCGACTTTCGAAGCCGAAAGAGCCCCTCATAGAGAATTTGTCGAGGCTGGTCACGGTCCTTGCCTGCGCCCCCGCCTTCCACTCCGAAGCCGCCTCGTCCGGGCTCCTGAAAGCGCCGTCCAGATAGCCTCCATAAAGCTCGGCGTTGGAGAAGCTCGCACGCTCCTGACGCAGGCCCGCGGCATTGCGCCCAGAGTTCCACGGATTCACCCGAAACTTCTGCTCATAGCGCCCCTGCCCTGCGGCACTGAACGCGGCGCAGAGGCAGAGGGCGAGCACCAGAGCAAGCCTATTTAAGTGACTGCGTCTCACGTTCATAGAAATCATATCCGCTATTGTTGGTATCCACCAGCACCTCATATCCGAGCTGCTCTGTCCTGCTTTCGTTGACCCTGCGCATCAGGGTGCGCCCCTCAAACACATTGGAAAGGGTAATGTAGGAGGCGTCGATGGCCGCGTTGATGCGCTTGGTGTTGGTGGAGGACTGTCCGTTGAAGACCTCTACCCCGTCGATTACCCACTCGTTCGGTACGCAGACTATCCTGTCGTAGGAGCTGCCAGGCTTATCTATCACATTGCCGCTGCCGGCGATAAATTCCTGTATGGTCTGTCCCTGAGCACGGAAGATAATCGTCGCTGGGGAGCTGAGCGAGAAAGTGTAGGCGTTGGCCTTGCCGGCCTTGATGACCACATTGAGGAAGCGGTTCCGGTCCACCTTGTCGCCCGGCGCCGGATGGTAGTTGACATTCGGGAAATAGGTCGGGTTGTAGCAGGTGAATACATCCGCGCGGTTGAGATTGACCGAGAGCGGGTAATGCTCGGTGTGGTCTATGGCCCCACATACCGCGACTATCGCATCCTCGCCGGGAGCGAGCGGGTAGGTCTTGCCCTCGCCCGGGAACTGCCATACGGCCTGGATGACCGGGCTGAACTCAATGTCCTCGTCCCAGGTAGCGGCCGAGTTGGAGTTGTACGGGTCGAGTGTGCCGAAACACAGGCTGTCGAGATAGACTGTATGCTCCACATTGTTGTGGAGGATTATATACTTGTCGAACTGGTAGGTGCCCTCCTCAGGCAGCTTCATACATCCGCCGCAGTAAATTTCTTTGATGACTATATCCCCGGAGACGCTCTTGCGGAGCTGCAGGTCGATGCTGAGCGGCTCGCCGCCGAGGATAATTCCTCCCTTGGAGGCGTTGAATCGCTCTTCGGAGATGAGCGAGCCCACCGTGGCTCTGTAGAGGCCGCCCGGCAGGCTCAGCCTGGCGGTGCCGGAAGCATCGCACAGAGCCTCGTAGGAGGCGTCGCTATTGATGTCGGTGAGGGTGACAGTCACATCGCTAAGGTCAGCACCCTCATAACCCTCGGGCATCTGGAGATTGATGCTAAGCTCCTGCAGGTCGGCTTCGTATGGATTGGACTCGTCGAGCCGCAGGCAGGAGACCGCGGCGAGCACAGACAAGAGTATGATGGTCAGATACTTTCTCATAACTTAATCCTGCAGGTCAGTCCGTAATAGAAACTCGGGGTGAATATCGCCCCCACGCCCGTCGCCATAGACACGACATACGGCCGCGAATTGGTAAAGTTGTTGGCGAAGAAGGAGAGGCTGAACTTGTCGCCTATCTCCTTGGTCACGCTGAGGTTGGCGGAAGCGTAAGCGCCGTAGCCGTCGAGATCGAAGACGTGGTCGTTGTTCGGCTTAATCAGCAGCTCGCGGAACTCCGGGTCGGTCCTGTCAGCCTCGGTGAATTCGTGAAGCGTCGGGGTGTCGTCCTCAACATCCAGATATGCAAGCGGATAGAGCACTTCCTCGCTGCCGGCAGGAAGGTTCTGCGAGCGTGAGAAGAAGGAGACTTCCAGCCTGCAGGTAATCACGAGCCTCGCCTCCGGAATATGGCTTATCGCCGTGAGGTTGGCGTCGAGCGAAGAGGTCTTCCTGCCCCGGACCACCATCGTGGAATTGCCGCCGTTGGCATAGACTCCCACATACTGGTAGGAACGCCCGGAAATCGAGGTGTGCGACCAGCCGGAGTTGTAGTAGTACCAGAGACCGTCGTCATCGGTGCGGGAGCGGTTGTAGGAGGCGTCGAGCCGGAGCGAGGTGCGCAGCGGCCTTATCTCCGGGAAGTCGGCGGTGAGCTCGATGCCGGAGCGGTAGATTGGCGCGCCGTTGTCCTGCCGCCTCGTGGCCACGAAAGTCCTGTCCTCCCCGCCCTCGCGCGTCAGGGAGACTGCTGAGTAGCTATTGGAGAACTTGTAGGGGTTGCGGGTTATGTTGCTGAATCCCACCAGCGATACGCTCACTCCCCAGAGCTCCGCGTCGATGCCCACCTCGGCGTTTTCGCTCCGCTGCCACTTGAGCTCAGGGTTGTACTCGATGGTGTAAGGCTTTGTGTAATAGCGGTAATAGAGATTGCCGGAGGCATCGTAGCCGCTGCCGGTGAGGATATCGCGGTACTCCTGCTTCGGATAGAGGATATAGAATGAAGGCAGCTTCTCCGCCACTCCCCAACCAGCTCTTACAGAGAGCTTTGGACTAATCGTCCACTTGGCGTTGAAGCGCGGGGAGAGAGAGCTTACATTGTCATAAACGGAGCCCTTGACAAGCACATTGTCCATTCGCAGGCCGGCGGTCAGCTGCAGTCCGAACGGGAAGGTGAAATCCTCCTCGACATACGGGGAGACAGTGTGCATAAAAGGATAATCTCTGTACGGACGCGGCCTGTAGCCGTCCTCCGCGAGGTCCGGGTCGAGGTAATACTCACCCTCGCCCACATTGCCGTTGGCCTTCCACTGCAAGCCCGCCTTGAGGGCGCTCTTGTAGCCCGACCATCTCTTTATCCAGGAATATTTGAGCGAAGCGCCCCAGTCCAGCTCACGCGAGTCAATCATCCTGTCGGAGAAATAGGCCCCTGCAGGGAGGAGGGTCGCGTAGCTGTAACCCTCTGTCTCAGAGTGCACTGCCGGCAGCTGCGAGGCAGCGGAATGGTACTGGTGCGCGTGGGAGAGATTGTCCTGATAGCTGACGAAGGCGTCCGCCTTGAGGTTGGTGATCCAGCTGCGGTTGAGCAGCCAGGTGAGGGAGACATTGCTCCTCAGGGAGTTGTCCCGCGCCTTGGAATATTCTCCCGAATAGGCGTCGGGGTCATCGCTGCTGTTCATCCCGCCCAGGTTGCCGCTCACTCCGGCTTCGAAACGGAGAGTCTTGGCGAAGGTATTGGAATATGTCACTCCCAGCCCGCGGCGAGTGTAGGATTCGTAAGGGGAGGTAAGTTTCTTAGTGGCTTTCGCCCATTCCGCGCTGAGGTTGAGCACTCCCCCGTCGCCTCCCAGGCCTATGCCCTTGGAGAGGGAGGTCTGATAGGTGCGCGGATTGGCTGAGAGGCTGATGCTCAGCGGGGTACGGCCCCTCTTGGTGTGGATTTTGACCATCCCGGAGCCGAGGTCGCCGTATTCGGCCGACGGCACGCCGGAGATGACTTCCACGGACTCCACATTGTCCACGGCTATGCTTCTCGTATCCACTCCGGACATCTCGCCGAAGGCGGCGTTGTTGCCCACGCGCACCCCGTCCACCTCGACTGCGGTGGAGAAGGCTGCGTTGCCTGAGGAGACTCCGCCGGAACGGATGGAGAAACTGTTGGAGGAGGTGAGGTCAGGGTTGGAGGTCTTGCCGCCCGGCAGGAGCGCCGACATATCGGTCATATTGCTGAGCTGCAGATGGTTGAGCGCATCGCGACCGATATTGTGGGAGGTGCCGGTGCCGTCCTTGGGGCGCTGCGCCGTGACCACCACTTCCTCGAGCGCGAGGGTGCTGAGTTTCATCCTGACGGTGATGCCGCTCACATTGCCCCTGACTTCCAGCGGCTGGGCTGCGTCCACATAGCCGAGCAGGGATACCTTGAGCTCATATTTACCCCTGGCCACCCTCTCGATAAGGAAGGCTCCGTCCTCGCCGGTCACTGCCCAGAGTTCATCAATATTGACTACTGCTCCGGCCAGAGGCTCCCCGCTGGCGGAGTCGAGCACCCTGCCGCCGACGGAGCTTTGGGCGTAGGCACCCAATACCCCGCAGCATAGGCCTGCAAGCAGACACACAACTATATGACGGAAAAGGCTCTTCATCAACTAACGCCGCAAAATTAACGCTAATTTTCCGGATTCACACTCATTATTTATTGTGGTTTAGCAGCTCCAGCAGGTACTCGCATTTGCGCGGGTTGCCTAGGGTCTTGCTCATATTGCAGGAGAGCTTGACGCAGTCGTGCCACTCGCGCAGCTCGGTGATGCGGCAGCGGGTCAGCTTCACCACAATGTTCATCGGCTCGCAATCCGTCACGTCGCAGGTCAGGAAGGTGCCGACTCCGTAGGAATCCTGCACCCTGCCGGCACAGTAGCGGTGTATCTCGATTGCCTTGTCGATATTGAGGCCGTTGCTGTAAACGACCTGCTTGGTGGCAGGGTCGATGCCGAGGGACTTGTACTTGGCGATAATCTTGTCGGTCTGCTCGAACTCGTCGCCGCTGTCCACGCGGAGGCCCTTGTACATCATCGCCATCCTCTTGGAGAGGTTGGAGAAGAATACGTCGTCGCCAAAGCAGTCGTAGAGATAGATGCCGTTGTCGCCGTCATAGACATCGCTGAACTTCTTCATTACGTTGAAGTTGCACTCGAATACGCCGCTGACGTTCTCCTCGAAGGAGATGAGCTGGTGGGACATCGTGCCGAGCGGGGTGCAGTCGTATTTCATCGCGAGCCACACATTGGAGGTGCCGATGAATTTGCCGGGGCCCTTCATCGCCTCGTCGGTCTCCTTCATCACCCTTACCACCATCTCCTGGTGCTCGAAGCTGAAGCGGCGGCGGGTACCCATATCGCCGAGCTTGAGGCCGTTCTCGATGATCTGCTCCGTCTTCGCGCGGCTGCGCTCAGCCTCCAGGTCGGCATCGTAGCGGGTGAAATCGCCTCTGAGAGAATGCATAAGCTCGGAGATGCAGGAGAGCAGCGGCATCTCCCACATTATCGTGGAGAACCACTTGCCCCTGACCGTGATGGAGAGGTGCCCCTCGGCGTCCTGGCTTATCGTCACTTCCTTGGGGTTAAAGCGGTAGCCGCGCAGGAAGGTGAAGTACCATATCGGGAGGAAGATGCACTTCCGCTTCATGAATTCCACCTCTTCGTCGGTGATCACCACATCGCGCATATACTCCACCTGCTCGCGCAGCAGGGCGTCGAAGCCCTTTGGGTAGCAGCAGCCGTTGCGGTCGTAGAAGGTGTATTCGACCTCCGCGCGCGGATAGGTCTCGAGGATGTAGTACTGGCAGGTAAAGGTGTATAAGTCGTTGTCAGTGAAATGTTTGATTATCGGTTCCATTATTTTTCCTTATAGGGGAGCACTCGCCCCGGGGTGTTGAACTTCAGTCTGGCGCCCTCCTCGCGGACATCGTCCTGCGAGTAGGTTATGGTCCAGGTCTCCATTGTCATAAGTTCCCAGACGCGCTCCGCGGTCATCGGGGCGGCGAAGCGGACCTGGATGCTCGGCACGAGTCCGTCGTTGAGAGTGAGATATGTGCCGATTACGCCCTCCTCGCGGGAGAGGTGGTTGCTTAGGTACGGCAGGGCGCGCTTGATGATTGGCTTCTCGTAGTTCTGGTTGGCGATTTCGTAGATGTACTGCGGGGCGTCCTTATAGACCTCGCTGCGCTTGAGCACCACGGTAGTGTCGCCCTGAGGGTAGCGGCCGTTGTATTCGGCGGTGAACGGGTCGAACATCATCTCGAGGTACTCCGCCACCGGGAGGGTCTTCTCGCCTTTCTCCATCCTCACGAACTCGAAATCTACCGGCGTGGACTTGACTCCGCCGCCGTGCACGGGCATATCGAGAGTCTTCTTCTCCACTATCCCGCGGAACCAGTCCTCGTCCGCCGTCTCGTCCGTGGCCATATAGATATGGACTATCAACGGGCAGTCGTATTCCGACTCCACGCCGAATATCTTCTTGCCGCTCTGACGCAGCTGCAGGCCCAGGTAGTTGAGGTCGAGCTTGTCGGACATATGCTCGGTGCGTATCGTAACCCGCTTGATCTGAGGATATTCATTAGGGTTCGGAGACACCACTCTGAAGTGCGAAGGCACAAACACCTCCTCCTGCACCTTCTCGGCGGTGGTCACGGACGGGTCGTAGGCTATCACCACGGTGTGGCTGCCGACATAGGTCTTGACTCCGTGCACGCCGCGGACCTTCTCCATGCGGGCCTTGAAGGCCATCGAGCTGCCGTGGCATTTAACTGAGCGCAAATTATTGATAGTCAGGGTCTCGAGAGTCATCTCAGGAGTCGTGTCCCAGACTTCGTTGATGGTCGGGAGCTCGAAGCGGGAGCCGATGATGCAGGCCGCCGCGGTGAGCAGCACGGCGAGCAGGGCCGGCAGGAAGCGCATTACCCGTCTGGTGCCCTCCTTCGCGCCCGGATTGATACCGATGGCGAGGGCATCGTTAGGGCAGGCGGCCACGCACTCTCCGCAGAGCGTGCAGTCCACGGAAGTCACCCTCGCGCCGAAGGAAGGCACGTCAATGGCGTACGGACAGGCCTTGCGGCAGGAGTAGCAGCGGTGCGTGCAGCGCGCCTGGTTGACGGTGACGGAGAGCAGATGCAGCTCGGAGCGCCTGCGGAAAATCTCCAGCAGGTAGCCCGCGAGGCAAAAGGCGCCAAGGCACCATACCCAGGAGAACTGTACGCCTATCCAGTTTAGTATCATCGCGATGAGCGCGAGTCCGAGCAGCGGAAGCCAGAACTTCAGCGAGTTGGATATGGCTCCGAGCGGGCAGATATATTTGCACCAGAAGCGGTCGATAATCAGGCCCAGCAGCAGCACCAGCACGAGGCTGACTATCGACATCCAGAGAGTAATCTCCCCCTTGAAGCCGGTCGCCGCGGCGTAGTACGGGTCGAGGTTTTTGCAGAAAAGCTCGCTGCTCGTGACGGTCATATAGACTATCCAGAAGAGCAGGGCATATTTGACGAGCCTGAGCAGGCGGTCTGCGACGCCTCCGTCCTTGATGTGTATCGACTTGAGCCCTATGGCGTTGCGGAGCCGCTTGAGCAGGTCCTCGACAGTGCCTATCGGGCAGAGGTAGGCGCAGAAAAGCTTGCTGAAGAATATGACGGCGGCGGCGAGAGCCACTCCCATCATTATCTGCAGGGTGGTCATTGAGCAAGGCAGCGAGCCCCCCACGATGAAGGTGACGAGGGCCTGAAGCCCACCGAACGGGCAATATTTCTCAGGGTCGGAGGTCTCGAGCCCCAGCACTCGCGCGCCGAGTCCGCTGAGCAGGAAGATCAGTACTGCCAGCACCCCCCACTGAAGCAGGTGCTTGGGCCAATTGGTGCAGATGGTGGATTTCTTTTTCATTGCTTGTCAGTTATGCCGAGTTTTTTCAGAAGTGCCTCAGGCTGAGGGTCGTGTCCGCGGAATTTGCGGTAGAGCACCGCCTCCTCCTCGCTGCAGCCGCGCATCAGGATGTTCTTCCTGAAGGCGTCGGCCGCCTCGCGGCTGAATATGCCCTTTTCCTTGAAGAGGGAGAATGCATCCGCTTCGAGGACTTCGGACCATTTGTAGGAATAGTATCCGGCGGAGTAACCGCCTGAGAATATGTGAGTAAACGAGGTGGAAGTGGCCGTGCCCGGCACTGCGGGCAGGGTGCGGCAATCCTTCAGGCACGCATTCTCAAGCTGCGCCACGCTTACCGTTATCGGGGTGGCGGTGTTGTGCCAGGCGAAGTCGAGAACTCCGAACTGGAGCTGGCGCACCTGAGCGTAGGCCGCATGGTAATTCTTGGAGGCTACTATCTTGTCTATGAGTTCGTCCGGGATGACCTCGCCTGTCTGATAGTGCTTCGCGAACGGCTTGAGGTATTCGGGCTCATAGGCCCAGTTCTCCATTATCTGGGAAGGAAGTTCCACGAAGTCGCGGGCCACGCTGGTGCCGGTCATCGACGGGTAGCGGCCCTCGGCGAGCATTCCGTGCAGGGAGTGCCCGAATTCGTGGAGGAAGGTGGTGAGCTCATAGTGGGTGAGCAGTGCCGGGCTGCCGGCGGTAGGCTTGCTGAAATTGGTGACGATGCTGACGAGCGGCCTGCGCTCCACGCCGCCGCGTATGCTCTGCTCGCGGAAGGCGGTCATCCACGCGCCGCCCCTCTTGCTTGCGCGGGGGAAGAAGTCGGCATAGAAGAGGGCGAGGTGGCGGCCATTGCCGTCGCTGACCTCATAGACACGGACATCCTTGTGGTAGCCCGGGATGTCGGGGCGCTCGGTGAACTGGAGGCCGTAAAGCTTTGTGGCAAGCCCGAATACGGCGCTGATGCAGCTGTCGAGCTGGAAGTAAGGCTTGAGCGCCTCTTCGGAGATGGCGTACTGCGCGTCCTTATATCGCTCGGACCAGTAGCTGAAGTCCCAGGCGAGCATCTGCTTCTCGCGGTAGCCGTTCTTGCGGGCGTAGGCGAGCAGGTCGGAAATCTCCTTGCGGGCGGCAGGGAGCGACGGCCCCATCAGGGCGTCGAGCAGGGACTGCACATTGTCGGTGGTCTTCGCCATCTTGTCCTCCACGCTGTAGTCGGCGTAGGTCTTGTAGCCGAGGATGTTGGCTATCTTTAGACGGAGGTTGGCGATGCGCCCGCAGAGTTCGGAGTTGTCGTTCTCTCCTCCGAAGGCCTTGGAGTTGTAGGCCATATAGAGCTTCTTGCGGAGGTCGGAGCGGGTGCTGTACTGCATGAACGGGGTGTAGCTCGGGTAGCTGAGATCGAAGGTCCAGCCCTTCTCTCCCCTCTCCGCAGCGGTCGCTGCGCCCATATCCCGTACATACTGAGGCAGTCCCGCGAGGTCGGCCTCGTCTGTGAGGTTGAGGGCGAAGGAGTTGGTGGCGGCGAGGACGTTCCTGCCGAACTTGAGGGTGAGCAGGGAGAGCTCCTCTTCATAGCTGCTGTAGAGCTTCTTGTCCTCGTCGGAGAGCAGGGCTCCGCTGCGCACGAATTCCTTATATCTGTCGTCGAGGAGCTTGAGCTGCTCTGAGTCGAGCCCGAGGCTCTCGCGGCGCTCCCAGACGGACTTTATCCTCCGGAAGAGAGGCTCGTTAAGTGCCACATACATAGAGTATTCCGTCATCATAGGGGAGATTTTCTCCGCTATCTCCTGCATCTCGGGGTTGCTGTCGGCTTCGAGCAGGTTGTAGAATATGCCGCCGATGTTCTCGAGGGTTTCGCCGGCGAATTCGAGGGCTTCGACGGTGTTGGCAAAGTCAGGCTCGGCAGGGTTGGAAGTGATGGCGTCGATTTCGGCCTTGGCCTGCGCTATGGCCTCGGTGAAAGCCGGCAGGTAGTGTTCGACTTTGATTTTGTCGAACCGGGGTGCTCCGTATGGGAGCGGGGATGGGGTAAGCAGAGGGTTTTCCATTTCGGAATTGTCGCTTTGATTGATTTCTCTGAGTATGTTGCGGGCTCCGGCGTAGTTGCGCAGGGTCCAGAGGACGAAGCGGATATCTACGCTGACGCAGCGGTTGTAGTCGTCTGTCCAGCTGACATCGCCGGCAAGGGATTCTTTGTTGCCGTCGAAGGCGAGGCCGATGAGTTCGCCTCTGGCGTTTAGCACAGGCGAGCCGGAGTTGCCTCCGGTGATGTCGTTGTCGCTGAGGAAGTCAACGGGGAGCTGCTGCTCTTTTTGCAGGAGCCCCTTCCACTTCGGGAGGAGGTGGAAGTCGTAGGTAGAGTCCTCTTTTGCGAGGATTTCGCCGGAGAAGGTCTGCCAAGGGAGAAGGGTGCCGTCCCTGCTGATGCTGCGTATCTTGCCGAATGTGAGGCGCATAGTGGAGTTGGCATCGGGGTACTGGAGCTCTCCGCGCGCTTCCCTGCTGCGGTAGAGGGCGGCGGCGTATCTATTGTCGGCGGAGTGGATGCTCTCGCCCTCGGAGACTTCGTCCACGCGGGCGTTGAAGTCGGCGATGCTGACATCGGTGAGGAATTTGTAGATGCGGTCATCCTGAGTCATCTGCGAGTCGGTCCAGAGCCATTCCGCCGTGGCTGCGGCATCCTTGCCGCAAGTTTCCCAGGCTTCCTTCTGGAACGGACCCCACATCTCGCTGTCCACATTGGCGAAATAGGCCTGGAGGGCGTGGGTAAAGAGCTCTTTTTCGAGCCTCATATCGAGCCGGGCGTAGTCGGCGGCGGGGTTGTAGCCCGTCTTGCGACCTTTCATACGGGTAGCAATTATGTCGAGCTGACAGCCGCGGATGAGGGTTTCGCGGTACCAGATGAGGTTTTTCTCGGCTTTGCTGACGGCTTTGTATTTCTTTTTAAGCTGTTTTACTATGGCTTTGCCTTCCTTGTCAAGGTTCTTCTCGAGGGCTTTCTTTTCCTTGACGACTCCGAAGCGTCTGCAGCATTGCTCAAGGCCTTCGTTGTTCTCCTGGACATTGCTGAGGGAGAAGAACCTATCGGCGTATTTTAGTCTGATTTCAGGGTCGGCGTCCATCCATTTCTTCATTATCGCCATCTGCTCGGCGCGGATTTTATTGGTAATCGGGAGCTGGACATTGAGGAGATAGTCCACCTTTGCGGAGGAGGAGTAGCGGTCGGTGCTTCCCGGGTAGCCGAGGATCATCGTGAAGTCTCCGAGTTTGTAGCCCTCGGTGCAGATGCTCAGATAGCGCTTCGGGCGCATCGGGACATTGACCTCGGAGTGCGGGGCGGGCTTGCCGTCGGGTCCGGCGTAAATGCGGTACATTGCGAAGTCGCATTTCTGCTGCGGCCATTCCCAGTTGTCGATGTCGCCTCCGAATGCGGCTATGCTTACGGGCGGCGCAGCGACGAGACGAATATCCGTATATACTTCATATAGAGCGAGATAGTATCTCTCCCCCGCCCACATCGTGCTGAGGGAGGCTTCGTAGCCGGTGGCGGTGGAGTAGCGGCGCTCGATGAGATGGCCGATGCGGCGGTGGTTGACTTTCCTGCCGGACTGCAGCTCTTCGGCGGTAAGCTTAGCTACCTCGTCAGTGACATCAATGACTTTGTGGAGGAAGTAGGCGCTCTTGCCGGGGATGTAGATTTCTTCGGACATCACATCGGCGAAGAATCCGTCTTCGAGGTAGTTGTGCTCGGGGGTGCTGAGGCGGTGGACGTCGCTGTAGGCGCAGTGGTGGTTGGTGATGAGGAGTCCGCGGTCGGAGATCATGCTGCCGGTGCAGCCGAAGTCCAGCGAGACGATTGCGTCTTTAAGTGAGACTATCTCGTCGCTGTAGATTTCTCCTGCCTTGAGCTGGAGTCCGCCCGCCTGCATCTTGCGCGCGAGCGCCTCCGAGATGGCGTTGACCATCCACATCCCTTCGTCCGCCGTCGCAGCTATCGGGCTGAGCGACAACAATATGGCGATTGCCAATCCTTTTGCTTTCATCTTAATTGCTTAATGCTATAAATTACAAATTTAAGCAATTAAACTTTGCCGCGCAAATCGCCTGCGGTCGGGGAGCTCCGTCGAAGCGCCGCAAGTTCAGCAACCCATTTTTCCCTTTGCAGCAAAATTTAGTATATTTGCCGTAACTGATGATTAAACGAA
>CAVJHI010000008.1:0-55824 GCA_963649415.1 bacterium
CGGTAATCTTGAGGTTCCTGACCTTGGTGAGATCCTTGCCCGCCGCGGCGATGCACTCGTCCAGCGTACCTGCGTTCTCCACATGGATGATGATATATTCCTTGGCCCTGGCATCGTGCGAAGCGCTGTCGTTCTCCCAGGCGGTGATGCTCTCGCCGCTGAGGGTGAACTCGAAGTCGCCCTCGCCGCGCTTGTTGACGGTGATGGTGAAGTTGTGCTGCTTGCCGGCGACGAAGCTCATGTCCTCCGTCTTGTTGTATTTGTATGCAATCCCGTTGATGGTGATGCTTACCAGGTCGGTGCCCGCGGCTATGTCCTGAGGGATTACCACGGCCCTGAAGTCATTGTCCTTGACAAGCGGGATGATGCCGGTCGTGCTGACATCTCCGCTAGGGGTGGCAATGCCGGTGGCGAGGTCGATGGTGGCCTTGCGGCGCGTGCCTGTAATCAGCACTTCCTTGCTCGCTGCGGCCCATTCGCCCTCCGCGAAGCCGGTGCCCTCGACCAGGGATACCCTGACTCCGGCGAGCTTGTGATGGAAAGCAATCTTGATGACCCTGTCGGTCGGGGCTACATCCTCCACCTTGCCCCAGAGGAAGTCGGAGCTCTCGTAGCCGCCGAGCTTGCCGTTCTGCGCGTCGGTGCTCTGGTCCTTGCTGACCTCGAAGCTCATTGCGTTGACCTCGTCCACTGCGCTATACGGGTAGTAGCCGTAGATGTCCACATGGGTGTCCTTGTTTTTCCAATAGATCTCGCGCGCGGAGTTCCACTTGTAGGATGCCTCATCGAAGGTGTGCTTGACATTGTCGGCCCTGTTGCCGCTGCTCTGAAGGGTGCCTGCGGCTCCATCCTTGTAGTCCACGATATAGACTCCAATCTGGTCTTTGTCGGCGAAGCCGCTGTCGTTGGCCCGGGTCAGATAGACCTGGTCTATCTCGCCCCCGAGTGAGATTGGCTGCCTGCTGTAGTCGATGCCCTCAGCCTCGACGATAGGGTCGCTCAGTGAGCAGGCCGAGAGGAGAGGAAGCGCCGCAGCAAGTATTGCCAGAGATAAATATCTTTTCATATAGTATCGCTTTTTTATTCAACTGTACCGCCGAATTCGTCACCGTCCTCCCAAGGGTCGATGCCGATGTTGATGCCCTCGCTGGTGCGGTTGACGACCAGGGTGCACTTGTGCTGCTTGCCGCCCTCGAAAGTCTTGGAGGCCTTGAACACATAGTCATAGTTGCCGACTTTGAACTTCACGAGCTCAATGTCGCTAACGCTCTGAGGCACGACGATGGCCCTGAATACGCCTCCTCCGAGAGTAAGCGGAGTGATGTCGGCCACGCCGCCGTCCGCACTGATGCTGCCGTCGGCGAGATTGATCTTGGCTGCGGTCTGCAGGCCGGTGATGGTCATCGTGGCAGCGCTGATGTCGCTGTCTGTCCAGCCGGTGCCGGTCTTGAGCTCAACCCTGAGACAGCTCATAAGGTGCGCGGTGTTGATGAGGACAGGCTCATCGGTAGGGGCGACATTCTTTTTGTTGCCATAAAGGAACTCCGATGCCCTATAGCCCTCTTCCGTGCTCTGGTCGGTCTGCACGGAGAAAGGGAAAGCGCTGACGCTGGTCGATGCCTTGTATGGATAATAGGCGTAGAAGTCTGCAGGAGTCTTGTTGTCGTACCAGTACAGCTGATTCGGGGCCTCCCACTTCTCGCCGTTGTATGCGAACTTCACATTATCGACGTGGTTGCCGCTCTGCTTGAGCTCTGACGGGGTGTTGACCACATAGAGGCCCACAGCGTCGCCGCTCTCGAAGGCGGTGTCCGTAATCTTGGTCACGGAAGTCGCGATGTTGATTGGGATTTTAGGGGTTTCCGGAGCGTGTTTCCTGCAGGAGACGAGTGCCAGTGCAGCCGCCGGAATCAGAATCAGTAGTGTTTTCGTGCGCATATATTATGTAGTTAATAAGATTCGATATGCGCAAATGTAGCGAATACTTGCCTGACAAGCAAGTTCATAACAGTTCATTTGATGCAGGAAGGCTGCACAGAGCCGAACTTACTGCGCAATGAACTCGTAGATGATGTAGCCGCTCTGCTTGGAGGGCGCGGAGGTGTCGATGGCGAATTTGGAGAGGCGTGCCGCGCGGATGGCGAAGGAGCGGAGGCAGGAGTCGCTCGATGAAGTGCTTTCGTCCACTTTGGCGGCGACCACATCGCCCTTGGTATTGACGCTGATGATGACCTTGACCTGCCCTGCTCCCATACAGCGGTAGGCAGGTATGGGAAGTTTGCTCGCCCTGCGGCCTTCGAGCTCGTAGGCTACTACTGACGGGCCGCTATAGTTCTGTTTGGCTTCGGATTTCTTGCCGGAATTGTCCTTGTCCGGGGCAGGGGTGTCGAGTGCCGCGTGGTCTTCGTCCGGGATTTCATACCCGCCCTTGAGCTCATTCTGAAGCCTCTCGGCGTCCTTGTAGAGCTGCTCGGCATCGGTGCCGCGGTCGTCCTTGAGCGCCCCGCGGTTGACGGCTACATTCTTGATTTCGGATTCCCGAGAATTGACCCCGTTCTCCTCGAGAATCTGCTGCAGCCTCTGGCTTACGCCCTCCTTGAACGCGGCCTCCTCCTGAAGCTTCGCGATCTCCTGCTGCATCTTCTCGATTTCTTCCTGCTTGCTATAGTCCAGCACGAAGCTGTTCTCCCGACTGAGCGAATAGCCCAGGCCGGAGGCAAGCAGGAATATCAGCACCGCAAGATGAATTATTACGGTGAGATAAAGTCCTGCCCTGTCTTCGTCCGGAATGCGTTTCACTATTTTGCCAGCCTCTCTTTGAGAGACTTCTCTATAGTATTGATAATGATGTCGATGGCAACCTTGTTGTGGCCGCCCTGAGGGATGATGATGTCGGCGTAGCGCTTGCTCGGTTCGATGAACTGGAGAAACATCGGCTTCACGGTGCGGGAGTAGCGCTCAATCACCCAGCGCACATCCTTGCCGCGCTCGGTGATGTCGCGCGCCATCACCCTCATCAGTCTGTCGTCGTCATCGGCGTCCACGAATATCTTGATATCCATCTGCTTGCGCAGCTCCTCGCAAGTGAAGATGAGGATGCCCTCGATGATGATCACATCTGCGGGCTCCACCGTCACCGTCTCGGTCTTGGAGCGGGAGCAGGAGATATAAGAATACACCGGCTGCTTGATAGTCTTGCCCTTCTTGAGCTCGGAGAGCTGCTTGCAGAGGAGCTCCCAGTCGATGGCGTCCGGGTGGTCGAAGTTGTGTGCGCGCTTCTCCTCGTCCGTGAGGTCGCTGGAGTCCTTGTAGTAGGAGTCCTGAGGTATGACAACCACCCTTTCCGCCTTGAGCTTCTCGGTGATTGCCCTGACTACCGTTGTCTTGCCTGAGCCGGATCCGCCGGCTATTCCGATGACTAACATAAGTTTCTAGAATTCAGCGTTCTTAGGGGTACGAGGGAACGGAATCACGTCACGGATGTTGGCCATGCCAGTGACGAAGAGGAGAAGCCTCTCGAATCCGAGTCCGAAGCCGCTGTGAGGGCAGCTTCCGAAGCGGCGGGTGTCGATGTACCATTCGAGGGTGCGGTGGCTCATCTTGAGCTCGTCGATGCGGCCCACGAGCTTACCGTAGTCCGCCTCGCGCTCGGAACCTCCGATGATTTCGCCAATCTTAGGGAAGAGCACATCCATCGCGCGGACTGTCTTGCCGTCCTCGTTCTGCTTCATATAGAAGGCCTTGATGTCCTTAGGGTAGCCCGTGAGGATTACTGGCTTTTGGAAGTGCTTCTCCACGAGGAAGCGCTCGTGCTCGCTCTGGAGGTCAACTCCCCAATATACAGGGTACTCGAACTTCACGCCGTCCTTGACCGCCTGCTCGAGGATCTTGATGCCCTCGGTGTACTCGAGGCGCACGAACTTGGTGTTGACCACGCTCCTGAGGCGCTCGATGAGCTCATTGTCGTAGCGGTCGTTGAGGAACTGGATGTCGTCCATACAGTTGTCGAGGGCGTACTGCACAAGGTGCTTGATGAAGTCCTCCGCGAGGTCCATATTGTCGTTGATGTCGTAGAACGCCATCTCCGGCTCGATCATCCAGAACTCCGCGAGGTGGCGCGGGGTATTGGAGTTCTCTGCGCGGAAAGTAGGGCCGAAGGTGTAGATTTCTCCGAGAGCGGTGGCCCCCAGCTCGCCTTCGAGCTGCCCGCTGACGGTCAGGCTAGTCTGCCTGCCGAAGAAGTCTTTGTTGTAGTCAACTCCGCCCTTCTTGTCGTGAGGGAGATTGTTAAGGTCGAGGGTCGTGACCTGGAACATCTGTCCTGCGCCCTCGGCGTCAGCCGCGGTGATGAGAGGAGTGTTGAGGTAAACGAAGCCCTTGGAGTGGAAATACTCGTGTATTGCGTATGCCATCTGGCTGCGCAGACGGAGCACGGCACCGAAAGTGTTGGTGCGCGGACGCATATGAGCGACTGTCCTGAGGTACTCGAGGGAGGTGTCCTTTTTCTGCAGAGGGTAGCGCATAGGGTCGCACTCACCATAGACCGTTATGTTCTCGGCGTGTATCTCGACTGCCTGCCCGCTGCCGACAGATTCCACAAGATTGCCCTCCACGCCGATGCACGCTCCCGTGCTGATCTTGGCGAGGATTGGCTCTGTCTCGGCGTTCTTGTCCACCACAATCTGGATATTCTTGATTGTGGAGCCGTCGTTGAGCGCGATGAACGCTATCTCTTTGTTGCCTCTCTTGGTCCTTACCCAACCTTTGGCGAGGACTTTCTGGCCTGCCGCCATATTGAGCAGGTCCTTTACTTTGGTACGAAGTACTTCCATTATAATTGTTTTATTTAAAAAGCAGCCCTCTCAAACTATTCAAGGGGGCTGCTTCTATACATTGCCTTGCGGTTTTATTCCGCCGGCTTTCTTGCTGAGTACATGATCTTGAGTGCGGAGCAGCGTCTGAGCTCCTGCTTCACATCAGTAACGATACCCATCCTGACGTCCTGGTCAGCCCTGATGCTGATGGTCATGAACTGACGGTCGCCCTCGGACTTGGAGTCGCGCTCCGCAGCTACGAAGTCGCGAATCTCCGCGGTGGTCCTGAATGAGTCGTTCAGCTGGATACGGGCCTCGGTACCGTACTGGCTCTGAAGAGCCTTGATAGGCGGACCGATGTTGATGTATGAGTTGAGGTCCTTTCTCACGAGTTTGGAGACCTCGGAAGCCTCAGGAACATTGACCATTACCTTGTTCTCGGTCTCACGCAGCTGCGTGGTCACCATGAAGAAGAACAGAAGCATGAATACGATATCAGAGAGCGAACTTGACGCAATTGCGGGCATTTCTTTCTTCCCGTCTTTTTTGAACATTGACATAGTTGAGTCCTCCTTTATCTTCTTCTGTTTCCGATATCCTTAGGCTCTGCCTCGGAAATGTTTCCAGGGATAGCCTCCCTCACGATTTTCTGCTGATCCTCATCGAGCGATGCGTACTTGCGTCCGTAGTGGCTCATTGAGAAATCGTCACGAAGTTCGTTGATCGCCTTCATCAGCTCGTTCTGAACTGCGATGTACGCACGGTAGCTAGTACCGCGGTCGTTCTGAAGCGAAATAACGCCCTTTGAGACTGCATATGGACCGATGCCCTCGATCTCCTTTACTTCCTTTTCAGGGAGGTTAGGGTCGTTGAGCGGGTTGGTCAGGAAGTTCTTGATCTTATCCTTGACCTGACTTACATCAATTACATCCGTACCGGCAAAGATTCTATCCGCGGAGTTGATCCTCACAACGATGATGTTGCGGCGGTTAACCTTCTGGTCCTCTGTCTTCTGGTTCTCAGCCGGCATAGGAGGCAGACGACGTGACAGACCTGTCTGTGATCCCATGGTTGTAGTCATGAGGAAGTAGCACAGGAGCAGGAATGCGATGTCGGCGGTAGAGCTCGAGTTAATTGCAGGTGTTTTCTTGGACATAATGATTATTTCCTATTGTTGATGGCCATACGGACCTCGCCCACGATCATCGCGATGATGGTTGCAGCACCGGCGATGTAAGCAAGATTCAGAGTGGTATCAGTAAGTTTGAGCGTTGACAGTGAATCCATTCCCTCGCGCCCGAATGCGTCGTGAGCAGGAGAGATGAGGTACACCAGGAAGCATACGACCGCAAGCGCCACAATCACGATGGCCGTCTTGAGGAGGCCCTTCGGATTGGCTTTTGCGCTGACGATACCGCCCACAACCACCCAGGAGATGAGTGCGAGCGCGATCATCGCGTATGCCCAGTAGAACAGCACATCAACAGACTGACCGCTACCCGGTGTGTGGAAACCTACGCAGTATCCCCAAACCGTGATCGCAGCGCTGATGAGGAGCAGCACTACCATGCACCATTTGATTATTTTATTAAGTTTCATGATTTGTCTGAATGATAGTCAATTATTTCTTCTCAGCGTACTTGGTGAGTACATCCACGATAGAGATTGAAGAGTCCTCCATGTCGATGGTGAGGGTGTCAATCTTGGAAAGGATGTAGTTGTAGAATACCTGAAGAATCATAGCGACGATCAAACCGCCTACGGTAGTGATAAGGGCGACCTTCATACCTCCGGCAACGATGTTAGGTGAGATATCACCTGCAGCCTGGATGGCATCGAAGGCCTGAATCATTCCGACAACCGTTCCGAGGAATCCGAGAGACGGTGCAAGGGCGATGAAGAGGGATACCCAAGAAAGACCGTTCTCCATCTCGCTCATCTGAACTGAACCGTAGGAAACGATGGTCTTCTCAACGACGTCGATACCCTGGTCGTAGCGGAGGAGTCCCTGATAGAAGATGCTCGCTACAGGTCCGCGAGTGTTGCGGCAAACGTCCTTGGCCTTCTCGATACCGCCTTCCTGAAGAGCCTTCTCAACGTCAGCAATAAGCTTCTTGGTGTTGGTCTTTGAGAATGTGAGGTAGAGGATACGCTCGATTGAGAGAGCGAGACCGAGGATAAGGCAGAGTACGATGGCTGCCATGAATCCAGGACCACCCTCGATGAACTTGGTCTTGAGGGCCTGGTGAAGAGGAACCTCAGGGGCTGCTGCTGTAAGGTCGGCGAGGCTGGTGGCCTCAGAAGCCACAGGAGCGGCCTCTTCCTGAGCGGAAGCGACATTGGCAGAGAAGGCCATCAGGCCGGCAACTGCCAAAACCATAAAAAACTTTTTCATAATGAACTTTAATAATGTATTAGTTGTAATAATTATCAATGTTTAAAATCGGTGCAATTTAGCAAATTTTTTCCATTAGACAACAATTATTTTGATATTTCGCCTTTCAAGTTCTCTCCGAGCAGGGCTTTCACCTGCCCGTTGTCGGCATATTTCCCCATCAGACAGAATAACTTGCCCAGTGCGCTCTCGGTCGTGATGTCGTGCCCGGAGACGACTCCGGCATCCTTGAGCTTGCGCCCGGTGGCGTAGATATCCATATTGACGTCGCCGCTAAGGCATTGTGTTACATTGAGAAGTATCTTCCCGGACGCGCAGGCTTCCTCCACGATGCGGAGGAACCACGGACTGGAACTGGCGTTGCCGGCCCCGTAGGTCTCCAGAATCACTGCCCTGGAACCGCTGCCGAGCAGGATGTCCCTTACTGCCTGCTCCGTGATGCCAGGGTGGAGTTTGAGAATCGAAACCCTGGTGTCCATCTCGGAATGTACGCGCAGAGCCCCGTCTGGCTCGGACGGGTAGCGGATGGCCCCGGTGTTGTATTTTATATTTATGCCCGCCGTCGCGAGGGGAGGGTAGTTTGGAGAACTGAACGCGTCGAAGCCGGTGGCGTTGATCTTGGTGCTGCGGTTGCCCCGTAGGAGGCTGGAGTTGAAGTAGATGCATACTTCCGGCACGATGGCGCGCCCCCGGGAGTCGGTTGCCGCGGCAATCTCCACGGCCGAGATGAGGTTCTCCTTGCCGTCGGTGCGCGGCCTGCCTATCGGGAGCTGGCTGCCGGTAAATATTACCGGCTTGCCGAGGTTGTCCAGCATAAAGCTCATCGCCGACGCGCTGTAGGCCATTGTGTCAGTGCCGTGCAGGATTACGAAGCCGCCGTAGTCGTCGTACTTCTCCCGGATCAGCTCCGCGAGCGACTGCCAGATGGTCGGCTCCATGTCGGAGGAGTCGATGAGGGGCGAGAAGCTCCAGGTGTCGATTTCGAGCCCGAACTTGCGGAGCTCCGGCACCTCGTCCATCAGGCTGCTGAAGTCGAAGGGCTTCAGAGTCCCGTCGGCGGGGTCTTCCTTCATTCCGATGGTGCCGCCGGTGTAGATGAGAAGTACTGCTTTCATATCGCAAATAATTTCCTGGCGTTGAGGGTCGTCACGCGGGCCACCTCCTCGACGGAGATGCCCTTGCGCTCCGCTATGAATGCGGCGATGACGGGGATGTTGGCGCTCTCGTTGCGCTCTCCGCGGTGCGGGGTCGGCGCGAGGTAGGGCGCGTCGGTCTCGAGGATTATCCGCTCCAGAGGTATCGCGGCTATATCTTCGCCGATTTTGGCTTTCTTGAATGTCACGACGCCGCCGATGCCCACCGACCAGTCGCCGAGACGGCTCAGACGGTCGAATACCTCCCTGCTGCCGCTGAAAGCGTGCAGGTTGCCGCGGAGGTGGAGGTGTGCGCAGTCCTTCATTATGGAGAAGAAGTCCTCGGTCGCGTCGCGAAGGTGAATGTTGACCGGCAGGTCCCACTCGGAAGCGAGCTCCAGCTGGGTGCGGAACGCCTCTTTCTGCTCTTCTTTGAACTCTGTGCTGAAGTGGTAGTCGAGCCCGATCTCCCCGACGGCCACGACTCCGCGCTCCCGGTAGGGGAGCATCGCGTCAATCTCGTCCCGCCAGCTCTTCGTGACAGAGCCGGGATAGAGTCCTAGCATGTTATAAAGGAGTCCGGGGTGCTTTGCGCTGAGCGCGAACATGCTCTCCCGCGTGCCGGAGTCGATGTCGGCCTGAAGCATCGCGACGATGCCGGCGGCCTCGGCCCTGGCGATCACCTCCTCCTCGCAGCCCGCATAGGCCTCGTCGGAATTGTGGGTATGCGTGTCTATGAATTCCATTCAGAATGCAAAATTAAGCAAAATTGGCGTTAATGCTGCATCTCTGTAGCAGATCCATCCTCACTATGCCCTCGCTCTCGAGCAGCCCCACTGTCCGGAGGACCTCGGAATAGCCGAGCCCGAGCGCGGAGGAGAGCTCGCTGACGCTGATGTCCCGACTGCCGCGTATGGCAGTGAGGACGATTTCCGCCCTATGCAGGCCCTCGGCGTCGAGGCCCCCCTCAAGGCGCTCCCGCATCAGTCGGAGAGGGTCGCGCTTCTTCCTGCCGTAGCCCGCTCCCAGCCCCGCGGCCTCGGCCACTGCCTCCGCGCTCACGAGCGGCTCAGCTATCTTCTCGGCTATCAGGGCGTTGCATCCGGCGGAGCGAGGGTCGTCCACGCGGCCAGGCAGGGCGAACACGATGCGCCCGTAGTCGAAGGCGAGGCGGCTGGTCATCATCCCGCCGCCCCTGGCCCGCGATTCTATAAGAATAGTGACGGTGGAGAGCCCGGCGATGATGCGGTTGCGCCGCAGAAAATTGTAGGGCATCGGGACGGTGCCTGGAGGGTAGTCGGTGACGAGAGCCCCGCCGGGAGCCGCTGCAATCCGGTCCGCCGCCTTCGAATGCCGTAGCGGGTACACATTGTCTATCCCCACGGGGATGACGGCTATCGTCGGCAGGCCGCATTCGAGGGCGGCAAGATGTGCCGTGATGTCAACCCCTATGGCCAGGCCGCTAACAATCACCGGTTTGACGGGGTATTCGGAGAGAGCCTTGACGGTCCGAGTGCACCACTCCCTGCCGTAGGAACTCATATCGCGCGTGCCTACTATGGATATCATCGGCCTGCTGAGCAAAATGTCTTCCGGGGTAGAAGCGCCGCGCAGATAGAGCAGCAGCGGCGCGTCGGGGCATTCCCGCAGCGGCTGCGGATAGACTTCGGTGTCGAAGATGCTGACGAATCTGATGCCGAGCGCGGAGAGCCGTTCGTATTCTGCCTCCGCTGCTTCGAGGGCCCGCTTCCCGATTTCGGGGGTAAATTTCCCGTAGGGGCCAAAAGCCTCCCTGCACTCCTTTTCCGAGAGCGCGAACAGCGATTCGGCGCTGCCGAAGGCTTCAACTATTTGACTTGCAATTCTCGGCTCGTTGCCGAAGATGGCGTTGAGCGCTATCGCGCCTACTGCCTGAAGATGATCTTTGTCCATTTCCCATACTTTAAGTAAGTGCGGGCACCGCGCCCGCTCACGGACAAAGATATAAAAATAATTCTAGATAATCAGCATCGCATCGCCGTAAGGTCCGAAACGGTAGCCTTCTTTCATGGCGACGTCGTAGGCGTTCATCACCTTGTCGTAGCCTCCAAATGCGGCCACGGTCATCAGCATAGTGGACTGCGGCAGGTGGAAGTTGGACACGATGGCGTCAGGAATCGAGAAGTTGTATGGCGGGAAGATGAACTTGTTGGTCCAGCTGTCATTGGCGCGGACTTCGTTCTCGGTGGTGACATAGGTCTCAAGGGCGCGGATGACAGTGATGCCCACTGCGCAGATTTTGTGCCCGGCGCGCTTGGTGCGGTTGATTTCGTCAGCGGCCTGCTCGGTGATGATGAATCTCTCGCCGTCCATCTTGTGCTTGGAAAGGTCCTCCACATCGACGGTGCGGAAGTGTCCGATGCCCATATGCACGGTGATGAAAGTCTTGTCGATGTCCTTGAGTATCATTCTGTTGAGGAGTTCGCGGCTGAAGTGTAGACCCGCTGCCGGGGCGGAAACCGCTCCCTCGTATTTGGCGAAGATGGTCTGGAACTCCTCCGCGTCCTTCTCGTCGGGGTTCTCCTTGACCCACTCCGGGACAGGAGTCTTGCCGAGGGCGAAGAGGGCTGCCTTGAACTCATCATACGGACCGTCGTAGAGGAAGCGCAGGGTGCGCCCGCGGGAAGTCGTGTTGTCGATAACCTCGGCCACCATGCTGTCGTCCTCACCGAAGTAGAGCTTGTTGCCGATGCGGATTTTGCGGGCCGGATCGACTATCACATCCCAGAGCCTCTGCTCGCGGTTGAGCTCGCGGAGCAGGAAGACCATGATGTCCGCTCCCGTCTTCTCCTTCTTGCCCAGGAGCTTGGCAGGGAATACCTTGGTGTCGTTGAGCACGAAGCGGTCGCCCTTGCCGAAGTAGTCGATGATGTCCTTGAACTTGCGGTGCTCGATCTCGCCGCTGTCCTTGTGCAGCACCATCAGACGGCATTCGTCCCTCCACTGTATGCGGCCGTCAACGGTCGGCATCAGTTCCGTGGCTATGTTTTCCTTTGGCAGTTCGAAGTTGAATTGTGAGAGTTTCATATCGGGTCCGTATTAAATATACCATTCATATACGGGCGTTCCCCGGAAAAAGTTTCACTTCGCTTCGCGGAATACCTCTATTATTGAAGGATATGTGTTTTTGAGGAACGGAGGCAGGCTGGATTTGGCCACCCACGCCGCCTTGGTGATGTCCTCCTCGCGCTGCGGGGTCAGGTCCACCGGGTCGGTGTAGAGCATATTGTACCACCAGGTGTGCTTGAGATGCCATACGCCGCCGCGCAGGTAGCAGTGGTCGGTGATGCAGATGAGGCCGCCCAGCTCCAGCTGCTCGACTCCGGTCTCCTCGCGGACTTCGCGCAGTGCCGTCACTTCGATGTCTTCGCCCTCCTCGCGATGCCCTTTGGGTAGGTCCCAGAGCCCGTTTCGGCTGATCAGCAGATAGTCTCCGCGGCGGTTGGAGACCAGCCCTCCCGCTGCGTCCACTTCGCGGAACTCCGCGCACACCCTGCGGTACATCCACTCCGTGTTGTCGGTCGGGATGTAAATCCTGCTGAGCGACTCGGAAGCCTCGAACATCGCCACCAGACTGTGTATGCTGATGGTCTCGCCGAAGTGGAACTCTACCGAATTGGGGTCGGAGAGCGCCTGCTCGGACGGCTCGCAGATGATTATGCAGCGTTTCTCGAAGTATATTTTGTGCATTTTATTATCTTTGTGAGGTGCAAAAATACGAAAAATTATGACAGCGCATTATACAAGCAAGCACGGCCAGGTGTCCAAGAGCCCCGAGGAGCTCTATATGGCGTTCTGCGATATGCGGAACTTCAGCACGCTGATGCCGGACCAGCAGAAGGCTGAGGTCACTGCGGACTACGACAACCTCCGCATCACAGTCCAGGGCTTCACTATCGGAGTCCGCGTGGACGACAGGCAGCCTTACCGTCTCATCAGGATAGGCAGCAGCGAGTCTCCGGTGGAGTTCGTGGGCGTGCTCCACTTCGAGCCCTCCGTCCTGCCGGGCAAGACCGACTTCAGCATCGACCTCGACGCCAACCTCAACTTCATGATGAAGACGATGCTCGGCTCCAAGGTGCAGCAGGCGCTCGACAAGGCCGTCGATACCCTCGTGGACATCTCCGAGGGCAGGATGCCCAAGATGCCGGAAGGGATGTTCTGATGGGGGAGGCCTCGGTTTCCATAAGGCTCAACCCGTTCAAGGGCGCTGCCGGGCCTGAGGGCTCGCCGGTGCCGTGGTCCCGCTATGGCCGCATCCTCGCGGAGAGGCCGTCATTTACCCTCGACCCGCTGCTCCACGCTGGCTGCTACTATGTGCAGGATTCGTCCGCGATGTATGTGGGGCACATCTTCCGCCGCCTCGCGCTGGACGGGACCGGATCGTTGAGAATCCTGGATTTGTGCGCGGCGCCGGGAGGCAAGACCACCGACATCGCCGCCTCCTGCCGGGAGGCTCTGGGCGATGATTTCCAACTTGTGAGCAACGAGGTGATGAAGGCCCGCGCCTCCGTGCTCTCCGACAATGTCGCCCTCTGGGGCGATCCCAATATTATAGTGACATCTGCCGACCCGGCGGCGTTCGCGCGCTTCGAGGGCTGGTTTGACGTGATAGTGGCCGACGTGCCCTGCAGCGGTGAGGGGATGTTCCGCAAGGACCCCCGTGCCGAGAAGGAGTGGAGCCCCGACACCGTGAGGCTCTGCGAAGCGAGGCAGCGGCGCATCCTGGCCGATGTGTGGCCTGCCCTGAAGGAGGGAGGTCTGCTGATATATTCCACCTGCACCTACGAGGAAGCGGAGAACGACGGCAACCTGCTCTGGGCTTCGGAAGAGCTTGGCGGGGAAATAATCCCACCTGAGGACGAATTCCCGCAGTACGGCGTGGAGCTTACCCGCTACGGCAACCTGCTTCGCGCGGGAGTCGTGCCGGGCGAGGGACAGTGGGTCGGCGCGCTCCGCAAGACTTCATCCCAACGCAGCGTGCGCGCGGCGGATTTTTCCGTCCTGCATCCGCTCCGCGGCGGGGTCTGCAGGGGCGTGAGCAAGGGAAAGGATTTCATCCCGGATCCCGACTATGCACTAAGCCTCGCATTCCGGGAGGAGGAATATCCGTCGGTGGAAGTCGATTTGCAGACGGCGCTCAAATACCTTCACCGCGACAGCCTGAGACTGCCCGAGGCCGCCCCGGGCTACAATGTGCTGCGCTATCAGGGCCACCCGCTGGGCTTTGTGAAGAATGTGGGCGCGCGCTGCAACAACCTGCTCCCCAAGGGACGCAGAATACTTATGGATATATGAAAACTAGAATTACCATACTGCTGATGCTCCTCTGCTCCGCGTGCTTTGCGCAGAGCAGCGCGGAGCGCTACAAGGCAAACTACGACAGGCAGGTCCGCTATGTGGGGATTGCCGGTGCGGGAGTGGAGACCATCATCGACCGCTGGACGGCCGAGTGCCCGGACGACCCGGATGCCTACGCGGCGCGCTTCAACTACTGTTTCGCCAAGGCCCGCGGCAGCGAAATCGTCCAGAAGGAGGGCGCCCGCTACCTCGGGGCGAAGCCGGTGCTCAGCCTCAAGGATTCGCTCGGAGCGGATGTCAACTATTTCGAGGTCTCTACTTTTATAGATTCGCTCTACGCCGGCGGCATGCGCGCCATCGACAAGTCCATCTCCCTCAGACCCAAGGAGTTTCGCTACCGTTTCTATAAAATTTCGGCCCTGATGGACTATGAAAAGGAGAGTCCGGACCTCGCCGCCGGGGAAATCAATTCCCTGATAGCTGAATACACTTCCGGCAAGGAAGACTGGACGCTCGACTCCGCCGCCGCTGACGAGGAAATCTTCCTCCAGGCCGTGGGAGAATACTGCTACACGCTTTTCCAAACCGGTTCGACCTTGAGCTACGAGTATTTCAGGGGAATATCGGAGCGTATGAGCAAACTCTACCCGCGCAACACGGTATTCATCGACAACCTCGGCTCCTACTGGCAGGTCGCCAAGAAAAACGACCGCAAGGCGCTGAAGTACTATAAGAAAGCTCTGAAAATCAATCCGGACGACTACGCCGCCAATCAGAATATACGCCTCATCGAGCGCTCCAAAAAGAAATAGTCCAGTCTAGGCCGCCCTTACCGTCTGGGCCGGGTCAACCTTGGAAATGAAGAGGCTCGGCAGGAGCAGAAGCAGCATTATCACAGCGAAAGCCGCCGCATCCGCAATCAGGATACGGGAAATGTCCACGCTCACCGGCACGAACGACACGAAGTAGTTGGCCGGGTCGAGCTTGAGCAGGTGCGTGCTGCCCTGAAGGGCGCAGAAAAGCAGGGCGGCGGCGTTTCCTATCAGCATCCCGACGGCCGTGATGCGTGCGCCTACCCTGAGGAATACCCCTGCCACGGCGCGGTCCGTCATACCCACTGACTTGAGAACCCCGATGGTGGAAATGTTCTGGAAGAGCAGTATCAGCAGGCCGGAAATCATATTGAAACCTGCCACCACCGTCATCAGAATCAGGATTGCAATCACATTGTAGTCAATGAGATCCAGCCAGTCGAAGAGCTGGGGATAGGAGTCGATGGAGGAGACTGCGCCGAGTCCGTTCTCCTCTTCGTCGGGGCTCATCGAGACTATGCTGCCGATGTGCTCCGTCATCTCCCGCATCGCCTTGCGGGAGCGCAGAGCGGGGTCGAGCGTGACCTCCAGCGCGGAGGCGTCCGCTTCAGTCCATCCGTTGAGCCTGCGCAGGTCCGAGGCCGGGACGCGGATGATGAGGCCCTCGTCGCTGTCGATGAGGCTCTCGTAGATTTCCCCTACCGTGAAGCGGCGGGGCTTGATTTTCTCTCCGACGAACCACACGTTGAGGCCGTCTCCGACCTGCACCCCGAGGCTCTCCGCCAGACTCGCCGGGACTCTCGCCCTGAGCGAGACGCTGTCCTCGGCCGTGCCCTTGAAGAGGGCTCCGCGTATCTGGCCGTCCTTGCGGATGATGCCGGTGCGGCATACGACAGGAGTGACCCCCCGCACGCCCTTGAGCTCAAGTATCTCGGGCAGGAACGAAGGCTCTGCGGAAATCGGGTCCGATTCGCTGAAGAAATTGCCGCCCCTGTCGCTGATGAGCACATCACCTGTGATGGCCGCGACACCTGCGCGGATCTCACGGCTGAAGCCCGCCGCTACCGAGACAGCTATAATAATGACAAAGAAAGAGATGGCCGTCGCAGCGACGGCCACCCTTCCTTTGAATCGAAGTCGTCCGGCTATGAAGGCCGAGACGTTCATTACCAGATAATTACGCGCTCCTCCTCAGGCCTCCACATAGGCTCGCCTTCCTTGATGCCGAAGGCTTCGAAGAAGCTGTCGAAGTTCCTGACCGCCACATTGGTCCTGTTCTCCGCGAGGGAGTGTACATCGAGCTTGGTAAGCCTTGCCTTCTCCTCGTCGGTGGTGTTCTGCGCCCAGAGGTGGGCGTAGCCGATGTAGAATCTCTGGTCCACGCTGAGACCGTCGATGTCGGCAGGCTTCTTGTCGCCGAGCTTGTTGTGCAGGGCGGTATAGGCGATGCTGAGTCCGCCGTGGTCGGCGATGTTCTCTCCGAGGGAGAGTTCTCCGTTGGCGTGTACGCCAGGCAGGATTTCAACCTCGCTGTACTGGTCCACGAGCACTGCGGTCCTTTCCTTGAAGGCTGCCTTGTCCTCAGGGGTCCACCAGTTGTTCATATTGCCGTCCTTGTCGAAGAGGCTGCCCTGGTCGTCGAAGCCGTGGGTCATCTCGTGGCCGATTACGACTCCGATGGCACCGTAGTTGACTGCATCGTCAGCGTCGGCGTTGAAGAAAGGCGGCTGGAGGATGGCTGCCGGGAAGCAGATCTCGTTGGTAGTAGGGTTGTAGTATGCGTTGACGGTCTGAGGAGTCATTCCCCACTCGTCGCGGTCGGTCTCCTTGCCGAGCTTGGAGAGGTTGTCGCTTACATACCAGGCTGAGGCTGCGCGCAGGTTGTCGTAGTAGCTCAGCTCCGGGTCGATGTTGAGGGAGCTGTAGTCCTTCCACTTGTCAGGGTAGCCGATCTTGACGGTGAAAGCCGCAAGTTTCTCGCGGGCGTAGGCCTTGGTGGTGTCGGACATCCAGGTGAGGCTGTCGATATGCTGGCCGAGGGATACCTGGAGGTCTTTTACGAGGTCGAGTACCTTGTTTTTGTAGGACTCAGGGAAGTATTTGTGGACATACATCTCGCCCACGGCCTCTCCGAGGATGCTGTTAGGCACATTCATTGCGCGCTTCCATCTCGGCTTCTGCTCGGTCACGCCGCTCATCTGGGTGCTGAAGAAGTCGAACTGGGCTGCATAGTAGTCGTCGGACAGGGAGCTGGAGGCGCTCTCGATCATCTGCGCTGCAAGGTAGTCCTTGAGGAGGGTGATGTCGTATGAAGTCCAGATGCCTGAGAATCCCTTGAAGTATGAAGGCTGCTGCACGATGACCATACCGGGATCAGCGATGCCGAGAGCCTTGAGGAACTCAGCGAAGCCGAAGCCCGGGAAGGCTGCGTCGATATCGCTGATGCTCATAGGGTTGTACTGCTTTGTGTAGTCGCGGTTCTCCACGCTGCTCCAGGAAATCCTGGCGAGAGCGTCCTCGACGGCTGCGGCATTGGCGGCCTTCGCGTCGGCATCTTCGTATCCGGTCAGAGCGAAGAGCTTGGAGAGCATCTGCTCGTAGCCCTTGCGGAGGGCTGCATTGGAAGGATCCACATAGTAGTCGCGGTCACCCATTCCGAGGCCGCCCTGCCCGAGGTAGAGCACCTGCATCGCGCTGTTGGCGAGGTCGGCGCTCACTCCGAGGCTGAAGAATCCACCGTCGCCGTATTTGTTGAGGTCGGCGAGCACTGCTGCGAGCTCAGCCTTGTCGGAAGCCGCATAGATGGCTTCGACATATTTCCTGACAGGAGCTCCTCCCTCCGCGTTGAGGCGGGTGGAGTCGAGGCCCTGCTTGTAGAGGTCAACTATCTTCTGGTCAACGCTGCCCTTTGCCGGAGACATCGTGGACATCTCGGCGAAGAGGTCGTTGAGGCGCTTCACATTGTTCTCGCGGAGCACGTCGAAAGAGCCGAAACGCGCATACTCCGGCTTGAGCGGGTTCTTCTCCAGCCACCCGCCGTTGGCATACTTGAAAAAATCGGTGCCAGGCGCAACGCTTGGGTCCATATCGCTCAAGTCGATGCCCGGAACCTTCTCTCCCTTAGGCTGGCAGGCCGCTGCCAGCATCATTACAGGAATCATAAACACTAATAACTTTTTCATAATATTATGAATTGAAACTACTTTTCACCGTGTCGGCTGCAAAGTTACTGATAATCGGGACAAATTCGCCTGAATTCCCCATAAATCTCCATTACCCTCCGGACATAGGCGATGGTTTCCCGGCCCTTGAACGGGCCCAGCCTCACCGCCTCCGTGTCCCGGACGGACTCCTCGTTCATCTCCGGGATGACGCTGATGACGCTTTCCCAGTGTGCCGTATCGACTCCCCGTAGCTCCGCAAGGCGGATGATGTCATCGACCCGTCCGACCCCGGCGTTGTAGGCCGCGAGGGCATATTTGTAGCGCTCCTGATTATCTGCGCCCACATCGTAGTAGCGGCGGATCAGGGTGCTGAGCAGCTGTGCGCCGCCGCGGATGTTTTCCTCCGGCGAGAGCGGGTCGCTCACTCCGTAGCGCTTGGCGGTCTTGGGCATCATCTGCATCAGGCCGCTTGCGCCGCGCCTGGACTGCGCTTCGATATGGAAGCGGGACTCCTGGTAGATGACGGCGGCGAGAAGTCTCCAGTCCCAGCCGAGCGAGTCGGCGTGGGCGCGGATGAGGCTGTCGTAGGGGCTGATGCTGCCCCGCCTGCGGCTGCGGAAAGCGTCGAAGCGCTTGAGGTAGCTGTCGCTGACCTCGTCGTGCTCCTCGCACTCGTGCCATTCGGCGAGCCAACGGTCCACATCGTCCATATTGCACTTGTCGTCGTGGCGCATCAGCCAGACGCAGAGGCTATCCACGGGCCTCGACACGAGCACGCTGTCGGTGCGGAGGCTATCTTCGAGCGGCACCACGAGGATGTCCACCCGCCCCGCCTTGAGCGAATCCAACCACGAGATGCTGTCCCGCGTGATGTCTATTTCTATGGTTTGGCCGTTGCTTTCGGCGTATCGCTCAAGCAGATAGTAGTTGTATCCCACCACGAGGGCCTTCTTGCGCCCGCTCATCCTGCCCAGCTCCAGCACGCTGCGTATATGCGGCCGGATGCTCTCCTCCACAGGCTTTGGACGGCTGCAGAGGGATGCGATAAAGGAGCCGGCGATCAGCACGCCTGCCAGTATGAGTACTATTATTGCCGGGGTATCTCTTCTCATCTGCCGCTCTCTCCCACCGGCGGTTTGCCTGTAGGCTGGGTGTAGAACGGCCAGAATATTCCGATCTTGAGACCGTCCATCCCGTTGGAGGTAACTATGTGGCGGTCAGCGCTGAAGTAGTCGTGCTTTTCCATCGGCCATCCGCCTCCGGCGTTCTGATATTTGATGAAGATGCAGGCGCGCTTCCACTGCATATTGACGAAGACGTCGAAGTACGGGCCGTTGGTGTACTGCCGCTCGTTTTGGTTGTAGAATACTCCGATGTTGGGGTTCCAGGCAGGCGAGTTCCACGCGGTGTTGTAGAAGCCGTTTGCACCGATCTGCATCTGGAGCACTTTCTGGATTGTGAACTGTAAATAGTAGCGCAGGTTCACGGCCACCGCAGGGAGCGGAACCGCTTCCGGGTTGGAGGAATACTGGAGCAGCACCTTGTTGTCGAGGTGCAGCGGCCCGAGGGTGAAATCCTTGCGCAGTGAGGCCGAGAGCACGCTCATCGCTTCGCCGTTCTGGCGGATGATGCCCTGGGCGTCGTAGTAGATGTTGTTGCCGAGCAGGGCGTATCCCACCGTGGCGGAGGCGTCCCATCTCGGGATGTCGAGGCTGCCGTAGAGCTTGGTCGTGGAAATCTTGCCGAAATCGTTGTCCCAGCTGAAGTGGTTGGCGTTGATGTGCTGCTGGTAGTAGTTAGGCTCGCGCAGGGTGGTCTCGAAGTGCGCGCGGAGGGTAATCGGGCTCTTGCGGGCGCGGCGGAACGGGTAGAAATTGTATTCTCCGTCGGCTTCGAGCCCGAAGTCGCCGAAATCGTGCCCGAGCGCGACATAGCGGCCCTTGGCATTCCAGAAGAAGTTGCCCCGTATCTGGCCTTCGACTCCGGCGTAGATATAGACGGAGTTCTCGCTGTGCCTGGTCGGGCGCACCGAGGTGCTGTCGAAATAGGTCTTGACATAGTCTCCGACTCCCACATCCAGCTTGGATACCACGCCCTCGCTGGACCACGGCTGAAGCCTGATATAGAGTTTGTTATCTATCTTGGTGACGCCCAGCGAGTCGGCGCTCGCCGAAGGGTTGTGGTTGAAGACATTGTTGTAGTATGCCTTGGAGACCGCGTCGGAGGTGGCGTCGGTGTATTTCCTGGAGTAGATTGAAATCTCGCCGCTGTGGCCTATGAACGCGGTGGTGATGTTGCGGTCGAGGCTGTCGGCGTTGTAGTTGTAGGTGCTATCGCGGCGCGCGCGGAGCTCGTTGATAAAGTTGAACGGGATGCGTAGCTGCTGGTCGATGAAGAAGGTGCGCTTTTTGAGTTTGGTCTTGGCGTCCTTGAGGTTGACGGTGATGTCGCGCGAATCCACGGTCGTGTCGCGTATCCAACTCAGCTCGCTCATTCCTCCGTTCTCGCCCATGCTTATCGTGTTGCCGATATAGCCGCCGTGGGCGGTGTATCTCTTGCCCAGGTAGTTGGCCTGTGCGACGGCGGTCTTGTTGACCGTCTCCTCGTTCTCCAGCATCCCTCCGCCGCCGAAGCGGTCGTAGAGCAGGGAGAAGTTGAACGCCGGGGTGATGTTCTGGGTGGTGAAGAGGTGCAGGTTGTCGGACTCCTTGGCATCCTTGGCGAAGAGGGTGCCGAAGTATGCCAGTTCGGTGTGCGGGGTCTTGCTGTTGTAGTGCGGAAGCGTCCTCGGGGAGAAACTCCACGACTCGTAGGCGTCGTAGAATTCCACTCCCTCGTCGCTGTCGCGCTTGAGGAAGTCGTAGTACTGCACAGGGCTTCCGGCTACTCCGAGCCAGGTGGCGTTGACATCAGCCCGCTGGAACGGGTAGTCGTAGAAATGGTAGTTGCTGGTGGTGTCCGGGACATAGGGCTTGAGTTTGCCGAAGTCGCGGTCGAGCGTCCACGCGATGATGCGCTTATACTGCATCGAATCCGGGATGGCGTAGGTCTCGAGGATGCGCGGAGTGGCCTCTATGATGCTGTCCCTGACCTCTTTGGCCTTTTCCTTGGCGGCGCGGATGGAGTCGGCGCGGGCCATCTTGAGCTTGATGAGCTGCTCCTTGTCGTACTTCTTGCGCTCCTCCTTGGAGAGCGAGTTGTACCACGCGTCGAACTTGGCTTTGGCCTTGGCGGCGGAGTCGGCCAGGTATATGGAGTCGAGTTTGTCCCAGAGGGTGGAATCCAGCAGCGCCTTGAGAGAGTCTCTCGGGCTAAGGCGCGGCTCGGCTAGCAGGGAGGAGTCCGGGGTCTCCGGACCATCGTCCACGAGGCTGTCCGCCACTGCAATGGTCTGGGCCGAGCTGCGCGGGCGGTAGTTGTACGGCGGATAGATGACGGTATCCCTTACTTCAGCGGTGCCGGGCACATCCCGCAGGCCGACCGGGTCGCTGCCCAGGCCCAGCACTCCGGCTGTGGTGAATGTCATCACGGCTACCGGAAACAATATGCGGGAGAGTAAACTCATATGCGCGTAGCCTGCAAAGGTAATTACTTTTTGAAAATCTCGCAAAAACGAGTAATTTAGAGGCTGATTATGGAAAGATTGTCTAAACTGTATGAATCCCGCTTCGGATATGCTCCGGAGGAGGTTTCCCTGCTCCCGCTCTCGGGGAGCGCGCGCAAATATTATAGAATGGTCGGGCTCGGCGGGACGGTGATCGGCTGTGTCGGAGTCAATCCTGCCGAGAATCGGGCCTTCCTTACCATCGACGGGAAGTTCCGCGATGCCGGTCTGCACGCCCCGGAGATCTTCGGCGTGTCGGAGGACGGGATGGCCTACATAATGGAGGACCTCGGCGACGGGCAGCTCTTCGAGCTTCTGCGCCCCGCTCTCGCAGATGGCAGTTTCTCTCAGCAACAGATTGACTGGCTGCACGATACGATGGCGCTTCTGCCGGCGGTGCAGTTCAAGGTGGGAGAGGGGCTCGACTGGTCGGTGTGCTTTCCGGACAGGGAGTTCAACGAGAGGATGGTCAGCTTCGACCTTAACTACTTTAAATATGATTTCCTCAAGCTCACCGGTCTGGAGTTCGACGAGATAAGGTTGCAGGACGATTTTGACCGCCTGCGCGGGGACTCGCTGGACTTCGAGGGGGAGACCTTTATGTATAGGGATTTCCAAGCGCGCAATGTGATGATCAAGGACGGTGAACCGTGCTTCATCGACTTTCAGGGCGGGCGCAGGGGTCCGGTGCAATATGACCTCGCATCCTTCCTCTGGAATGCCGGCACTCATTTCTCCGCTCCGCTTCGGCGCGAGCTTGAGCAGGTCTATATCAAGGCTTTGCGCGAATACCGCGAGGTGGATGAGGAGCGGTTCTACGAGAAATACCGCCTCATCACGCTCGTGCGTCTGCTGCAGGAGTTCGGGGCTTACGGCTTCAGGGGGCTCGTGGAGCGCAAGCAGCTCTTCATCGACTGCATCCCGACGGCGCTCGGCTGCATCAGGGAACTGACGGCGGAGCCGTTTAAGCGCTATCCTTATCTCACCGAGACTCTGCGCCGCCTCGCCTCCGACTGGGACGGGGGGACTATCCTGCCGGGGGTAAAGGTCTCATTATGAAAGCGATGATTTTTGCGGCGGGGTTGGGCACGCGGCTCCGTCCGCTCACCGACTCTATGCCCAAGGCTCTCGTGCGGGTAGGGGGAGTGCCGATGCTGGAGAGGGTGATTCTCAAGCTCAAAGCTGCCGGCTACGATGAGCTGGTGGTCAATGTGCACCATTTCGCTTCGCAGGTTGAGGATTTTCTCGCCTCAAAGGACAATTTCGGGCTGAATATCAGCGTCTCCGAAGAGCCCTCCGAGCCTCTCGAGACCGGCGGGGGCATCAGGCACGCGGCACCGCTGCTTCGCGGCTCGGGCCGCTTCCTCGTGCACAATGTGGATATTCTCAGCAATCTCGACCTCGGCTGGCTGCGCTCTGCGGATATTCAGGATTCGCTTGCAACTCTGGTACTTACGGAGTCTCAGGAGGCTGATAGGTATCTGCTTTTCGATGATAATATGCGCCTTGCGGGATGGACCAATATCCGCACCGGGGAGGTGAAGAGTCCGCTGCCGGACTTCGACCCTTCGCGCTACCGCCGCCTTTCGTTCTGCGGGATACAGCTGCTCTCGGATGAGGTGCTCGGGATGATGGAGGGGTGGCCGGAGAAATTCTCCATTATAGATTTCTACCTCGCCGCCGCCGTCACCGGCCGTGTCTGCGGAGTTCTCGCCAAAGATTTGAAACTCATAGATATAGGTAGTCCGGCCAAGCTATCCGAAGCCGACCGCCTCGTCGGGGCGGGGGAATTTTGTGAGATTTAACTCTTGCCATCTCGCAATTTATATGTAAATTCGCACTTTGTTGTTTTACCTATCCCGTTATGAGCATAGAGACTCTCAAACAGAATCTTAGGACTGTACCTGATTTTCCTAAGAAAGGCATACTTTTCTACGATATCACCACACTTCTCAAGAACCCCGTGTGCTTCGCCGAACTCGCCGACAGGCTTTGTGAGCCGTACATAGGCAAGGGCGTCACCAAGGTGGTCGGAGTGGAGTCGAGGGGCTACATTATGGGCTCGGTAATCGCCGCAAGGCTCGGCGCGGGCTTTGTGCCGGTGCGCAAGGCGGGCAAACTTCCTGCCGAGGTGTACGGCGACAGCTGTGATATGGAGTACGGAAGTTCGCAGCTTGAGATCCACCGCGACGCCATCACTCCTGACGATGTGGTGCTGATACACGACGACCTGCTAGCGACCGGCGGCACGATTGCGGCGGCCTGCAGACTGGTGGAGAAGAACTCCCCTAAGCAGATCCTTTTCAACTGCATCATTGAGCTCCGCGAACTTGAGGGACGCAAGGCCCTGCCTGCCGGAGCGGAATTTTCGAGCGTGCTCCAGCTGTAAGCATATCCCTGAGGTCTGCCCTGCGGCGGGCCTCACCCGTTTAGGGGAATTACTATACATATATCAAATAATGATGAAAAAAGTACTCATTGCGGCAGTAATTGCCGGCGCGTTCGTGGCTCAAGGAGCCAAGGCGCAGACCAACCTTCAGACTTTCTGGGATTTCAGTCGCGGTCACGTCACCACTACCCTCGAGGGCTACTACGGAGACAACTGGGGAGACACCTTCTTCTTCGTGGACTATGACTACAACGCCAAGGACGCCGACAACAAGAAGTTTGTAGGTGTGAGCGGCAGTTACTTCGAGATTGCCCGCGGGCTGAACTTCTGGAAGGACAGCGCCCTCAAGGACCTCAGCGCGCATGTTGAATACAACGGCGGCGTAGGTTTCGGCAGCCAGAACTTCCTCTTCGGCGCCAACTATTTCGTACACAACGCCGACTTCACCAACACCTTCACCTTCGAGCTGATGTACAAGACCTTCAACAACGGCGCCACCAGCGACTGCCCTCTGCAGTTTACCTTTGTCTGGGGTATGGACAAGCTCTTCGGTATCGACGGCCTCAAGTTCAGCGGCTTCGCCGACATCTGGGGTGAGAACACCAAGTTCTGGTACGGCGACGCTGAGCCTCTCAAGGCGGATGAAGGCAAGTTCATCTTCATCTCCGAGCCTCAGCTCTGGTACAACATCGGCAAGAGTTTCGGAGTTGACAACCTCCACATCGGCACCGAAATCGAGCTCAGCTACAATTTCGCAGGCTGCAGCGGCTTCTACTGCCGTCCTTGCCTCGGTACCAAGTGGGTATTCTAATCTTTACGGAATATGTCAAATTTTCTCAGCAAGGCATTCGGCTTCGATCCCGCCAAGCACAATGTGCGCACCGAGATTGTAGCCGGCATCACCACCTTCCTTACGATGGCGTATATCCTCGCCGTCAATCCTAGTATCTTCAGCAATGTCCCGGGTATGCCTACGGGCTCCGTCTTCACTGCTACCGCGCTTGCCGCAATCGTGGGAACCCTCGCGATGTCGCTCTATGCCAAGAAGCCTTTCGGACTCGCTCCGGGTATGGGCCTCAACGCCTTCTTCGTGTTCACGGTGTGCCTCGGAATGGGCTACAGCTGGCAGTTCGCTCTGACGGCCATCCTCATCGAGGGCGTCATCTTCATCATCCTTTCCGCCACCAAGGTGCGTGAGATGATTGTGAACGCAATACCGGTTTCGCTCAAGAATGCCATCGGCGCGGGTATCGGCCTCTACATCGCCTTCATCGGCCTGCAGAACGCGGGCATCATCGTCAACAACGACTCTACCCTCGTGGGTCTGGGAGGCCTCGGTACTCCGAACAGCCTCCTCTTCATCATCGGTCTCTTCCTGACCGCCATCCTCGTGGTGCTCAAGGTTAGGGGCGGCATCCTTATCGGTATGCTCGCCACTACCGTCATCGGCATCCCTATGGGCGTGACCAAGCTCACCGGATTTATGTCAATGCCTGACTCCATCGCTCCGATTTTCTGCCAGTTCGAGTGGAGCCAGGTGCTCTCCTGGGATATGCTCGTGGTTGTGTTCACATTCCTTTTCATCGATATGTTCGACACCATCGGTACGGTGGTCGGCGTGTCTGTGAAGTCAGGTATGATCGACAAGGACGGCCACGTGGACGGTATCAGCAAGATCTTGATGGCTGACGCGGTGGCTACTACCGCCGGCGCCTGCTTCGGTACTTCTACCACCACTACCTATATCGAGAGCGCTTCCGGCGTTGCAGAGGGCGGCCGCACCGGTCTTACCTCATTTGTAATCGCCGCCTGCTTCGCGATTGCCCTGCTCTTCTCTCCGGTATTCCTCGCCATCCCAGGCGCGGCTACGGGAGCTGTGCTGGTGATTGTGGGCGTGATGATGATGGCTCCGATCCGCAATATCGACTGGGAGGACTACTCTGAGGCCATCCCTGCATTCATCACTGCCGTGATGATGCCGCTCGCGTACAGCATTGCGCACGGTATTCTCCTCGGTATGATTTCTTATGTAGTGATCAACGCCGTCTGCGGCAAGTTCAAGAAGATCAGCCCTACGATGTGGGTGCTCGCGGTCCTCTTTATCCTGCGGTATATTTTTATGGCGTAAGCTTTTAGGCTTTATAATAAAGGTCGGGAAGTTCTTCCCGACCTTTATTTTTTGTACTTCGGCTATTATTTCAATGTAAACTTGGCGCTTGTGCGAATGTCGTCGGAGGCGGAGCCAAGCAGGAGCGTGAATTCGCCCGGCTCGGCGACCCATTCGTGGCGGTCGGCATCGCCGAAGACCACATCCGCAAGCGCTTCGCCAGCTTCGGAGCCCAGATACCAAGTCTGCAGAATCGTAGGTACGGCAGCTATCCACGGCATTGCGACGGCGTTGCCGCTCACGAGCGCGACGACGAGCTTGCTGTTGGCGGCAGAGAGTGCGCTTATGACTTCGTCCTGACCATATGAAAGACTGAGAGAATAGCGGTCAGAGCCCTCGCAGTCCTGATGCTTTGACTTGTTGAGACCGCCGACGAAAATCACATAATCGGCGTTTGCGGCTTCTTTGACGGCCTCAGCTATAAGCTCTTTCGCGGAGCGGCTTTCGCTCAGGTCCTGGCCTGTGGTCACGCCGTTGTAGCTTCCTCCGACGTCGCCCACATAGCCTCGTACATACTTGACTTCTATGCCGTCCTGTGCAGCACGCGCACGGATGCCGTCCAGAGGAGAAATCTCCTTCTCGACTTTGAGCGAGGAGGAACCTCCGCCCACGGTCATCATCTTCACTGCATTCTCGCCGACCACCAGAATCCTCTTCGCGTTTTTAATAGGAAGGACGGAGCCGTCGTTCTTGAGAAGCACGATGCCCTCCCCGCCTATCTTGCGGGCCGCAGCGTAGTGAGCCTCGGAGCAGAGGGCGCCGAAAGGCTTATCGGGATTCATCGCTGTGCGGAAAATGAGCCGCAGTACATTGCGGACCTTGGTATCGAGCTCGCTGACAGGGAGCTCTCCGGAGCGGAGCTTCTTGAGGTATGGATTGGCAAGGTAATAATTGTCATAAGCCTTGGTGGCCCCGTTGGACAGGCCGTCGGTCCAAGTCCCGAACTCCAGATCCAAACCGCCGGTGCAGCTGCACGCTTGTCGGGGAGTCCACGACAGGTTTCTAATCATCGACAACGCCGAAGTGTACCACATCGGCGCATCGCTCAAAGACCTCGGCAAGAAGATGTTCGCCTTCTCCCGGCTGCAGATTGAACCCGGGGTCATCATCGATGCGCTAAGATAATATTGCGGCGCCCGAGCTTGCCTGCTGGCCGGCGCCGATTTCCACGAAGAGGCGACATGGCTACCTCGCGCCCAGGGCCCTGCAGCGGGCGGTGGTCTGCGTTACCCTATTTTAAAAGAGGGGCAGTGCAGAGCCAGGCCCGCCACAGGCCGCTGCAGGGCATTCAGGGATGTCGTCTCTTCGTGAGTTCTGATGTGGGCCTGGGGGTGATGGGATACAAAAAAAGGACAAATCCTGCGACTTGTCCTGTTTAGTAGCGGGGAGAGGACTCGAACCTCTGACCTCCGGGTTATGAGCCCGACGAGCTACCAACTGCTCTATCCCGCGATGTTGGACTGCAAAGATAGAGCTTTTTTTTGAAATAGCAAAGCCCGTCGGGAATTATTATTTCGCGGCCGGCCCGATATACGATTCTTTGAGACCTCCCCAGTCCACTATGACTTTCTGGACCATCATCCCTGAGTCCCCGCAGATGAGGGACAGGCTGTGCGAGGACTTGGAACGGTCGATATTGAATTTGAGGCGGGCTACTGCGGCGTTCCTAAGCACCTGACTCTTCCAGGACAGGCCATACTCCTTGAACTCGTTGTTGAAGATTTGAGGCTGACAGCCGTCGATGGAGACTCCGACCTTGGTGGTCTTGCCCTTGTAGATAGGGAAGAATGGCACTGTATAGAGAGTTATCTCCACCTGGTCCGCGTCGATTGCCGGCAGAGTGTATTCAATCCTGTCGCCGCCGGCATTAGATGCATCGGCGCTGTCCCCTGACGGGACTCCCAGCTGGACTGCGAGCCAATCGTATCCCAGACCCTCCACAAGGCTGATCCTGTTGCCGCCTTTCTCCACTTTGCCGCTGAACTCGGCGAGATTGACCACATAGCAGCGGTCCAAACTCTCCTGCTTGACGGAAAGGTCCATCGGCTCCTCGCCTGCCCCTTCCGTGCAGTTCAGCTCAGGCATATTCTGGTAGAGGGCGCACCAGCCCGGTGCCAGATCCATCATCCCGGACCACTTGCCGCCCAGGATGGAATTGTATTCCCTATTGAGCGCGGCGATTCTCTCGTACGCCTGACGAGACTGGCGGGCAGCCCAGTTGGCGGCCTTCACATTGCCGAGCTGGAACTGCTCGTGGTTGAGCTGGGCCATCAGGAACTTGCGGTTCATCTGATATTCGGCCATCACCGGATATGCCAGCATCTCGAAGAATGCTGCGCGCTGCCCCTCCGGGAGCTCTTCCATAAGCGACTTGACATCGCTGGAAATATTCTCGTAATCCCTGAGTCTCATCTGGGCTTCGCCGTAATTGGAGAATGAATATTCGGTATCTTTCAGACCGGTGTATTCCTTGGAATCCCATTCGCGCTCCCAGCCCATAAACTCCGGCTTGCGGCTCCAGGCCAGACGGTAGTGCTCGTTGAGTATGTTCTGGAACCGCCCGGTGTACGCCTGCCCGAAGATGCTTCCCAAGAACCGGCTCTGGTGGGCGTTGATGCTCTCGGCGTCGAAAGCGTCCACATCCCAGGCTAGGTCAAAAAATGTCTTCATCCCCAGCTCCATAGGCTTGATGTCGCCCACATTGAGCAGCCAATACCTATCCGCGCCCGTGCGGTAGGCCTTCATCAGTTCCTCGTACATCAGCACGGGAGGAGTCGTGTTGAGCCAGAGGTAGTCGTGCGGGGCGCCGAGATAGGAGAGGTGATAATATACGCCGGAGCGGCCGCTGCGCTTCTGCTCATCAGGGTCGCTGACGCGCTTCATATATCCGTAGTTGTCGTCCACCCAGACGAGCGTGATGTCCTCCGGGACTTCCAGCCCGTTCTCATAGACGTCCATCGCCTCCTTGTACGGCAGGAAAATCTGAGGTATGTCCTTGATATCCTTACTGATATGAGCTATCAGGATATCACGCTGGTCCTTGATGACCTGAGTCACAATCTCAGTCTGCCGGTCGAGAGGAAGATTGCCTCTAAGTCCGGCATCGTGCAGCCCGCGCATTCCCATAGTGTAGATGTTGTCGTAGCGCGAAGCGATGTCGAGACGGTCGTTCCACTTCTTCCGCACGGCTTCCGCGTTGGTGGCGTAGTTCCAGTCCCCGTCGCGCTGGACATTCCATTCCCATTCGGATGCCGTATTGATAAGGAGCGGCTCGCAGTGTGAGGTGGTAATCATAATGCCATATGAATCAGCCACTTCCTTGCTCTCCGGGTGAGAGTAGAACGCCCCCGTGCACGAGTGCATGGCAGGGGCGAGCATATTGCCCTTGAGGCGGAGAATTAGCTCGCAGACCTTGGCGTAGGTCTTGGGCCCGATGTCCCCGAGCTCTTTCTCGTAGTTGAATGAAGACCACGGCTTCAGGCCCCAGTCCTCATCATTGATAAAAAGGCCCCTGTACTTGATTGAAGGCTGCCTGGAAACCTCTGAGCCGCTAAGATAGACGGCCTCTTTGTGCGGCACCGGCACGTCCGACCACCAGTAGTATGGCGAAACTCCCATCTTCTCGGAGATGGACAGTAGGCCGTAGGCGGCGCCGCGCTTGTCGCTGCCCACGATGACGAGGGCCCTGTCGATGCCTTTCTGCGGCTTTTCCACAATCTGTATCGCGTACTGCTCCCAGCCGTTCCTGATACCGGAGACATCGATACGCCTGCGCGCCACCAGCCGGTCAACCCATTTGTTGGTCCCGAGCGTAGCCAGCACTATGACCTGTCTTCCGCTCACTTCATCTTTGATCACAGGTTCGGAGGCGATGCCCGTGACCATCTCCAGGTCAGAGGCAAACATCTCCGCCGCTTTCCTGACAGTAACGGCTTCTTTCGGAGAGACATAGACCGGGGTGCAGCCGCCGCCGGCGGCTATTGGGAACGCCTGTCCGAAAGCGGACTCGACCACTTGTGTCTGAGCGAAGCAAGTCATTGTCAGCCAGGATAATGCCGCTGAGATCAAAAATCTTTTCATATTACTTTACTTCAATATTGCTGTCCATTCGGGCGAGCACCTGCGGGGTCTTCAGGCTCTTGAGCGAGCTGAGCAGCACATCGCTGCCGTCGGAGCCGCTGCCGCCGAACATCGAGAGGACTTTCTCCCACTGGTTCTGAGGCTGAGGGTAGCCGCACACATTCCAGCCGGAGACATCCGGGTCGCCTGCGAGGGAAGCCGCATACTGCACCGCATCCTCAAGCGTGCCGACTTCGTCCGTGAGATGGATGGTTATGGCATCTGAGCCCGTCCACACGCGGCCCTGAGCGATGGAATCCACCGTCTCCACAGGCAGCGACCTGCTCTCGGAAACAAGCGAAACGAACCTCTCATAGACAGCCTCAATCGCTTCGGTCATATACTTGTACTCAGCCTGGTCGAACGGCCTGGTGAGGGCGTACATATCGCCGTGAGTGTGCGAGCTGACGCACTCGACCCCGACATGGAGCACATCCTTCGCAGTCTTGGAGAAGTCAGGGACTATGCCGAACACTCCGATGGAGCCGGTGAGGGTCGTGGCGTCGGTGAATATCTTGTCGCAACCATTGGAAATCCAGTATCCGCCGGACGCCGCATAGCTGCCGTAGGAAGCGACTACCGGCTTGGTGGCCTTGAGGCGGTCGAGCTCGGCGCGGATCTTCTCTGAGGCGAGCACGCTTCCTCCCGGGGAATTGACGCGGAGCACCACTGCCTTGACGGTGGAGTCGGCGCAAACCCTGGAAATGAGTGAAGCGAACCTGTCGCCTGCCACCTGGGCTTTGCCGTTCCCATCTACAATCTCGCCGTCGGCATATATGATGGCAATCTCGTCAAGCTTGGCATTGTATGCAGGAGCATTGACGGCCGCATAATCCGCGAACGGGATGAAGTTCACATCGTCGAAATCGTCCTCCACGGCCAGCACAGCCAGTTTGTCCTCCAGCTCCGAACGGGTCAGGAGCTCATCGACAAGCCCGCATTCCACAAAGTCCTGAGGCAGATTGAGCTTCAGTTCGTTGAGGGCGGCGTCAAGCTGCTCCACGCTGATTTCGCGGCTCTCGGCAATCTTCTCGGCCATGCTCTCCCACATCGAATCCACCATTCTCTGGTTCTGCTCCCGGTTCTCGGCGCTGGAAGCGGAACGGGTAAACATTTCCCCGGCGGACTTGTATTTGCCGTGGCGGATGAGCTGGATGTTGACCCCGAGCCTGTCGAGCAGGTCGCCGAGGAAGAACATCTGCGATGCCACACCGTTAATCATGGTCGTGGCGCCTATGTGCGAGGTCATATAAATCTTGTCGGAAACCGATGCGAGGTAGTAGCCCGCGGTGGTAGGGGCTTCGATATATGAGACTATCGGCTTGCCGCTGAGCTCCCTGAAACCGGCGAGGGCGTCGCGCAGCTCCTCGAGGGCGGTGATGTCGCTGAGCGGGGCGTCGGCCTTGATGTAGATATACTTCACGCCCGGGTCAAGCGCAGCCTTGTTGATGGCCTGCACCGCATCCCAGAGCCCCACGCTGCCCGAATCGCTGCCGCTGGTGACCGATGCGAGAGGGTTGGCCTGCTCGCTCTGCTCGCCGATGACGAAGCTGGACATATCCATCACGAGAACTCCTGACTTGGGAACTACCGGAGTGCTGCTGCCGGCGGCAATCAGTGCGCCGATTACCCCGAAACTGAGGATGACAGCAATCACGGTCATAATCAGCAGGCCGCATACCACGGCCAAAGTCATCTTGACAAAATCTTTCATTGTATTGAAATTATGTAAAATCACTCAAAAATACTAAATTCGCGAGATAATACAAAAAGCAATGGCACAGAAACCGTCAATCCCGAAAGGTACCAGGGACTTCGGCCAGCAGGAAATGGCCGGAAGGAACTATATTTTCGATACAATCCGTTCAGTGTTCCGCACTTACGGCTACGCGCAGATAGAGACTCCGGCTATGGAGAACCTCTCGACTCTGCTCGGCAAGTACGGCGAGGAGGGCGACAAGCTCCTCTTCAGAATACTCAACAGCGGAGATGCTTTCGCCGGCGTGGACCCGTCCAGGCCGCTGACTTCCCAGGTATGCGAGAAGGGGCTGCGCTACGACCTAACGGTGCCGTTCGCCCGCTATGTGGTGCAGCACCGCGACGAGCTGTCGTTCCCGTTCAAGAGGTTCCAGATCCAGCCGGTCTGGAGGGCCGACCGCCCGCAGAAAGGGCGCTACCGCGAGTTCTACCAGTGCGATGTGGATGCCATCGGCAGCCGCAGCCAGCTCTGCGAGCTCGAGCTCGTGCAGATAGTTGACGAGGTGTTCCGCAGACTCGGGGTCAATGTGCTTCTCAAAATCAACAACCGCAAGGTCCTCACCGGCCTCGCGGAGATTTGCGGCTTCCCGGACAAGGTGGTCGATATAACCGTGGCTATCGACAAACTCGACAAGATAGGGCTCGACGCCGTCAAGGACGAGATGCGAGAAAAGGGCCTTAGCGACAGCGCGATAGCCGTGCTTGAGCCAGTCCTCTCCCTCAGCGGCACGACAGCTGAGAAGATAGAGAAGATGCGCGCGATAATGGGCGCGTCCGAGACCGGGCTCAAGGGCCTGGACGAGCTGGAGGAGCTCTTCGACTACATCGCCGCAGCCGGCATCTCCACCCCTGTGGAGCTCGACCTCTCGCTTGCCCGCGGACTCAACTACTATACCGGGGCCATTTTCGAAGTCAAGGCTCTCGACTGGCAGATCGGCAGCATCTGCGGAGGCGGCCGTTATGACAACCTCACCGGCATCTTCGGCCTCCCGGATATGTCCGGAGTGGGCATCAGCTTCGGCGCGGACCGCATCTACGATGTGCTCTGCGGACTCGACAAATTCCCTAAGGACCTGCGCAGCAGCACGACCCTGCTTTTCGCCAATATGGGCACCGCCGAGGTGGAATATATCCTCCCGGTAGCGTCTGCGCTGCGTTCAGCGGGCATTGCAGTGGAAATCTACCCTGACTCGTCCAAGCTCAAGAAGCAGTTTGACTATGCCGACCGCAAATTCATCCCGTTCCTCTCCATCACCGGAGGGTCCGAAGCCGAAGCGGGCGTGGTAGGCATCAAGAACCTCTCCTCCGGGGAGCAGAAGAGCTTCGCGAAGGACGATATCGAGGGGATGAAAGGATTTCTCCTCTAGAGCAGCAGCATCACCGCAAAGACATACAGCAAGAAGGCCTGGAGCTTAAGCTTCGGGCCGTTGTTTTCTGTAATCAGCGACTCGGTCGGGTTGGTGCCCGCGAGCGAGGCGAGCTTCTCCGCGGTCGGCGGACGGTTGATGGACCATTTCGCGACAATCTGCCCATCGGCGATGTAGGTAGCTCCGCCGTTGGAGCGGTTAAGGGTCAAAAGAGCTTTTCTGTCAGCGAAATAGGTATATTGCAGCAGCTCCGGCCCGGCAAGCTCTGAAATCTCTTCCGGGTAGGATGCGGTGAGTACGAGCGGGGTAAATCCGGCTGCGGACGCCTGCTCAATCAGGGCGGAAATCTTCTGCCATTTGTGCTCTGAGAGCTTGGCCGGCTCATAGACCGATGCGACCAGCACCCTCTCGCCGAGGGAGAGCGAGTCGGCATATTCGCCGCTTGCATCGCTGAACGAGAGTCCCGACTCGCTGAGTTCCGCGCCCGGCTTGTAGTCGGTGAAGTCAATCAGCGGGATGGACAGCGAAGAATACAGGAAGAAGAGGCAGACCGAGATGCCGGCAATGGCGAAGCTGACATATTTAACCTTGCGAGTCGGCTCCTGCAGATTGAGCGGCACGAACGCTACAGCCCAGAGCACGAGCAGCACGAGGTTCTTAACGAAGCTCTGCAGGTGCGTGAGATGAATCGCCTCGCCGAAGCAGCCGCAGTCCATAGATGGATTAAATATCAGCGTGATAGCCGTGAGAACGGTGAAGAATCCCAGCACGGCGAGGGTCACCGTTCCGACAATCTGCCGCCACACGCCGGTGATCAGCGCGGCACCCAGAATGGTCTCTAATATTGCGCCGGCGCTGCCGACAAAGCCGCTCAGCGGGCGCATGAAGCCGAGGTGCAGGAACTTGAAATATTCCTCCACGACCAGTTCCGCCCCGACCGGGTCCATCAGCTTGAACAGCCCGGCAAAGAAGAACACGAAGCCGATTACTATAGCGCTGATTCTCTTAACGGTTCTCATATTTTGAATATTAAGGATTCCCGGGTTATCCAAGGAACAGTTTCTTTACCTTTTCGAAAATGGCATCAGGCGGGAGCATCGCGCCGTCCGCGTCGGAGCAGTCCACCGCAAGGAAACTCGGGTCCAGGGCCGCCTGCCTGCGGTACATGTCCCGCACGCGCTGCTGGAAGGCGATGTTCGCCTCGTGGATGTCGCTGCCGCCGTGCAGGTATTGCCTGTCATCACCCTCGCGTTGCGCTGCGAGACTCTTCTCCACGAAGCCGATAGGTACGTCGAGGAAGATGTTGAGGTCGGGGCGCGGCAGGGCAAATTCTCCGTATTCGGTATTGAAAATCCATTCTCTCAGCTCCTCGGCTCCCTTGTCGTCCGGCATCTTGGCGCACTGGTAGGCGATGTTGGAATATACATACCTGTCCAGCAGCACCGTCGCTCCTTCTTCCAGGGCGCGGCGTATCACCGGGGCCGCTCCGTGGCGGTCCTCCGCGAAGAGCAGCGCCACGAGCTGCGGGTGCACGGCCTCTATCGAGCCGAAATCCCCTCTGAGGAAGCGGCTTATCAGATCTCCATATACGGGCGCGTCGTAGCGCGGGAAATGTATGTATTCGACTCGCGGGCACACGCTCTCCAGATACTCCCTGAGCATCTTCACCTGCGTGGATTTCCCCGCCCCGTCCAGTCCTTCAAGTACAACCAGCATACTGTTTTTTCGTTTCCGGCAAAGATAAGAATATTGCCTCAAATACCGATACGGGGCAGCGCGTCTTTCCGGACATCGCCGGAATAACCATTATTACTGCCGCTAGACCGAACTCACGAAGAGACGACATCCCTGAATGCCCTGCAGCGGCCTGTGGCGGGCCCTGCTCTGCACTGCCCCTCTTTTAAAATAGGGTAACGCAGACCACTGCCCGCTGCAGGGCCCTAGGCGCGGGGTCGCTATGTCGCCTCTTCGTGGAAATCGGCGCCGGCCTTTGAATTGTCCTGCCGATTCTATACTTTTACGCCTAAAAGCCGGAAGCATTATGCCCGAGCAACGCAATAGCAAAAACCGGCAGCAATATACTTAGAAAGCACTATGGTAAAAATAATGGGAATCGTGAACCTGACGCCGGACTCGTTCTGGGCGGCGAGCAGAGCTTCGGAGGGGGAGGCGCTGCCGCGGATTGAGCAGATGCTCTCCGACGGCGCCGACATCATCGACATCGGGGCTGTGTCCACGCGTCCTGGAGCCGCTCCCGTCAGCGAGGAGCAGGAGTGGAGCCGGCTCGTCCCGGTACTGGAGCGCCTCGACAGGGGGGTGAACATTTCCATCGACACCACCAGTGCCACAGTGGTCCGCAGGGCGTATGAAGTCTTCGGGCCGTTCACTGTCAACGACATATCCGCAGGCGAGGACGACCCCGCTATGCTCTCGACGGTAGGGGAGTTGGGCCTGCCGTACATTGCCATGCACAAGCGAGGCAACCCGCGGACGATGGACTCCCGGTGCGAATATCCGCAGGGCGTCATCGCGGCGCTAAAGGAATATTTCGAAGAATTCGACCGCCGCGCTCGGGAGAACAATATAAGGAAATGGATCCTTGACCCGGGGCTGGGCTTTGCCAAAACCGCGGAGCAGAACTGGGAAATCCTTGAGAATCTGGAGGCTCTGCGCGAGCTCGGGAGGCCGATTCTCATCGGGGCGGCCGACAAGCGCTTCACCGGCGGAGACACCGAGCGGGCGCACCGCATAGCCCTGGAGCACGGTGCTGACATCCTCCGCGTGCACGATGTCCGCGCAGCCGCGGCAACTATAGCCCGAAAAAACTAAACCAGCCGGAAAACTGCCAAAAACAACCGCAAACCCGCCCGCCGCGGCCGGTCGGGACTAGTACTGCGAAATATTGTTAAGCTCCTCCATCTTCACCCCGCGAGGCGCAGCGGCAAGAATGCGCTGCAGCTCCGTGACTGAGATTTCGGCGGAAGGATTGAACTCCTCCGACCTCATATAGTCCAGCAGGCTCTCGCAGAACGCCTTCCCCTCCGGGTGCCCCGCAGAGAGGACCTTCTCCAGATCCGCCATACATACGAGCAGCTTGCCCGCACCGACCTTCCACTCCATCACCAGCCCCAGCTTGTGGTTGCGCTCGATATTGTCGATGACCTGCACCACAGGCCTGTAGCTCTCGGGGAAATTGTCGAGGATGAGCGGCGTGGAGTTCTTGATTATGTCGAACCACTGCCAGTTGCTGTGCATATCCGTAGGGAATCCCCCGAATAGAGGATGCTCCGGGTCAGTGAGCAGGCCCAGCGTGCCGGGGGAGAAGGAGCGGTGGTTGTTCTGGCATATAGTCTTGAACATACGGTAGTTCCAGTAGTCGGTCTGGAAAAGCCCGCCCACGGTGTACGGCAGCCCGGACGGTATCCAGAGCACCGATGCGCCGGCCTCAAGCTGACTTGCAATGTCAGCGGAGAGTTCCCTAGTGATTATGACCCCGCTGCGGTCAAGCTCCTGCCGCGGGTAGAACCAAAGCTCGTAGCTGTTGCGGAAGTCGGTGCCGTCGATTGAGAGGGTGAGAACTTCCTTTACCGCCTTGGCCGTGCTGACCTTGTATGATATTTCACCCACATCCAGCAGCCCCTCGCCGTCCGGCAGAGTTAGAACGCCTTGAGTATCAGCAACTTTCCAACGCAGAGTTTTGCCCACAAGGGAGGAGGCGCCGTAGTTGGATACCTGTACCCGAGCCTGCAGAGTCTCGCCGTCGGAGTAGCAGAAGCGGCCTGCGACCAGCAGCGGCACCACAGGCGAGCACCACTGGCGCCACTCTTTCGGAGTCGTGATGCCCTTGCTCTCCATAAACGCGTCGAGGATTCCCACATACGCGCTGCCCTGACCCGGATAGTCCTGAATGTCAAGTAATTGATAGCCTGACATATCGCGGGTACGCAGGTCCATCTCGATATCCGCCTTGTATAGCCGGACGCTCCAAAGACCGGAAGCCTTGTGGAAGTCGGCGGCCTGGTCGAGCATCCCCGCCTCGGCAAGCCGGCGGCGGAACACCTCAAGATTGTACGGATAGAGGACTCCGGTGTATTTGCGGATTTCGCCGTAGTCCGGATAGGTCTGGAACTGCCCAGTCTCGTGCGAGATGATCGGGATGCCCGCAGGGGTGCAAGCCTCGTCGAAATTGCGGTCGGAGCTCGGGTAGAAATGATTGATTACGCCTCCGTCCGCAGCATCGGCAAAGGAGAACGACCCCCTCGTGTGCGTGCCGTAGCCTCCCCAGCCCTCGCCGCCGATACGGCAGGTGGTGAAGTAGTCCATTCCGGGCTTTATGCCTTGATAACCAAGATAATAATTGCTTCCGAAGGTGTAAAGTTTGTCCGGGGCGATGCGGCGGAAATCCTCGATAAACTCGCTCATCTTGCCGATGTCGCCCCAGAGCTCGTTGCCCAGAGCCATCATCCGGAACGAAGGATGGTGTCCGTATTCGCGCAGAATGTTCTCCCCCTCCTTGTGGAGGAAATTCATAAGGAGGGTGTCGCTGGAGTCGAACGAACCCCAGAAAGGAAGCTCCGGCTGGAGGTAGATCCCGAGCCTGTCGGCCGCCTCGAAAGCCGCTTCAGGCGGGCACCAGCTGTGGAAACGGATGTGGTTGATGCCGTATTCGGCGCAGGTGCCGAGGTACTTCAGCCATTCTTCCGTGCTCATCGCCACATGCCCGGTCAGAGGCCATACGGCGGCGTCGTGCTTGCCGCGAAGATAGACCTTGTGCCCGTCGGCCCAGAACTGCGAGCCTTCTATGTGGAAGTCGCGAAAGCAGGGCAGGACCTCGGCGGCCCGTGCGCGTGGCTCCGAAATCTGCAGGCGTATCTGCCCGATGATGCCGTTCCAGTTGGTCTGCGTGTCCTCGGTGCAGGCGTGGCTGGAGGCGTAGAGCTGCTCCGGCACGCCGCGCGAATTGTCCACCACCACCTCGAGCCTGTGCCTGCCCGGGGCGAGCGCTCCGAGAGCATAGCGCTGAGCTGTGCTGATATTGTTGCAGGAGTCCAGCAGGGTGCCGTCAATATAGATCCGGGACGGCTTGCTGCGTTCCAGGAAGAGGGTGACTGCCTTGCCTTTCCACTTCCCCGGGATGCTGATTTCCCTGAAATAGCGGGCGCTGCCCTTATAGGCGGAGATGCGGGTGAGGTGCGTCGTTTCTGTCGTGTCGGACGGGGCGACGCCGAGTCCGTTGGTGTCGATTGTGCCCGGCAGAGTCGCCTCCAGGACCTCATCCGAGCCGTCCAGTACCACGCTCCACTTGCCGGCAAGCGAAATCTTCTCCGGATTGTAGAATACGACGGCATCCAACGCCGCGACCAGCGCGACGGCGATTATTGCCACTCCTGCGGCTCTGAGGTACCTGCGCATAGATTTATGCTTCAGTCTCGCCGAACATCGACGGGACCTTGTCGCAGTTGCACTTGTCCTCGACAGGAATCCTCCTGAGCTTCAGGACGATAAGCGCAAGCAGCAGGATGCAGGCCGCGAAAATCAGCCAGTATCCGGCTCCCGGGAAGACATCCATCCAGCTGTCCGTGGCCTCCAGCGAGGAGACATTGGACATAATCAGGGAGAAGGTGTTGTTGGTGAAGTGCATCAGCATCGTGAGCTTCAGCGAGCCGGTCTTATAATAGACATAGCCGAAGAGCGAGCCGAGCAGGAATGCCGGTACCGCCTGCCACGGGTTGGCGTGGATGAGGGCGAAGAATACTGCCGAAATCACTATTGCCCAGCCCGGCCTGATTCCTCTGCCGAGCAGTCCGCGGAGTACCATACCCCTGCAGAGCCACTCCTCGAAGAAAGGAGCGAAGATGCTGACGCAGACGAAGTTGATGATTATGTCGCCCTGGGTCATGCTGCTGAGAGCCTCCTCCAGCCACTCCGGCATCTGAGGAAGTAGGCTGGCGAAGAAGTCGGAGCAGAACGCAAGGGCGAGCGTCGATACCGCCGCGAACACTGCGCAGAGCGCTCCGCCCACCGGGGCGTAGTGGTTGCTGTCCAGCTTGAGCCCCTCGTCGGTGTAGCTCCTCGCGCGGCTCTTGGCGCCGGCGTAAATCATTGCAGGGATGAACATTACCGGATAGGCGATGAGCATCGCATACTCCGACGAAGCCTCCGCGGAGCATAGCGCGGAGAATCCCAGCGTGACGATATTGCCCAACAGCGCGCCGAGCAGGAGCATCGCGATGAGCACGAACATCTCCTTTACGCCCGGCACATACCAGGAAAATTTTCCGTAGAAATTGAAATTTTTTACTTTTCTCTGCATAAGCTACTTGTAAAGCGGGCTAGGGTAAACTCCCTCGCGGGCGAGTTCGGCGAACTTCTCCACCACTGCCGGACGGTCCTCCTTGTATGTGACTCCGAACCAGTGTGAAGGGGTGGAGAGAACCTCGCACTCAGCTTCGCCTCCCTTGACCATAACGTCAACTGCATAAGGGATATAGTACTCTTTCTTGAGCTCCTGCGAGTTCTGCTGGAGGAAGCCCTTGAATATCTCCTCGGCCTTGGTGAAGAAGTCCGGGGTGAAGCCCCACATATTCATCGAGCAGAGGTCCTTGCCCTTGAGGTCGACGTGCTCGCCGCTGACTGAATTGTCACCCCTGACGACGCCGTCGCTGTCCTTTATGATGTTGAGGTGCTCCACGACATCGGTGAGGTGCATATCCTCATCATAGTGGCAGATGCCCCTGGATACGCCGCCCGACTCGCTTAGGGTGTGGTCGAGCTCAAATCCGATGATGGCATAGACTCCCTTGCCTCCCTCGTGCGCACGGCACCAGTCGGCTGCCTTGGCGAAGGACTCGCGTCCGTAGAAGTCGTCGCCGTTGATGACGAGGAACGGCTCCTTGATGACATCCTTTGCCATCAGCACGGCGTGTGCGGTGCCCCAAGGCTTCTGGCGCTCCGGGTTAAGGGTAAATCCGGCCGGAATCTTGCTCAGCTCCTGGGTCACGAAGACGAACTCCAGCGGAGTGCCGTCGGCGCATTTCACGCCGCTGTATTTCTTCTCCACGGTCTCCTTGAAGACATCGAGGAAATACTCGCGTACGACATACACGACCTTGCCGAAGCCGGCGTGTACGGCATCATAGATAGAATAGTCGATGATGGTCTCCCCGTTCGGGCCGAGACCGTCCATCTGTTTCAAACCACCATAACGGCTGCCCATACCGGCAGCGAGGACCAAAAGTGCAGGTTTCATGCTATAAAATAAATTTTTTAAGTTCGGTTATATAACATATAATCTCCCGCAAATTTAGTTATTTTTGCAGAAGTAATAAAAAATTCCGCCGGCAAGTCCCTTCCCCGAGGAAAGGGATTCAGATGGGGGGCAATCAAATGAAAGGCAGCTATAAAGATTTGTGGAACCGCAGCAAGGACGGTAGCAGACGGGAGCAGCGCAGCTTCGTCCGCTACGCCATCGTGGCCACCGCAATCTTCGCGATTTTCATGCTGGTCAAGAAAGACAGCGTCATCACCTGGATCAACGCCGGATTCACCATCCGCGCGCAGGAGCGTCAGATAGAGAGCCTTGAGCAGAAAAATGCCGGGCTGGACCGGCAGATAGAAGAGCTGACGCACAAGCGCGATTCGCTCGAAAAATATGCCCGGGAGAACTATTACTTCGCGGCCCCCGGGGACGATGTCTATATCGACGGCACACTTCGGTAGCTGAGCCTCAGCACCTCCGTGCACCCTACGCCCACCTTCACCGCCTCGTCTATCCGGCAGCAGAGCAGCGCCGCCACGTGCGGGCCGTCCAGCTCGATCACTTCAGCCTCCTCCTTGTCCTGAGAAGTCCATCCCAGGTCGGTGAACATATCCGAAAGCTTCTTCCGGCGGCCCCCCATCCCGAGCGGGCACATCCAGTCTCCGGCCTGCCAGCGGCGTATTTTCAGGGGGAATTCGAGCTTGGAGCAATCTGCAATCAGCACCCCTTCGCCCTGACGCAGCTCCCCGATTTCTTCGCGCGAAATGATTTCGCACACCAGCTCCCTGCGCGGCCTTTCGCCGCGTATCAGCAGCCGCGTGGAAGTCGCATCCACGGGGCCGAATTTCCTGCCTCCCAGCTGCCTGCCGGAGCGGAGCGAGTCGCAGAGCGAGGAGAATTCCCACTTGCCTATGCCGCTGCTTTCCAGCAGCCTCCAGAGCACATATTCCCAGTGTTTCAGACCTTTAAGCGCCTCCAGGCTGATGCTGCCGTCCGCGAGGAGCACGCTCTCCTGCGCCCGGGTGCAGTAATCTTCCACAATATCGTCCGCCTGCGCGAAGCGGGCCATATCTTCGTTGAGGGTACGGACGAACGAGGGGTTGATTTCCCGGAACACCGGGAACACCTCGTTGCGCAGCTTGTTGCGCTTGTATTCATTCTCCGAATTGGTTCTGTCCTCGCGCCAGAGGCAGCCGTGAGCTTCCATCCAGCGGCGGATTTCCGCCCTCTCCACTCCGAGTAGGGGGCGTAGAACCCCGGGCCTCCCGCCCATTCCGCGGATGCCCCGTAAACCGGTGCCTCTCAGGAGGTTGAGCATTAGGGTTTCAGCGTTGTCGTCGGCATTGTGAGCCACTGCCACGGCATCGAACCCCCGTGCCCGGCAGAGCTCCGCAAACCAGCTGTAGCGCAGCTCGCGCGCCGCCATCTCGATGCTTAGGCCCTTTTCCCGCGCATAGGCGGCGGTGTCGAATTTTCTCACGAAACATTCCATCTCCCGGTCCCGGCACCACTCCTGCACGAAGCGGCTGTCGCCGTCGGACTCCTCGCCGCGCAGCGAGAAGTTGCAGTGGGCAACGGCAAGACGGGCCCCGGGATAGAGTTCCGGAGCCCTGTTTGCCATGTACATAGAATCTATGCCTCCGCTGACCGCGAGAAGGATGCCGCTCATCGCTTGTTGGTGATCAGGTAGGTGAAGTTGATGGAGAAGAATTCCTTGAACTGGATTCTATCCCTGCCGTCTATCATCACCACAGGGTCGTAAATCAGCCAGGTGTTGAGCCCGATGCTGAAGTACTTGGCGACCTTCCAGGAAATCTTGTTGTCCCAGTTGACGCGGTTGTACTTGAACGGCTTGTTGAGGTAGTCGGTGAAGAGCACCAGCTGGGTCTCGTATTTGAGCACGTCGTTGATGGAGGTCTTGAAGTTAATCTTCATCTGGGCACCGAACTGGAAGAGGGCGCTGCGGTAGCTGGAGCCGAGCTCGGGGTCGAGGTCGTCGGCCTTCAGCTTCATACCGTATTTCTCCCTCAGAGCCTCCTCCGTGCAGATGGTGAAACCCCCGGTGACAGGGGCTATGTTGACATTGAACCAGTCGCTCGGGGTCCATTCCATACCGAGCGCGACCGTGGTGTAGGCAGGGGAGAGGAAGCCGGACTTGAGGGTGCCGCTCCATTTGCCGCTCTCTGCGTTCTGCTTGTAGGAGTCGTAGCTATCGGTGAACTGGGAGCGGAAGTCGAAGGATGCGGTGTAGTTCCACTTGCTCGCTTCGCTCATCTTGTATCCGAGCCTGCTCTCGAACTGCAGCAGGTCGTTGCTCTTCTGGAGCAGGTTCTCCTTGTCCTGGCTCCAGAGGAAGCCGTAGCGCATCTGGAGACGGTTGTTCCAGCTCATGAGGTCCTTGGCGTAGTTGGCCTTGGTGTCAACTCCGATGCTGAGCGTCAGGGTGTTGTAGCCGCCGGCCGCCCAGTTCCAGAGGCTGGTGTTGCTCGTGCCGAGGTCGAACTGTAGGGAATTCTGCCAGTACTGCGGCTTCTCCACGGCGGCCTTGGCCTCTGGGGCTTCCTGCATTGCGGCTGCGGCAGCCTCCATCGCTTTCTGGAGTTCGTCGTCCTGCGCCATCAGGCTGGCTGCGCTGCAGAGCACTGCGAGTGCGGTGATTATTGTCTTCTTCATGTTAATAAGCAATTGCGAATACTACTCTTCTGTGTGAAGGCTTGCCGGAGAATATGTCCTTGCCTTCCTCCTCGCAGACGCAGCTGTCCACGGGTATGCACCTGATGGTGGCCTTGGTGGCGTCCTTGATGGCCTGCTCGGTCTCGGCGGTGCCGTCCCAGTGGCAGAGCAGGAACTTGCCGGTCTGGATCTTCTCCTTGAACTCATCCCAGCTGTCGCACTTCTCGATGCGGGAGTCGCGGAAGGCGAGCGCCTTGTTGTAGATATTGGCCTGGATGTCCTCGAGCAGGCCGGAGATGTGCTCCGCTATGCCCTCCAGGGCCATGGTCTCCTTGCTGAGGGTGTCGCGGCGGGCTACCTCCACGGTGCCTGCGGCGAGGTCCCTCGCGCCCATGGCGAGCCTTACAGGCACTCCCTTGAGCTCCCACTCGGCGAACTTGAATCCCGGGCGCAGAGTGTCGCGGTCGTCGATGCGGCTGCTGATGCCCAGCTTGTCGAGAGCGTCGCGCACCTCCTCCATCTTGGCGATGACGGCGCTGTGCTCCTCATCTGTCTTATAAATAGGTACCATCACTACCTGGATTGGGGCGAGTCTCGGCGGCAGCACGAGTCCGTTGTCGTCGCCGTGAGCCATCACGAGGGCGCCCATCAGTCGGGTGCTTACGCCCCAGGATGTGGCCCAAACATATTCCTGCTTGCCTTCCTTGTTGGTGAACTGCACATCGAACGACTTGGCGAAGTTCTGCCCGAGGAAATGGGAGGTACCGGCCTGCAGCGCCTTGCCGTCCTGCATCATCGCTTCGATGGTGAGGGTGTCGAGCGCGCCGGCGAACCTTTCGTTAGGGCTCTTGTGGCCCACGATTACCGGCAGCGCCAGCACATTGCGGGCGAAGTCGGCATAGACCTGCACCATCTGCTCGGCCCTCTTCCGGGCTTCCTCGGCGGTGGCGTGGGCGGTGTGGCCCTCCTGCCAGAGGAACTCCGCGGTGCGGAGGAAGAGCCTGGTGCGCATCTCCCAGCGGACCACGTTGCACCACTGGTTGCAGAGGATAGGGAGGTCTCTCCAGGAGGTTATCCAGTTTTTGTAGGTGCTCCAAATGATGGTCTCGGAGGTCGGGCGCACGATGAGCTCCTCTTCGAGCTTGGCGTCGGGATCGACTACCACGCCCTTGCCGTCGGGGTCGTTCATCAGACGGTGGTGGGTGACCACCGCGCACTCCTTGGCGAAGCCTGCAACATGCTCTGCCTCACGGCTGAAGAAAGATTTAGGGATGAAGAGAGGGAAGTAGGCGTTCTGCACTCCCGTCTTCTTGAACCTGCTGTCCAGCGCGCTCTGCATCTTCTCCCAGATCGCGTATCCGTACGGCTTGATGACCATACATCCTCTCACTGCGGACTGCTCCGCCAGATCTGATTTCATCACCAGATCGTTGTACCACTGAGAATAGTTCTCAGACCTTTTGGTAACCTCTTTTGCCATATTCCTATAGAAATTCTGCGTTTTTTTGCGAAATTTGCATCTATATACAAAATCGGGGCGCGTGCCCCAGTCTTTGCCCGGCAAAGATACGAATTTTATAAGAATAGGAGACTGCAATATGAAACGGACATTAGCTCTTTTGATGCCTTTACTTATGGCTCTCGCTTCCTGCAGCCCTACTGCTTGGTACTCACAGTATTACCAGCAGCAGTATCAGGACGGCATATATGTGCGTACCTCCCCGGCGACGGTACAGGCCCAACTGTACTCCAAGGAGGATTTCGCGGCGATGGCCGCGCAGAACATCGCTCTCAAGCAGCAGGAGGGCGACACCGTCTATGTGGTGATTGACAATACCAATAGCTATTCAAGTTCTTCATCCGACTACTTCATCGGTCTCAGCACTGGGCTCGTCCTCTCCAGCTGGAGCTGGTACGACCCGTGGTACTATGACTGGAACTGGAGGTACGGCTGGAATTGGAGATACTATGACCCTTGGTACTACGGCTACGGCAGCTCTTGGAGATACCACTCCTGGTACGGCGACCCTTGGCGCTACGACCGCTGGTACGGCGACCCTTGGCGCTACGACCGCTGGTACGGCGCTCCGGGCCCTCGTCACGGCTATGCCTGGCACAACCCGAGGCCGACTCCGAAGCCGGGACTTTCCCCTGACGGAAGGCGCTACTACGGAAGGCGCGACCAGACCCAGCCGGGCGGCGCTCCGGGCAGCAGACCGGGCGGCAGCAACTTCCGTCCTGGCGCGGGCGGCGGCAGCTACGGCTCCACCATCATAGGCGGCAGACCTGGCAGCGGTTCGGGCAGGGTCGGCACTTCCTCAGGCTCATCCGGCTCCCGCAATAGCGACGTTTACCGCGGCGGCAGCGGCTACAACCCTACCCGCAGTTACACCAACCGCACCAAGAGCAGCTCCGGCAGCAGCGCAAGCTCCGGCTCAAGCGGCGGCAAGTCTTCCGGCAGCAACTACAGCCGCAGCTCCGGCTCAAGCTCAAGCAGGTCTTCCGGCAGCAGCACCAAGTCAAGCAGCAGCTCAAGCAGCAGCTCAAGCAGCAGTTACAGCCGCGGCAGCTCAAGCTCAAGCTCCAGCAGCAGAAGCTACTCCGGCGGATCTTCCTCAAGGAGCTATAGCGGAGGCGGCGGCAGCTCGTCCAGAAGCGGCGGAGGCGGTGGCGGAAGCAGCAGAGGCGGCGGACGCAGGTAGAGGCAGTGAGATTTTAATTTGTGATTATTATGAGAAGAACAATATCCTTTGCCGCGGCAGTCATCCTTTCGATGACGGCGGCAGGCGCACAGAATATGTATGACGCCATCAACTTCAGCCGCAACGACTACCTCGGTACGGCACGTTCGATGGGGCTGGGCAACGCGGTCACTGCAGTGGGCGGCGACCTCGGCACGATAGGCATCAACCCTGCGGGTTCGGCGGTGGCCGGCTACGGCCAGCTCGTCATTACTCCGGGACTTAGCATATCATCCGTAAGCTCGGCATATTCTCCTGAGGGAGAGTCCCGCTACGGTGCGTTCAACAGCACCGGCAGGTGCCGTCTGGGCCTGCCTAACATCGGTCTCTCGATGGTGATGAACACCGGGCGCAGCAGCGGCCTCAAGTCGTTTACCTTCGCCGTGGTGTCCAACCAAACAGTGCAGTACAACTATAACGCCCGCGCATACGGCTCCAACTCCAAGACTTCCAAGATTGCCGAGTTTGCGGCTTCGGCGGAGGGCTACGACGAGAGCGTGCTTGCCAACTACAATTCCTTTGAGAACAGTTCTGTCTCCTGGGACATCCTTACGGCCTATCAGGGCGGCATGTTCGGCTCTTACGGCGAGGACGGCAAGTATGTGGGCGTGAGCGAGGTGCTCGACCCGGACGGCACATATCACTATGTCCCGGGCGAACTTTCGCAGTCGTCGCAGGTGAGCAAGGTCGGCTACAAGAACGACCTCGTGTTCAACTTCGGCGCCAATATATCCGACCTTGTATATGTAGGTTTCAACCTCGGCACTCCGACCGCGCAGTACAGGTACAGCGAGGCGCTCTATGAGGCTCCGGTGGATCCGGAGATGTTCCCGGTGTCCTTTGTGAAGAATTCGACCCAGGATGTCGTCACTTACTTCAGAAATAGCTCCTATAATTACAGCTATACCGCCGACATCGACGGCATCTACGCGAAGTTCGGCATCATCGCCACTCCGTTCGCGGGTCTGCGCATCGGCGCCGCCATCCAGACTCCGACGGCCTATACCATCACCGAGAAGTGGCAGTACGCCGCTTCCACGAGCTTCGAAGATACTTATTTCAACGATAGTCAGACTTCTCCTCGCGGAGAATACACCTATTGCCTCAGGTCCCCTTATGTGGCCAATTTCGGCGTAGCCTTCACTTTTGGCGCGCTCGGCTTCATCAGCGCGGACTATGAGCTCACCGACTACAGCGTGATGAAGTTCTCCGAGCTGCACAGCGACTATATGGACTACATCGCGGGCGATACTTTCCTCGACGCCAACGAGACCAACCGCAACTTCGCGGGCGTTTCCCACTCCCTGAGGATCGGTGGCGAGCTGAAGCTCACCCCTCTCTTCGCCCTGCGTGCAGGCGCGTCCATCCTCACTTCCCCGGAGCGCCACTGGTCCAACAATGAGGGTGAGGATGTCACTGCAGACCAATATCTGCGCGACTTCGACTCCTACAACAGCTACGCTAAACGACTCGTGTCCGCGAGCTATTACAAGGACAGGACAATCTCCGGCTCCCTCGGTCTGGGATATTCTTCCACCGGCTCGTTCTTCGCGGACCTTGCGGTCAAACTGACCAAGTATCCTGAAGCGACATTCTCGCCATATTACGATTACGACAACTACGATGCGGACGGCTATTACGCCGGCGTGAAATCTCCGCGCATACTTAACAGACCGAATCTCTGGAACGTGGCCCTTACCGTAGGCTGGCGCTTCTAATAGGATATTTTATGGAATTTACCGCCAAACAGCTTGCCGAGGTCCTGCACGGGACTGTCGATGGCAACCCCGAGGCAAAGGCCTCATCATTTGCGAAAATCGAACACGGCAAGCCGGGACAACTGAGTTTCCTTGCCAATCCAAAATACGAACAATACGCCTACACCAGCAGGGCTTCCATCCTGCTGGTGAATGCTGATTTCGAGCCCAAGCAGCCGGTGACCCCCACTCTCGTGAGGGTGGAGAACGCCTACTCGGCCCTCTCCGATCTGCTGAAATATGTCGCAGACCACAACAAGACCTACCGCCGCCACCGCGGCCGCTGCCGCATCGCGTGGAGCGCCAAGATAGGCAAGAGGGTATCGGTGGGTGATTTTGTGACCATCGGAAAGAATTGTCAGATAGGCGATTGCACCAAGATATACGACAATGTGACGATAGGCGAGGGGACCAAAATCGGCTCCTACTGCATCATCTATCCGGGTGTGCACATCTTCCCGGGGATGGTGATAGGGGACAGGGTGATACTCCACGCGGGCTGCATCATCGGCGATGACGGCTTCGGCAATGCCCCTCAGCCGGACGGCAGCTGGCGCAAAATCGAGCACATCGGCAATGTGGTGATAGGCAACGATGTGGAGGTCGGCTCCAACACGACCATCGACAAGGCTCCGATGGAGTCCACCATCATCGAGGACGGCGTAAGAATCGACAACCTCTGCCAGATTGCGCACAATGTAGTGGTCGGCAAGAATACGGCGATTGCGGCCCAGACTGGTATTGCAGGCTCTACCAAACTCGGCGAGAGCTGCATCTGCGCGGGTCAGGTGGGTATCGTGGGACACATCAAGATTGCAGACCACACCACCATAGGCGCCAAGACCGGAGTGATAGGCAATATCCGCAAGCCGGGGCAGGTCTATTTCGGTATCCCTGCCATACTCCATTCGACCTACCTCCGGGCATATGCCAAGTTCAAACAATCGGGGGAAGAATAAAATATTTTACTATCTTTGCACCCCGATGAATCAACAGACAGTTAAAAGAGAATACACTTTCGAGGGAAGAGGCCTTCACACAGGATGTTATGCGCATCTGACCATCTGCCCTGCCCCGGAAGACTTCGGAATCCGCTTCCTTCGTACGGATCTCAATGTGGAAGTTCCTGCACTTGCGACCAATGTCAGCAGGACTGCTCGCAGCACCACCATCTCCGTCGGAGAGGTATCGGTAGTCACAATAGAACATCTCCTTTCGGCTCTCACGGGCCTCGGCGTGGACAATGCCTTGCTGAAGCTCGACAATGTGGAAGTACCTATACTCGACGGCAGCGCCGAGACCTATGTCAGGGCGATTGCCCCGGACGGACTTCAGGAGCAGAACGCAGAGCGTAAATATATCACTCTCGACAAAGAAGTCGAGTACCGCGACGAGGAGTCCGGCTCCTGGGTTAAGATTACCCCTGCCGATTCGCTCTCTTACGATGTGACCGTGGACTTCAACTCCCGGGTGCTGGGAGTGCAGAGCGCGCACTGGAGCGAGAGCGCCGACTATGTCGGACAGATCGCCCCCTGCCGCACATTCTGCTTCTTCCACGAGCTGGAAGCCCTTGCGGCCCACGGACTTATCAAGGGCGGCGACGTGGACAACGCCATCGTGATAGCCGAATACCCTGTCTCTAAGGAGCAGATCGACAAGATGTGCACCCTCTTTGGCCAGCCGAGGCTTTCGGTGACCGACAAGGGCTATCTGAGCAACTTGAAATTACATTTCTCCAACGAGTGCGGGCGCCACAAGCTGCTCGACCTCATCGGGGATATGAGGCTCGTGGGCGGATACCTGCGGGCACATATAAGCGCGTACAAACCAGGCCATAAAATCAACAGCGCCGCAGCGGCGGCAGTTATAGAACAATTGAAGCAGCAGTAGTTATGGTAAAAATTCATCCTCTTGCGACCGTCAGCGCAAATGCAAAACTTGGCGAAAATGTTGAAGTAGGGCCTTACGCCTTTATCGACGACAATGTCGAGATCGGCGACAACTGCAAGATTTATCCGCACGCCAACATCTTCCCTTATGTGAAGATGGGCGACAACTGCTCGGTATTCCCAGGCGCCGTCGTGGGCGGTATTCCTCAGGACCTCAAGTTCGACGGGGAGATTACCTATGTGGAGATCGGCAACAATGTGAACATCCGCGAATGTGCGACCATCAACCGCGGTACCAAGGCCAGCGGCAAGGGCGTCACAAAGATTGGGGACAATACCCTGATTATGTCATATGTGCACGTGGCTCACGACTGCCGCGTGGGCAATCACTGCATCCTCGTGAGCTATGTGGGCATTGCGGGCGAGACTGACGTGGACGACTGGGCCATCATCGGAGGCAATACCGCCGTGCACCAGTTCTCCCATATCGGCACCCATGCCATGGTGGGCGGCTGCTCCGCGGTCAACAAGGACATCCCGCCGTACTCCATCTGCGGCCGTACCCCTATCTGCTATGCGGGTATCAATATCGTGGGCCTGCGCCGCCGCGGCTTCGACTCCGACGCCATCCGCAACATCAAGGATATGTACGATATGATCTACTATCAGGGATTCAACATCTCAGACGGCTGCGCCAAGGTCGAGGCCGGCTTCCCTGACTCAGTGGAGAAGAACAATATCCTCGAGTTCATCAGGAACTCCAAGCGCGGCATCGTGCGCGCGGGCGATTCCTCCTCCAAGGGTACCATCGAGTAGGGGTGACGCTTACAATAGCATATTTCCCTCCAATAGAATACTTTGCATTGCTTGCAAAGTATTCTTTGGTTTATGTGGAGGCCTGCGAGAACTACCAGAAGCAGTCCTACCGCAACCGCTGCCGTTTCTATGCTTCGGACGGCGTGCAGGACCTCTCCTTCCCTATACGGCACCGCGAGGGCTCGATTTCGATTCCGATCAAGGAAGTTGAGGTGGACTATACGACCCCGTGGGTGGCCAAGACGGAGCGCTGCATCGACACTGCCTACCATTCGTCCGCGTTCTTCGACTACTACCGCGACGAGCTCTTCGCGATACTCGATTCGCAGCCGCGCACGCTCTGGGAGCTGGACCTGCGGATAATCGAATTCTTCCAGTCTAAGATCGGGCTTGCTACGGAGCTCCGGGAGACCGCTGAATACTGCGGTCCGGATTACGACATCCATCCAAAAAGGCCCAACTCAATCCTCTCTGATCTGGGATTGGAAAGGCCTTATTATCAGGTATTTGCCGAGAAGTTGGGCTTCCGCCCCGGGCTCTCCGTGATGGACCTCCTCTTCAACGAAGGCCCCGGCAGTCTGGATTATCTTAAATAACGGCAATCATTCAGCCGGCTCTTCGATTTCTTTGTCGCCGTCTTCGTCATCGCTGTGGAACCAGGAAAGGACGCTGACGGTGCCCATCCTGCCCTTGGACGTATAGATGTCCATTGCGAGCTGCACCAGGTCGTCCTTGGCAATCAGGTCGCGCACTTTATCGCCGTCAATGGCCTCCGCATCCTTGATGAAGCGCTCGTTGGCCTGCTGGATGGCCTCGAACTGCTCTGCGTAGACCGAGAAGCCGTTGTCGAAGTTAATCTTGGATTTGAAATATTCCTTGACTGCCGTCTTCGCATCCTCGTCCGCCACATTGAGATAGAGTCCGTAGTAGAATGTGTATTCCTGCGGTTTGTCGAGCTCACACGCTCCGAGCGTCAGCACCGCCAGTATCAGCACCGCTATGCGGGTAAAAAATTTCTTCATTTGTATTGTAATTTGTTAGGCTTGGCAAAATTACAAAAATTATTCCTATATTTGCATCGTGAACGAGATGGAAGGCCGGGCGGTCTTCCATTTTGTTTTGAAATACAGAACGGTTATGGATAGGGAAAAGTTTGAAAAAGTAGTCAGGAAGGCTGCGGACGAGCGGGGATGCTCGCTCGTGGAGCTGATGTTCAATGATGATGACAATGTCTTCGAGGTGGTGATCGACAAGGAGGGCGCGGATGTGGATATCGCCGACTGCGAATATGTGCACCGTGCGGTGCTCGACGAGTTCGACCGCAATGTGGAGGACTACTCCCTGACCGTGGGCTCCGCCGGCATCGACGCCGCGGAGGCCGATGAAATGCTGAAATCAATAAAAGAATAGATACCTACAATGGAAAAAGAAAAAGTAATCACCCTGATCGACGCGTTCAAGGACTTCAAGGAAGAGAAGAACATAGACCGTCCAGTCATGATGCAGGTGCTCAAGGACGTGTTCCTGACCCAGATTGCCAAGACCTACGGCTCTTCTGACAACTTCGACGTGATCGTCAATGTGGACAAGGGAACCTGCGAGATCTACCAGAACTTCGACGTGGTCGAGGAGGTGGAGAACCCCAACGCCGAGATAACCCTCGACGGAATACGCGAGGACGGCGGTGACGCCGACGACTACGAGGTCGGTGACCAGTACTCCAAGAGACTGCCTCTCGCCGCATTCGGCAGGCGCGGCATCCTCAACATCCGCCAGAACCTTCAGGGCCGCATTATGGACATCGAGAAGGCCAATGTCTTCAAGAAATATTCCGAGAAAGTCGGCGAACTCTTCTACGGCGAAGTTTACCAGACCTGGTCCAAGGAAGTGCTCATCCTCGATGAGGACGGCAACGAGCTCCATATCCCCAAGTCAGAGCAGATCCCGGGCGAGAGGTTCAAGAAGAGCGACTCCGTGCGCGCCATCATCAAGAGCGTGGAGATGAAGAACAACACCACTCCATACATCACCCTGAGCCGCGTCTCCAACGAGTTCCTCGAGAGACTCTTCGAGCAGGAGGTGCCGGAGATCGCCGACGGCCTGATTACCGTCAAGAAGGTGGTCCGCGTGCCGGGCGAGAGGGCCAAGGTGGCCGTGGAGTCCTACGATGACCGCATCGACCCGATCGGAGCCTGCATCGGCGTCAAGGGCGGCCGCATCATGGGCATCGTCCGCGAGCTGCGCAACGAGAATATCGACGTCATCCAGTGGTCCCAGAACCCTAAGCTGATGATTCAGCGCGCCCTCAATCCAGCCGTTGTCTCATACATCGAGATGAGCGATGATCCTAATGACAAGGTCAAGGTATTCATGCAGCCTGACCAGGTGAGCAAGGGTATCGGAAGACGCGGTGTCAACATCCAGCTTGCCGGAATGCTCGTGGACCGCGAGATCGAGGTTTACCGTGAGCTGCCGAAGGGCGAAGATGCCGAGGAAGAGGATGTTCTGCTCAGCGAGTTCTCCGATGTTATTGACCAGTGGATTATCGACCGCCTTGAGTCTATCGGCTGCGATACGGCCAAGAGCGTGCTTGCTCTCTCTCCTGAGGACATAGCCAAGAGGGCTGACCTCGAGGATGAAACGGTTGCGGATGTCATTAACATATTAAAAGCAGAATTCGAGGACTAGAATGGGAGAAATCAGACTAAATAAAATAATCAGACAATTCAACATCGGTCTCGACGACCTCGTGGACTTCCTCCACAAAATCGGCGTCGAGGTCGATAACAACCCTAATGAAAAAATCTCCGACGAGCATTTGTCCGCCATTTCGCGCCAGTTCGGAAAGGATCTCGAGATGAAGCAGGCCGCCGACAAGGTGGACATAAAGATTACCGAGATCATCGAGAAGAGCGGACGCAAGCCCAAGCGTGACGATGACGAGGAGGAGATGGAGCAGGAGACAATCATCAAGAGCAACACTTTCTTCAACCAGAAGAAAGAAGCCCCGAAGAGCGCCGAGCCGTCCGAGCCAGCAGAGCCTGTCGTTGAGGCTGCTCCTGAAGCCCCGGCAGCAGAGCCGGAGCCGGTAGCTGAGCCTGAGGTTAAGGCCGCAGAGCCAGAGCCGGCAGCGGTCGAGAAGCCTGCTGCCGAGCCTGTCGTCGAGGCTGCGCCGCAAGAGGCACCTGCCGAGCCGGAGAAGCCTGCAGTAGAGCCGGAACCGGCTCCTATTGCGGAGGTAGAGCCGGAGAAGTCTGTGGAAGCTCCAAAGAGCGCAGAGGCCGTCCCGGTCGCCGCTCCGGAGAAGCAGCCGGAGGCCCCGAAGAGCGCAGACGCTCCCAAGCCGGCCGAGGCCGCCCAGGCCGGAGGCCCATCGCTCAAGGTGGTCGGCAAGATTGACCTGAGCCAGTTTGACCGCAAGCCAAAGAAGCGCGAGCGCATCAACAAGGGCACGCGCAAGGTGGATGTGGCCAAGGCCGGGGAGCATATCGAGAAGTCTCCGAAGAAGGACAACAATAACTCCCGCCGTCCGGGCCAGCAGCAGCCTCAGCCGCAGCAGGGCCAGGGCAAGGGACGCAAGCGCGACCGCTTCAAGCCGGCGCTGAGCGAGACCGAGCAGGAGGAGCTCCAGAAGGAGATCCAGAAGCAGGTCAAGGAGACCTACGCCAAGATGAACGAGGGCAAGAAGAACAACTTCGGCGCGAAGTACCGCAAGGAGAAGCGCGAAGCTGCCGCCCAGCGTACACAGGACGAGATCGCTGAGGCTGCAGCCGAGAAGAAGGTGCTCAAAGTCACGGAGTTCGTGACGGTCAACGACCTCGCGACCCTGATGAACAATACCCCTGTAGTCAAGGTCATCGGCGCCTGCATGAGCCTGGGACTGATGGTGTCCATCAACCAGAGGCTCGATGCGGAGACGCTGGTGCTCGTGGCGGAGGAGTTCGGATATACGGTCGAGTTCGTGACCGCCGACATCTCCGAAGAGATCAGCCACTCCGAGCAGGTCGATAAGCCTGAGGACCTCCAGTCGAGGCCGCCTATCATCACGGTGATGGGCCACGTCGATCACGGTAAGACTTCGCTCCTCGACTACATCCGCAAGTCCAATGTGATTGCGGGCGAGGCGGGCGGTATCACCCAGCACATCGGTGCCTACAATGTGGAGCTGCCTGACGGACGCAGGATTACCTTCCTCGATACTCCTGGCCACGAAGCCTTCACGGCGATGCGTGCCCGCGGTGCACAGCTCACCGACCTTGCCATCATCATCGTGGCGGCCGACGACGCCGTGATGCCTCAGACCATTGAGGCCATCAACCACGCGCAGGCTGCGAATGTCCCGATGGTATTTGCCATCAACAAGATAGACAAACCTGGCGCCGATCCTGACAAGATTCGCCGTCAGCTCTCCGAGATGAATATCCTCGTGGAGGACTGGGGCGGCAAGTACCAGTGCCAGGAGATCTCCGCGAAGCAGGGTCTCAATGTGGACAAGTTGCTCGAGAAGGTGCTTCTCGAGACCGACCTGCTCGAGCTCAAGGCCAACCCCGACAAGCTCGCCGTCGGCGCGGTAATCGAGTCTTCCCTCGACAAGGGGCGCGGCTACCTCGCCACCGTACTCGTGCAGGAAGGTACTCTGCATCAGGGAGATGTGATGCTCTGCGGAAGCTACTACGGACGCATCAAGTCGATGTTCAACGAGCGTGGACAGAAGATTTCGGAGGCCGGTCCTTCCACCCCTGTCTCTGTGCTCGGACTCAACGGCGCACCTGCCGCGGGCGAGAAGTTCAATGTGCTTGCCGACGAGAAGGAAGCCAAGAACATAGCCAACAAGCGCGAGCAGTTGCTCCGCATCCAGGGCATCAAGACCCAGAAGCATATGACTCTCGAGGAGATCGGACGACGTATCGCCATCGGCAACTTCAAGGAGCTCAACATCATCGTCAAGGGCGATGTGGACGGCTCCGTGGAGGCGCTCTCGGACTCCCTCATCAAGCTCTCCACCGAGGAGGTCAAGGTAAATGTGATCCACAAGGCGGTCGGAGGTATCTCCGAGTCCGATGTGCTTCTCGCCGAGGCATCCGATGCGGTAATCGTGGGCTTCCAGGTACGTCCTACCGTGGAGGCGCGCAAGGCCGCTGACCGCGAGGGCATCGAAATCCGCCTCTACTCCGTCATCTACGACTGTATCAACGAGGTCAAGGACGGTATCGAGGGTATGCTCGAGCCGGAGAAGAAGGAGGAGGTTATCGCCACCGCCGAGGTCAAGCAGACTTTCCGCATCAGCAAGGTCGGCACTATCGCCGGCTGTCTCATCAGGGACGGCAAGATGGTGCAGAAGTCCAAGGTTCGCCTTATCCGTGACGGTATCGTCATCTACACCGGCGAACTCGGCTCCCTGCAGATCGGCAAGGACGCCGTCAAGGAAGTCATTGCCGGCAAGGAGTGCGGAATGGCCATTGCGGGCTACAACGACATCAAGGACGGCGACACCATCGAAGCTTTCCAGATCGTCGAGGTCAAAAGGACGCTGTAGCCTTGATTTTCGCTCCGGCCTTGTGCCGCTTCATCCGGCCTCGCGCCGGAGCTCATAGAAAAGCCGACTGCCCCGTGCAGCCGGCTTTTTTT
>CAVJHI010000009.1:0-55597 GCA_963649415.1 bacterium
TCGATGCTTCGACAAACTCAGCAACCGCAGGCTCGTGGGCCGCGTTGCAACTTAAGGGCGCAGGGGCTCGGGGCGGCAGCCCCGATATTATAAGGTCTGTCCGCCGATAAACTCCCGCATAATGGAAGTTGGCGGGATGGCGGCGATCTCGGCAGGCTTGAGGCAGATCACATCCTTGAGGAAGTCGAGGAGTTCCTGCGCCTTGGCGTAGGCCGGGGACGACTCGCTGATGCCGCAGAGCAGAGGCTCGGCGTAGTACTTCAGCAGCGGCAGGTCGTAGAGGGTGGAGGAGTTGAAGACGAGGTTGGCATTATCCTCATAGGGGAAGATGTTCTCGATCTCTCCCCTGCGCACGGACGGCCAGCGGAGGATATTTTCCTCGGGCGAGATGCCGCGGGTGCGGTTGTCGCGCACGATGCGTCTCAGGAGCCGCTTGTCGGTGGTGGAATAGTGGTCCTTGTTGCCACCCGGCAAAGCATATAGCGCCGAGATATAGATTTTGAAGATGCTGTCCTGCGGGATGGCCGGGGTCAGAGCCGGGTTGAGAGCGTGGATGCCCTCCATAAAGAGTATATCATTGGCTTCCAGACGCATAGTCTTGCCGGAAGGGATTCTCTCCCCCGCCGCGAAGTCGAACTTCGGAAGCTCCACCTCCTCGCCGCGGAGCAGGTCCACCAGCTGCCGGTTGAGGAACTCCACATCCATCGCACCGAGCGCCTCGAAATCGTATTCGCCGTTCTCGTCCTTAGGGGTATGCTCCCTATTGACGAAGTAGTTGTCGAGCTCGATCACCTTGGGATTGAGGCCGATAACCCTCGCCTGCTGTGCGATGCGCAGAGAAGAGCTGGTCTTGCCGCTGGAGGAAGGCCCCGACATCATCACGATGCGGCACTTCTTGCGGCACCAGAAGATCTGGTCCGCGGCCGCGGCATACTTGCGCTCCTGCCTCGCTTCGCAGAGGTTGATAAGCTCTATCGCCTTGCCCTCCTGAAGGACACGGTTGACATCTTCGATGGATTCGACTCCTATTGCGTGACACCAGTCCGCGTATTCTTTGCGAGCGGCGTCTATCTTGCTGCTGTTTTCTGTCATTTCGTTATAACACTGTTTTGAGATACTCACCCGTCACGGAAGACGGGTCGGAAGCAATCTGCTCGGGGCTTCCTTCTGCAATAATCCTGCCGCCCCTCGCGCCGCCGTCAGGTCCCATATCTATAATATAGTCCACGCTCTTCAGCACATCTAGGTTATGCTCGATGACGATGACCGTATTGCCCTGGTCCACAAGCTTCTGCAGCACATCCATCAGCACCTTGATATCCTCCGGATGCAGGCCCGTGGTCGGTTCGTCGAGCATATAGAGGGTGTTGCCGGTGGCCTTGCGGAAGAGTTCCGAAGCGAGCTTCATCCTCTGGCTCTCCCCGCCGGAGAGGGTCACGGCGGACTGTCCGAGGTGGATGTAGCCAAGCCCGACATCGACCAGCGCCTTGAGCTTCTGCGCGATAGCGGGGTAAGGCTTGAAGAACTCGTAGGCCTCGGAAATCGGCATATCGAGCACTTCGCTGATATTCTTGCCGCGGTATTTCACTGCAAGAGTGTCCTCCTTGTAGCGCCGGCCGCCGCAGCAGTCGCACTGCACATTGACCGAAGGGAGGAAATTCATCTCTATCACCTTGATACCGGCGCCCTTGCACTCCTCGCAGCGGCCTCCCGGCACATTGAAAGAGAAGCGACCCGCCTTGAATCCACGCACCTTTGCGTCGGGCGTGCTCTCGAAGAGCTTGCGGATATCGTCGAAGACTCCGGTGTAGGTGGCCGGGTTGGAGCGCGGCGTGCGCCCGATAGGGCTCTGGTCTATCTCGATGACCTTGTCTATATTCTCCACCCCCTCCAGTGCCGCGAAAGGCAGTGGCTTCTGTTTCAGATGGTTGAGCTTGCCCTTCAAGGCAGGCATAAGGGTCTGGTTGATAAGGCTGGACTTGCCGCTGCCGCTGACTCCGCTGATACCGATCATCACTCCGAGCGGGAAGCTCACGTCGATATTCTTCAGATTGTTGCCGCAGGCGCCCCTGACCGTAAGCTTCAGGCCGTTGCCCTTGCGACGCGCGGAGGGAGTCTCTATCGGGTTGTTCAAGTGCACGCCGGGCCCGCTGTAGCAGATGCGGCCTCCGTTCTCCCCCGCTCCCGGTCCCACCTCGACCATCCAGTCGGCGGAGCAGACCGTCTCCTCGTCGTGCTCCACGACTATCACGGTGTTGCCCTCGTCGCGAAGCGTCTTCAGCGAAGCGATGAGTTTGCGGTTGTCCCTCTGGTGCAGGCCGATGCTCGGCTCGTCCAGGACATAGATCACATTGACCAGCTTGGAGCCGATCTGCGTCGCGAGGCGTATGCGCTGCCCCTCGCCGCCGGAGAGAGTCGCTGCGGGGCGGTCGAGGCTGAGGTAGTCGAGTCCCACATCGAGCAGGAACTTCACCCTGTCGGAGAGCTCGCGTATGATATCGCGCGCAATCTCCCGCTCGCGGCTGCCGAGCCGCTCCGGAAGCGTGTTGAGCCACTCCGCGAGGGCGCTGATCTCCATCGAGCTGACCTCCGAGATGTCCTTGCCGTCTATCTTGAAGCACTTGGTCTGCGCGTTGAGCCGCGTGCCGTGGCAGACAGGGCAGACTATCTTATCCTCTATGTTGCCCACGATGCCGGGCCAGTTGACCATCTGGGCCATCGCCCCCTCTCCCACACGGAAAAAGTCATCGGAGCCGAAGACCAGCAGACTTATCACATCGTCCGGCAGGGTGCCCACCGGCTCGTAGAGGGAGAATCCGAGTTTGCGGGACATCGCCCTCACTATCTCGAACTTATGCCCGTCGCGGATGCGCCCGAGCGGCACGATGCCCCCGTCGGCGACCGACACGCTGCGGTCCGGGATAATGCTGTCCATATTTATATCCACCACCGTACCAAGTCCCTTGCAATGAGGACAATAGCCCTCAGGGGAATTGAAGGAGAACGAGTGCGGCGCCGGCTCCTGAAGCGAAATGCCGGTCTCCGGATCCACGAGATGCCGGGAATAATGGTGCAGCGCTCCGCTCTCCATATCCAGTACCGCCAGCGAGCCCTTGCCGAGCGAGAGCGCCGACTGCACGGAACGGCGGATGCGCCCTTCGTCGCCGTCATCGGGCTTGAGCTTGTCCACCACCAGCTCTATGAAGTGCGCCTTGTAGCGGTCGAGGCTATCGGCCTCGGCGAGCGGAATTATCTCCGAGTCAATGCGGACTTCGGTATATCCCTTCTTGCGCAGCTGGTCGAAAAGCTCGCGGTAACTTCCCTTGCGTCCGCGGACGAGCGGGGCGAGAAGAAGGCATTTGCGGGCGTGGAACTCCTTGAGTATCAACTCCACTATGGCGTCGTCTGTATAGCGGACCATAGGCTTGCCGCTGACCGGCGAATAGGCGGTGGAGGCCCTGGCGAAGAGCAGCCTCAGGAAGTCGGAAATCTCAGTAATCGTGCCCACGGTAGAGCGGGGATTGCTTCCGGTGGTCTTCTGCTCTATCGAGATGACGGGGCTGAGACCGTTTATGCTCTCCACGGACGGCTTCTCCAGGATGCCCATAAAGTGCCGCGCATAGGGGGAAAGGGTGTTCATATAGCGCCGCTGGCCCTCGGCACAGATGGTGTCGAAGGCGAGCGAGGATTTGCCGCTCCCGCTGATGCCGGTGATAACCGTGAATTTGCCGCGCGGGATGTCCACGCTGACATTTTTCAGATTGTGGGCGCGGGCGCCGCGCACTTCTATGAACGAGTCTTTACTCATAAGGGACTGCAAATTTACGAAATAATCGTATCTTTGAGCCCCTATTAGAATAGATGATTGCCTTATGTGGGTTTGGTTTTCTGTATGCTCCGCCGTTCTGCTCGGCTTCTATGATGTAGCAAAGAAGCAGGCGCTCAAGAGCAACGGTGTCCTATGGATACTGCTCTGCGCCACGGGCCTGTCGGCGCTTTTCCTCTGCCCCTTCCTCTCGGGCGGCTCGCTCGCCGACCACCTCAGCCTCGTTTTCAAGGCTGTGTTGGTCACCTCGTCCTGGGTTTCCGGTCTGATTGCCCTGAAACTGCTCCCGCTCACCACGGCCAGCACCATCAAGGCTTCGCGCCCGATGTTCGTGGTGATATTCTCCATCATTCTCTTCGGGGAGAGGCTCAGCCTGCTGCAGTGGGCCGGCGTGGCGCTGGTGATGGCTTCGCTGCTGCTGCTCGCCCGCTCCAGCCGCAAGGAAGGCATACATTTCACCTCCGACAAAGGCATCGCCTGGATGGTGGTCTCCGTGCTCACCGGCGCCGCCAGTGCGCTCTACGACAAGCACATACTCGCCCACCTGCAGCCTATGTTCGTGCAGAGCTGGGCAAATGTCTATATCACCGCCCTGCTCGCCCTGCTGATTGTCTTCAAATACTTCAGGGACAAGGGCAGCGTGGAAAAGTTCCGCTGGGACTGGAGGCTGCTGCTGATTGCCGTGCTGATTACCGTCTCAGACGCGCTCTATTTCTATGCCGTAAAGGAGGAGGGGGCGCTGCTCTCCGTCATCTCGATGATACGGCGCAGCTCCGTGCTGATCACATTCCTCTTCGGCGCCGTAGTATTCAAGGAACACAATATCAAGGACAAGGCCATCGACCTGGGGATACTGCTCGGCGGCCTCGCGCTGCTGCTTTTCGCATCGGCGTAGAATTTGATTATATTTGTGGATTATGAAACGGAACTTTATCACCATATCTCTGCTCTGCGTCTGCACGCTTGCAGGGGCCCAGTCCAGCAATTTCGCCCTCGGCAAGTGGACCGAAATCCACGGCGCCATACTCAAGGAACTCTCCAAATCGTATGTAGATTCGCTTCAGGTCGATAAAATCGAGCGCAAGGGAGTGGATGCGATGCTCGCGGGGCTCGACCCTTATACCGTCTATATCCCGGAGGAGGAGAACGAAGACCTCCAGATGATGATCCACAAGACCTACGGCGGCATCGGGGCGGTAATCTACAAGCCGGAGAAATCGGGCAACGTAATCATAAACGAGCCGTATGCCGGGTCGCCGGCAGCGAAGAACGGGCTCGTGTGCGGCGACGAGATTTTGGAAATCGACGGACAGAGCGTGGCCGGGCTCACTTCCCAGGAGTGCAGCGAGAAGATGCGCGGCGAACCGGGGACCACAGTGCATTTCAAGGTCAAGAAGTTGCGCGGGGAGGAAACCGAAATCACGGTGACCCGCGAGAAGATACACCTCCCGGACATCGAGTACGCCGGGATGATTGACGACAAGGTAGGGTACATCTCCCAGACCGGATTTACCGACGGGGTCGGCAAGGAAATGAGGGAAGAGGTCATCTCGCTCAAGAAGCAGGGGATGCAGACCCTTGTGCTCGACCTCAGGGGCAACGGCGGCGGCCTGATGAACGAGGCGGCGGAAATCGTCTCCATCTTCGTGCCGCGCGGCTCTGTGGTAGTGTCGGCCAAAGGCAAGGAGGATGGCTCCAACTACACTCTGCGCACGCGCAGGGAGCCGGTGGACACCAAGATGCCGCTCATAGTGCTGGTGGATTCCGGCTCGGCATCGGCCTCTGAAATCGTCTCCGGGGCGCTCCAGGATATGGACAGGGCGACGATTATGGGCCAGCGCACTTTCGGCAAGGGCCTGGTGCAGAGTATCAGGTCGCTGCCTTACGGCGGTGAGCTCAAGGTCACTACGGCAAAATATTATACCCCGTCAGGGCGCTGCGTGCAGGCGCTGGACTATACCCACAGGCGCGAGGACGGCAGCGTGAGCCAGATACCGGATTCGCTCACGAGAGAGTTTAAGACCGCCCACGGACGCACGGTCCGCGACGGAGGCGGCATCACGCCGGATGTAACTCTCAAGGAGAAGGAATACAGCCGCCTGACTTATTCGCTGGTGGCCTACGGGGTGCTGGAGCAGTACGCTCTGGAATATGTGCGCAAGCACGAGAGCATCCCTGCCGTGGAGGATTTCCACCTCGCGGACGAGGACTGGGAGGAGTTCATCAAATATGCGGTCGGCAAGGAATTCGACTACCGCTCTACCGCCAAGACCTATTTCGACAAGGTAAAAGAAGAGATTGCCGCTGACGGACTTACAGAGACTCTTGCCCCGCAGGTGGAGGCTCTGGACAAGGCTCTGAATATGGAGAAGGAGGAGTTTCTCCGGCTCAAGAAGAGCGAAATCATCCCGTTCATCGAGGAGGAGATAGTGGTGCGCTACTACTTCCAGGAGGCGGGAGTGCAGCTGCGTCTGCGCTACGACGATGCGCTGCACGAGGCACTTAAGAGCGAGCGCATCAAGCAGTATTGATGCTTTGGGGGAGGCGTCTTCATTCAGCACTGAACTTATAGTTCTCGCCGTGACCAAGCTCGGAGACAAGAGCCTGGTCGTGCACAGCCTAACACCTGACCTGGGCCGGCGAAGCTTTATCGCTTCAGTCTCGGGCGGAAGCAGAATGGCGCTGTACCTGCCCCTCAATATACTGGAGGCTGAGGTGACGGAGAATCCGCGCTCGGATCTCTGGAGGATGCGGCGGCCGGTCGCGGTCCACACCCTCAACGGAATACGCTCGAGCGTGCTGAAAAACTCGATGACGCTCTTTATGAGCGAGGTGCTGTACCGCACGGTGAGGGACGGGGCGCAGGAGGACGGGCTCTTCGACTGGTGCAGGCGCTCGATTCTGACCCTTGACGCGCTGGAGAGCGACTTCAGCAATTTCCATCTGCGCTGGCTGCTGGAGTTTGCGGTGGCGCTGGGTTTTTCGCCTTCGCTGGTAGATTTATCGCCCTTCGCCGGCGAACATCTCTCCGAGATTGAGGCGCTTCTCAAGTCCGACTTCGGCTCTTCGATGCTTCTTCCGCTCAACGGCGCATCCCGCAACGAAATCGCCGATTCCCTGATTGAATACATCGGCTACCACGCCGAATGCCGCCTCAACATCCGATCCCTCGCCGTCCTGCGGGAGCTGTATAGGTAAGCAGGCGAGTCGCGCAGCGGCTCGCCGAGCATCGCTTCTTCTTTTCTGTCCGCGGGCGGACAGAAAAGAAGAAGGGAAGCTCCTGGTGGCTTCCCTTTTTAACACAAAATTTTAACCGCTAATGTTTCCAGGATAGTTTAAGTGTGGACTGCTACTCTGTAGAGACCGGAAAACCAAAAAACAAATTACCACAATGACGAATGACTCTCCGGTCCGGGTTATATATAAAAATTTGGTCAGAATGAATAGCTGTCGATGCGAAAGTAGATATAAGAACGGAAAAAGTGGTATATTTGCATATCCAAAAAGTGGAAAATCGTCCGAGGGATGAAAAATAGAGCCGTTCTGATGCTGTTTTTTATCATTTTGGCGGTGGCGCTGAACGCAGCACCTCCGCGCTATCAGTATAGCTACTACACTCAGGACAGCGGGCTCAGCAGGACGATGGTCGAGGACATAACCCAGGACGGAAACGGCTGTCTGTGGATGGCCACCTGGTCAGGGCTCTACCGCTTCGACGGCAAGACATTCACCAACTACAAGCCGGAGCAGAACGACAGCCAGGGCCGGCAGGCCAACATGAGATTCGACCGGGTATATACCGATGCGTTCGGACTCCTCTGGGCTCTCTCCTACGACAAGGCCCTCTACCGCTTCGAGCTCCACAGGGAGAGCTTTACCAAAGTCGAATGCGGCAGCGGCATCAGCAAGATCTACCGTCTCTCCTCCGATGATTTCCTGCTCCTCACAGTCAACGGCACCCTGCTGAAAGTCAAGTTCTCCGACCGCGGCAAAAGCCTCGACTTCGAGGAATATATGAGGCTCTCGGACGGCGAGGAGGTCAACGACATCCGCAAGGATGCGGAAGACAATGTCTGGGTGCTCACCGACAAGGCCCTCTACCGCAACCGCAGCGTCGCTTCGGCCCGTCCCGCATACTGCTACGAAGAAATGGACGGGGCGGTCTATATCGGAAGCGACGGCGGGACCATAGTGGAATACATCAACGGCAGCTACTTCGAGCTGGACAGCTATACAGCGCAGGATATCAAGATGATATGCAATATCCCCGGGACGCTGAATTTCATCATCGGCTCGGCGGAGGACGGCTTCAACATCCTCAACTTCGAAGACTGGAAACTGAAACGGGTAAAGGGTAAAGTTTATTCGGTAGCAGAGCCAAAGAGCCTGCGGGACAGCCACGGCAACATCTGGATTTATTCCACCGAGGGCGGCATCTGCCTTTTCGACCCTGAGAGCTGCAGTCTGGAGCCGTTCTACCGCGACGAAAGCGGCGCTGCAGAATGGGATGCCGAGACCAACATACGCTGCGCGTTCGTGGACAGGCAGGACAATGTCTGGATAGGCGGAAGCTGGAGCGGAGTGGGCAAAGCCGTGCTCAAGGAATACAAATTCACCCTCTCGGCCCCGGAAGGCTCGGCAGGCGATTCCGACGGCAAAAGCGTACGCGCCCTGATGCAGAGTTCCAGTGGAATCATCTACGCCGGCACCAAGGACGGCAAGGTGTACCTGCTGGACAAAAATATCAAACCGCTGACCATCTGGGACGCGGGAGGAATAGCCTATTCGATAACCGAGGACAGCGAAGGCCGCATATGGCTGGGCACCAAGGGCAAGGGCGTCATCGAAAACACCGTCGCCTACGATGTGGGACTTCCGGAGTTCAGTCCAAAACGGCACGGAGAATCCGGCGACCCTGCGGCAGCGGGCTCGGAACTCGTCTATTGTGTCAGACAGCACGGCAGCAGGCTATGGATAGCCTCATTTGATGGGAAACTCGCCTATAGCGAGCTTAATGGCGGAAGGAGAACATTTACAGGCGTGGTCGAAATGCCGGACTTCCCGGCAGAGCCGCTCCGCAAGGTAAGGCACATAGTGTTCAGCCCCAGCGGAAGGATGCTGGTCGGCGGAATAAACGGACTATATTCCTGCGACAATCCCGACGACAGTCCGGAGCTGCTGCGCTTCGAACGCTACGAAGATGTGGACAAATACGACATCCAGCACATACTCATCACTGCGGACGGGACAATGTACGCCTCCTCCTACGGCAAGGGCTTCCTGCTATTCGACGGCAGGAGAGTCCTCAAGACATGGACGGGCAAGGACGGGCTGCTGTCGGATTTCGTGCTCTCCGCCGTGGAAGACAGTTCGGGCAACATCTGGATAGTCACTTACAAAGGCCTCAACAAGCTCAACCCGGCCACCGGATCCCTCACCGGCTGGTCCTACGACCGCATCGGGCACGACCTCCTCTTCAACGAAGGCGAACCTGTGCTCACGGAAGACGGAAACATCCTGCTCAACACAACCGAAGGCATCCTGAGCTTCGACCCGAAGGAAATCTCCAACAGCTCATTTATTCCTAAAGTATTCACGCGCGCATTGTATGTATCCGGCAAGAGGGCGTTCCACAATAGCGAACACGCCGTCAAGATGCGCAGCGGCGAGAGTCTCAGCGTGGATTTCACAGCCGTGGACATGTGCTCGCCCGAGAGCATTGTCTGCTTCTGGCGGCTTGACGGCGGCGGCAGGAGCGGGGTCTGGACCAGGCTGGACAGAAGCGGTCTGATCACTCTGGATCGCCTCAGGCTCGGGAGGCACACCCTGGAGATGAGATCCACCAACGCCGACGGGCAGGATGTCAACAACCGCGTCGAGATGGGAATCGTAGTCTGGCCGGAGCCACAATGGACAATAATTGCCATACTTTTGCTCTTCATCGGCTTCGCCGCTATCACCAACGGGCTGATACACAGGATGAGACTCCAGAAAGCCGGAATAACTACCGCCACTCCGGAAGAGGAGACGGGAGACGGTCTGAACGAGGAAGAGAGAAGATTCAAGGAAGCGCTGCTCGCCTGCCTGCAGAGCAACCTTGACAATGGCGACATTACCTCCGACGAAATAGCTTCCGCGCTCAATATCAGCCGTTCAGTGCTCTTCGAGAAGTGCCGGGCCGTGCTCGGGAAAGCCCCTACGGAATATCTCCGCGACCTCAGGTTTGAGAAGGCCGCGGAGATGATTAAGGAAGGCAGCTATCCGATTGCGGAAATCGCCTATAGGACCGGCTTCAATGACGCACACTATTTCAGCAAGGCGTTCAGGAAGCACTACGGGATGACCCCGAGCGAGTACCGCAAATCGTTCAAGGCTTGAGTTTCAGCATATTGAGGAGAAGCTGCTGACCTACGACATTGGCACCGTTGGCGCCGCTCACATCGAAAGTCCCCATAGCCTCATACATTCCGTCCACCACATCGCCCTCACGCAGGGTCCCGATTCCGGCAGGGCGTATGTCGCTGATGCATGCAGGGATGTCGAGAGAGGTCAGTATGACCTGTCCGCGCCCGGCCTTGATGAGGCTAAGCACAGAATAGACCTCCTTTTTGTGGTCGGCCACTGCAGCCGCCAGAATCTGCCCGTTGCCGCAGCGGAGTCCGATGCGGCGGCGGTTGTAGGTCGCGAAGCACTGGTACTCCCAGTTGAACACGCAGTCCTGCGGGAGACCCGCCCAGACCGGATGTTCGCGGTTGAAGAAATTGCCGCCATACCAAGACGAGCCTATCTTCTTGCTTCCGCGGTAGTCGAGCACCTCCTTGTCGGAAAGGAACTCTGCCCAGCGCTCCGGATTGTCCACGACTATCAAAGTATGACCCTTATAGACCCACTCCATAATATCGCTGATGCCGCTCCCCCACTGCGTCGGCTCGAACGCGCCCACCACGAGGTAGTCGCCGTCCGGAGTGCCTGAGCTGTACGGTCTGGTGGCAATGCCCATGCTGGAGAGGAAAGAGGCCACGCGGCCGCTGCTGTCAGCGACTGAACCGAGGGAAGGTATGCGGGAAGCATCAAGCTTTACCGCGAAAATATCGTCGCTCCCCTCGCAGACGGTCTTCCCTCCCTTGACGAGCCGCGCCTCGACGCGGCTGCGTCCCGGCTCGGACACTTTGAATTCTAAGCCGTCGGCAAGGCATTCGCCATAGACGGCGCCGCCGCTGACTTTGACCTTGGCGCTGCGCGAATCGAGCAGCGTGCCGTTTTCAAGCCTGTAATCGACCTCCAGAGTATAGCTTCCCTTGAGGCTCTTCTCATTGATAATGAACACATCAGCAGTAGTGCTGCGGCCCACGGGGAGCACCTTATGGTTGAGCTTTACCGAGAGCACGAGAGGGCGATTGTAGCGCTCGACGAGCTCAGGGTCGCCCTTGAAATGCCGATAGTTGTCCACCACGCCGGAGTGGTTCTCCAGTTTCATACTCTCCCAGCCGTTGATGGCATAGCCGTCAACCGTATTGTTGATGCGGATGTTCTCGATGATGCGGCCCTGATAATAATAGGACACATTGCCCATGGCAGAAGTGAGGGCGTCCACGCTCGGGAATGCCTTGCTGAACCCTCTCTCTTTGAGGAATTTGTCGTAGGCGTCGTACCAGCCCAGGTAGTCCTGCGCCTCCCAGGAGGAAAGCTTGCCGGAGGCGAGAATCTCGTCGCGGATAAGCTGGAGACGCGGCGGTGTGCCAGTCGCGCCTTCCTCGCCCCAGATTACGATTTCGCCGCGGTTGCTGCTGCCACGCAGATATTCATCCTTGGATACATATAGCGCATCGTGATAGACTCCCGGGCCGCCCGCGTGGTGGTTGTCCCACCAGCCGCTGTCGCGGAAAGTCGTGTCGTAAGGCATCAGATGGGTCTTGAAATGCGCATCGGGTATGCCCTCGGGGTTCTTGCCGTTGCAGGAATTATACACCAGTATGCGGGTCGGATCCAGCCTGTGGCCCATCGCCATCTGCTCGTAGTCCTGCTTCTGAGGCGAAGCGCCGCGCTCGTTGTGCATATTGTAGATGATAAGGCTCGGGTGGCTGCGGTCGCGGAGTATCATCCTGCGCAGCTTCTCGTTGCGGTAGGCGAAGTAGAAGCGGCTTTGCAGGTTGTCGTCATCGAAGCGCGAAATCGGGTACTGGTTGCCGCCCGGCTCCTCCCAGTAGAGGAGGCCGAGTTCGTCCGCCCAGCGGAAGACGGCGTTTTGCCCGATTCCGCGGTGGAAATTCAACATATTGAGCCCCAGCCCCTTAGCAGCCTCCACCTGGCGGCGAGCCAGCTCATCGGAAGGCATTATTCCGTTCTCCGGCCAGAAGCTCCAGGAGATGGCGGTGCGCAGCACGATGCGCTTGCCGTTGAGATAGAACTGCCTGTCGCCGTCGATGTCGCGCACCTCGAACCAGCGGAAGCCGAAGCGGCGGGAGTCGCTATCGCCTCCGAGGGTGACGCTGAGGTCGTAAAGATTCGGTTCCTCAACGCTCCAGAGCTGCGCCTTCGGCAGACTGACGGAGTAGTTGAGAATATTCTCCCCTTCGGTGAGGCTGGCCTTATATGATTTGCTGTAAACCTCCTTGCCGTCCTTGTCGGCAATGGAAATCCGCACCGGCACTCCGGCGGCAGCCGTCTCGGACACAGCGCTGACTTCCAGGTCCACCTTGCGCATCTGAGGGGTATTCTTCACGAAGATGTCGGAGATATATGTCCTGCCGGTGGCGGTCAGTTTGACGCCTCCCGTTATGCCGCCGAAGCCGTGCGAAGGGTTGGTGAGATATTCGCCCCAGCTATAGACCTGCGAATCCTTCCAGTTGAAGTTGCCGTTCGGGTCAGTGATGCGCACGCTGACGGTGTTGCGCGCACCGTATTCAAGGTATTCGGAGATATCGAAGGAGAACGGGGTGCCATTGACGAGGTCGTAGCCGGCAAGTTTGTGGTTCACAAACACTTCCGCGCGGAAACGCACCGCCTCGAAGTCGATTGCGACCCTCCTCCCCTGCCAGTCGGCGGGGATGTCCACCGAGGTTTCGAACCACGACACGCCGACATAGTTGCCGGTGACGCCGAAAGTCTCGCCGTTCCAGCCCCAGAGATGCTCCTCCACCGTGGCCGGGAGGTGAATTCCGCTCACGGAAGGGCTCTCCAGCAGCTTCCAGCCGCCGGTCGGGATGTTGACCGGGAGTTCGGAGATGTCCACGGGAGGCAGATACAGTTCGTCATTCTCCCACTTCGCCTCCTTGTCCAGAGTAATGCTCCAGTCGCTGCGGGAGAGGTCGATTGTCTCCCTCTGGACCGGCGCAAGCATCGCCAGCACGGCGACCAGGGTCGTAAGAGCGCTTGTCATAAGCTATTGCAGTTTGCAGGTGTCTGGCTTGATGAGGATAGTGGTTGCCCTGTCTCTCGGGCTGGCAGGGACAGCGTCGAAGGCTTCCTGGACGGTAAGATAGTCCCCGCGGCCGTTGCTGTCCACCACGATATCGTAGTGCACGAGGCGGCTTGCGAGTTCCGGGAGCTTGACGCGGATGGAGTCGCAGACTATCTCGCAGTTGCGGCGAGCGCCGAGGGCGCTGGAATGGGTATTGTCCTGCCTCCCTTCCGGCCAGGCTTCGCAAAATCCCGGCTCGACCCAGAGGAAGTACGGCTTGGAGGCTTCGTCTCCCGCGGCCTTGATCCAGGCTATGGTTGCTGCCTCCATATCGATGAGAGGCGTCCCGGTCTCGGCTGCAACGGCTTTCATCGCTGCAGGGTATTCCCCGTGGGTGGTCTCGTCTAGCACTCCGTCCTTGAAGTGGCGGCGCGCTACTGGAGTGAGCAGCACAGGAGTTGCCCCGAGCTCGCGCGCGGTGCGGATGAAGAGCCTCAGATTGTCCTGATATGCTCCCCAGGCGGCCGCATAGACGGCAGGTTTATTGGCCTTTTCGTCGTTGTGTCCAAACTCGATGAAGACATAGTCGCCCGGGCGGATGTTAGCTTTGACCTGGTCCCAGAGCCCCTCGTCGATGAAACTCTTGGTACTGCGGCCGTTGCGGGCGTAGTTGATGACTTTGACCCCGGGGTCCACGAAGTTTTCGAAAACCATCCCCCAGCCGCGTTCCGGGCTGCCCTTGCTGATGTCCTTGTCGGCCATGGTGGAGTCACCCATAAGGTGGATGGTAAAGGCACTGGCGCTCAACGAGAGCGCCAGCAGGCCTGTGCAAAGCAGAAGTTTGCGCATATTATTCTTTGTCTATAAAGCAGATGAGTGTCATCATCCTCTGGATGTACTCCTTGGTGGAGATGCAGAGTTCGCCGGTCTCGCAGCGATAAGGTGAGGTGTCGTACTCGTCGCCCACATTGGTGCGAAGGTAGTCGGTGGAGTTGCTCGGCTCGGTAGGAGCGCCCGCCTTGTAAGGGTTGGAGGTGCTGGTGAGAGGGGTCAGCCAGCAGCCGTCGGCAGTGAGTTCTGAGATGATTTTCTTGACTGCATCTTCGTTTACTTCCTGAGGCTCACGGGTATAGAAGCGCTCGAGCGGCACGAGGGCGTTGGAGGCGAGAGGAGAATTCTTGGTGAGTTCCTCTACCGGGACGGCCTTGATCTCCTCATAAGCTTTGCGGAGAGCCTTGGTGTCCACCCAGGCGGCTGAGCTGTAGTGCCCGATGGTGCCGGCGATGTTCTGGTCGGTGTAGTAGTGGCCGTTGTAGGTGTTGGAGCCAACGCGGTGCACATAGAGCGGCTTGCCGCTGTCAGGGTCGATGAAGCGCGGCACGAGGAAGGCGTCAGGGTTGTGGTTCGGCCTCTCCCATTTTGCCACCTCTGAATCCGGAAGCCTCTGTGATTCAAGGAATTCGATGGCACTCGGGATACCTGCGATGAAGCGGGTGTCGCCGGTGAGTCGGTAGTAGTCCATAAGCTGGCGGATCATGGATACGGTGGTGCCGGAGTTGACTCCGCGCGGCTCGTAAGAGCGGGCGTGCGCAGGCTTGAGGTCATCGATCGTGTACTGGTCGGACCAGCCGGCGTAAGGTGCCCCCTGCTGGAGCAGGACGGTACAGTACATTGCCCTGAGAATCGGCTCTTTAAGGCCCGGCATACCGAGCGTCTGGTAGCACTGGAGCAGGAAGTCGCAGGCCTCCGGGATCACGTCGTCGTTGAGCGTGATGAAGGAGCTGTAGTCGGCCTTGCCCTGGAACGGGTGGTCGTACATCAGCGGATATCTCTGCGGCCAGCCGCCTATAGGGTACTGACTGTCAAGCACAAACTTGATGGCCTTGTCGAGCGCCGGGCGGAAGGTCGGGTCATATTTCTCCACATAGACGCGGAGCAGGAACTTGGCGCAGTCGGTGGTGGCGGAGTCGTCGAAGGTGGCGTTGCCGTAGTAGTGGCGGAACTCCTCGAGCCTCCAGCCGCTCTGCCCGACGGTGGCGTACCAGTCCTTGAGCGAAGCCTCGCCGGCGAAATCGAAGACATAGTTCCAGCCGCCGCACTCCTGCTGACCCCAGATCAGCGCGGTGGCAACCTTTTTGGCGGCTTCATAGTAGTACTCATCGCCCGTGGCGTGGTAGGCGTCGAGCAGCAGATGTCCCACCTGCGGGGTGCTCGGGGCCTGGGTCCAGACCATAGTGCGCTTAGCCTCCATCTCGCCCCATTCGCGGGAAAAGTCGGGAAGGTAGTTCCAGACGAAGCCGCCGCGATAGCTGACGACATCCATCATATACTGGGTCGCGGTCTTCATTGTTTCCAATGCTTTGTCTTCCAGACTCTTAGGCTTGGCAGAAAGAACTAGCGGCAAGCATACTGCCGCCAGAACGGTAAATTTGATCTTGGTATTCATTTGTTTTGCGGTTATTATGGGTCAAAGATACGGAAATTCTCACTATATTTGAAGAAATTTTACCACCTCAATTATGACAAAATTAGTCAAAATTCTTACACTTGCGGCAGTATGCGCCGTAATCGGAGCGTGCGGCAACAATGGCCAGAGCAACAAAACTGAAAGTGAAACGATTATGAATCAGAGCGCAAATTTCAATTTCGCCGCTGACATCCCTTGGCAGGATGCAGGTGGCGGAGCCGAGCGTCAGGTACTCGGCTACAACGACAACCTCATGATGGTCAAGGTCAAGTTCGAGAAGGGCGACGTGGGCGCAATGCACAGCCACCCGCACTCTCAGGTGACCTATGTGGCCTCAGGTAAATTCGAGTTCACCATCGGCGGCGTGACCAAGATAGTCGAGGCCGGCGACGCGCTCTACAAGCAGCCTAACATCGAGCACGGATGCGTATGCCTCGAGGACGGCATCCTCATCGACTGCTTCAACCCTATGAGGGAGAACTTCATAGTGAAGGAGAAATAATCACGGACCTATATCCTGAACCAAAACGCCCCGGAGCCTGATTGAACGGCTCCGGGGCGTTAAGTTTATCAGGGGGCTCAGGGGTTAGAGCCACTCAGCCTTGACGGAGTGTACCAGGATGCGGCTCTCGGTGCCGACGGTGCTGGTGTGCTGGAGGCCGAAGCCGCCGAAGTCATTGGACTCCACGGCAGCGGAAACTTCGGCAGAGCGATGCACTGCAGGATCGCCGGCGAGCTCCGCTACATGGCGCGGACCGCTGACGGAGGCGCTGAGCACTCCGGCGCAGTACTTCACATTAAGCACGCAACCGGTAAGGAAGCAGTCTATCGTAACGCTCTCGGAGACAGGGCTTACCGTGCCGTTGTCATAGCGCACGAGCAGCACATCGACGGCGTTGGCATACTTGGTGGTGCGAATCACGCGGACAGCGTAGCCGCTCAGCGTCTGGGTGTCGAACTTGATGAAGAGGTCGAGATACTGCTGCCTTGCGCTGGCGAATCCCTGCCCGCCATCCTTCGCCGGGTCAATCTGCCAGGTCAGGGACATATCGCCGTACTTGCCCTTGAGCGGGGTATAGCGCAGACGCGCGCCCTGCTGCACAGGCTGGATGCCGTAGCCCTTGGCTCCGTTGATGCCGGTGCCATAGACCCAGCAGTCCTTGCTCAGGTCAGGATTGGAAGAATAATACATTTTAGTATCTTCAGGCATATTTCCGTCCACGGTCCAGTAGCCCGGCTTCACCTCCAGCTGGTTGGCAGTCGGGAAGTTGGTGAAATCAGTCTCATAAACCCTGGTCTGCGGCAGCTTGGAAGCCTTGACGGCACTGCGGCTCACGCTGCGGACTTCCTTGCCGGCCTCGCAGCGCAGATGCTTAGGGCTCACGCCTACCATCAGATAGTGGCCCGCATCCTCACGGCTGAGGGTGTAGTCCTTCTGAGGCTTGCCGAAGCGGGAGACGCAGACAGGTACCGCACCATTTCCGCGACGGTCGTCGCAGCGGTACCAGGTCACGAGCGACTCGTCCGCACGACCCTGAAGATCAAGTTCATAGCTGACGCTGGCGTGATTGCCATCTATCGTCAGCACCGGGCTCTTGACAAATGACGGAGCCTCCACGAAATCCGGAGCCACGGTAAGCTGCGCGGCCACCTCAAGCCCTTCTTCAGTGTAGGCTATAATATCGAAGACCTGGGTCTTGTCGCCGTGGTTGACGGCGGTGACGCGGCACTCCTCGCCCTCGGTGGCGGAGAGGGTCACGAAACGCTCATATCCGGGCTGGACTTTCCAGTGAACTTTCTGGCTGTGGACAGGATAGCCGAGCAGCCGGGTCGGAGTGGCGCTGAGACTCAGAGACTCTCCCCCGGTCTGAATCCAGGCCTCGCGGAGGTTCATGTCGAGGCAGATCGGGATATCGGCGTAGTCGATGCCGTCGCGGCGGCTCAAAGCCTCAACCTCGGCCCTGATGCCCTGCGGGTCCCAATCGTCATCTCCGCGGAGGAGGTTGTAGCTATTGTAAAGCACTGAGCCGTCGCCTCTTACGAGCCTGTAGGCATAGAGCTGCGCCTTCTGGTCGAGAACTACGGTATTGTATGGCTTTGCAGCACCCACAAAGGCAGGGTTGCCGTCGAGGGTGACATTGTACTGGTAGCAGCGCAGCCACTCCTCCGGACGGAAGGTCCAGGCAAGCTGCACGGTCCTGCCGGCGTGGTAGCGAACATCCACGATATTGTGGCGGCCCACTCCCTTGCTGAGAGCCTGCACCGTCTCGCCATGGCGGACATAGAAGTCGCAGTCCATAAAGGCGGCGCCATAGCGGTCCACTCCGCCGAAAGGCTGCCTGCCCCAGAAATCGAAGTCGCAGCCGATGTGCACGGCGGTGCCGTTGAGCGAATCATCGGTGCTCTCGAAATGGCAGTTTACGAAAAGCGTCCTCTTTGAGCCGCTGAGCGGGGTAAGGTTGAGGCGAGAGTCGAAGCGGACATTCTCGGCATAGACGCGGTCGCCGTGGCAGAACGCAAGCTGCGCCTGGGTGATGGCGGAGTTGCGCTTGGCGCGGTTGAGACTCGGGTCGCGCGGATAGACAAGGTCGATATTGCAGTAGTTGCCCATCGTCAGATCCTTGACCGTCAGGTCGTTGCCGTAGAAATCAAACATCGTGAAGTTGCCCCTTGCGCCCTGGGTTTGCCCCCTTGCAGAAGCAAGCACCACATCGCGCGGGTCGGTGCAGATGCCGAGCAGCTGTAGAGCCTCGCAACGCACTTCGAGACCTATCGGAGCGCCCTGACCCGGCTTCGGAGTACGGATTTCAGGGTCGTCAGGATTGTCAATCCAATATACTCCCGGGGCGATATACACCCGCATAGGATTGGACGGAGTGCCGTCGGTAAGGTGCGACATCGCCTCGTTGAAATCCGTGAACATATACGGGGACACGGAGACCTCCCCCTCGCTCAGGCTCCCGTCCACATAGATGGCGTGTGGTCCGAGTTCTACCGGGGCTCCCTTATAATCAATTGTCTGCGCCCCGAGGGAAAGGCTTGCGAGAAGCAGGGAAAGTGCTATAAATCTTTTCATTTCACTGCGCTTATTCTAAGCAGGAGATAAGGCGTCTTCGGGAGCCATATCTTCTTGAGTTCCTTGTCATAGCGACGATAGTCATTGACTTCGTCGAGTTCGAAAGTGTCGGCGACCGGGGTAACGGTCATCCCCCAGGTGTCGATTATTTCCACCTTGTAGCGGTCTCCGGTCTGGGGCTTCTCGTATTTCGCAGCTCTGGCAGGCAGGTTGAAAGTCCACACTCCAGGTGCCTTCTCGCCGAAATAGACGTAGAAGTTGCCCTCGCCGTCGGTCGCGGTCTGGTGGTCGCGGCTGGTGTCGGCAAGCTCCAGAGGGCGCTTCAGGCCGGAGAGGATATCAAGAGTGAATCCTATTCTCTTCCAGCTTTCGCCTCTCCAGTTGCCGCCCTTGGCCCAGAAGATGTCGTCGAAGTCCCCTTCTTCATACTGATATGCCTCGCCGTGAGTCACATAGGTACCCACAAGCAGGCCCTGCCAGATGCGGTGGAGCATCTCCTGACCGCTGAGCCTTGCCCAGCGCTGGTTGAGGTTGCCCTCGTAGCATACTTCATCGAAGACCACTGGCATAGGGTAGATGTTGCGCACGGTCGCGGCACGGCCGAAATCCTCCACCGGAGCCTCGTCCTGGATGCTGGCGTGGGTAAGACCTCCCTCCCAGATCGGGTAGTATTTGGCGGTGCTTCCGTGGATGGAGCAGAGATGCCCGTAAGGGTCATCCTCGCCCACGCGGGCGATCAGTTCGGTCCAGTCCCCGGCGCTCTTGGACTTGCAGAAGTCGTATTCATTGGCAAGCGACCACCACACATTGCGGAAAGACGCGACTCTTGCCTCGAAGTAGTCAAGGTAAGCGAGGTTGACGCTCTGAGACATCTGATCGAAGCCCCAAAATCCCTTGTCGTAGGGGTGGAAAAGGATCAGGTCGGCCTGGATGCCGAGAGCCGACATCCGGTCGAGCAGGTATTCTATGTGTCTGAAATACTCAGGGTTTGGACGGGTGAAATCAAAGCCCTCGCCGGACTTCTCGTACGGCAGCAGGTCAGGGATTTCGCGGCAGAGCGGGTAGTATTTCGGGAAAACGCACATCCTCACCTTGTTGAAGCGGGCAGCTTCCAGAGAGAGGAGCGTATTCTCCTGACGCTCAGTGCTCTGGTGCATCCAGCTGTAGGCTGTGGTACCGAGCGGGTGAAACACTGTGCCGTCGGCGTAGCTGAATCCGTGGACATTGTCCGGCATCACTCTCACCGGGCCGTGGTTGCCCTCGGACGGAGCGATGCACTCAAACGAACCCTTTTTCCCCTTGAGGGCGGAGACGGAGCTCTTGGTGACAAAGGTCCATTTGCCCTCGGTCTGAGGCATAAAGCGGACTTTGAACACTCCGTCGCCGTCATAGAATCCCCTCACCTCCTGCTTCTCGGAGCCGTTGGTAAACACGGCCGAGAACTTCACGTCGAAAGGATTGCCCTTGACGGACGCGTTGACACTATATTCGTATCTGCCCCATTTCTCGACCTTGTCCTGAGCGCCGAGAGTGAGGCTCATAAGCAGCAGAGCTGCAAAAATCAATCTTTTCATAACTATTCGAGAACCCTATATTTGAAATTGCTGAACTTGACTTCACCCTCTCCGGCAGCCATCAGGCCCGGGAGCATACTTTGGAAGTCGTGGAAAGTGTTGTGGTTGAAGCCGGAAATCTCCATTCCCCAGGTCTCCCTGGTCCAGTTTACTCCGTCGAGGCTATAATATCCCGTAATCACCTGATTGTCATTGCGTATGCGCAGCCAGATGTGCTCCACACCAGGAATCTTGGTGCGCACGCCGCCCTTGTCGCGGCGGAAGCGCATCGTGCCTCGGTCGCAAATGCCGGAGCCTACATAGAAGCGTGAATCATAATAGATTACAAGACCACCAATAGCACCCGGGGTGCGCTCTATCTCCACTTCGAACTCGTAGGCGTGGTCGCCGGCGACGAACATAAGCGGAGCTGAATTGGCAGGGCAGTCGCCAGTGGCCTTGAGAGTCAGCACGCCGTCAGAAACGGAAGCGCGCGCAGGGTCGAAGTCCTTGTAGTATTTCCAGTCGAGACCCACGCGGAACTCTCCGAGATGCGCCTTGCGGTCGGTAGGATTGAGCGGAAGCGGAGCGGCAATCGGACCTGCCACATCCACTCCGGTGGACCTAAACCAGCCGTCCTCGCCGAGCTCCACAGGCTCCAGCAGGGTCTGACGGCCCAGACCGGTAAATCCGTTCTCGTAAGAATGGTAAACCACATACCAGCGCCCGTCAGGGGTGTCGATGAGGGAACCGTGTCCCTTTGACCACCAGCGGTCGGAGGCGTTCCAGGTGCGCACGAGCGGGTTGTAAGGAGAATTCTCCCACGGCCCGTCGAGACTCTTGCTGCGCGCCACGACTACCATATGGCTGGTAGGAGGGCCGGCGGTGCCACCTTCGGCGCTGATGTAGTACCACCAGTCCCCTATCTTCTTGAGCTTAGGTCCTTCGAGGCACATACCCTCGGTCACCCAGTCTTCAGGATAAACCCAGCCGTCATAGACATGCTCGAGAGTGCCCTCCACGGTATCGAGGCCGTCAGGGGTGAGCTGCTTGCGCTGTCCGCCGCTCACGAAAAGCCACTTGGTGCCGTCCTCTGCCACGGCGATGCAAGGGTCTATCTGGCCTACATGCAGGTCGATAGGCTCGCTCCACGGGCCGTAAGGGCTGTCGGCGGTAACCACCCAGTTGCCCCTTCCGTGGACGGTGAAATAGATGCGGTAGGTCCCGTCGACCTTGGAGATGTCAGGTGCCCAGACGCTGCCGAGGTAGGTGTGCAGCGCATAGCTGATCGGCTCCCAGTTGACGAGGTCGGTGGAATGCCAGACGATGAGGCCCGGGTTGTAGTCGAATGAGGAGTGGGTCATGTAGTAGTCGTTCCCGTCCCTCATAATCGTCGGATCCGGGTAGTCCCCTCCGAGGATAGGATTGGTGTAGGTGCCGTTAGGCGCCTTTGTGCCTGTGCTGCAGGCGGTCAGAAGCAGCGCGCAGGCAAGGATGGTGGCAATCGGTTTCATATTATGTGTTATAACTGTTTGATTCTGAGCATCAGATAAGGCCTCTCCGGGAGACGGATGCTGCGTCCCTCCTTGTCGGCGACGCGGTAGCGGCCCGGTTTGCCGGTCTCGAAAATTGTCGGGCATTCGGTGACGGTCATATTCCAGGTGTCGAGTATCTCCACCTTGAAGCGCACGCCCTCGCCGAGCCTGGAAGTGCCGAGGCGGTTTTTCACCGGCAGGTCAAATTCCCACTCTGAAGGCATCTCGCGCCCGAAATATACCAGATAGTAGCCGTCGCCCGGGGAGGAAGTCCTCTCGTCCCAGCTGAGATCGGCGAGCTCGAGCGGCCCCGGCAGGTCTTCGAGTATGCTGCGCAGGAACTTGATTCTCTTCCAGCATTCGCCGTGGAACTCACCGCCGTAGGCGAGGAAGTTGGTCATCGACTCGCTGTCCGAGCCTTCGGAGATGTTGTAGCACTCGGCGTGGGTGACATAGGCGCCGCTCATAATGCCGTTGTACATCCTGCGGAGCTCCTCCTCCCCGCTGAGATTGCCCCAGCGGCTGCCCACATTGCCCTCGTAGCAGACCTCGTCGAATATCACCGGCTTGCGGTAGATGTGCTTGACGATGGCCGCCCTGCCCCGCTCCATCACCGGGGCGTGGTCCTGGATGCTAGCGTGGGTGTATTCCGGCTCCCAATAATCGGCGTAAGTGGCTGTATATCCGTGAATTGAGAGAAGATGTCCATAAGGGTCACCGCTGCTTACGGCCTCTGCGAACTTCGGCCAGTCCTCGAGCGGAATGCCGTTGACGCCGTCAAACTCGTTGGCGAGCGACCACCAGATATTGCGGAAGGCGGAGTAGCGGGCGGTTATGTACTTGAGATAGCGGAGGTTGGCCTCAAGGGGCATTCTGTCGAAGCCCCAGCGGCCGCCGTCGTAAGGGTGGAAGAGTATAAGGTCGGCCTCAACCCCTATTTCGCGAAGGGCGGCGATGCGCTCTTCGACATAGCGGAAGTACTCCGGGTTGAAGCGGGTGTAGTCCCAGCTGCCGTCGGCGAGCTTCTCGAAAGGATAGACCTCGGGGTATTCAATCGGCAGGTTGTGCAGGAAAAAGAGCATCCTGATTTTGTTGAAGCCAGACTCCAGCAGCGAGGCGACCGTCCTCTGCGGGAAGTCGCCCTGGACGTGCATCCAGTCGTAGGAAGTCGTGCCCACAGGGTGGTAGAGCGTGCCGTCGGCGTAGCGGAAAGCAGAGCCGTCGGCGTGCACGGGACCGTGGTTGCCTTCGGACGGGGCGATGCAGTCAAAAGCCCCCTTCTTACCCCTGAGGGCGGAGACGGAGCTCTTGGTCACATAGTTCCAATGTCCCTCTGCCTGCGGCATAAAGCGGACTTTGAAAACCCCGTCGCCATCGTAGAATCCCCTTACCTCCTGTTTCTCGGAGCCGTTGGAGAATACCGCAGAGAGGCTTACATCGAAGGGATTGCCCTTGACGGAAGATTGCAGTGACAGCTCATAACAGCCCCATTTCTCCACCTGCGTACCCTGTGCCACCAAAGGCAGCGCAGCGAGCAGGGAAATGATTGAAATTATAAATTTGCGCATAGCCCAAATTTACTAATTATTTATGACCTTTTCCGCTCCCTCGCTCCAGATTGTAATCGGGGCTGAAATGCCGGACGGGTAAAGCAGGGTATATTCGTGGATTATCTGCTGCGGCGGGATATGCTTCTGCTGCAGCGGAGAGGTGGTCCAGAGCTTCTGGCTGGACGGCACGCCAGCCTTGTCGCCGACGAGACGGTTGCGCCACGGGTTGGTGACGGTGATGACGAGCTCGTTGCGGCCCTCCTGCACATAAGGGGTGATGTCTGCCTTGTAGTAAGGGTCCCAAATGGTTTCGAGGGTATGGCCGTTGACGCTGAGCCGAGCCGTGGAGCCGAAAGCCGGGATGGAAATCAGCACCCTGCTGCCATTGCGGATAAATCCCTGAGGGAGAGTGGCTTCAGTGCGGTAGGTGATGACTCCGGAGTAGTATTTCACTATCGGGTCGAGCGATCCGGTGAGATTGCGGAAGCCGCCTATATTGACCGTGCCTATCATCGGCTCGTCCTCGAAGGTCATAGTGCCTACAGTGCCGTTAATTACGACCCTAGACGGAGCCGCTATATCGACCCTGCTGGAAAGCACATCTGAATAGCCTAGCACATAAGAGCCCGCCTGGAGACTGCGGAGATGGATTTCCCCATCGCCCCCGCGGTAGGCTTCCGGCAGGGCGCGGCTGAAGTCGCCTGTCTCGTTAGGGAAGAGAATGTCGCCCCCGACGCTGATGAGGCGCTGAATGTGCTGCTGTCTGTCGCCGCCCTTGCGGAAGACGACGAACACGCCCTGGCGCGGCTGGAGGCTCATCGGGACTATGGTTCTGCCTTCGCTGTTGATATACATCATCTGCTCGCGGGTCACTCCGGACATCGGGTCCCAGATCTCAGGGCGGCCGTTCTGAATATCGAAGCTCGCCTCGAAATTGATGGCGGAGGAGTTGTCCTTGTTGACTACATAGTAGTAGTCGAGCTCGCCCTGCGCCTTGTGGTTGTAGAGTATGTCGTTGATGTCCACGCCTTTGACGCTGAGGTCAGGAGAGAACGCCTTGGTGAGGGACTTGAGGTCCGTGACGATCCTGCCGCCGTCCCAAAGCCGGTCTGCGATGGCGCGGAGCTCCGCGGTCTCTGCCTCGTGGCGCACAAGCGAGAGCGTGGAGACAGGTTTCTGCCCGTAAATCAGGGCTCCCCCGTCAACGAGCTTTTCGATGCAGCGGATGGTCTCGATGTCCATCTTGTCGCCGCGGAGCATCATATACTTGAACGGGTGTTTCCCGTCCAGCCAGAGGCGGCCGTCCCGCGCGCTGATGCGCTCGAGGAGAGTCTCCTGATTGATATACTGGAACTTGGTGTTGGCCGGGAGGAGACGATCGAGTTCAGATTCCTTGAGTTCGGCGTTCGGCAGGTTGTCGCCCATATAGACGAGGGCGTCGCAGCGCACATCGCCGGACTGGAGCATATACTGGATACGCGCCTCGGTGGCGAAGAAGCCGTCGGAGTAGTTGAACCAGAGGTTGTTGCGGTTGAATGTCTGGCCATAGATTCCAAGGGTCACGCCCGGACGGCGGTCAGTCGGCTGGTGCACATAGCTATGCAGTATCATCCTGTTGACGCCGAGCGTATAGACCTGGTCCCCGTAGAGTTTGAGGTCAATCGGGGAGTCGCTGTAGAGCGCCATCCCGGTGAATGCCTCGCTGCCGATGACCGGCTTGCCGTAGATGAGCGGCACATGGTGAGGGATGGAGTGGCCGGTGTAGTTGCCCGGGGTGTGGGTGATAGGCCATTCGCGGTACTCGCTGGCCTGCGCCCAGAACTCCGTCATCGGCACGTCGCAGTATTTGTAGGATTTGAGCACATCCACAGGAGGCATTGAGGAGCCGCCGTAGATGCCCTCGGAGTAGAGTTTCATGCCCGCCCTGTGGCAGAGGTCGGCAAGATGCTCGAAATAGTTTTCCAACACCAGTTCGCCGCGGGTCTTGTCGAAGTCGTGCGTAAATGCGTCGGAGAGCTCCTTGCTCGCTATCCGTTCGCCGCAGAGCACGGGGATGTAAGGGGTCAAGTCGTAGCCGCGCCGGGAGGCGAATTCCTCAGGCAGGGCTGCGGTCCAGTTCTGCTGTCCGCACTCCCAGCTATCCACGAGGAAGTAGGTGAAGGTCTTGCCGCTGTACTCCCCCGCCGCCTCGATGAGCTTCTGCGGATAGGCGGCGAAATGCACATTGAGCGCGGTGGTGTCCATCTTGTCGCACTCCAGACCCACGCCCTGCGGGGAGGCCGGGTGGTTGAACTTGCCGTTGGAGGTGTAGCCGAAGCGGATTACTGTCCAGTTGCCCTTGGGCGCGGCCCATTTCAGCGTGCCGTCGGGGAGCATCCTGTCGCTGAGGTCCAGCACATCGTCGGCTGAGGCTATGGCGACTCCGGGAGCACTGTCCCAGACTCCCCTCTCGCCCTTCTGCAGCAGGCAGAGTTCGCTGAGGGTCGTGGCGGAGAGCTTCTCGTTAACGGTCAGCTTCCAGTGCCTGGAAACGGTCTTTGGGAAGGAGAGTTTCTGCAGGGAGTTGGCCGAGGTCGGGAATACCGTAGCGACCTCGGAGTAGTTCTGCCCGTCGTCGGATACTTCAATTTTCACCGGAATCGGGAACTTGGCCGCAGAGACCAGAATATAAATCTGAAGCTGCTCCGCGGTAAACGGCTTGGCGAAGTCCAGACGGACCGTCTTGTCGTCGCTAAGTGTCAGCCCGGTGGTCGGGTTGCCATCAATGAGTATGTCCGCAGGGAACTCGTCGAAGAGGTCGAGATGGCGGGTCTCGTCGTGATATTTGTGGCTCTTGATGAGAGTCTCGAGCGGGTAGCCGCCATTGGCGGTAATCGCAGGAGAAGCCTGCACAAATGAGTTCGGTGCCGCGTCGCGGTAGGCCACGACTTTCACATCGCGGTAGAATCGCTCCTTGTAGTAAGGCTTGGCGAGGCTGACGCTCTGCTCGCGCCCGTTGCCCTTGACGAAAGTCTTGCGCCAGGTGTACTGCTTCATCGAGAGCTCCGGAGTTATCCAAGGTCCGCCGCTCTCGCTCCAGCCGTCGCAGTTGGCGGCTCCGATCTCGATGCCGAGCCTGTCGGCCTCCTCGACCGCGTGACGGAACATAGCGAACCACTCCGGACTGTTGAACTTGACATTCTGGCAGCCCTCCACGCCTATAAGGCGGTAGATGTTTAGCACGGTGGCGTTGGTGATGCCCTGGGCCTTCATGGCCTCAAGGTCCTTGGTGATGCCCTCGCGGGTGATGTCCCCGTCCATCCAGTGCCACCAGGCGGCGGTATGGTTCTCGGGGCTGGGAGCGTTGAAGCCCTCCGGCGTGAGTTCCTGCTGTGCGGAGGCGCAGAGAGCGGATGCAATAAGAAGAGAAAGTGTGGTAATTGTCGCGGTTAATCTCATAAGTGCTTTCTTTTACAAAAGGTGGCCTGCAACCACAATCGAGTCACAGGTCACCTTTAGTTTTAATGAATCTTTCTACTACTGCTGAGGGAGTCCATAGCCGTTGGTAACATTACCATTGGACTGCTGGATGGTCTCAAGCGGAATAGGATGATAGTAGAGAGGAACCTTGGAGAGTTCGATACCGGAGACGATGTTGTAGTCGAAAAGACCGTCTTTGCCTTCAATCATATCGACACCCCAGTTAGTCTTGGTGTAGCCGTCGGCCTCGAGCTCGGCAATCTTCGCGTCGGAGAGCTTCTCGAAGAGGCCCTCGATGGCGAGGTTGTGCTCGGTGCCTGCTACGACGCTTGCAACGAGAGCGATGGAGGTATAGTCATAGACACCTCTCCAGCCCGGAGTGCGAGCAGGGTTGGTCTTGTCGGCATCGTAAGTGTTGGTGGCAACGCCCTTGCCGCTAAGGTCAACACGCTTGGTCCATACATATGCAGGGATGGTCCTTCCGTTGTCGAAGGTATAGTAGCCGTTGGCTTCAATGCCTGCGATGACCTTCTTGAGCTCGGCGCGGGCCGCGATGCAGTATTCCGGGAAGAATCCGGTGCGGATCTCAGCAAACTTGATATTGCCTTCTCCGAGGGTCTCGCGCTTGTACTCGGCGAGGACAGCCTCCACGAGAGCGTCTCCGGAGAGTCCTGAGAGCCTGTGTGCGGTGTCACCGAATGCACGGTCACGGAGCTGGTTGAGCATGTCGAGAGCTTCTGCGTTGTCGCCGAGAGCGGCGTCAACCTCTGCGAGCTCAAGCATGGTGATAGGCACGCGGAAGAAAGCGTAGTTAATTCCGGAGTTGCGGCACTTCACTACATATGGCTCGGCCATCTTGTTGATATCCCACTTGTTGATGGCGATACCGCCCTTGAGACGGGAACCGGACTTGAAGTTGACAATAGCTTCTGAGCCCTTGCCGTCTGCTCCGGTTACGACTGCGGAAGCGTCCCAGCGCTTGTCGCCGTCTTCATAGCCGGTGTAGTAGAATGTAGGGACCACGCGGATACCGCTGAAGACCTTGCAAGGAGCTGCGTTCTTGGTGGCGCCGTCAGAAGGGCGGCCCTGTGAGTACGGACGCTCAGCGTTGCCGAGAGCGGTCTGATGTCCAACCTCATAGAGGGACTCAGGAGATACCTGCATATCCATAATGTACTGGAAGCCTCTCTGGAAAGGGTTGTTGGCGAATGAGCGGTCGTCGCTGGTAAGAAGCTTGCTGGTGCCCTTGCGCTCACCGAGAACCTTGCGAAGGTAGGTCTGAGCCTCCTTGTAGTAGTTCTGCCAGTCGCTGCGGCGTGCATAGTCGGCGGAGGTGTTGGAAGTGTAGTTCTTGGAGTCGAACTTCACATCGCCGTAGAGCCCCTCGACATCGGTGCGGATGGTCTGGTAGCCGCCTGCGAAGAGGTTAGCCTCAGCGATTACCTGATTGGCGAAAGTACGGCTCATCCTCTCAGCGGTGATGTTGCCTTCTCCGAGATCATACATCCTAGGCTCGACTTCCTTGATTTTAGCGATGACAGCATCGAGGATATCGAAGCGGGAGGTAAGGGTGTAGCTGTCCACAATCTGGTTCTCAATTCCGAAAGGAACATCGCCGAAATGCCTTACAAGCTCAAGGTAGCAGTAGCCCCACATCGTCCAGGCCTCGCCGTAGAGCTGGGTCCAGTCGTTGGTGCCTTCCGCGTTGATATATTCGTCCTTAGCCTCGATGATGCCTGCGATGCGTGCGCATCTTGCAAGAATCTTGTAGAGGTTGTTGAACTGGCTGCTCTTGTCGTTGACGCCGCATTCAGCAGGACGGAGATAGCCGAGACGGCCGTTGTTGGAATTGGCCTCCGGATAGTATTCTGCATCTGAAGCTGAATCGTTCCAGTTGTAGTTGCCTCCGGCCGCTACTCCACGGTAGGTGGCATAGCAGTATGAGAGGGTCTTGTAGGCCTCGCTGACAGAAGATGTGACGAAAGTGTCGTCAGACTTGTTAGGAGAGCTTACGGTCAGATAGCTGTCGCACTGGGTAAAGATGAGGCATCCGGCCAGAGCTATCAGAGAATATAATATCTTCTTCATTGTCTTTCAATATTTTAGAATCCCAGATTAAGTCCGAGGACGAATGAACGTGCACGAGGATATGCACCGTAGTCGATACCAGGAGTAGGATAGTTGTCATTCATACTGTCGTTGGTGCTGACTTCCGGATCAAGTCCTGAGTACTTGGTGAGAGTGAACACGTTGTAAACGGAAGCGTAAATCCTGAGGGAGTTGATGTGCATCATCTTCGCGAACTTCGTGCTTGACGGCAGGGTATAGCCGAGGGTCATCGTGTTGAGACGGAGGTAAGAACCGTCCTCGATACCGAGGGTGGAAACGATACCGTTCTCGTTGTAGAAGACTGGCAGGGTTGCGTTGGCGTTGGCCGCTTCAAGCTGCTCAGGGGTCTCAAGACGGACGAGCTGGCCGTTCTGGTCGATGTCGTAGAGCTTGTAGGAATCCTTGAGGAGAGCGAGGTGGTTCTCATATACGCCTGACTCCTTATATCCGTTGAGGGAAACGAGCTTGCTGATGTTGTAGATCTCGTTGCCTACGCTGTAGTTGAAGTACAGACCGAGATCCCAGTTCTTGTAGTTGGCGTTGATGTTGAAACCGCCGGTGAAGAGAGGGTTCATGTCACCGATGAAAGTGTAGTCCTTGTCGTCAACGGTGCCGCTGCCGTCGGTATCCACGAACTTGACCATACCAGGGTATGCGTTCTGTCCGGTAGGAGTCCTGCCTTCCGCACCGTGGAATACTCCGGTGATGTTGGCGCTGAGGTCAGGAATGCCCTCCTTGAGGGTATAGATACCGTCTGCATAGGTGAAGTCGTCTGTGGTGTAGAAACCGTCATAGGTAAGACCGCGGACGAGACCTACAGGCTTGCCGACTTCGAAACCGTAGTCATTGCCAGGGTTGCCGGCGTGGAACCAGGATGAACCGTACCTCGTTGAGATGTTGTCTGCGAGGGCGTCGATGTTGTTGCGGTTGAAGTTGATGTTGGCGCCTACTGAGAGTCCCCAGTCACGGGTCTCAACGATGGTGCCGTTGAGCGAGAGCTCGACACCCTTGTTGGAAGTCTGGCCCACATTGTCGTAGGTGGAGGTGAATCCGGTGATACCAGGGATGGTCACATTCATAAGGAGGTCCTTGGTAGTGTTCCAGTAGAGGTCGAGGCTACCGGTAAGGCGTCCCTTGAGAACTCCGAAATCGATACCGAGGTTGCGGGTGATGGTGGTCTCCCACTTGAGGTCAGGGTTGGCCATTGAGGAGGCGAGGTCGTAAGAACCGTATGCCTGTCCGCCAATCACTGAAGATGAGGTGCTGCTGGTCCAGGTCTGAGACCAGAGGTCGGCGCTGATGCCGTCGTTACCTACAGAACCGTAGGAGAGACGCATCTTGAGGTCGTCAAGCCAGTTGGCATCTTCCATGAACGGCTCGTCGCTGACACGCCATGCGAACGCGGCTGCAGGGAAGTATCCCCAACGGTTGCTAGGAGCGAACTTGCTGGAAGCATCGGCACGCATCGTGAAGGTAAAGAGGTAGCGGTCAAGAAGGCTGTAGTTCACGCGTCCGAAGAATGAGAGAATCCTGTTCGGAGTAGTGTAGCCGGAGGAAATAATATCCGTAATCTTGAGAGTGGACGCGGTCTGGTCGAACTGGCCGATCATCGTGAAGGCATTGTCCTTGGTGTAGTTTGCAGGGAAATGGTCTGCCTTGATGGTCATTGAGCTGCCCTGTGAATCAGTCATTTCCTGTCCGAGGAGGATGTTGAAGCTGTGGGCTTCGCCAAGCTTGAACTGATAGTTGAGGGTGTTGGTCCAGCGCATATATGAGGAGTTGCCGTTGTAGAGGGTAGCGGCACCTGCATAGAGTTTCTCTCCTGTTGCATCGTCGAGGTAGCTGCTCGCGGTGGCGCCGGTCCAGGTCTTGTTCTGCTGGTAGGTGCGTGAGAGGGAGAGGTCGGTGTGGTAAGCGAGTCCCTTGATGATGTTCCAGTCGAGGGAAACGTTGCCGCGGATGTGCTGGCGGTTGCGGAGAGGCTCGTAGTCGAGAATCATCTCATAAGGGTCGTAAGCATCCCAGAGGGAAGACTTGCCGTACTGCTCGACAGCGCCCTCGCGGAAAGCTGCAGTGTCACCAAGGATGTCTTTGGAGGCGATAGGACGGAACCTGTAGGCAGAAGAAAGGGTTGAGCCGCTACGGCTGCCGGTTCCTTCGTAACCCATTGAGGTGACGTCAACATAGCGGAGGTCGAGACCGAGCCTGAGGTTGTCGCTGATCTTCTGGTTGACCTTGAGGGATACGTTGGCTCTCTTGTTGTATGAGTTGATTTTCATACCGTCCTCGTCATTGTAGTTGACGGAGAAGAGCACCTTGGTCATATCGGTACCGCCGGACACTGAAAGATCGTGGCTATGAGAGAAGGAATTGTTGTAAATCTTCTTCTGCACATCGTACTTCTCCACATTCTTGTAGCGGTTGATATCGCCATACTCTCCGATGCCGAAGAGCTTGGTGAAAGGCTCGGAGTAGTCGGAGCCGTTGGCCTCGGCATTAGCCCACAAATAAGCGAGATAGTCGTATGGTCCGAGCGCCTCGATGTACTTGATAGGGGTGTTGAGCTTGGCGTAGCCGTTGTAGTTGACTCTTACCTTGCCTTCCTTGGCACCCTTGGTGGTGATGAGGATAACGCCGTTTGCACCGCGCGCACCGTAGATGGCGGTTGAGGAAGCGTCCTTGAGGACGTCGATGGACTCAACCTGGTCTGAAGGGATGTCGCTGAGGGTTCCGGAAACGCCGTCGATGAGGATGAGAGGGTCGTTGGACTGGCTGATGGATCCACCGCCGCGGACGCGGATATTGATGGTGGCGTCAGGACGGCCGTCCTGTGATACGACATTCACACCGGCGAGCTTGCCCTGGAGAGCCTGGGCCACATTGGCCACAGGGGTGGAGGCCAGCTGCTTGGCGTTGACTGAAGAAACGGAACCGGTGAGGTCACGCCTCTTGACGGTCTGATAACCGATAACGACTACATCGTCGAGGTAGAGGGAGCTCTCCTCGAGGGTGATGTTGTAAACTGACTGTCCTGCGGTCACTTTGACCTTGACATCGGTGTAACCGATGCAGGATGCTACGATGGTGGAATTAGCAGGGACTGAGAGGGTCCAGTTGCCGTCGATGTCGGAGATGACACCATTGGTGGTGCCTTCGACAACGATACCGGCGCCTATTACAGGCTCGCCCTTAGTGTCTCTGACTGTTCCTGAAACATTCTGCTGTGCAAATGCAACTCCTCCCGTCAGAACGGCGCAAAGAATTGACAGCAAAGCACTTCTGAGATGTGTTTTCATCATGAGAAACTTTAAAAATTGGTTATATGTTGTTAAAACTACAGCGGTTTTAGGCCACAAAGATAAGCAAACAAAAATTAAAACAAAAGGAATCGAAAGCAAAAACTGAATTTTATTCCGGAATCACTTATAACAGTGAGACCAATACGAATAGCCAGTGCGCTACGAAAGCGGCGGCGAGACCGCCGATGGTGTGGGCGAGGATGGCCTTAGGGGTAAGCTGGCGGTATCCGAGGGCATCGAGCATCGCGGTGTGGGTGCTCAGGAAGCCGCTCCAGCACATACCGATGGCGGTAAATACCGCAATGGCGTTGCCGTCTGCCCAGCCGTTGGCGACGAAATTGGGCACAAGGCTGAGAGCAGCGCCCACTGCACCGAGCGAGGTGATAGGGAATGCGACCAGATGCGGGTCCTTGAATCCGAAGAGCGCGTTGAATACGAAGTCAATCTTGTCTGCGAGCCACGGCAAGACCTCTACCCCCTCGTAGGCAGCGCCGGTGTAGGTACCATCGGCGGAAGGGCCGAAGGTCAGAATCATCACTAAAGTCGAGATGATGAGCACACCCGGGATGATGGACATACCCACCTCTACTCCGTTGCGGCCGCCATCGAGCAGGCAGTCCAGAATCCTCGAGAAGCGGGAGCGGTGCTCCTCCCCGGCCTGCTCCTCCACCTCTTCAGAAGAGATTTCACAGGCGTCTTCGTACTTGAAGTCGGGATAGGACTTGAGGATGAAGTGCTGCATCAGGCGCGTGGACACTATACAGCCCGCGACGGCGCCGGCAAGGCCGATGAGCGGCTCCTTAAAGAAGCCCTGTCCCATCATGAACACTATGACTATCAAGCCCATACCGAAGGCCGTGCCGAAGTTGGTCAGCGAGATGAACTGGTACTTCTTGAAGTAGCGGATGAAGCGCTTATCCTTCGAGAGCGAGATGATGGCCGGGTTGTCGGAGAGGAAGGTCATCACGGCGCCAAGGGAAGCGACTCCCGGCAGGTTGAAGAGAGGCTTCATCAGCGGGCGGAGAAGCTTCTCCAGCAGGGATACCACTCCGAACTCGGCGAAGAGACTGCTGAGCGCACCCATCAGCACGCAGATGGACATCAGGTAGAATACGGTGTTGAGCAGTAGGTCGTGAGCCGTCTTCATCACAGTGTTGAGCATATTCGCCATCCCCATCGAGATGCCGAGATAGGCGAAGAATCCGATTACGATTACAAGGCAGGCCACCCCTCCCGGGAGATGGAACGAGCACTTCTTGCGGGTATTGGTCATAGTGTCATTAAAAATGCGCACTAATATAACAAAAAAACCGCAGCGGGAGCACCGCTGCGGCAATTATCATATCAAAACTGCAGATTACTGCTGCTTGAAGTTGTAGCCGTTGGAGAATCCTCCGGTGGTCATCACGTTAGGAGTGAACGGCACGAGGTAGATCGGAGCGCTGACATAGTCGTAGTCGTAGAAGAGGTACTTGCTGTACTCGTCTTCGGAGTCAACGATGCCCTTGCCCCAGTCGGCCTTCTTGTAGCCATCCGCCTCGAGAGCTGCCGCTTCGGTGTCGCTTACTGGCTTAAAGAGACCTACGATAGCGAGGTTGGTCTTGTCGCCTGCGGTTGGAGCCTTCTTGCCGGTATTGTCCTTATTGCTGGAAGCAATGGAAGCCCAGTCGTCGTTCTGACCTCTCCAGCCCGGGTAGAGCACGGGATCGCTCTCGTCGGTGCACTGTGCGGTGAGACGGTAGCCGTAGAGCGACTTGGCGTCAACGGTCTTGGTCCATACATAAGAGGAGATGACATTGCCGTTGTCGAAGGTGTAGCTTCCGTTGGTCTTGAGTCCTTCGATCATCTTGGCGGTCAGGTCCTTGACTTCCTTGATGGCCTCAGGGAGATAACCGCTGCGGATGAGAGTCCAGCGACGGTCGCCCTCGCCGGCATACTCGAAGCCACGCTCCTCGATGATTGCACGCTGGATGCCGTACTTGGCAACGAATGCCTCGGTGCCGGCCTGGCCTGCAGGGAATGAACGCTCGCGGACTTTCTTGAGGTAGGTCAGCGCGGTGGACTCATCGCCCAGAGCGGCGCAGACTTCAGCGTATCCGAGATACACTTCGGCAAGACGCATATAAGGTCCGTTGATGCCTGACTGTCTCTGCTTTACGATGTAAGGACTGGCCATACGGTTCTCGTCCCACTTGTTGAGGGAGAGTCCGCCGCCGGCAGCCTTGGAGTTCGGCTTGAACGGGAGGAGCACCTCGGCGCCCTTTCCGTCGCTGCCGGTCACGCAGACACTGACGTCGCGCCTCATGTCCTTAGGGTCGAACATACCGTAGTAGTATGCAGGATTGATGCGCGCCTGACCATAGGCCTTGCAAGGGAATGCCCAGCTGCCGCCGCCGGATGAAGGACGGCCGGAAGAGTAAGGACGTTCGTTGCTGGAGCCCTGGGTCATAGCATACTCATAGATGGACTCGTCGGCATATTCGAGGTCGTTCATCTGCTGGAAGAAGTACTGGTAAGGGTTGTTGTACACCCTCTTGCCTTCAGCTGAGCGAGGGTCGGTATCGTGCCAAACTGCGCTGCCAGAGTCGTCGATGACTGCCTTGAAGTAGGTCTGAGCTTTCTTGTAGAGGTCCTTCCAGTCGCTGCGGCGGCCATAGACCGCGTTGGCGGCGTTGGCGTTGGCGTTGCCCTTGGTCTCGAAAGCGAGCACATTGCCTTTGCCGTCCTTGTAGAAGTCGGCGGCGATGCCGTCACCTGCGGCGCGGCGGGTCTGGTAGCCGGCTGCCTCAAGGCAGAGACGGCCTGCAAGTCCCTGAGCAAAGGTCTTGGAGAACTTGTTCTTCTCGACCGTTCCTACAGGCTTCATCACAGGGATGACCTTCTCGAGGTCGGCGATGATGCAGTCGTAGATGGAGTCACGAGGTGCAAGTCCGCCCACTGCGACACCGGTCTTGGTGGCGAAAGGCACGTCTCCGTAGTATTTGATGAGCTCGCGATAGGTAGCGGCGCGGGCGCAGACTGCCTCACCGTAAAGCTGGCTGAGGTCGGTAGGAGCCGCAGCGGAGATCAACTCCTGGAAATCATCGCGGCTCTCGATGGCGCCGATGACGGCGTTGGCCTTGCCGATGACATCGAAGAGCATATTGTAGGCTCCGCTCGCGTTGTCCTTATTATAAGAGGTCAGACCGTAGTCTCCGGTGTATTTGCCATTCTGGTAAAGACACTCCATCCAGTGACGTCCCGGCTGGTTTGAGAAAGCCTCAGGATGGCGCTCGATATCCGAACCGGCGATATCGAGGGCGTAATAGAGTCCCGCGGCATACACCTGATTGTTGCAGACGCTTCTCCAGGACTCATAGACACCGCGCATAGCAGCCTCGGAGGTCTCGGAGTACGAAAATACGAAATTTGCATCAACGGTAGAAGGGGAACTCGTATTCAGGAATTCATCCGAGTTGCAGGCGGTCATCATGAGAGCCGCGGCTGCACAGGCAGAAAGAATGTTGAATATATTTTTCATTTCCTTGTCTCCTTAATTAAAATGTTACATTAAGACCGAAAGTGAAGCTTCTTGCCTTAGGATATGAGTTGTAGTCATAGTAAGGGGTCGGGAAGCCGTCGCCGCCGGCATCGAGGTCGGTGTTGACGTCAGGGTCAAGTCCGGAGTAGCTGTTGAGGCAGAAAAGGTTGCCTGCGGTCACATAGACGCGGAGATTCTGCACAGAAATCTTCTCCATCCACTTCTTAGGGAAGGTGTATCCGAGGGTCAGGGTGTGGAGGCGCAGATATGAGCCGTCCTCGATGAACTCGGAAGAGGTGATACCGTACTCTGAGTAAGGCAGAGCATACTTGGCGTTGGCGTTGAGGGCCGCGAGCTCGCTAGGGTCGGTAACGAGGTAGATGGAGCCGTCGGAAGCCACATTGTAGGCCTTCCAGCAGTCATTTACATAAGCCAGACGGTTCTCACCGAGCTGGTTGTCCTTGTTACCCATCATTGAGTGCATGGCGTTGGCGTTGTAAACCTTGCCGCCGAGCGCGTAGGTAAATCCGAGAGAGAAATCGAATCCCTTGTAGTTGCCGAAGATGTTGAAACCGCCGGTGTGCTTAGGGATCATCTCGCCGATTACATCGACATCGTCGTCGTCGATGTAGCCGTTGTCGTTGACGTCCTTGAACTTGGCTGCGCCAGGGAAAGCGGTCTGTCCCTCAGGGACGAGAGCCTTCATGCCGTCAGGATAGTTCACTACAGAGCCCTTGAAATCAGGAATGCCGTCCTTGAGCTTGTACTTGCCGTCCACGATGTCGAAGTCGTCGATGGTGTAGTAGCCCTGTGATACATAGCCGGATACGATACCGAGAGGCATGCCTTCGCGGATGACGTAGTCATACTGAGGCTTGCGCATTGATGAACCCCAATTCGTGTGGGAGTCTGCGTTGATGCCGTCAGGGAGATCCTCAATCATATTCTTATTATAAGAGTATGCGATGTTGGCTGAGAGGCTGAAGTCGCGGGTGCTGACAATCTCTCCGGTGAGAGCGAGCTCGACACCCTTGTTGGAAGTGCGGCCGACATTCTGGAACTGGTAAGAGTATCCGGATGAAGCGTCGCACGGAATCTTCATGAGGATGTCGCGGGTGGTGTTCCAGTAGAGGTCGACGCTACCTCTTACGCGGCTCTTCAGGAAGCTGAAGTCGAGGCCGGCGTTGCGGGAAACTGTGGTCTCCCACTTGAGGTCAGGGTTGCTGAGCATGTCGCCAGGGACGAATGAGGTCTGCTTGACACCGTCGATGGTGATGGTCTCGGTGTTCCAGGTCTCTTTCCAGAGGGAGGCGTCGATGTTGTCGGAGCCTGATGCACCGTAGGAAAGACGGAACTTGAGGTCGTCGAGCCAGGTCTTGGTGCTCTCCATGAATGACTCGTCGGAGATACGCCATGCAGCGGAAGCTGCAGGGAAGTAACCCCAGTGGTTATTAGGGCCGAACTTGCTGGAACCGTCGGCACGAAGCGAGGCGGAGAGGAGGTAGCGTCCCTTGTATGAGTAGTTTGCACGACCGAACCATGAGAGAGTGTGCGTAGGCACGCCCACGGTGCGGGAGAAGGTGTCTTCCTTGGAGCCTGAAGAGTTGGTGCCGGTCATGTCGATCATACCGAACGCCTGGTCCATGGTGAATCCTGCAGGATAGTAGTTACCGGTGATGACGGTGGAGGTGGAGCTTGAAGAAAGCACCTCGTTACCGGCAAGGATGGTTGCGCTGTGGTCATCGTTGGCAAACGGGATGGCGTAGCTGACCGTAGTGGTCCAGCGGAGTCCGTCGCTGTCGCCCTTGGTGAGCTTGGCCTGCTTGTAGCCCTTTCCGCTCGGGTGACCGTTGTCCCAGTACTTCACCTCGCTCCAGCCGCGGTTGACGCCGAGTTCTGACTTGGCCACGAGGCCCTTGACAGGGTTCCAGGTCAGGCCGACATTGGCGCGCAGACGGCTGCGGTTGTTGAAGTTGTCGAAGTTGTTGAGGACCTCAACCGGATTGTACATATCCTCCACGCTGCTTGAGCCGTTGCCGAAATGGGTGGCCTCGCCGTCGCCGAGAGGGTTGTCAATCGGACGGTAAGAGTAGGCTGAGGTGGAAGCGTCGAACCTCGTACCGGTGATGGTCATCTCACTGTAGCGGAGATCCATATCGAACTGGAGGGTCTTGGTGATCTTCTGGGAGAGCTTGGCGTTGGCGCCGAATCTCTCGAAGCCGGTCTTCATGCGGATACCGTCGTCATTGAGGTAGTTGACGGATACGAAGTACTTGGTGTCTGCGGTACCACCGCTGACTGAGAGGTCGTGGTTCCAGGTGTTGGCGCCCTTCATCACGTCGTTGATGTAGTTGTGGGAGCTGACGCCGCGGTACTTCTCGAGGTTGTTGCCGTACTCAGGGCCAAGTCCGAAGTACTTTGCCACGCCGTCGCCGTAGGATGAGCCGTAAGCGGTAGCGTATGCCCAGTTCCAAAGGACATAGTCATAGCCGTCCATCACAGGGAGGGTCTTAGGGTTGGCCTTGTACTGGTAGTACATGCCGTAGCGTACGGTAGCCTTGCCCTCTGAGCCGCCCTTGGTGGTGATGAGGATAACACCGTTGGCGCCGCGGGCACCGTAGATGGCGGTGGAAGCGGCGTCCTTGAGCACGTCGATGGACTCGATGTTCTCGGCAGGGATGTCATCGATGCTGCTGACCTGCACACCGTCAACGATGTAGAGAGGGTCATTGGACTGGCTGATGGAGCCGCCGCCGCGCACGCGGATGGTGGAGCTGCCGCCCGGACGTCCGTCCTGGGACATGACGTTCACACCGGCGAGCTTGCCCTGAAGGGCCTGAGCCACGGTGGCCACAGGGACCTTGGTGATATCCTTGCCGGTCACAGAAGATACTGAGCCGGTGAGGTCACGCCTCTTGACGGTCTGATAACCGATTACGACCACATCGTCGAGGAAGAGAGCGCTCTCTTCGAGTACGAAATTGTAAACTGTCTGTCCCGCCTTCACTGTGGCCGTGGCATCGGTATAGCCGACGCAGGAGGCCACCAGAGTGGAATTCGCAGGGACTGAAAGAGTCCAGTTTCCGTCTATGTCGGTCATCGTGCCGGTCTGAGTGCCTTCCACGACAACACCGGCGCCGATTACGGCTTCGCCCTTGGCGTCCCTGACAGTACCTGAGACTTTCTGCTGTGCAAATGCAACGCTTCCCGCCATAATGAGGGAAAGCATTGACAGTAAAGCACATCTGAGATGAGAATTCATCATAAGGATTACTGTAATATTGGTTAAACTTAAAATATGTTGGTCATTAGTGGGACAAATATAATAAAAAATCGGAGACAGTGTAACGCTGTCTCCGATGATAGTAAGTGCAGTCTGCGGCCTATCTGAACTCTCTCCACCTCGGGTCACCTATACCCTTGGTGTAGATTTCGTGGTTGCGGACCTGGTCGGTATTGTTGTAATAAAGACCGTCAAGGTTGTCCACTTCGTGCATGTCAGGGTTGCTCGCATCGTCGTTGGCCTTGTGAGGAGGATTAGGATTCTTCATCAGCTCGGTCGGGGAGATAGGGTTCTCGCCTACCCTCACGATGAGAGCATCGGCTCCCTTGAGCACGCAGGTCGGGTCCTTGGTAAAGAATGCGCCTGCACTGTTCTTCTTTGCGCTGAACGCAGACGCGGTGAAAATCTTGTCATCCACCTGCTTGGCAGCTTCGGAGCTGGAAGAGTAGTTGTCCTCAATGTCGAAAGTGATACCGGCGGCAGAATTCATACCAGCCGCCTGACGGATATCCATTCCCTCGAAGTAGAGTTTGCGGGTATCGTCCTCCTGAGCAGTCTGGATGAAGAGGTTCTTGCGAACTGTAATCTTGCTTCCTCCAGGCAGGTACCTCATATCGAAAATCTTGCGTTGGCTGGAGCGGGTGCTGAAGTTGACAAAGGTATTGTTCTCGAGGGTAATGTTGTACTGCACGCTTGCAGGCCAGTTGAGTTGCTTATTGTTGTCGGAGAACATACAGGTACGCGGTGAATCGTAGAAAGTGTTGCCACGCACGACAAGGTTGCGGTAGATGTTGGATTTAGGGTCCTTGCCGTCACCTGCGAACCAGGCGTAGCCGCGGCCGTTGTTGTCGTAGCCGCCGCAGTTGTAGAAGAGGCAGTTCTCGATGAGTATCTTGTCGAAGACTTTCCTCTTTGAGCCCTGCACGCGGATGAATCCGCGGACCATCCTCTGGAATGTGCAATCCTTAATCTCGAGCGCGGAGAATGTCACCGCCATACCGTTGGAGTACATATTGGCGAAATAGTTGCCGGTACCTCCGGCGGCACTTCCGAAGCGCTGCGCCATAGGGCAGTCGAAATCTATGCTCTCGAAGACGAGTTTCTTGACATTGATAGGCGCATCGCTCTCGCCCTGCTGCGGCTGGCGTCCGAACATAAAGTTGCACGGCGAGCCCTTGCCGTCGGTCCCTGCGGAGAGTCCGCCGAGGTAAACCTTTGCACGGAGTCCCTTGGCGAGGTCGGACTCACGGGTGCGCATCGTGAAGCCCTTGCAGAGGGTTGGATTGTTCTTGAAATAGTAGGCCTTGCCGCCTTCGAGTTCGAAGATTGTGCCCTCGGCCAGTTCAGCGTTGTTGGTGTACTTGATGAGAATGCTGTCGAGGCACATCGCTTCATATTCGACCGCTCCCGGGATGGTGTCCTGCTGCCATACCTCGTGCTCGAGGAAAATAGGCTCGCCAGGGTCACCGTCGGTACGGACGGTACAGGTGTTGTAGATGGCATCCACTTCGATTGGAATATCCTCGTTCTTAGCATTGACCACATAGACGCTGTTCTGCATCAAGCCGTCGATATCGACATAACCTCTGGCTATATCTTCTTCGGTGAGCTTGTAGTATTTCCACTTGTCCGGCACGGCGGCGTCGGGGTTGGTAGGCGATGCCGTCACGGAGATGCTGTGGACTACGAAGTTCTGGTTCTCGTCCACCTTGAAGTGCTCCTTATAGTCTCCCGGATCGCCGGAGGTAGGATAATAGAGGTCGAGGTTGAGACGGAATGAGGTCTTGGTGATGTCGCCGATGACGACCACGTCAGGGGTGTTGTACCTGACCTCGGTGTCCATACCGCAGTACTCCGCCCACTGGCGTCCGTTGCCGTAGCCATACCACTTGGAATGGTACTCCGGACCCTTCTTCGAGAGAGTGCGGATGGCGAAGCGGTAGCTGGTGCTGTAGTTGAGGTGCTTGATCACGAGATCCAGGCAGTCAGGCTTCACGATGGAGTCCCAGATGATGTTGACAGGGTTCTCCCAGTCGGAGGCGAGACCGGAGGCGACATTCGGCTGAAGGGCCATCTTGACCTCATAGCCGGCGCAGCCCTCGACCCCGTACCAGTAGAGGTGCACGTCGTTGAGGTTCTCCACCGTACAGGCGTAAGGGTCGGTGGACTTGGCAGTGTTGACCTCCGTACGGAACATCGTCATAAACTCGCGTTCCGGGGCATCGTCATAGACCCCCTTAATCTCCTTGGTGCAGGAGCACAGGGCTGCGACGGTGGCCAGAGCTATGAATATTCTAGTGTATTTCATATTTGCAGAGATTTATCAGTTATAACCGTAAGAATTCTTGTAAACTCCTGCGCTGCGCTGGATTGCGGTGCGAGGATAAGGGATTATGTAGCGTACAGGAGGCAGGTTGTCAACCTTAGGGTCCTCGAGCACACCGTCGCGGACGACTTTGATGACTCCGCTCTGGTCGGCGCGTATGTATCCGTAGAAAGAGTAGAGCATCCTGTCCTCAGGGCAGCCGTCGGTGTCGTTGTACCATCCGAAGAGCGAAGCCTGCTTCCAGTCGCCACCCGGGTAGAGGCAGCCTTTGTAGAGGCAGTTGTCGTAGAATGTCACGATGTCGAGGGTCGTATTAGGATATACGGTCACATCGCCAGGGTTGGCCTGCTCATCCATATAATAGATATCGTAAGGTATGGACTCCCAGAAGTTCTCCGCCTTGCCGTCGTGGATGGCGACAGCCTCGAGATAGTCGGAAGAGCCGCTGCTGTTTTCAGCCACTCCGTAGTAGCGGAGGAATGACCAGTAGAGCTCCTCGGCGTACATATTATTGCGGACAAGGTCCTTCCAGCGCATGTTCTCGCCGGCGAACTCGAATTTTCGCTCGTCGAGCACGGCCTTGAGGAAACTCTCCTTGCTGGCACTGACTTCGCCGAGATATGCCTCGACCTTGGCGTCATCCTCGAATGCGCGGCTGCGCACCTGACGGAGGGCGTCGATGGCCTTGGCGCCGTCTGCTCCGCCCACTCCGCCGTCAATCTCGTTGACCGCTTCGGCATACATCAGGAGCACGTCGGCATAGCGCATATAAGGATAGTTGATACCGGTATTGCCCTGACTGTTGGTACCGAGGGAAGTGGTCGACCAGAACTTTGACCATTTGTTGTTATAGACGGTGCGGTCGTTGAGCAGGACAGGGGTGCCGTCGTACTGGTAGTACCACAGACCGTTGACGAAGTTGCGTCTAAGATCGTCCTCATCGAACATGAAGCGGTAGAGAGCGCTCAGTCGGGCGTTGCCGCTGGTGCCACCCCAGATGTTCTTGCCGCTGGAGTTGCCCTCGTAGAGACCGCCTGCAGGGCCCTGGATGTAGCCGATGTTGCCGGAGGCGTTCTGGGCGAACGGAATCTCGAAGATAGGGTCATCGTTGTTGACCACTACATAATTGCACTCGTTGACGAACACCTTGTAGAAAGGCAGGTTGAGACTGTGCGTGCCGGATACGATCACGGAGTCGCAGTAGTCGCGGACCGTCTTGTAGTAGTCGAGGTAGTTGTCAGGGCGCTTCATCGTGCCGTAGCTGCTGGAGTTGCCGCTGTCCGGACGGAGGGAATATCCGCCGCAGCTCAGAGCCATACGGGCTATCATCGCCCAGCAGAACTCCTTGGACGGACGCTCGATACCGCCGCTGAGCGCAGAGGCGAACTGCATCTTGGGAGCAATCTCCTTGAGGTCGGCAATCAGCGCGTCGTAGGCCTTCTGACGGTCGGTGACCGGGAGAAGCAAGGACTGGTTGTCGTTGGAGCCGGCCATAGGGCTCATCGAGAACGGGATATCGCCGAAGAGGCAGATGAGGTCGTGGTAGAACATGGCCCTCATCACCTTGGCCTCGCCAAGCATCTGGTAGAGCTCCTCGTCGGCGCCCTCCTTGAAGAGCTCGCAGTTCTCAAGCTGATAGATGAAGTTGTTGGCATATTCCACGCCCTTGTAGGCCGCATTCCAGGTGTTGGCTATCGCGCTGCCCTGCGAGGTGCAGTCGAAGCGGCGATAGGAGTCGTTGGTACTCACGTCGCTGGTAAACATCGCCATATCCACATCGCTATTGAGGCAGAAAGTGGTGAGATAAGCCTGCCCGTAGGTGTTGGAGTTGAGCATCTGAGCATAGACTCCGTTGAGGGCGCGGTTGATCTCGGTCTCGTCGCTGAAGACGTAGGAGTTGTCGTATTTGGACGGGGCATCCACGGTCAGGAACTGGTTGCAGGACGTGAATGCAGCAAGCGCAAGGCCTGCAATGATGATATATCTTGATTTCATATCTCTGTCCATTTAGAATTAGAATGTGAGGTTCACGCCGAATACGAAGCTGCGGTTGCGCGGATAACGGTTGTAGTCCATACCGCAGGTAAGGCCCGTCTGGATATCGACTTCAGGGTCGTAGCCGGAGTAGTTGGTGAGAATGAAGAGGTTGGTCGTACTGACATAGACACGGAGCCTGGAAAGTCCGGCTTTCTGGACTATCTTCTGCGGCAGGGTGTAGCCCACCGTTATGTCCTGGCAGCGGAGGAACGAGCCGTCCTCGATGAAGTAGGAGTGGGTGACCTTGTTGGTGACATCAGCCGGGTTCCAGTTGGTCACGCCTTCGTTGGCGGCCTTGTAGATCTCGAGCGAATTGTCAATCCAGTAGTTCTTGTAGTAGTTGTCACCGGTCTCAGGGTTGTAGTAGTGCCAGCGGTTCTCGGAGAACCTGTCAAGCACATTGTAGAACTTCTTGTTGTTGCCTTCGGAGCTAGAGAGCTGGTATGCGGTAGCATTGTTGATGTCGAAGTCGCACATGAAGTTGAAGTTGACGGAGAAGTCGAAATTCTTCCACTGTCCGGAGAATCCGAAACCGCCTTGGAACTTCGGGTTGGTGTTACCGATAACGGTGCGGTCGTATTCGTCGATCACGCCGTCCGGCTCGCCGTCCGGGCCGGAGATGTCCTTGAATTTAATCTTTCCCGGCAGGGTCGGGTCGCCGGAGTTGCTGCTCCCGGACACCTTGTTGATTATCGTACCCTCCTTAGGGATGGCGAGGAGGTTCTGCGCGAGGTCGAAGTCGAACTCGTCGAAGCCGTAGAGCCCGTCATAGATGAAGCCGTAGATGAGGCCCACCTCGTCGCCGACCTTGATGCAGTAGTCGTTGTAGCTTGACTTCCAGCGGTCATTCTGGTCCCAGATTACATCGTCGGTATCGTTGAGCTTGTCAATGATGCGCTTGTTGAAGCCGAGAGAGAGGTTGCCGCTGAGCACATAGTCACGCCCGCGGAGGATGTCGCCGTTGACGGTGAGCTCGATACCGCGGGAGGTCACCTGACCGATGTTGCGGATCTGACGGGTGTATCCGGATACAGTAGGCACGTCGGAGGTGTAGAGGAGGTCGCTGGTGGTGTTCCAGTAGAACTCAGGGGTAATGGTGAGCCTGTTTTTGAAGAAGCCGAGGTCGAAGGCCACGTTGCGGGTGAGCGTGGTCTCCCACTTGATCTTGGTGTTAGGGTAGGTCTTGCCGTCTCCCATATAATAATATTGCTCTCCGAGCTCGGTAGCTTCGCCGAAGCCAGGGCCGCCGTTGGAGGCTATGGTGTAGAGGAAGCGCCACATATCGTTGTCGATGCGGTTGTTGCCGACCTTACCGATGGCTGCGCGGACCTTGAGATTGCTTATTACCGGGTTGAACTTGAGGAAGTCCTCCTCAGAAGCCACCCAGGCGCCTGATACTGAAGGGAAGTAGCCCCACTGCTCACCCGGAGCGAACTTGGTGGAACCGTCGGCTCGCATCGTGAGGGAGAGGAGGTACTTGTGGTCGTAGTTGTAGTTGGCCTGGCCGAAGAACGAAGCCGTGCGGTCAGCGGTGCTGAGCGAGGTGGTCGCCTGGTAAGGCGTACCGAGGTTCATGTTGTTGATGGCCTTCTCGGCGTTGACTGCGCGCGGGAAGTAGCGGTTGGCCATATAGCTGCTCTTGCTCTGCGAGCTCTGGATTTCCTGGCCGAGCAGGAAGGAGAAGTTGTGCAGGTCATAGAGGTCGAAGCCGTAGGTGGCGGTGTTGGTCCAGATGAACTTCTCGTTCTGGCTTCTGGAGATTGTGGCCACAGGGAGCTTGTTGTTGGCCTGACCGGTGGAGGTCATGGCGCCGTAGAATCGGTTGTCGTCGGAGAAGCTGAGTCCGATGGAGCCCTCGGAGCGGAACATGAATCCCTTGAAAGGCTTCCACTCCACATTTACCTGATTGGTAATGGAGTAGCTATGCTTCTTGCGGGTATTCTCGGTAATATCGTTCTTAGGGTTGGTATATTCGAATACCTTCTCGTCATCCGGATCGACGGTTGCAGGGTCCCAGAATGCGAACTCGTGCAGACCGTTGGTTGGACGGTAGCGGAGCACGTCGATGAGACCGCCGGTACCGAGGCTGCCCGCGCCCGCACCGGTGTCGCGGCGGAACGAGAACTTAGGGTTGAAGTTGATGGTCAGCTTGTCGTTGAGGGTGGCGCTGAACTTGGTATTGAGGTTGGTGCGGCGCACGCCCGAGCCGAGGATGATACCCTTGTCCTCAGACTGGGTGAGGGAGATGTTGAAGCGGATCTTCTCGGTACCGCCTCCGACCGTGACATTGGTGGAGTAGTTGAGAGGGGTCTCGCCTAGCACCTCGTCCTGCCAGTCGTGGGTAGGTGCGCGCTTATAGATATCGAGATCCTGAGGATTGCCGAAGTTGGCCCTGAAGTACTTGGCCTCGGAGCTTCTGCCGCTGCTCGCAGCCGCCCAGTCGTACTGGTAGCGCACGAAGTTGTAGGTATCCATCAGGTCGAGCTTCTTGGAGAGCTTGCTGACTGACATCTGGGCGTTGACGCTTACCTGCACCTTGCCGGCGAGGGCCGCCTTGGTGGTCACGATGACAACGCCGTTACCGCCTCGCGCACCGTAGATCGCGGTCAGGGACGCGTCCTTGAGGATGTCGATGGAGGCGATGTCGGTAGGAGGGATATCGTTGATGTTGTCAGTCTGGAAACCGTCCACGATGTAGAGAGGGTCGTTGCTCTGGGTCACGGAGGTACCGCCGCGGACACGGATGTTGATATCCGCGCCAGGAGCACCGTCCACCGTGGTCACCTGCACGCCGGCAACCTTGCCCTGGAGGGCGACGGCCGCTGAGGTCACAGGCACTGAGGCCAGCTTTGTGCCGGACACGGAGCCCACGGAGCCGGTAAGGTCGCGGCGGGACATTATTCCGCCATAACCGATGACAACGGCGTCTTCAATGAACATCGAGTCTTCTTCGAGCACGAAGTCGATGGTCTTCTGACCGGCGGCGAGAGGCTTCTCAACCTCTGCATAACCGATACACGAAGCTACGAGAGTGGATTTTGCGGGTACGGAAAGGCTCCAGTTGCCGTCGACGTCGCTCATCGTGCCGTTGGTAGTGCCCTTGACAGCTACCGTGGCGCCGATAATAGGCTCGCCGTTGACATCTTTAACCGTTCCGGACACCTTCTGCTGCGCATACGCCACGCTTCCCATCAAGAAGATGAAAAGTGTTGACAGTAAGGCACTTCTGAGATGAGACTTCATCATGAGAAAGTGATTTGGTTAAACTATTGGTTACTAAATCCGACCGCGCGGGCGCTGCCATACGACACCCGTTTTAACGGCCATTTTGACAAATTTACGGACTAATTTCGGGATTTCCAAGTATCACGGGAGGGTTTGATTTGCCGGGACTATTTGGAAATAACGGTTTGTTTGGGATGTCCGGGATTTTTACTAACTTCGCATTTTGTAACAAATAACCTTTAATCCTTATGCCCAAGATTATAACTTTCGGAGAGATAATGCTCCGTCTGTCAACGCCTGGATACCTGAGATTCGGCCAGGCAAAGCAGTACGACGCCACTTTCGGTGGCGGAGAGGCCAATGTGGCCGTTTCACTTGCCAACTACGGGATGGACGCCAAGTTCGTCACGAGGCTTCCTGACAACGATATTGCCAAGGCCTGCGTCAAGGATCTCCGTTCCTACGGTATCGACACCTCAAGCATCGTTTACGGCGGCGACCGCCTCGGCATCTATTACCTTGAGACCGGCGCAGTTGCGCGTCCGAGCAAGGTGGTCTATGACCGCGCGGGCTCATCCATCGCCACCATCAAGCCAGGCGACATCGACTGGGCCGAGGTGCTCAAGGGAGCCGACTGGTTCCACTGGACCGGCATCACCCCAGCCCTGAGCCAGGGCGCCGCCGATGTCTGCCTCGAGGCCATCAAGGCCGCCAACGCGATGGGCATCACCGTCTCCTGCGACCTCAACTACCGCAAGAACCTTTGGAAATACGGCAAGAAGGCCTCCGAAGTTATGCCTGCCCTCGTGGAGGGGAGCGATGTCATCCTCGGCAACGAGGAGGACGCCGACAAGGTATTCGGCATCAAGCCTGAGGGATTCGATGTCACGGCCACCGGCGGCGCCATCGACCAGAAGAGGTTCCAGAGCGTCGGCGAGCAGCTTATGAAGAGGTTCCCGCGCGCGAAGAAGGTCATCATCACCCTGCGCGGCTCCATCAACGCCAACCACAATACCTGGGGCGGAGTGCTCTGGGACGGCAAGACCCTCTACCAGTCACCTCGCTACGACATCACCCACATCGTGGACAGGGTCGGCGGCGGCGACTCATTCATGGGCGGCCTCATCTACGGCCTGCTTACCTACACTGGCGACGACCAGAAGGCGCTCAACTTCGCCGTGGCTGCATCCTGCCTGAAGCACACCATCTTCGGCGACTACAACCAGGTGACCGTGGCCGAGGTGGAGAACCTGATGAAGGGCGACGCTTCCGGAAGGGTATCGAGATAATGCCGGGCGGGGCCTGCCCCGTCAAGATTAAATCATTGAATTATGGCAAAATACAATAAAATTCAGGTCCTTCAGACAATGAAGGAAACCGGTATCGTACCGGTATTCTACAACGCCGACATCGAGGTCAGCAAGAATGTCCTCCGCGCCTGCTACGAGGGCGGAATTAGGGCATTCGAGTTCACCAATCGCGGCGACTTCGCACAGGAAGTGTTCGCAGAGCTCGTCAAGTACGCCAGCAAGGAGCTTCCGGGGATGATTATGGGTATAGGTTCAGTGGTCGATCCGGGCACTGCCGCGCTCTACATTCAGCTCGGTGCCAATTTCGTGGTCGGACCGCTCTTCAACCCTGCAGTCGCCCCGATATGCAACCGCAGGCTCATCCCTTACTGCCCGGGCTGCGGCTCCGTCAGCGAGGTCGGCGCCGCCCAGGAAGCGGGCTGCGACGTGTGCAAGGTGTTCCCGGGCGATGTACTCGGGCCCGCGTTCGTCAAGGATCTCAGGGGACCTATGCCGTGGAGCCAGATTATGGTGACGGGCGGCGTGAAGCCTGAGAAAGCCAACCTCGAAGGCTGGTTCAAGGCGGGCGCGACCTGCGTGGGAATGGGTTCCAACCTCTTCCCTAAGGATGTGATTGCAGCCGGCGAGTGGTCCAAGATTACCGAGCTCTGCCGCGGTGCACTGGAAATTGTCAAACAAGTTAGATAACCATATATGAGTACGCAAAAGAAACTGATGACCAACTGGCGCTGGTGGATGGTGGTGCTGCTTTTCCTTGCAACCACCGTCAACTATATGGACCGCCAGGTACTGTCCCTGACATGGAAGGACTTCATCGCTCCTGAGTTCCACTGGACAGACAACGACTACGGTACAATCACCGCCCTCTTCTCCATCATCTACGCCGTCTGCATGCTTTTCGCAGGCAAATTCGTGGACTGGATGGGCACCAAGAAGGGCTACCTCTGGGCAATCGGCATCTGGTCCACGGGCGCGTGCCTCCACGCGATTTGCGGTTGGGCGACCTGCCATATCGAGGGATTCGAGAGCATCAAGGCTATGCAGGCCGTCTCCAACGGCTCCGCTGCCGCCCTCGCGATAGCCTCCACAAGTGTCTGGCTCTTCATAGCGGCCCGTGCCGTACTCGCCCTCGGTGAGGCCGGCAACTTCCCTGCCGCCATCAAGACCACGGCCGAGTACTTCCCTAAGAAAGACCGCGCATTCGCGACTTCAATCTTCAACGCCGGCGCATCAGTGGGTGCGCTCATCGCCCCTGCGACCATTCCGCTTCTCGCCCAGTACTTCAAGGACAAGGGCATCGGCGGCGGCTGGGAGATGGCATTCATCATCATCGGCGCCATAGGTTACATCTGGATGGCTCTCTGGATATTTATGTACGAGAAGCCTGAGAAGAGCAAGCACGTCAACGAGGCTGAGCTTGCCTACATCCACCAGGATGACGAGGCAGATGCAGCAGCCGCTGCGGCAGCAGCGCAGGACAAGAAGGAAGAGAAGCAGGTTTCCCTCTGGAAGTGCTTCACTTTCAAGCAGACCTGGGCTTTCATCACCGGCAAATTCTTCACGGACGGCGTATGGTGGTTCTTCCTCTTCTGGGCCCCTGCATATTTCTCAGACCAGTTCGGCTACAAGTCATCATCAGGCATGGGCGTGATCCTCATCACCACTCTCTACGCCATCGTGACGGTGCTCTCCATTTTCGGAGGCTACCTGCCGCGCATCTTTGTGGACAAGAAGGGCATGAACCCGTATGCGGGCCGTATGCTCGCGATGCTCATCTTCGCGTTCTTCCCGCTCTTCGCGCTCTTCGCACAACCGATGGGAGTCAACTCCGCATGGTGGCCGGCCATCTTCATCGGCCTCGCGGGCGCAGGACATCAGGCCTGGTCCGCCAACCTCTTCAGCACCATCGGCGATATGTTCCCTAAGAGCGCCATCGCCACCATCACCGGTATCGGCGGTATGGCCGGCGGTGTAGGTTCCTTCCTCATCCAGAAGGGTGCAGGTATGCTCTTCACCAAGACTGCAGAGCTCGGCTCAGCCTTCAGCTTCCTCGGCTTCGAGGGCAAGCAGGGCGGCTACTTCATCATGTTCTGCGTCTGCGGTATCGCATACATCCTGGCATGGAGCATCATGAAGGCTCTCGTACCTAAGTACAAGCCGGTAGAGATCAAGTAATCCGCCGCTTCGGCAATGATTTTGCCGGCCTCTCCCCCATTACAGTCCGGGAGCGGCCGGCATTATTTTGCGGCCGGCAATTTTCAAATCATATCACTATGCGACGAATACTCTTCATCTGCCACGGGAACATCTGCCGCAGCCCGATGGCGGAGTTCATACTTAAGGCGCTCGTGCAGGCGCGCGGCGTGGCGGATCTGTACCATATCGAATCGGCGGCCGTCTCCGACGAGGAGACTGGCAACCCGATTTACCCGCCTGCGAAGCGCTGCCTGACCCAGCACGGCGTACTCTTCGACCCCGGCAAGACAGCGCGCAAAGTCGTCCCCGCCGACTACGACCGCTTCGACAGGCTTATCTGTATGGATTCAAGCAACCTGCGGCTGCTGCGCAATATCATCCCCTCAGATCCGGAGGGCAAGGTGCACCTGATGATGTCCTACACCGGCAGAAGCCGGGATGTCGCAGACCCTTGGTACACCGGTGACTTCGAACGTACCTTCCAGGACATCCTCAGCGCCTGCGAATCGATGTTGGATATGGAATAGTTACTCCATCAACTTCTTGTATTTGAAGCGTTTAGGCTCGATGCTACCGAGGCGGGCCTTGCGGTTCTCCTCGTACTCGGCATAATTGCCCTCGAAGAATACCACCTGCGAGTCGCCCTCGTAGGCGAGGATATGAGTGGCGATCCTGTCGAGGAACCAGCGGTCGTGGCTGATCACCACGGCGCAGCCCGCGAAGTTCTCGAGTCCGTCCTCCAGCGCGCGGATAGTGTTGACATCCACATCGTTGGTCGGCTCGTCGAGCAGCAGGACATTGCCCTCGTCCTTGAGGGTCAGAGCCAGGTGCAGACGGTTGCGCTCGCCGCCGGAGAGCACTCCGCAGAGTTTCTCCTGGTCGGCGCCGCTGAGGTTGAAGCGGGACACCCAGGCGCGCGCATTTATGTCGCGACCTCCAAGTCTCACCCACTCGGAATCGCCCGCAATTGTCTCATACACAGTCTTGTCCGGGTCTATGCTCTTGTGCTGCTGGTCCACATAGGAGATCTTGACCGTGTCGCCGATCTCTATCGTGCCGCTGTCGGGAGTCTCGATGCCCATTATCAGGCGGAAGAGAGTCGTCTTGCCCGCACCATTAGGTCCGATTACCCCGACGATACCTGCAGGCGGCAGGGAGAAGGACAGATGCTCGAAGAGTATCTTGTCGCCGTAGGCTTTGGAGACATCGCGGAACTCGATGACCTTGTCGCCCAGACGCGGCCCGTTCGGGATGTAGATTTCGAGATTGGCCTCCTTCTCCCGGGCATCGGCTGCGGCGAGTTTCTCATAAGCGCCGAGACGGGCTTTCTGCTTGGCCTGCCGTGCCTTGGGCGCCATGCGCACCCACTCCAGCTCGTGCTGGAGGGTCTTGCGGCGGCGGCTCTCCTGCTTCTCCTCCAGTGCCAGGCGCTTGGTCTTCTGCTCCAGCCAGGAGCTGTAGTTGCCCTTCCACGGGATGCCTTCTCCGCGGTCGAGCTCGAGGATCCAGCCCGCCACATTGTCGAGGAAGTAGCGGTCGTGCGTGACGGCGATGACAGTGCCCTTGTACTGTCTCAGGTGGGCTTCCAGCCACTGTATGCTCTCGGTGTCGAGGTGGTTGGTAGGCTCGTCGAGCAGCAGCACGTCCGGCTCGCGGAGGAGCAGGCGACAGAGCGCGACGCGGCGGCGTTCTCCCCCGGAGAGGGTGGAGATTTTCGCGTCGGAAGGAGGGCAGTTCAGCGCGTCCATCGCCCTCTCGAGCTTGGAGTCAAGCTCCCAGCCCCCGAGATGCTCGATCTGCTCGGACAGTTCGCCCTGACGCTCGATAAGAGAGTTCATCTGCTCGTCGTCCATAGGCTCGGCGAACTTCATTGAGATCTCGTTGTACTCGTTAAGCACATCCATCACCTCCTGCACGCCCTCCTGCACCACTTCGATGACCGTCTTGTCCGGGTCCATCTGCGGTTCCTGCTCAAGATAGCCCACGGAGTAGCCCGGTGCCCAGACCACCTCGCCGCGGTAGGATTTCTCCACTCCGGCTATGATCTTGAGCAGAGTCGATTTACCCGAGCCGTTGAGACCTATGATGCCGATCTTGGCACCATAGAAGAACGACAGGTATATGTCCTTGAGGATTACCTTGTTGTTGTGCGGGAGGACCTTGCCCACACCGTTCATTGAGAAGATTATCTTTTCGTCTGCCATAATATTACAGTGTTATTCAAGCGTTATCGGTGTACCGGCTTCAAAAAATAGACACAAAAATTTTTTAAAGTAAATCGGAGAGTGCGTCGTAATACTGCTTGCTGACCGGAATGGGCGGTAGGCCCTCCTGCAGGAGCTCGGCTACTATCATCCCCTCCTTTCCCTTGCGGAGCACCTTGATATGCCGCGGATTGACATAGTAGGAGCGGTGGCAGCGCACCAGGCCGTGCTTGGCGGCGCTCTCATCCAGGCTGCGCATCGAGTTTCGAAGCATAAAATCCTTCGGCCGCCCGTTCTCCATATAATGCACCTTGACATAATTGGCCTCGGCGCTGATGTAGAGTATCGCTGACGGGTCGATGGTGAGCTTAAGCCGCTTGTGCTCGTCGTAAAGCTTCACTAGGGCCTCGTCCTGCGGGGCGCGGCTGCCCTCTTCGACGGCATTGATAGCAAGGCGGATCAGCGTCAGGAGCCCATAGGGATATATCAATATAAGGTAGGAAAATTTGAGACAGTGCGAGAGAGCGAGAAAATACGGCATCTCCCGCCCGTAGAAGAGAGCGGTGTAGAGAGCCATGAAGAAAGCGCAGACCAGCACCTCCCCGACGCACCAGAGACCATATTCCCACCACTTGAATGGGATGTATTTATAAAGAGCAACGAAGATCAGGCGGGTAAGGGCATAGACTCCAAGCATGATGCAGGTGAGCATCAGCAGATGGAAGGCGAAGCTTTTGCCACCCACCGTATAGAATGCCTCCACATCGAAAGGATTGTAGAGAAAACAGAACGAGATGAAGAACGCAGGCATCAGCACGACATAGACGAGATGTGCCGCGTAGGACTTGGGTAATTTTGCAACAGAGCTCATAATTTTATCCCTGGTGACGAGGGGACAGAAGTCCGATGTCAGTTTTTTCGTCCCAAAAATAGCGGAAATTTTCCGCAAAACAAGGCTTTCGTCACCTTTAAGTGCTTTCCGAGCACACTTTCTTTGTCCCATAGGCACTGCAGGCTACCTTTGCCATCGTAAAAAACGGAAAATGATACGCAATATGAACAGATACGAATATTCAGTGGTACCCGAGGACATAGATTTCCAGGGCCGCATCACGGTGCCGTCACTCTGCGGGCACATCATCAATGCAATCGGCCAAAACATCCGCAAGGAAGGTTACGGAGTGGATGTGATGGCGCAGAGCAACCGCACCTGGGTGCTGCTGCGCTCTGCGTTCGAGATTGACGCGCGCCCGGGCCTCTATGCGCCGCTCTTCGTCAGCGTATGGCCGGGGCCGAGTAACGGGCTCACCTACAACCGCTGCATCCGCATCAGCGATGCGGACGACAGGGAGCTGGGCCGCGGGACTACCGAATGGTGCATCATCGACATCTCCAGCCGCAGACCTGTCATGGCAGAGCTAGACGAGCTCGCCGGAGACAACAGCATCCCCTGCAGGAGCCCCAAGCGCATCAGGGACTTCGCGCCCGAGGTCAGGGACGACCGCAAGGTCTGCTACAGCGACTGCGACTTCAACGGACATCTCAACAATACCCGCTATGTAGAACTTCTCTACGATATGCTGCCGGAAGACATTCTGGATCAGCCGTCGCCGGTCAGGCTCGACCTGAACTACCGTCACGAGGTGCGCTGCGGAGAGAGGATGACTCTCGGCCTGAAGAAAGAAAATCCAAGCGAATACCTGTTTATAGCCCAGGCGGGAGGGCAGACTCTCTGCAGCGCGTCTCTTATGAGGGCGTAACTACTTGAGGAACACGAAGAAGACCGCAAGCACGAGGCAGCCGAAGGCCGCGAAGTGGTTCCACTGCAGCGGCTGTCCCTTGAAGAGAAAGCTCACGATGATCGTGAATACCGTCAGCGAGACGACCTCCTGTATTACCTTGAGCTGCACGAGGCTGAACGGGCCTCCGTTGATGCTGGAGCCGATGCGGTTGGCCGGCACCTGGGCGCAGTACTCGAAGAAAGCGAGCCCCCAGGAGAAGAGTATCACTAGTATCAGCGGCCAGCCGTCGGAAATCTTCATCTCCTGAAGCTTGAGGTGGCCGTACCAGGCGAAGGTCATGAAAATGTTGGATACTATAAGAAGAAGTATCGTCCAAACTCCCTGCATTATTAAAATATTGTGTCCCCGGATAGTCCGGGGAGCGTTTTCGAATCACAAAGATAGGAATTCTAAAGCATTTTAACCATATTTGCGTCTTATGCAAGACATCCACATAGTGATTATGGCCGGGGGCGTGGGCAGCAGGCTCTACCCTGTCAGCACGCCGGAGAAGCCCAAGCAGTTCCTCGACCTGCTCGGAGTCGGCAGAACTCTCATCCAGCTCACATATCAGAGATACCTCGAAGTCAACCCGGATGCGCATTTCTGGGTAGTCACTTCGGCCAATTATATCCACTTCATCCACGAACAGCTGCCGGAAATCCCGGACGAGCAGATACTTGCCGAGCCGGAGCCGCGCAACACCGCCCCGTGCATAGCCTATGCCTGCCGCAAAATCCTGAAGAAATACCCGGACGCGCAGGTGGTGGTCACCCCGTCGGACGCCTATGTACCTGACCACAAGGCATTCGCGCGTACCGTAGGCACAGCGCTGGACTTCGCGGCGCAGCGGCTTGCCGTGGTCTGCGTGGGCATAGAGCCTGACTCCCCGCACACAGGCTATGGCTATATCCACGCCCCGCACGCAAAGGAAGACGAAGTAGTCAAGGTACTGGAGTTCAAAGAGAAACCTTCGCTGGAGACAGCCCGGAAGTACCTCGCCGACGGCGGATATTTCTGGAACGCAGGCATATTCATCTGCAGTGCCCGGACATTCGAGGAGGAGCTGCGCAGATTCGCCCCTCAGATCTCCTCGGTGATGGACAGCCTCTCCCCCGCCCTCTACACTGCAGACGAGAGCTCCGAGCTCGCAAGGCTCTTCCCAAGCTGCGAGAAGATTTCGATAGACTATGCCGTGATGGAAAAATCGCCCGACGTCTATGTGATTCCCGGGCGCTGGATGTGGAGCGACCTGGGCAGTTTCGAGGCAATCGAGAAAATTTGCGGGAAAAAGTTAAAATAATTCTCCGAAAGTTTGGATATTTCCAAGTAAAAGGATACCTTTGCAGTCCCAAAAACAAAACGGGATGACTCGTTAGCTCAGTTGGTAGAGCATCACACTTTTAATGTGGGGGTCTCGGGTTCGAGCCCCGAACGGGTC